>CACFKZ010000022.1 GCA_902566945.1 uncultured Pelagibacteraceae bacterium | reverse complement strand
TGCCATTCAGTTTTTTCTTTTCTTTCTCCACTAGATTTATCTTTCCAAGATTGACTGGTAGCTATACTTAATTTTGCTACACTTTTTCCATTAACCATCTGCTTTATTTCAGGGTCTGCGCCTAAACGACCTATTAATTGTACTTTATTTAAACTTCCTGCCATAATATTTTGAATTAAATTTGATTTTTTAATTTTAAAAGTCTTATAATTATATCATATTTAGTGGTTAAATATAAGGTGATAATTATTTTATGGAAAAAAAATGTTGAAAAAAATCGTTGTAAAAGGCGCTAAAGAACACAACTTAAAAAATGTTTCTCTAGAAATTCCAAAAGAGAAATTAGTTGTTATAACTGGGCTTTCAGGATCAGGAAAATCTTCATTAGCCTTTGATACAATTTATGCTGAAGGACAAAGAAGATATGTTGAAAGTTTATCTTCTTACGCGAGACAATTTCTAGATAAAATGAAAAAACCCAATGTGGATTTTATCGAAGGTTTAAGTCCTGCAATATCTATTGAACAAAAAAATACATCTAAAAATCCTCGCTCAACAGTAGCAACTGTCACTGAAATTTACGACTATATGCGAGTTCTATTTGCAAGAGTAGGTATTCCATATTCTCCATTTACTGGAAAACCAATTCGAAGCCAACCAATAACGGAAATGGTGGACAAAATTAAGAAACTTCCAAAAAACAATACTATTTTTCTTCTTGCCCCAATAGTTAGAGGTAGAAAAGGAGAATATAAAAAAGAAATTTTGAATTATAAAAAAAGGGGATTTTCAAAGATAAAAGTAGATGGAAAATATCTAAATATTGATGAATTTCCGAATTTAAACAAAAAAGTAAAGCATGATATTTCAATTATAGTTGATAGAATTATTTTAAATTCTAATTTAGGAAATAGATTAGCAGATAGTGTGGAAACCGCTGTTAATCTGTCAGATGGATTGTTGATAGTTGAATATGAAAACGAAACTTTACCAAAAAAGTTTAGAAAAAGAGAGTCTATAACTTTTTCTTCAAAATTTTCATGTCCAGAAAGTGGGTTCACTATTGAGGAAATTGAACCTAGGTTATTTTCTTTCAATTCTCCATATGGAGCTTGTGAAGAATGTGAAGGTATAGGACACAATTTAAATGTTGATCCAAATTTAGTTGTCTCTGATCACAAAAAAAGCCTTCAAGATGGAGTAATTGAACCTTGGGCTAAATCAACATCTTTATATTATGCTCAAACATTAGCATCTATTGCTAAACATTATAAAATTTCATTATCAGATCCTTGGAAAAAAATTCCTAAAAAAATACAAGAGATCATACTTTACGGATCGGATGAAGAGGAAATTAAATTTTTTTATGATGATGGATACGAGTCTTATTCAACTAAGAAGACTTTTGAAGGTGTAATTAATAATTTAGAAAGACGATACCTTGAGACTGACAGTGAGTGGAAAAGAGAAGAAATTTCTCAATATCAAAGTGAAACAGATTGTGAAAAATGTAAAGGCATGAGACTAAAAGATGAGGCCTTATGTATAAAAATTAACAAACTTAATATAAGCGAAGTAACTGAGAAATCTATTGATGAAGCTCAAAAATGGTTTGCTAGTCTAGAAAATACCTTCAACGATAAAGAAATTAAAATAGCTCAACATATATTAAAAGAAATTAATGAAAGGTTAAATTTTCTTTTAAATGTTGGTCTAAATTATTTAACCTTATCAAGAGAATCTGGAACGTTATCTGGAGGTGAGGCTCAAAGAATCAGATTAGCATCACAAATTGGATCTGGTTTAACTGGAGTACTTTATGTCTTAGATGAACCTTCAATCGGATTACACCAAAGAGATAATAAAAAATTAATTACAGCTTTAAAAAAACTTCGCGACCTTGGCAATACAGTTATAGTGGTAGAACATGATATTGAAACAATGGAAAGCTCAGATCACATAATTGATATTGGTCCAGAGGCAGGTCTTAAAGGTGGTCAAATAGTTGCAGAAGGTGAAGTAAAAGAAATAATTAAAAATGAAAAAA
>CACFKZ010000021.1 GCA_902566945.1 uncultured Pelagibacteraceae bacterium | reverse complement strand
ATTATTTTCCGAGCCAAAAATAGACGGAATTTCAGCAACTTTAGTCTATGAAAAAGGTATTTTAAAAAAAGGTCTTTCTAGAGGAGATGGTTTAGTAGGAGAAGATATTTTAGAAAATTTAAAGACAATTTCTAAAATACCAATAGAAATTAAAGATAAAGAAGTGCCAAATTTATTAGAAATTCGATGTGAAATTTTTATAAGTAAAAAGGATTTTGAAGCCATTAAAAATAATTTTGCTAATCCAAGAAATGCGGCCGGAGGATCTTTAAGACAAAAAGATCCAAATGAGACATCTAAAATTCCTCTTAAATATTTTGCTTATGGTTTCGGAGCAATAGAGCCAATGAAATTTTCAACCCAGCTTGAATTTTTAAAAAAAATTAATGACTGGGGTTTTTCAACAAATCCATTGTCTATAAAATTAAAAAGTTTAGATCAGATTGAAAAACAACACAAAAAAATTGATAATCTAAGGTCCTCATTAGATTATGATATAGATGGCTTAGTATACAAAGTTAACGATTTGAAATTACAAAAAAGACTGGGAAATACATCTAATGCTCCTAGATGGGCAATCGCTTACAAATTTTCAGCAGAAAAAGCTTTAACAAAAATTAGAAATATTACTATACAAGTTGGAAGAACTGGAGCTATCACACCAGTTGCTAAAGTTGATCCAGTTACAGTAGGAGGAGTTGTTGTATCAAATGCAACATTACACAATGAGGATGAGATTAAAAGAAAAGACATAAGAATAGGTGACACAATTTTAATTCAGAGAGCTGGAGACGTTATTCCACAAGTTGTCTCTGTAGATCTAACAAAAAGAAAAAAAGATAGTAAAAAGTTCATCTTCCCTGATAAATGTTTATGTGGTTCATTTACAAAAAAAGAATTTAGCAAGACACAAAAAAAAGAGGATGCTGTTAGAAGATGTACAAAAGGTTATGAATGTAATTTTATAGCAAGAGAAAAACTAAAGCACATAGTGTCAAAAGAAGCACTTAACATTGAAGGACTAGGAAAAAAAGTCATTGAACAGTTTTGGGACTTAAAATTAATCAAAGAACCATCTGATATATTTAAATTAAACTTTGAAAAAATAAAAAATCTTGAGGGCTGGGGAGAGTTATCAATTAAAAATTTAAAGAATGCAATATTAAAATCTAAAGTCGTAAGTTTAGAAAGACTCATTTTTTCAATTGGGATAAGACATATCGGCCAAGAGAATGCAAAAGTTATTGCAGCTTTTTTTATTTCAATAAAGGAATTCTCACAACTATTTAAAAAAGATAGAATAGACCATATCCTTAAAAATTTAGCTGAGTTAGATGGTATTGGAGAAACACAGATTGAGTCAATTAAGAATTTTTTTTCATACGAAATTAATACTAAAATTACTCAAAACTTGATTAATCAACTTTTAGTTAATAATTATTCAATTAAAAATAAAACAGGTAAATTTTCTAATAAGAAGCTTATGTTTACAGGAGGCTTTGAAAATATGAGCAGATCTGAAGCAAAATCTTTAGTAGAGAATAATGGAGGCAAAGTATTAGGCTCAATATCTAAAAAATTGGATATCTTGGTTGTAGGAAATTCAAAACCTACGAAAAGAAAATTAGACCAAGCTAAAGAATTAAAAATAAAAATAATTTTTGAAAAAGAGTGGAATAAAATCTTAAATAGCTGAGCAAGCTTTTTTAAGTTCTGAAGTCTCCTCTCTATTCATCGCATGCTTAAGATTGACAAATACTTTCCTGTGATAGTCGTTAATCCATCTCATTTCATTTTTATTTAACAAAGTTCTATCAATTAAATCTTTTTCAATTGGTGCAAGAGTAAGATTTTCAAAATATATTTTCTTTTTTACTTTTTTGACATAAATAAGATTTTCAATCCTTATTCCAAATTTATTTTTTTCATAATAACCGGGCTCATTTGATAATACCATTCCTGCTTTTAATTTAATCTTGTTATTTTTTGAGATCGCTTGTGGTCCTTCATGCACATTCATAAAATAGCCAACACCATGTCCAGTTCCATGTGCATAATCTAAACCTATTTGTTTTAAAAACTTCCTAGCATAATGGTCAATATTTGAACCAGTTGTTCCTTTTTTTATTTTAAAATCTGCTACAGCAATGTGTCCTTTAAGCACTCTAGTAAAAATTTTTTTTATTCTTTTGTCAGAGTTATCTAAAGATAATGTTCTAGTAACATCTGTAGTTCCAAATTCATATTGCCCGCCTGAGTCAATTAGATAAATATCTCCCTTTTTTAGAATTCTATTTGTTTTTTTATTTGCCTTATAGTGAATTATAGCTCCATTTGGTCCACTACTAGAAATTGTTGGAAAACTTAAAGATTTAAATTTATTATTTCTTTTTCTAAACTCAAAAAGCTTTTGAGATCCACTTATCTCAGTAATTTT
>CACFKZ010000020.1 GCA_902566945.1 uncultured Pelagibacteraceae bacterium | reverse complement strand
ACTCGACACCCCAACACCATTTTGGATTTGAAGCAGCAGCCTGGTACTGGCATTTTGTTGACGTAGTTTGGTTATTCTTATTTGCTGCGATATATATTTGGGGAAGCTAATCTCAAATTGAAAAGAGCATTTTTATTTCAACTATTCGTAATTTTTTTTGTAACGGTATTTTGTGTTTTAGGAACTTGGCAACTTTATAGATTGCAATGGAAGCTAGAACTAATAAGTGAAATTACTTTTGGATTAGACTCTAAACCAATAGAGTACTCTAATTCACTTAAGAAAAATTATCAGAGAGTAAGCGCTAAAGGAAAATTTAATTTTGATGAGCAAATTTACCTTTATAGCTTGAATGATAGTGGAAATCCTGGATATGATGTAGTCACTCCTTTTAGGACTGACAAAAATCAAAATGTTTTAATTAATAGAGGATGGATTAAAAAAGAACTAAAAGGTAGCGCAAGCATAAACTTCAAAGCAGAAAGCGATAGTGAAATAATTGGTCTTTTAAGAAAAATTTATAAACCAAGTATATTTAAACCAGATAATGATATTTCAAATAATATTTGGTTTTCATTAAATTTAGAAGATTTAAAAGAAGCTACAGGAGAGCAATTTAATGAGTTTGTAATTTTTTTGGAGGATAATAAAGCCAAGACACCACTTCCTAAAAAGATAAGTATAGATGTGCCAAATAATCACCTCAAATATGCTATAACATGGTATGCAATATCAATCTCGATAATTTTTTATTATTTATATTTTAGAAGAAAAAAATGAATTATTTTAGCACTAGAGATAAATCTTTAGAATTTAGCTTTAAAGATATTTTCCTAAGAGGACTTGCACCAGGCGGAGGGTTATTTTTGCCTTCTGAAATCAAGAAGTATAGTCAAGAAGAACTTAATAATTTAAGTCAACTAAATTATAAAGAACTTGCTACAGAAATTATCTTTAATTTCTGTTCAGGTGAAATTAAAAAGGGAGAACTTAGCTCACTGATACAAAAATCTTATAGTAGTTTTAAAGATAAAGAAGTCGTAAATATAAAAAAAATTGGAAATATAAATCTTCTCGAACTTTATCATGGACCTACTTTAGCTTTTAAAGACATTGCAATGCAGGTAATTGGAAATATGTATGATCATTTAGAAGTCGCTAAAGATAAAACTGTAAATGTCATAGTTGCTACATCAGGAGATACTGGTTCAGCGGCTATAGCTGCTTTAAGCAATAGAAAAAATATAAATCTTTTTGTACTACATCCGCATAATAAGATTTCAAATATTCAAAGAAAAATAATGACAACAATTGGTGGAGCTAATATTTTTAATATAGCTATTGAGGGTTCATTTGATGATTGTCAAAAAATTGTAAAAGAGCTTTTTAATGAAAATAGTTTTAGATCAAAAATAAATATGTCAGGCGTAAATTCTATCAATTGGGCGAGAATTGTTTGTCAAATTGTTTATTATTTTTATTCTTTCTTTAGATTAAAAAAAAACAATATTAGCTTTTCTGTACCAACTGGTAATTTTGGAGATATTTATGCTGGATACTTTGCAAAAAAAATGGGTTTACCAATTAATAAACTTATAGTCGCTACAAATAAAAATGATATTTTGCAAAGAGTTATTAATACAGGTGAATATAAACCTGATAAAGTAAAAGCAACGATTACACCAAGTATGGATATACAAGTTGCCAGTAATTTTGAGAGGCTGCTTTATTATATATTAGATGAAAGCGATAGTAAGGTAGGGTCATTAATGAATGATCTATCATCAAAAAGTTTATTCACTTTAGAAAAAAAAGAAATCGATAAAATTAAAAAGGATTTTGAAGCAGTAAAAATTACAGATGAAGAGACAGTATCTATAATTAATGAAATTTATGAAGAGCATCAATTTATAATTGATCCTCATACTGCTACTGGAGTAGGAGCAGCAAAAAATTTTAAAAATTTAGGAGATATAGTTGTTCTTGGTACAGCTCATCCTTACAAATTCAGCGATACAATAAAAAAAGCTATAGGAAAAAATTTAGATTCACCTGAAAATTTAAAATTGAATATGGATAAAAAGGAAACATTTGATATTATCAGGAATTCAAATTCAGAAGTAAAAGATTATATTTTGGGCAAAATTCAATGAGAATAAAAATAGGAGACAAAATACCTAACTCGGAGTTATTTTATCTTGACCAAAATAATGATGTAAAAAAAATTGATATTTTAGATCTTTGTAAAGGCAAAACTATAATTTTAGGTATGCCTGGAGCTTTTACCAAAACTTGTTCGGCTCTTCATCTTCCTGGGTATATAAAAAATTACGACTTAGCTGCTCAAAAAGGAATTACAAAAATTATATGCATCGCTGTAAATGATCCCAATGTTATGAAGGCTTGGGGTGAAAACCAAAATGCTGGCAGTAAAATTTTTATGGCTGGCGATCCCTTTCTTAAATTTACAAAAGCTATTGGAGCAGAAGTAGATAAATCCGAAAAAGGATTAGGAATTAGATCAAATAGATACACTATGCTTGTGGAGAAAGGCGAAATTAAAAAAGTAGAGGAAGAAAAAGAAACAGCTACTTGTGAATTATCTTCAGCCGAAAGCTTTTTAAAATCTATTTAGTGTTCGAAACTGCTAACTCATCAACAAGGTTATTATATTTGTTATCAGCGTGTGCCTTAACCCATTTCCATGTAACTTTATGTTTTAGACAAACATTATCCAATTTAATCCAGAGATCTTTATTTTTAATTGGTTTCTTGTTTGAACTTTTCCAATTATTAACTTTCCACTTCTT
>CACFKZ010000019.1 GCA_902566945.1 uncultured Pelagibacteraceae bacterium | reverse complement strand
AATCCTTTTCTGTCATTTTCTAACATTGCATGATGCGCCCAAGTTACAGTAGTTCCTGATAACAATAAAATTAGAGTATTGATTAAAGGGATATCCCAAGGATCAAAAGTTTTTATATCTGCTGGCGGCCATATACCACCTATAGAGTCAGGTGGAAATAAACTAGCGTTAAAGAAAGCCCAGAACCAAGCAACAAAAAACATTACTTCAGAGGCAATAAATAATGTCATACCGTACCTGTGTCCAATTTGAACTACTGGAGTATGATGACCTTGATGTTCTGCTTCTTCTATGACATCTCTCCACCACATAAATGCACCATAAACTACTAACGCAAAACCAATCAAAAGCAACCAAAGGGCTTTAGAATGAAAGTAATAAACTGCTCCAAAAGCTAAGACTAAAGTTGCAAATGAAACATAGATCGGCCAAGGACTTGGATCAACTAAATGGTAATCGTGTTTAGGTTTTTCTGCTGACATTATGTATTACTCTTTTCATAATAGCCTGATGAAAAAAAAGTAAAAGACAAAGTTAAATCAGACATATTTTTAGTTTTATTATCATCAACGACTTTAGGATCCAAGAAAAATGTTAATACAAACTCTTTTTTTTCACCTGGTTGTAAAGTTTGTTTTTCAAAACAAAAACAACCTATCTTATTCAGATAAATACCAAATGGTGATGGAGATACATTAAATGTTGCTGACCCTGAAGAAATTTTATTGCTAGGATTTTCAACGTTGAATTTAACTGTATGAACTTCGCCTGGTTTTAAGTTTAAAGTATTCATCTCAGGATAAAATTTCCAATCTAAAGTGCTATTAATGTTTGTATCAAATCTCATTTTATAGTCTTGGTTTACTATAATTTTTGGAATTTCTTTGTCAGTAGCATTTTGAGTAGTTCCACCGAAACCTGTTACTCTGCAAAACAAATCATATAAAGGAACTGCTGCAAAAGACAATCCAAGCATTAGTAAAAATATCGATACTAAAGCGATAGGTGTTAAGTTTTTTTTGCTTATATTCATTATATTTCTCGATTATAAATTCCAATATTATAGAAAGTTAATACAAATAAAAAAATCATAAATAAGATTAATATTAAAGCTGTTATTAGATTTTTTTTCTTTTTGTTCATCATATTATTTTAAAAAAATTATCAATTAATAAAATTAAGAAAATAAAAAACAAATAAAAAATTGAGTATATGAAAATTTTTCTCGCTATTTTATTTGAAATACTTGCTATTTTAGACCTATATAATCTTAAACATAAATAAACATAGTATGCAGACATCATAGAAGATATGGCTAGATAAAATACGCTAGCAAAATTTAAAAAGTAAGGTGCAATTATTGCAGGTAGCATCATAAAAGCATAAAAAAGTATATTCACTTTTGTTGTTTTTGTTCCAGAAATTATAGGGAGCATTGGAATTTTCGCTTTTTTATAATCACTTGATTTATATAAACTTAATGCCCAAAAATGTGATGGTGTCCATAGAAAAATAATTAAAAATAAAATTATTGGCTCAACAGAGATATTTCCGGTTGCTATTGTCCATCCAATAACAGGTGGTAATGCCCCAGCTGCACCACCTATAACAATATTTTGTGGAGTTTTCCTTTTTAACCAAATCGTATAAATAAAAAAATAAAAAGCAATTGTTGAGGCTAATAAAATTGCAGAAATTAAGTTAGCTGAAAAATAAATTATGCTTACTGACAAGGCTGATAAAACTATGCCAAAATATAAAGCTTGTTTTTTTTTTACTTTTCCAGTTGGTATTGGTCTTAAACAAGTTCTGCTCATCAAGGCATCTAGGTCTGACTCGTACCACATATTAAGAGTTCCAGCAGCTCCAGATCCGATAGCTACAGCTAATAGAGAAATGCAAGCAGATGTGAAGTCTACATTAATCGGTGCTATTAATAAACCTACCATACATGTAAATAGGACAAGAGACATTACCCTAGGTTTCATTAAGTTAAAAAATGAACTTAGGTCCAATGCTAAACCAAGTTTAGAGTTTCTAGATTTTATGCTTATCTGGCTCAATTTACTTTACTTTAGGTAGCTCTTCAAAAGTATGGAATGGTGGCGGTGATGACACTGTCCATTCTAGAGTCGTTGCTCCTTCTCCCCATGGATTTGGTTCTGCTTTTTTCTTTTTCATAAATGCGTACAATAGATTTAATAAAAATACTGCTAAACCTATAATAGATATATATGAACCAATTGAAGATATATAGTTCCAACCAGCAAATGCGTCTGGATAATCAGCGTATCTTCTTGGCATTCCTGCTAATCCTAAGAAATGTTGTGGGAAGAATATTAAGTTTACCCCTATGAACGTCAGCCAAAAATGTAGTTTTCCCAAAAATTCTGAGTATTCATAACCTGTCATTTTACTAAACCAATAATAAAATCCGGCAAAGATTGCATACACAGCGCCCATTGATAATACGTAGTGGAAATGCGCAACAACGTAATAAGTATCGTGAAGTGCTGTATCAACACCTGCATTTGCCAGAACTACTCCAGTTACTCCTCCTAAGGTGAATAAGAAAATAAAGCCAATAGCCCAGAGCATAGGAGTCTGAAAGCTTATCGAGCCACCCCACATTGTTGCTATCCAAGAAAAAATCTTAATTCCGGTTGGAACTGCAATAATCATTGTCGCCGCTAAGAAATAGGCCTTTGTATCTGTGTCAAGTCCAACAGTGTACATGTGGTGAGCCCAAACAACGAAGCCAACTACTCCAATAGCTACCATCGCATAAGCCATTCCTAGATAACCAAATACAGGCTTTCTTGAAAAAGTTGAAACAATATGACTAATCATTCCGAATCCTGGTAAAATTAAAATATATACTTCTGGATGTCCAAAAAACCAAAACAAGTGTTGGAATAAAACCGGATCTCCACCTGTTTGTGCTTCAAAAAAAGCAGTTCCAAAATTTCTATCTGTTAAAAGCATTGTTATAGCCCCTGCTAAAACTGGCAATGATAATAAAAGTAAAAATGCAGTCACTAAGATTGACCAAGAGAATAATGGCATTTTGTGTAAAGTCATGCCAGGAGTTCTCATATTTAAAATTGTTGTGATAAAGTTAATTGCTCCCAGGATTGATGAAGCTCCTGCAACGTGCAAACTTAGAATCGCTAAGTCCATTGCTGGGCCTGGTTGTCCAGTTTTTGATGACAGAGGTGGATAAATCGTCCAGCCCCCTCCCACTCCTTTTGCGCCTGGAGGGCCATCGACAAAAATCGATACTAATAATAAAATTAAAGCGACTGGTAATAGCCAAAAAGAAATATTATTCATCCTTGGGAACGCCATATCTGGTGCGCCTATCATAATTGGAACAAACCAGTTTCCAAATCCACCAATCATTGCTGGCATTACCATAAAGAAAATCATGATTAAGCCATGACCAGTTACTAATACGTTATATAAATGATAATCGCCTCCAAGAATTCCGTCACCTGGATGCATTAGTTCCATTCTCATTAAAACTGAAAAAGCAGATCCAATTATCCCTGCAATAATTGCGAAGATAAGATACATTGTTCCTATATCTTTATGATTTGTTGAGTAAGCCCATCTTTTCCAACCTGTTGGATTTTGATGATGCTCGTGATCTGCAGTTGTTGCTGACATTAATTTATCTCCTTAATTTTTTTTACTACTTTAATTTTATTATTGATTTCTTCTTTAGCAAATTTAACTTTAGCCTCTTCTAACCATTTATTATATTCTTCTTCGGACACAACGTTTACTGTGATTGGCATGAAAGCATGTTTTATTCCACAAAGCTCAGAACACTGGCCGTAGAAAGTTCCAGTGCGGTCTGCTTTAAACCATGTCTCGTTGATTCTTCCTGGAATTGCATCTCTTTTAACTCCAAAAGATGGGAGCGCCCATGCATGCAACACATCATTTGCAGTTATCATAACTTTTACAACTTTATTCACTGGTACGTAAACTGCATTGTCAACCGCTAATAATCTTGGTTGATTTTCTTTTAAATCTTTTTCATCAATCATATAAGAATCGAAAATGATATTTTCATCTGGGTATTCATATCCCCAATACCACTGATACCCTATAGCTTTAATAGTAACATCTGCTTTAGGAATTTCATCTTGTGAGTATAAAACTTTAAATGAAGGAACTGCCATTACGATCAAAATTAAACAAGGAACCAATGTCCAAATAACCTCAATTAAGGTGTTATGACTTGTCGTTGATGGAACTTGATTCTTGGAGGCCCTGTATCTTACACAAACATATAAAAGTAAAAATAAAACAAAAGCAGTGATAGCGGTAATTATTGGCACAAGCATGTAGTCGTGAAACCAAACAATGTCATCCATACTTTTTGAAGCTGCCTTTTGGAAACCTAGTTGCCAATCCTTAGGCTCATTGGCAATAAGCGCTGTTGGCCAAGCTAAGAAAAGTGTATAAGCAATTTTTTTAATCATGAGTTTTTATACAGCTTTTAGACAATTTCACAATTTCAATTAATGCGACAATTAATGAAAGTTATTGATAAAATTTACTAATGAAATCGCGCTTATTACAGCCGTATCAGACCTTAGAATGTTTCTAGATAAAGTAAAAGGTTTTACCGCTCTATTTTGAAGTATTAACTCACGTTCAGCTGAAGAAAAATCACCTTCGGGGCCAATTAGTATACAACAGGTATTAATGTTTTTAAGATCTTCAGCTTTTAAGTTTTCTTTTGAATTAACATCCGCAAATAAAATTTTTGAGTTTTCATCAAAAGTTTTTAAAAAATCCTTTAATTTAATTACATCTATAATTTCTGGAGGCACAAGTTGATTAGATTGTTCTGTCGCTTCAATAACTATTTTTTTTGCTCTATCAAGATTGAATTCTTTAACTTCTGTTCTTTCTGAAATAATTGGAATAATTTTACTTATACCGAGCTCTGTAGCTTTTTGTAAAATAGTATCCATTGGATTTTTTTTTACTAAGCAAATAGCTAGCTCGGTTTTAGATAAATTATTAACTTCTTTAATTTTTTCTAAAAACCTAACTTCAACTCTATCTTTATTTAAAAAAATTATTTCACTTTTCCATTCTCCATTTTTATTAAAAAAATTTAATTTTGAGCCCCTTTTAAGTCGCATAACATTAACAATATAATGAGTGTGCTCTTTGCTTAACAAACTTGTATTATTTTCTAGTATACTGTCTGGATGATATAATCTAATATTCATTAGTATCTATAATATAAACAAATGTTAAAGATATAAAGGAGCTTTAATGAAAAAAGGTAAAAGAGCTGGAGAATCCCCAATAGGCATTAATGTGATAGAAGGAAAATCTTATTTTTGGTGTACTTGTGGAATTAGTTCTAAGCAACCTTTTTGTGATGGTTCGCACAAAGGAACTGAATTTGCACCTTTAAAATATTTAGCTGATCAAACTAAAAAAGTTTTTTTCTGCTCATGTAAACAAACAAATGATCAACCATTATGTGATGGTTCGCATAATATTTAATAAATGATGAAAACAAAAGCAGTAGTGTTTGACGCTTACGGTACATTGTTCGATGTAAATTCAGCTGCTGAAAAATGTAAAGATAAAATTGGAGCAAAGTGGGAAACATTTGCTAATTTTTGGAGAACTACTCAGCTTGAATATACTTGGCTTAGAAGTTTAATGAAAAGGCATAAAAATTTTTGGGATATTACTGAGGACAGTTTGGATAAATCAATGAAAGTATTTAATATTAACAAAAATATGAAAAATGAATTGCTTAGTCTTTATAAAATTTTATCTCCTTATCCTGAAGTAAGAGAAGTCCTGGAAGATTTAAAAAAGAAAAACTTCAAACTTGCCATACTTTCTAACGGAACCCCTGACCTTTTAAAGGAATTAGTTGAAAATAATAAATTAAATAATCTATTTGATGATCTTTTTTCTATTGAAGATGTGAAAATTTATAAACCTGACCCAAGCGTTTATGAACTGCCCATTAAAAAATATAGAATAAAATCTGGTGAAATTACTTTTTTAAGCGCGAATACATGGGATGTTTCAGGAGGGGGGAACTTTGGATATAATTCCATCTGGGTTAATAGGCATAACTCAGTATTTGATATCCTCGATTTTGAACCCAAAAATGAAATAAACAATTTAACGCAGCTACTTGATAAAGTTTAAAGTTTCATTATAAATATTAATATGTCCCAAATTGAGGTTAAAAAAATCATTAAAGCCTTAAACGCATCAGATGGTGCAGGAGTAAAATTAAAAAGAAGCATAGGAACTCCAGAAGCAGATTATATTGACCCATTCTTAATGCTTGACGAATTTGGTTCTGAAAATAAAGATGATTATGTCGCTGGCTTTCCACCCCATCCACATAGAGGAATAGAAACAGTAACTTATATGTTAAATGGAGAGTTTGAACATCAAGATAGCACTGGAGCTAAAGGCATTATGGCATCTGGAGACGTGCAGTGGATGAAAACTGGAAGAGGAATTATTCATTCTGAAATGCCTGCTATGAAAGAAGGTAAGTTATTAGGTTTTCAACTTTGGATAAACATGCCAGCTAAAATGAAAAAGAATAAGCCGGAATACCTTTATATTAAAGGAAATGAACTTGGAGAACACAAAGATAGTGATAAAATTGTAAAAGTAATTGCAGGTAAATACAAAAAAGCAGAAGGGCCAGAAAAAAAACATAACGTTAACCCAATTTATTTTCATGTAATTTTAAATGAAGAAAAAGAATTTGATTGCGATGTGCCTTCAGGACACAATTCTTTTATATATCTATTAAAAGGGGAATTAAACATAGGAGAAAAAGACCACAATAAAACAACTGACTCAAACTTAATATTATTACAGCGAGGCACTAAACTAAAAATTAAAGCAAGCAAGAAATCTGAGTTTTTATTTATAGCTGGTAAGCCAATTGGTGAACCTATCGCGAGGGGCGGACCGTTTGTGATGAATACAAAAGCTGAAATACTTGAAGCTATTCAAGATTATAATAACGGAACATTTGCTAAATATTAAAAGTTAAAGTACGTTTCCGTAAAATGCCAAAATCAATTGTAATTAAAAAAAGTGGAGGTCCTGATGTATTAG
>CACFKZ010000018.1 GCA_902566945.1 uncultured Pelagibacteraceae bacterium | reverse complement strand
ATATATTGATGCATCGCATCCTAGCGAGACTCGTATTGTTCTTAAATCTAATAATTCAATTGAAGAATATGAATTTGAAAATAAAAATAATTTAACTTTTAAAAATAATATTTATTTAGGAACAATTAGTAGAGTGGAGCCATCTTTGCAAGCCGCATTTGTAAATTTTGGGAGAGAAAGACACGGTTTTCTCGCATTCAATGATATTCAATCAGATTATTATCAATTACCCTCTGAGGATAAAGAAAAGATTAAAGAAGCTGAGGAAACTATAAGAGAAAATTTGAAAAATGAAAACATAAACGCTTTACAAGAAAATAATCAGCAGGAAATGGTTGTATCATCATCAGATTTGAGTAATAAGGATGAAGTTGAAAATAATAATGTTATTAAAGATAATAACGATAATAAAAAAGATTTTAGAGAAAAAGTAAAAACTTCACTTGGTATTAAAAGATACAAAATTCAAGAAGTCATTAAACCTGGACAAGTAATTTTAATTCAAGTTATTAAAGAGGAACGAGGACAAAAAGGCGCTGCCCTAACTACATTTATTTCTTTAGCAGGAAAATATATGGTTTTGATGCCTAACACTCCTAAGGGAGGTGGTATCTCTAGAAAAATTTTTAATTCAAATGATCGACAAAAAATAAACAACATACTTAATGAGATAGAAATACCTGAAAGTATGGGAGTGATCGTAAGAACCGCAGGATCAAATAAAACAAAAAATGAAATAGAGAGAGATTTTCAAAATACTCTTAAAACTTGGGAAAATATAAAAAATAAAGCTTTAGAATCTAATGCTCCCTCTTTAGTTCACGAAGAAGGTGAAATTATAAAAAGAACACTAAGGGATATTTACGATAATGAAACGAAGAATATTTACATAGAAGGTAACGAAGCTTATCAAAAAGCTAAAAAATTTATGAAAGAGTTGATGCCTAAAAACGTTAAAAATATAAAAAAATATAGAGGCAAAATACCACTTTTTCATGATGCTAATATTGAAAAAGAGCTAAATAATATTTTTGAACCAACAGTGAAACTTAAATCGGGGGGGTATATTGTTATTAACCCAACTGAAGCTCTTGTAGCTATAGATATAAATTCTGGTCAATCTACTAAACAAATTAATTTAGAAAGAACTGCTTTGATTACCAATCTAGAAGCTGCAGAAGAAATTGCACGTCAAATAAAGCTACGAGATTTGTCTGGTTTAATTGTAATCGATTTTATTGATATGGAAAAGTTCTACAATAGAAATACAGTTGAAAAGAAAATGAGAGAAAGCATAAGAAAAGATAGAGCAAGGATACAGGTTGGAAAAATTAGTAAATTCGGTCTTCTCGAAATGACTAGGCAAAGACTAAGAGAAGGATCAATAAAATGGGAAACTCAATTATCTCTTGGATCATTTTCACAAAAAGTTCTCAAAAAGATACACTATCTGGCTTTTACTGATAAAATAAAAATTATTAAAGCTTATGTTCCTGAAAAAGTAAAAATTTTCATTGAAAAAAATTTATTAGAGGAATTAAAATATTTTCAAAAAAAATATACTTTTAAAATAGAATTGTTATCAAATGAAAAACTAATTATCCCTGAATATAAGATTGATTTATTTAACAAATCAAAAAAACTTATTAATAAAGTTGAAAATATAAACAGGATTGATGAGATAAAGAAAAATTCTGTTGATACAAAAAAAGAAAAAAAAGATTTAAAAAAGTCAAAAAAAGAAAATAAAAAAAATAAACCAAAAAAAGAATTAAGAACTTTGTGGATTAGGCGAAAAAAGAAAAGCTAAATCATGCCTTTAAGTGGACTACTAGCCGAAGCAGAATATTTTTTTCTCATTCTCTCTGCTAAATAAGCATTGCGTCCTGATATTACTGCATCTTTAAAAGCTTTAGCCATAAGCACAGGTCTCTTGGCGTTAGCTATTGCGCTATTTATCAAAACTCCATCACATCCCATTTCCATTGCAATAGTAGCATCAGATGCTGTGCCAATTCCAGCATCTACAATTACAGGAACTTTTGATTGTTTTATTATCATTGATAAATTTATTTTATTTTGTAAACCTAAACCAGATCCTATTGGTGAAGCTAATGGCATGATAGCTGATGCGCCTAGGTCCTCTAATTGTCTTGCAAGCAATGGATCGTCAGTGCAATAAACCATTACTTTAAAACCTTCCTTAACTAAAGTCTTGGTTGATTTAATCGTTTCAATCATATTTGGGTAAAGGTTTTTTTTATCTCCTAAAACCTCTAATTTCACCAACTTCCAGCCTCCCATCTCTCTAGCTAGTCTCAAAGTCCTTAAAGCTTCCTCTGATGAAAAGCATCCAGCAGTATTTGGAAGATAAATAATTTTTTTTGGATTTAAATAATCAGTTAAAATTGGTTTTTTTTTATCAGTAATATTAATTCTTCTAACAGCAACTGTTACCATGTCCGCAGCTGAAGCCTTAACGGCTTTTGCTGTTTCCAAAAAATTTTTGTATTTACCTGTGCCTACGATAAGCCTAGACTTCAATTTTTTTCCTGCTATTTTTAAGTATTTGTTATTTAATCTAACCACCACCAATAAAATGTACCACCTCTAGTTTGTCATCATTTTTTAAAATTTTTTTATTATAATTTATTTTTTGAATAATCGTTCCATTATGTTCAATTGCAATCTTTTTGTTATTAAGCTTATATTTTTTTAATAAATCTAATATTGACGAGTTCGATTTAATAGAGATTTTCTTACCATTTAATTGTATTTTTGCCATAATTTAGATAATCAATAATATTAAAAAGTACTGATGAAAAAAATTATAATTCTTAACGGTCCAAATCTCAACCTTTTAGGAGAAAGAGAAAAAAGTCAATATGGAAGTTTTACTTTTAAAGATTTAGAAGACAAATGTAAGAAATATGCAAGTAAAAACGATATTAACCTAACTCTTTTTCAATCAAATATTGAAGGTGAATTAGTTGAAAAAATTCAGTCAGCCCGAAAAGAACAAGAAGGTCTTATCATTAATGCGGGCGGTTACACTCATACCTCAGTAGCAATTCATGATGCATTGAAAATAGTGAAAATACCAATTATTGAATTGCATATAACTAATATTTATAATAGAGAAGAATTTAGACATAAATCTCTAATTAGCAACGTTGCGAACGGAGTAATCTGTGGGTTTGGTGCAGAAGGTTATATTATGGCACTGGATGCTATTAAAAAATATATTAAATAAAAATGAAAATTGAAAAAAAATTAATTAAAGAACTTGTAGATCATCTTAAGGAATTCAATCTTACAGAATTAGAATATCAAGAGGGTCAAACAAAAATTAAAGTTTCAAAAGCTTCAAAAAATATTGAACAAGGCAAAACAAGCGCAGTGGTTTCGCCAAATAAAACTGTTTTGAATACTTCAGACGACACTAGCGGAACAAGAGTAAAGTCACCTATAATTGGCACTGCTTACTTAGCGCCTGAACCTGGAGCAAAAAAATTTGTTAACATAGGAGACAAGGTTAAAAAAGGCCAAACAGTTATGATTGTAGAAGCAATGAAAACAATGAATCATGTTCCATCGACTAGTGATGGAGAGGTGAGTAAAATATTAGTTGAGGATGGACAACCGGTTGAATTTGGTCAAACTTTAATAATTCTCAAATAAAAAATGTTCAAAAAAGTATTAATTGCTAACAGAGGAGAAATAGCTGTTAGAATTATAAGAGCTTGCAAAGAGTGGGGAATAGGCACTGTAGCCGTTCATTCTGACGTAGACTCAGACTCTATGCATGTTAGATTGGCAGATGAGAGTGTTTGTATTGGTTCTCACCAACCTCAAAATAGTTATTTAAATATTTCGTCAATTATGTCAGCAGTCGATTTGACAGGAGCTGAAGCAATTCATCCTGGATATGGTTTCTTATCTGAAAACGCAAAATTTTCAGAAATTGTTAATAAACATGGAATAAAATTTATTGGTCCTAGTGCAGAAATAATTTCAAAAATGGGAGATAAAATTGAGGCCAAAAGAATAGCTAAAAAATATGGACTTCCAGTTATAGAGGGATCGGAGGGAGGTGTTAAATCACTTTCGGAGGCAAAATCTATAGGTAAAAAAATTGGCTATCCAATTCTTATAAAAGCAGCCGGGGGTGGTGGTGGAAAAGGAATGAAAATTGTAGAGAAGGAAAACGAAATTGAAAACTTGTTTCTTACTGCAAAAACTGAGGCAAAGAAATTTTTTGGTAACGATGAATTATATATAGAAAAATATTTTAAAAACCCTAGACATATTGAAGTTCAAATTATGTCTGGAAAAAATAAAACTATACATTTAGGTGAAAGAGATTGCTCAGTTCAAAGAAGACATCAAAAACTAATTGAGGAAACACCTAGCCCAGTTTTAACAGATCAACAAAGAGATGACTTATTAAAAAAAACAGTAAAGATGGTAGAACAAATAAATTATGAAGGAGCAGGAACTGTTGAATTTATTTACGAAAATGGAAAATTCTATTTTTTAGAAATGAATACAAGGGTACAGGTCGAACATCCGGTTACTGAGGTTCAAACAGGAATAGATATAGTAAAGGAACAGCTATGGATAGCTTTTACGGGTGAAACAGCCTTAAAGCAGAGCGATATAATGCCAAGAGGACATTCAATTGAATGTAGAATTAATGCAGAAAACCCAGCTTTAGATTTTCAACCAAGTCCTGGAACTATTAGCGTATGTCATCAACCTTCAGGATTTCGAACAAGGGTTGATGGATCTATTTTTCAAGGATGTAAAATTACACCATATTACGATAGCTTGATCGCAAAAGTAATTTGCAAAGGTAGAAATAGAACTGAGGCTATTCAAAGAACTCTGAGATCTTTAGATGAATTTGTTTTAGAGGGTATAACGACTACTATTGAGTTGCATAAGAAAATACTAAAACATAAAAAATTTATAAATTCAGAATTTGATACTAATTGGCTTTCTAAAGAGAAATTTTTTTAGACATTAAAACAGCTTACTAGTTGTAAATCATAAATTGCATGGTCAAATGGAGTAAGATTGGGATCAGATGAAAAAGTCCACCCATTAAAAATAAAAACTTTTTCGTCTTCATTTTTTGTTAAATCTTTTACCTGCAAGTAAGCAACATCATCAAATTTATTATTAACTTTCACTTTTCCACATTTTAAAACTTTAATCTCAAGTGGTCCAAATTTTTTTGGTTCATCGATATTTACAACAATTTTTTTTGATTTGGCAGTTATTTTATCTAATCCAATAAATGTTGCGTGCGGGAATTTAGGTGGTTTATTCAAAGAGTTTTTGTTTTTTAGATTATTAGTATTGGTTTTACTTAAATTTTCAGTTTTTTCTTCTGTATCTTCAAAACTAGGTTTTATTTTATCTAAATTGATTAATGGCATGGTTGTAATTTTTTGTTCAGAGAAAGATGTGTTGCTAAATATAAAAAATAAAAATAAAATAGAAAATGTCTTAAATTTACTTCCAAGTTTCATATTTTTTTAAATTTTGATCCTTCTTAATTTTAATTGGTTTGTAGCTTTCATTTGTCCCAGTCTTATTTGCTGAATGTTTTTTTTGCCATAAGTGCTTTTTATCTTTTTCATTTGGAAAAGTATTGGTCGTATGATGCATCCATAAGTACCAATCTGATGTAATCTTTGTTGCTTCTATATCTGAACTATAAATAACCCATCTCTCGTCTTTTTTGCTCTTATAGTATCTATTTCCAAATTCATCTTTACCCACATAAATTCCAAAAATTAATGTTTTAAGATAGGTTCCTAAGGTTTGTTTATTCCACCAAGTAAATATAATTTTAAATATCATAATTTTTTAAATCCACACAATTGTTAATTGTATTATTAAATTTATAGACACTAACTAGATTTAATATATATCTTAAACAATTAAGATTCCAATTAATTATGAAAAAATACATAGTTGAAACTTACTACACTTGCACTTTTAAGACCGTTCATACTCTTAAAGACCTTAATGACCAAGAGTTATCAAAGATTGATAGTAGGACTGATGGAGATGTAGAGCTAATTGACGTAAAACTTAATAATAGAAAAACTAAGAAAATTGGAGAAAAAAATAAAAATAAAAATGATAGTCCAATAGTAGATAGTTCTTTCACAAAAAATATTGCAGAAAATTTAGTGAACAAAAATAAATCTAAACAAGATAATATTCAATCAAGCTTAAAAACAAAAAATACGTCTAGATTTAAAATGCCAGATAGAAGAAAAGGTTATATCCAAAAAGCTCAAATAGGAGACCACAAAGTATATCTACATACTGGAGAATATAACGATGGAAAAATTGGAGAGATATTTATTGATACGAATAAGGAAGGTGAATTAGTTAAAGCAATGATGAACAATTTTGCTATAGCTATTTCGCTTGGTCTACAATATGGAGTTCCTCTTGATGAATACGTAGATGCTTTTTTAGACACAAAGTTTGAGCCTTCTGGAAATGTTTTGGGAAATGATAGAATTCTTAGTGCTTCATCAATTTTAGATTATGTTTTTAGAGAATTAGCTATTTCTTATTTAGGAAAAGAAGAGCTTGCACATACTCCTTCAATTGCTAGTACTAAAAATATAAGTAGCAGCAATACTGAAAATGATAAATTTTTGAAAATTGTAAAAAATATAACTTCAAAAGGATTTGTAAGAAGTAACTTAGAGGAAAAATTAGTAGATCTCTCAGATGTGAGGATAAATCTTAAATCAAAAAATTAATTCTTTTTTATATCTAATTTAATTCTGAGTTCGTTTAGCTGTTTTAAATCAACTTCTGAAGGTGCCTGCATCATTAAATCTTGAGCATTTTGATTCATAGGAAACAAAGTAACTTCACGTATATTTTGTGTTCCAGCTAATAACATAACAATTCTATCGATTCCAGGTGCTATTCCTCCATGAGGTGGTGCACCATAGCTTAAAGCGTTAATCATACCACTAAATTTTTTTTCAACTTCTTTTTTTTCATAACCAGCAATAGAGAATAGTTTATACATTAATTCTGGAACATGATTTCTTATTGCTCCTGAAGATAATTCGACACCATTGCAAACTATGTCATACTGAAATGCTTTAATATCTAGTGGTTTTTCAAAATTTAAATTATCTATGTCACCTTGAGGCATTGAGAAAGGATTGTGGCTAAATTTAATTTTTTTTGTAATTACATCTATTTCATACATTGGATAGTCTACAATCCAACAGAAGGCGAAGAGGTCTTTATTAATGATATTTAAATCATTCGCAATTTTATCTCTGGCAATTGAAAGAATTTTTTCCAGCTCTTTTTCTTTTCCACAAGATAAAAATACACTATCACCCACTGATGCTTCGCAAATTTTCATTAATTCTTTTAGCGAATCCTCGCTGAAAAATTTTCCGACAGGGCCTTTGGCTTTTAAGTTTTTTTCTTTCTCAATGGAAAAGTAAGCTAAACCAGACGCACCTTGTTCTTTAGCCCATTTATCAATATTATCAAAAAAACTTCTAGGTTTATTTATCGTATCTTTAGTAATTATAGCTCTTACTACTGCTCCCGATTTAACCAATTTTTTGAAAATATCAAACTGTACATCATCTCTTTTAAATAAGCTTGTTATATCGTGAATGATTAATGGGTTCCGCAAGTCTGGTTTGTCTGTTCCATACTTTTTCATAGCCTCTTTAAAAGGGATTTTAGGAAATTCTTCTTTCATTATTTTTTTTGATGAAAAATGTTTAAATATTTTAACCATCAAATTTTCTAAAACTGCAAAAACATCCTCTTGTTCTACAAAAGACATTTCTATATCTAGTTGATAAAATTCTCCTGGGCTTCTATCAGCTCTGGCATCTTCATCTCTAAAACAAGGTGCGATTTGAAAATATTTATCAAATCCTGAAACCATAATTAATTGTTTAAATTGTTGTGGTGCTTGTGGTAAAGCATAAAACTTGCCTGGATTCAATCTACTTGGTACTAAAAAATCTCTCGCTCCTTCTGGACTTGAAGAAGTTAAAATTGGAGTTTGATATTCAAGAAATCCTAATTTAAGCATCTCAGATCTTATAAAAGAAATAATTTTAGACCTTAAAATTATATTCTTGTGCATTTCATCTCTTCTCAAATCTAAAAATCTATACTTTAATCTAATATCCTCGGGATAATCTTGTTCACCAAAAACAGGTAAAGGTAATTCTTTTGCACTAGAAAGAACTTTAATATCATTAATGCTAATTTCTATTTTACCTGTTTTAAGATCTTTGTTTTCAGTCCCTTCAGTTCTTTGAACTACTTTGCCAATTACTTTTAATACTGACTCAGGCTTAAGTTTTTCTAATGTAGAAAAATGTTGGTTATCATTTTCAATTACACATTGAGTAATACCAAAGTGATCTCTTAAGTCTATAAAAAGTAAATTTCCATGATCTCTTTTTCTGTGTAACCATCCAGATAATATAACAATCTTATTTATATCCTTTTCACTAAGTTCTGAACAGTTATGTGATCTATATTTATTTTTCATTTTTTAATACTTTTTTTATTAAATTAATATTTATTGGTTTACCAGATGATAATGATAATTCATCAACTTCTTTCAGAAATTTAAACATTTTATCGTAAGATCTATCTACATTTTTTATTATGAAATCGGAAACTTTGGGGTCTAGCTCTACTTGTTTGTCTGAAAATGATTTTGTAATAATTACATTTAATAAATCATCAGTAGGAAGATCTATCCCGATAAATAAGAAACTATCTAACCTTGACTTCAAGTCTGGTAAATCATATTTAAAATCCGAAACAGGTTTAATACTATTTATTAAAATAAAATTTTCTAGTTGTTTTGATTGATTTAGTAGAGAGTAAAGAAACTTTTGATCAATATTATTTTCATAATTATCAATAATTAGGCATTGTAATTTTTCTAGTTTATCAATTGTTTTCTCTTCTACAGCTTTTGCATTGATAATTTCAATATTTTTTATTTTTTTTTCCAGTATTTTTGATAAATGTGTTTTTCCAGAGCCAGTCGAACCAAAAATATTGAGCCATTTACTAGACCAATTTGGCCAATTTTCTATTAATTTATATGCTGAAAAATTATTTCTAGAAACGTAAAAATCTTGTTCATAATATTTTGTTTTGAAAGGAAATTTAAAAATAAGTTGGCTCATTAAATTAATTTAAGACTCCATTTATCTCCTATTAATTTTAAATCAATTTTTTGCTCATTTAACTCTTTTATAATTTTATTAATTTTTCCAAGATATTTAATTTTAATTAAAACATAATGATTATTAAATTTTTGTATATAAATATTTTCAATCAAATCTATTTTTTCTAATCGTTTATTTAATTCTACAAGATTATTATTTCTATTAAGAATAAATTTTGTGTTTATAAAAGAAGGAGTTCTGATATCAATTAAATTCTGTGACTTCACAAGATTTACTATTTGTTTTTTTATGTTATTGATAATTTCTAAAGAAAATTTTTCTTTGTTATAATTTTCTTTATTTTTTATAATTAGACTCTTATTCGTTGTTTTGCCCATAATTCTAGCTTTGAAAAATATTTTACTTTCTTTGAGCTTGCCTTTTTCAATATAAATGATGGCAATATTTTCATTTGGATACTCTGGAAAAATATCTTCTAAATTTAAAGTTAATATATTATCTTTTAATAGATTTATTTTTTGTAATGTTTCAATATTTTCTATTGGTAAAATAAATTCTACTAACTCAAAATCATTATTTAAATTCCAATTGTCATAAAAGTAATTCTTGGAATAAATATTTAATTGATCATTTTCTTTAAATATTGGTAATAAATAAATTTCATTTTTTGTAATATCTGAATATGCTATTCCTCTTTGATAAAAGAGATTATGTAACTTGTCTTTATCAAATGAAATATTAAATATTTTTTTTTCTGAAGTTTCCTCTTTTTCATCATTTTTTATTTGATAATACGAAACCAATTCTTTTATTTCTGAAAATTGTAAATCTAACATTT
>CACFKZ010000017.1 GCA_902566945.1 uncultured Pelagibacteraceae bacterium | reverse complement strand
AAATTCTCAATTTTTTAAAGTCAGTTAAATCTTCCATTTGGATCTTCCAATTTTTTAATCTTCCACCAAAAAAAACAACTCTATCTATTTGGCTTATTTTTTTGATATTTATGTATTTTTGATCTTTGTTGACAATTATCTCAGGACTTCCAAAAGTTAAAACCTTAGTATTTTGATTTATTTCACTAATGTTGTTATCTAAAAAATATTTGCTATAAATCCAATTTTCTTCTGGGTTTCCATACTTTTTTTTACCTACATAAATTAAATTATTTCCGTCATCATCAATTAATTCTTGATTTATTAATTTAAATTTTTCTTTATCACTAAAATTGACCTTTTCACAACTTTCTCCAAAAATATCACATTTTAAATACTCAGTAAAATTATCAGAATAGAACACTAATTTTCTTTTTAATTTTTGATCGTAATCTTCATTCTGTTCTACAAATGGATTTCTTTTGTCATTTACTTTTATGTTAAATAATCTTTTATCATCAAACTTTTGAATTTCTATTAAGTCCTTCTTTATATTATTCAGCTTTTCTTTTGTTTCCATAAATGAAATGTTGTAACCGTAAGCATTTATACTCTTATGAAATTTGTGAATATCCATCTCATCAATCAATTTAACTGCTTTAACTGCCCCTTTTTTCGCTGAGGGTATAATCATTTCATCTTTACTATTTACAAATGGATTTTCATTTTCAACTATACGATACATCCCATCATAATAGATAGGATAAAATTTTTTGAACAATGGATCAAAATAAAATCGTCTTTCATTTCTCGGCATCGTGTGGTCGCTTCCCATTGCTATTGAAAAAGCGTCAAACACATCCAAATCTACAAATAATTTTTTATTTAGAAAGATTTCATCTATTGTGTGGTAATCTAAATTGTCAGTTAAAATTTTTTCAGTATCATGAATTTGCACTAAATGGTTCAATAGAGAAATACTATATTCAGATATTTCAAAAGTTGACTTACTTTTCTTAGCCCAATTTACATTCACAATTTTATTTTTTGAAAGATTTTGTTTATGTCTATCATCCCAAAATGCAAACCTTTCATCACCTTCTAATATTGGGGCTTCCCTTAAATTATTAGACTCTAATAACTCTTTTTGAATTTTTTCTTGGAAAATAAACTTTTTAGTACTCTTACCATACTTAACATTTATAAACATACTTTTTGGAGACAAAATTCCAGTTGATCTAAAAAGTTCTGTTGCAAAGATTTCATTAGCACCGTTTCTAGCATGCGGCAAGAATAGTATAAATTTTGTTATTCCAAATATATGACCATTAGTTAAATGAATATTTAAGCTAGGCAATAATGTACCATCTCTTTGATCTAACAAATCCCCATGGTCCCTTATTCTAGCATTAATTTTGCATTTTAGTACGTTTGGTATTTCAATAAAAACGAAACCTGGTTGCCTTTTTGATTTTGATGAAAAATTTCTCCAACCATCTGAGTCTTTTTTATTTTTTTCGCTTTTAATAAGATTATTAAGTAAATTTGTCTTCCAAGATCTCTCAGACTCAAATTTGATATGTAGAATTATATTAGATGAGAATTTGCTAGGATGTAAGTTTAAATTTTTTTCATAACTTAATTTATTACAATATTTTTGATTATCTATATCTTCAAAATCTGCCCTCTCGTTAAAATTTTTATCTAAAAGATTTCCTGCAAAAATCATAAGAATTAGAGGGAAAGCGAATACTATAAATTTCAACAAAATACTTTTTTTCATTAAATTTATGATTGTATATCTGCTTTAACAGAAACTACACTTGAATTTTTCTCTAGTTTATTTCTAAAAGAAATCAACTTATCCTTATTTTCAAAAACTAATCGATAGGAAAATATTTTTCTCTCTTTGTCAAAGTAAAAATAAATAACATTATCATTATCTAATATTTCTTTTATGTCGTTATTTGCATTTACTTCTAGGGTAAAATTCATGTTTCCATCTCCGAAAGAATATTGAAATATATTAAAATTAAACTTTTTTAATATTTGATCTAAGATTTTAATACCAAAAATAGTAACAATTAAAAGCAAAGCTAGCAAAGCCGAGAGTGTTATTGAGACACTACATACAATACCAAGTGATAATAATCCGAAAAACATGACTAATTCAAATGGACTTTTCACTGGATTTCTAAACCTGACAATTGATAAAGCTCCAATCATACCTAGTGATAATGCAATGTCATCTTTAATGACTGAAGTTATTATCATAGCAATATTAGGAAGCAATAAATAGGAACCGAGGTGGTGGTAGGTATTTGCCCACCTTTGACCAGAAGCCACTAAAGCCTGTCTTATTAAAAAACCACTGATCGTGAGAAGACCTATTTTAATTACATGTGGGTGGGTTAATAAAAGAACAATTTTATCCATTTGCAATATTTTGTAGTTTTTTTAAGTATTTTACAGTATCACAATTCTTATTTTAATCAAATCTTATTGTATAATTAATAATATTCAGAATGAGACAAAAAAATGTTACTTACACAAAAAACAATTTAAAAGTTTTTTTAAAAAAACTTATCAAAGGTAAAATTTTTATTATTTCGGGTTTAAGATCTTATAAAAAATCAGGTGCTCATAAAATTTTAAGTCCAATTTTAAAAAAAAAAAAATTTGAAACATATTTTAAAAATTCTGAAATCCCAGTCATAAATGAATTAGAGAAAATTATAAAAAAAATAAAATTGTTTAAACCAAACGTAATAATCGCCATTGGAGGTGGCGCAGTAATGGATTACGCAAAAATAGCTAATTACCTTTGTAACACTCAAAACTTAAAAAAAAACATTATACAACCTCAAAACTTTAAAAATTTTAAGTATTGTAAATTGATTGCAATTCCAACTACAGCTGGCTCAGGCGCAGAAGTTACGTCTAACGCAGTGATATATATTAATAAAAAAAAATTTTCAGTTGAAAATAAATTAGTTAAACCAGATAATTTTCTTTTATTACCCAACTTGATTTTGAAAAATAAAAAAAAATTGAAAACTTCTTCTGGATTTGATGCAATAGCTCAAGCCGTTGAATCTTTATTCTCTTTAAAATCTAATAACAAAAGCATTAAATACGCTACAGAGTCTCTTAAAATTACACTTAAAAATTTCATACCCCATATTAAAAAACCAACACTAGAAAATTCAAAAAAAATGTTAATAGGTGCCAACTTGGCAGGAAAAGCTATTAATATTTCAAAAACAACTGCACCACATGCGTTATCTTACCCATTTACTACTAATTTTAATATAAGCCATGGACATGCTGTTGGAATAACTTTTAATGAGTTTTTAAAATTTAATTATAAAAATATAAAAAATACTGTAATTAAATTTGACTTAAAAAGTAGATTTAACATTCTTTTTAAATTATCCAATACAAAAAATATTTTTGACTTAGATGATTATTTTAAGAAATTAAAAAAAGAAGCTGGAATTAAAGATAGTTTTTTGTATTTTAAAATAAATATTAAAAAAAACTTAAAGAGGATAACTAAAGATATCAATTTTCAACGATTATCTAACAATCCCGTAAAAATAAAGCTGAGAGATATAAATAAAATTTTATTGAACAAAAATTGAAATTGCTATACCTTGTTCATTTAATGAACAAATATATTCCTAATGCTGTTTAATCTTATAAAAGATATTTTTTTAGTGTTTCCATTTAAAACAAGAATCTACTTTTTCTCAATGCTTGCACTCTTTTTATTGAGCATGTTCTTAGAAACATTAACTATCGCTTTGTTCTTACCAATCGTGACTTTGATTTTAAATAAAGATATTTCAGAAAATTTATTTTACAAAAAATTCAACGAAATTTTTGATTTAAATTTAGTTGATTTTATTTCTGATTATAAAACTTTTTTTGTATATTTTTTTTTAATTTTTTTATTTAAAACTATAATTTTAGTATTTTGCAAATATCAAATATTAAATTTTTCAAAAAATTTTAACGTTTATTTAGTGTCAACATTATTTAGAAAGTATATTTCTATTCCTTTTAATAAATTTGTTTTGCGTAACTCTTCAGAATTTATGAGAAATCTTACTCATGAAATTGAACAATTTTCTTCAGCATTATTTCAAATTCTTGAACTAATATCCGAATTAATAATAATATTTGGAATCTTATCTTTTTTAATATTCTTTAATTTAAAAATCTCAATAATAAGTGCTATTTCTTTTTTTTTAATAGTTTTTGTTTTTTATTTCTTTTCAAAAAAAGCCCTTTACGACATAAATAATAAAATAAGGTTTTATGAGCAATTGAGGCTTAAAAATTATATTGAAAGTTTTAATTTAATTAAAGAAATAAAACTTTTTAATAGTGAAAAATATTTTATAAATAAAAATTATAATTTCACTGAAAAATTTTGGCAACATGATGTTTATCAAAAATTTATAAGATTGATACCTAGGCCTACAATAGAATTATTTCTATTGATAGCAATTATATTCTTAGTATTTTTTTTAGTAGAGAATAAAGGAAGTACTTACACATTAGAATTTTTAGCTATTTTCTTAGCAGCTACATATAGAGTGGTGCCATCTCTTTTTAAGATTATTAATAATGTTCAAAATATAAGATCATGTTCTCCGTCAGTATCAAATTTGGTAGCAGATTTAAAATCAGTAGAATTAAACGAAGATTTAAATAAAAAACAATTTTCAGGATTAAAAACAAAAATAGAAATTAAAAACTTGTCATTTGAATATAAAACTCCTAAGGCAAGAATATTTCAAAATATATCTTTTAATATTGAATTTGCAAAAACGACCGGAATAAAAGGCAAAACTGGTTCGGGTAAAACAACTTTAATTAATCTGATTTGTGGGTTACTTAATCCATCTTCAGGAAGCATCAAGTTTGATAATAATTCTACTGAAGAAATAAATATAAAATCTCTTCACAAAAAAATTGGTTATGTACCGCAAAATATTTATCTACTAGATGAAAGTATTTTGAAGAATATTTTATTTGGAGATGACAAAATTGATGATGCAAAAATAAACAAAATTTTAAAAATATGTGAATTAGAAAATTTTGTAAAAGAACTTCCACTTGGATTAGAGACTGTAATAGGAGAAAAAAGTAGTAAAATCTCTGGCGGTCAAACTCAAAGAATTGGTATTGCTAGAGCATTATACAAAAATCCTTCAATTTTAATTTTAGATGAAGCAACAAATGCACTAGATATCAAAACATCACAAAAAATTATGTTAAATTTAAAAAAACTAAACGAAACTTTGACAATAATAGTAATTTCACATGATGAAAAAATTCAGAATATCTGTGATACCACAATCGACATAAACTCTTTTAAAAATTAAAATGAGATACGCAATTTTTAGGAAAAAATGTTTTAATGATGTAATAAAAAAATATAAAGTTGATCATAAAATTGACCTTAAGTCTTGGAAAACTAACCCATATATTAAGATAAAGTATTTGTATATAAATGAAATTTCTGCATTTGCCGGGTTAATATTTTATAAATTAAATATCAGTCCGAACACAATCACACTAGCAAATATTTTTTTTGCAATCGTGGCTACGATAATTTTTGTATTTAATTTTGAGAGCTTTTATATATTAGGGCTACTCATTTTTTTCTCAAAAAATATTTTTGATAATATAGATGGATTTATTGCAAGAATAACTAATAAAACTTCAAGATTTGGTCATAAATTAGATTTTTTTTCAGGTATAATATACTATTACGGAGTTTTAATTAGTCTTACATTCCACTCATTTTTTCAAAGTAAAGATCTAAACTTAATTTATGCTTTGGTTTTAATTACACTTAGTGATCTTTTTAATATTAATAAAACTAAAAATAAACAATTTATTAAAAATCAAATTAAGAAGAAATTTATCTACAAGATTTATAATTTTTTTAATTATGATGGAAGAACAACCAAAACAGATTTTATTTTATTAATAATATTATTAGAAAAAAAATCAAACGATTTCGATTTTTCTTATTATTTAATAATTTTATTTCTAATAATCAAACTTTCAAGAAATCTTTACTCAATTATTAAATGACTTCACAAAAAAAAATATGTTTTTTTATTAATTGGGTAAGAGAATTTAACATGCTCGAGACACTTTATGAGAATATAGATAAAAACAACTTTATTTTCGTAATAAACGATTTGAATAAAGATTTTCGAAGTAATAAAAATGATTTATTAAAAATAAAGTCCTTTCTTGAAGTTAAAAAATTTGACTTTTTTTTTCTATCCAAGATTTTAAATAAAAAAAAATTTGATATTTTAATCAGCACTGGAGATTTACCAATTAGTCATTTCACATTTAAAAATTTGGCAAAGTTTCTATATGCTCAAACAATTGGTTATTTTTTTCATTTAATAAAATTGGAATTTCTGACTAAGAAATACTTAAATTTTGATATTTCTGCTAATGGTAGAAATGCAAACTTTTATGATAACAAATATGCAGAAAATCAATTAAGTGATCACTGTATCAAATTCCCAAATGCTTTAGATAGAAATATTAAATATTTTCCAGACTACAGATGGAAAAAAGTATTTAACACTTATTTTACTTCATCATTGATGGAACAAGAACTCATAAATAAAAAATTTTTTGAAAAAGAAATATTTTACGTAGGCTATCCAAGGTTTTACAAATATCATGAAAACAACTTAAAAAAGAGTTTAATTTCTGAGTTTAATTTAGACATAAAAAAAAAAAATATTATTTGTTTACCCAACGAGAGAATTATGAGTTACCAAGACACAAATAGTTTAATTGAGTACGTAACATTTTTAGAAAAATTAGATAAGAAGTATAATCTTATTTTAAGACCTCATCCAAAACTTGAATATTTTAATCAAAAAGCTTTTGAAATTCTTAAAAGTAAAAAACTTAAACTTGATTTAAATCATACAAGAAAGATTATAGATTTATTTGAATTTGCAAATCTTTTAATTTGTGATTTTGGAAGTTCTGTCGTGGAAAGTATATACTTAAAGAAAAAAGTTATTATATATTCTTGGAAAAATGAAGAAAACTTTAAATTATTAAATGATGCATCCAATTGGTCAGACGATTTGATAAGAGAGAAACTTTATAAAATAAATCCCAAAAATACGTCATCACACAAAACAGCTGAGCAAGAAATTTTTAATATAATTTCCAATGATATTTATCAAAAAAAAATAAATGATATTAGTTTTGAGTTTTTCGGAGATTTAAAGAATATTTATAATCCATTGGAAATTTTAAAAAAAAAATATGACAATATTTAAAAATTTTTTTCAAAGTAAAAATTTAAATTTCCCATTTAAAAAAAAAATTAAAATTAATATTCATAAAAATTATTATGAATTAATATATCTCAAAAATAAAAAAATTTATAAAAAGTTGTCATATAACACTGAAGGTATAAAAAAAATAATCAAAGAAAGAGATGGTATAATTTGGTATTGTAAAAAAACAGATTATAAAAACAGTAAAATTATTAAAAATTTTAAAACTGAAAACAACTACGCAGAGCTCGATTTAATTGAAATTAAAGGAAAAAAACTGAAGTCTTGGGACCCTCTCGTTAAAAACATTAATTACGTGAATAGATTAATAAATTTCTATTTTTTAAAATTTATGAAAACTAAAAAAATGGAAATACATGGCGATTTGACTCTAGACAATATTATTTTTAAAAAAAGAGGATTATTTATTATAGATTGGGAGTATTTTGGAGGAAAAAAAAAATTATGGGGATATGATGTTGCATATTTTGTACTTTCTTCTCTATGTCTTCCTTATATATGCCATAAAAAAATTTTTCCAAAAGATGAAATTTTATTTATTAACTTGTGGAAAAAATTACAAAAAAACGGTGTTAGTAAAAAAATTTTATCGAACCCTTTTGAGTATTTCGAAAAAGAAATTAAGCATGACTCAATTTTAAAAAAAGGCTATTTGATTTCCAAATCAAAATTTTTTCCTTTTATAACTAATTTTAAGTACAAAATAAGAATTAAAAAGTTAATAAATAAAATTTATGAATAAAATTTCTGTTTTAATGACGGTTTATAATTGCGAAGATTATGTAGGATACGCAATTGACAGCATTCTTAATCAGACCTATCAAAATTTTGAATTTATAATTGTAGATGACTGTTCAAATGATAATAGTAAAAAAATTATTAAAGAATTTAAAGATGATAGAATAAAAATATTTGAGTTAAATAAAAGACTTGGTAGAACTAAAGCACTTAACTTTGGGCTAAAAAAATGTAAACACAGTTTTATTGCAATTCAAGACTCCGACGATATTTCGAAAAAAGACAGACTTTTAAAATCCTTAACTCCATTTGAGGATAAAGGTATTGGTATGGTTTTCTCTAAAGGAGAAGTAATAAATAGTAATGGTCAAATAAAACGATTGATACCAATTAAAAAAATTGATCAAAATTTTTCTAATTTAAGGTTTGAAAATTATGTAGCTCATTCTTCAACTATGTTTAGATCTCATCTTAAAAATAATAAATTTTTCTATGATGAAGATTTCATCTACGCTCAAGATTATAAAATGATCCTTACTTTTTTGAAAGAAACAAAAATTAAATTACTAGACGACAATCTTGTTCAAATTCGATACCATGACAAAAATATGTCAAATGACAAAAAAATAGAAAAAATAAGAATAAATGAGTCTTTAAAACTTATTAATTATAGTGAAAAAAATTTCAATAACGATTTGAAATTAAATATTTTTGCTCTGTTTCAAAAAATAAAATTATATCTTAAATTATTTCTTTTAAATTTAAAAATTTCAAATAATGATAAAATCTTTTTTTAAATTGATCTACAATCTGACTAAAATTCCAATGACAATTATTTTGTTTAAAACACCTATTAAAAAAAAATTAATTAACTACATGATTAATTATAGATCTAGAGGAATTAAAAATATTTTTGATAAATATATAAACAAAATTTTTTGGGAAGAGTTTTTTTTAAAATTAAATGAAGAAGAAAAAAATGATATTAGAGATAAAACCTTATCATTCGGAGAGGGAAAAATTTGGGCGGAAGGGTACTTTTCAAAAAGTTTTAAATCCTTAAAGGATTTAGAAAAAATTAAAATTGGGAAAATAAACTATTTAGAGGCCGAACCTATTTACGAAGATATAATTAGTTATCTAAAAGAACAAAATGAAAAAGTTTCGATAATACAAATCGGTTCATCATCAGGTAGAGATTTAAATTTAATTAGAAATTATTTTCCCGAACACGAATATATATCTACCGATATTAATGATGAAATTCTTGATTTTCAAAAGACTAAATATAAATTTAACAATTTTAAGTTTCTCAAAGCCTATGCCCAAAACATAGATAAAATTTGTAATCATTTTAATTTAGAAAATAAAAAAAAAATAATATTTTCAATTGGATCTGCCCAGTATTTATCCCCTAATGAATTAACAAAATTTATTAGTAAAATGTCAAAGTTAAAAAAAGCAAGTTTGTTTATTCTAGAACCTATTCAAATCAGTTTTTTAAACAAAAAGAAGCAACACTCTTTGTATCGAAGTAATATAAGCTATAACCATAATTATGAAAATTATTTTAGCGAAAATGGTTTAAAAATTTCCTTAAAAAAAATAATTGAGCCATATGATGCATCTCATCGTATACATGGCGATACTGCTCACTATTATATCAAATGTATAGATAACAATGAATGAAATCTTCTTAAAAATTACTAGGTGCTTTATTTTGATGTCACTCTTTTTAATATCTTACATATTATATAAATCAGAATTTATTAATAGCGGACTAAATCGAGAGAATTATTTAATAATTTTTCTTTTTTTAATAATAATATTTGTTTTAAGTTGTATAAATTTTTTTAAGAAAAAAGAGGAACAGTTTAAAATAAATTTATTATTGTTATCTACAATTTTTTGTATTTATTTTGTAGAATTTTTCCTTTACTTTTTTCCAAAAAATGAAAATATAGTTGAAAAACTGAAATTAGAAAAAAAAACTAATCCATCAATAGACACTAGAGATCGTTTTGAATTTTTCAATTTCTCTAATTCAAAAAATGAAGAAGTAGTTTTAAGATTTACCCCAGATAACTGGATTAACTCATCTGCAGGAATTTTTCCATTAGGCGGTGTCGGAAATAAAAATACAATGTTATGTAATGAGAGTGGCAAATGGATCACTTTTCAAAGTGATCGATATGGTTTTAACAATCCTGATTTATTATGGGATCAAGAGATATTCTATCTTCTAGTTGGTGACTCATTCACACAAGGGGACTGTGTTGACACAGAAAAAAACATAGCAAGTAATTTATCCAAACTATCTAAAAAAAAAGTTTTAAATTTAGGTTACGGTGGTAATGGCCCATTAATTGAACTTGCTGCATTGGTTGAATATTCAGAATTAATTAAGCCTAGACACATTATATGGTTCTACTATGAAGGGAACGACCTTTTGGATTTTAATATTGAAATAAAAAATGAAATCTTACTTAAATACCTTAAAGATAAAAGTTTCAAACAAAATCTTTTAGATAAACAGGATGAAATAAATCTCCTAATTAAAAATGAAACAGACAAAATAAAACAAAATTACTCAAGTAATAATGTAAAAAGAAATATAATTAGTTTCATTAAATTAAAAAGAGTGAGAGCTCTTTTTAGTAAAAAAGAAAAAATTATGACTAAAGATTTTAAAAGTGTTTTCGTTAAAGCTAAATCAATAGCTGAAACCTTGGACTCAAATTTTACAGTTATTATCATTCCTTCTTATGAAAGATATAGGGAAAAACAAAAGTTTATTTCAAATAAAAAAAAGATAGAAGTTTTAGATAGACATATTTTAAATTTCGAAAATTTTCTAAAAATTGAAAAAATAAACTTTATAAATCTCAATGATGATTTATTTTCAAATATTAAAGATCCTTTAAGTTTTTTTCCATTTCGATATAATAATCATTTTTCAGAGAAGGGGTATTATTTAATATCTAATTTTTTAAATAATAATTTATGAAATGACTACTAAAAAATTTATTTTTATTTTTTTTCCTTTAATAATTTTTTTTTTAATTTTTGAGTTTATTTTTTATACTTATTTTAAAATTGAAGACTTTCAAGATTTAGAAAATTATATTAATAAGAGAAAGGGAGTTAATAGCTACGAATATTTTGATAATTTAAACTTAGTATTGCCTAAGCCAAATGCGAAGATAATTTTCTACACACAAGAATATACTGATAAAGCTAATACAAAAGATATTTTTAATAAAGGTTTTGGTCTTTTTGACGATGAAAATAAATTAAGAAGTAAGTATCAAATGTTAGCATTAGGAGACTCTTTTACTTTTGGAGCTGGAGCTATAGATCCAATAAATAAAAACATATTTTCTTTAATAGAAAAAAAAGATGAAGATTTTAATATTATAAATCTTGGGAATCTTGGAAAAAGTATCCACGATCAAAAATATATTTACAATAAATTAAAAAATTTTAGTAATCATGACTATTTAATTTATAATTTTTTTTCTGGAGGGGATTATAGAGATAATCTTTCCGATTTTACTCCTTCATACTATATAGAGAAAATTACCAAAAACCTATCACAGAATGATAGAAAAAAGTTAATTAATGATTTTAATAAGATTCATGGATTTAAATATCATTTAGAGTATCTTATGAATAAAAAGATTAAATCTTATAACTATTATTTTTTACTAAAAATTTATGATTTGGTTCTTATTAAATTAGCTGAAAAAAGTATTTCATTTCTTGAATATGGAAAAAATTTATTTAAAAAATATCCTTTGGAGATGGGAAGACTTGGAGAAGTAGATAAAGATACTTACAAACTTAAGCAAGATCACAATAAATCTATCATGATTTGTGAAAAAAAATACTGTTTTCAACATCATAAAGTTTTTGAAAATAAGGACTTAACAAACAAAATTATAGAAAATTCAGCTAATTTAATAAATAAATTTCATGTAGAAACAAAAAATGAAAATAAAACTTTTATATTAGTTATTCATCCCTCTGCGAGAAACCTCTATTCTAAGGATGTTACAATAGTTGATTATAATTCAATTGATATCAAGTTATTGGAAAAAATAAATAAAGACATTTTAGTGATTGATTTAAGAAAATACTTAATAAATTATCAAAGACAAAATCCTTTAGATGTACTTTTTTGGAAAGTTGATGGTCACTATACACCGAAAGGATACGAAATATCTCAAGAATTTGTTTACAACTCTCTTATTGACATTATCAAAAAAGTTAATTGATCTTTGATTAATCAAATAAAAAAACTTATAAGTTAGCAACTAAATAACTAAGGGTGTGTAGTTCAATGGTAGAACGCTACGTTGACATCGTAGAGGTCGCTAGTTCGATTCTAGCCACGCCCACCAAAGATGACTATTTTTTTTTCAGCATTTTATTAAAGTGGAAAATAATTAAAGCAAGTAACAAAAAGATGAACGTCCCATAATAAGACGCATATAAACTTCCTGTGCTTTTCAAAGGAAAGAAAAATGTAAATCCATTTATAAAAAGACAGTAAGATAATTTTTGATTATGATATTTTGCGAAAACTACTTTTAAACTTTTTGTAAATAACATTAAAATAATAGAACAAAAAAGTAAAAAACTAAAAATACCTGATGTTAACAAAATATCAAGATAAATGTTATGTGGATGAGATGAGCATACTAAATTTTTAAGTTCACTACATTTTTTAAAAAAATTTTTATAACCGATGCCTTTAAATTTATTTTCTTGCCAAATATAAAAAGCAACACTAAATAAATTTGCATGACCACTTCCGTAATATCTTTTATTGGTGTCTATTTCGCTTTGTAATTCATTATTTTTTTTATTTGACTCAACGCTTTTTAGATAATTAAAATTTTTTTCAAATTTATCGTAAATCATGGAACTATGATGAAAAAAACTTAGGTATCTTTCTTTAATTTTTACATCGGGATGTGATTGAGCAATAAGAATAAATATTGGTATAGAAATTAGGGTTATAATCTTCTTTCTTTTATCAATTAAAAAAAAATAAAGAATTATACCTAGAAAGTAAGAAAAAATTGATATTCTATTCAGAGAAACATATATAGAAAGAGGTATAGCGATTAAAATTAATAAAAGAGTGATGTCATTAAGAAACTTCTTCTTAAAAAGATCAGATAAATAAAAAATAGTAAAAAAACTAAAAAATTGGATATGGAAACCTGCTAATTTTTCATCCCCGTAAAAACTAGAGTTGAAAATATTATTTTTTTCATTTCCTAAAATATTTTTTAAAAAATAAGATTGAAAAATTACATCAATTATTAGTACAAGACACAAAATACTATAGAAAAAAAATATCTTATTTAAAGTATGCTCATTATATTTAAAGAAATACACAAGAGTGGTAGTAAAAAAAAGAAATTTAATCGTTGAAAAGAGTTTTAAAGATGTGGAATGAAAAAAAAAAATTACTAAAAAAAAGGTAAGAAAAAATATAGATAAAATTATTAATTCAAAATTTTCTTTCAAAAAAAAAAACTTTTTATTTTTTACTATTAAAAATGTACCTAATAATGATGTAAGAATTAAATTTAAATTTAATAATAGGTTACCTGAAATAGCACATAAAGGAATCGATAAAATTAATAAATAAATTGAACTTTCGATATTAAATTTAAATTGCTTGGCTTGCATTACTTAGAAATGATAAATTAATATAAAAGTGAATAATTATCAATATAAAGTTATAAAACTAATGTTTTACAAATAATAGATTTGAAAAATGTAAATGAATTTTCTTGTAGCAACAATGATTTATATGATAATGAACATTAAATAAAAAATTATCAATACAACTTAATTATGAGAGATAAAATCATTAAAATTAAGACCTTATTGCCGTCTTTTGTTTATAATCTATTAAAAATTATCTATCATATTTTAAGATTTCATAATCTTATAAATCCATTATATTCATCTAGTAATAAAATTACATTTGGTAACAAAGAAACAGGAAACTTTTTAAAAAGTAAGATACTTAATTCAAAAATTTTTCTTGAATTTGGATCGGGAAATACGACAATTATTGCTGAAGAAAATAAATTAAATTATTATTCTATAGAAAGTGACAAAAATTTTTTTACCTATTTAAAAAAAAATGGAGTAAAAAAAATACATTTTTATAGTTTAGGATATGTAGAATTTTATTCTTATCCACTTTTAAAAAGTTCATTATTCAAAAATTATTACAAATCAAAAGCTAAAAAATATGCATCGGATATTTTTAATAAATTAAATAAAGATTTTATTTTTCCTGATTTAATTATGGTTGATGGAAGGTATAGAGTTCTTTGTATGCTGAATATTTTTAAATTTTTGAAAATCAATAAACTTTTTGAAACTTGTGTAATACTAGACGATTATTCAAAAAGGGATTATTACAATGAAATTCAAAATTTTTTTAAAATTAGTTTATCAGGTCGAATGGCAGTGTGTTATATAAATGAAAATAAATCTCTTTCAGATTTAGATAATCTGATTGAAAAATATTCAGATGATCCCAGGTAAATAATTTAAGTAAATAAAGTGATAAAGCGTCTTATTTAGGGGTTAATTTTTAAGTTTACATTTATAATTAAAAATCATATAAAACGACGCCTGGTGATTATTGCGAAGGGGCCACACCCGATCCCATTCCGAACTCGGAAGTTAAGTCCTTCAGCGCCAATGGTACTTTGTCTTAAGGCATGGAAGAGTAGGACGTTGCCAGGCTTAAATAATTATGAAAATAGCTAGCTCACTAAAATCATTAAAAAAAAGAGATCTAAACTCTAAACTGGTAAAACGTAGAGGAAAGTTATACGTAATTAATAAAAAAAACCCAAAATTCAAAGCTCGTCAGGGTTAAAGATGAGCGGTAACGATTTCAAAAAAACTTATAATGGTTTTACAAAATTCGTACTTTGGGGGACCATTGCTGTAATTGCAATTTTAGTGATATTGGCGGTTACACTAATTTAAAATTTTAAAAAATTATAAATGATAGTCGGTTCAATCAAAGAAGATATATCAGTAGAAAAAAGGGTTTCCTTAACACCTGAGACTGCAAAAAATATTATAGGTCTTGGTTTAAAAGTTTGTATTGAAAAAAACTACGCAAACCATTTAGGAATTAGTGATGATGATTATAGAAGAGCGGGTGTTGAAATAAAAAATAATTCAAATGAAGTTCTTAAATCTAGTAATTTAATAATAAAAGTTAACTGTCCATCTGAGAATGAAATAAGTAGTTTAGAGGCAAACACAATTTTAATCGGTTTACTTAACCCTTCAAAAAATAAAAATTTACTCGATAAAATAATAAAAAAAAAAATTAAACCATTTTCACTTGAATTATTACCTCGTATAACCAGAGCACAATCTATGGATGTTTTATCGTCTCAGTCCAATTTAGCTGGTTATAGAGCTGTTATTGATTGCGTAGCCGAATTTGAAAAAGCTGTACCGATGATGATGACAGCTGCCGGAACAGTTCCGGCAGCTAAAGTTTTAGTAATAGGTGCAGGAGTTGCAGGTTTACAAGCAATTGCTACAGCTAAAAGATTAGGAGCAATAGTTTCTGCTACTGATGTAAGAACAGCTTCAAAAGAACAAGTCGAAAGTTTAGGAGGGAAATTTTTAGTTGTTGAACAATCTGAAGATATGGAGACCGCTGGCGGATACGCGAAAGAGACCTCTGATGATTACAAAAAAAAACAATCTGAGATGATGAGAGAAGCCTTAAAAAAAAATGATATTGTCATTTGCACCGCCTTAATACCAGGAAAGCCTGCACCAAGAATCTTAAATGAGGAATTAGTAAAAATAATGAAACCTGGATCAATAATTTATGACTTAGCAGCTGAACAAGGAGGAAATTCAGCTTTTTCTATAGCTGGGAAAATTAATGTTATTGAAGGAATAAAAATAATAGGTGTAAAAAGTTTAATGAATAGTCTTC
>CACFKZ010000016.1 GCA_902566945.1 uncultured Pelagibacteraceae bacterium | reverse complement strand
TGTAATTATTTCGTCCATCAAAAAATACCCAAAAATAATTCCAAAAATTGGTATTAAATATGCTACTTGTGTTTGAAATACTAGACCGTTTACTGTTAAAATTCTAAATCTTATCAACCAAGCAAATCCTGTGGCGATTACCCCTAGATAAAGTAGAGACAAAGTTGAAATTAGAGTTGGTTCAGAATTCCAAGGAGTTTCTAAAATTAATGAAAATGGGAGTAAAAAAATAACCGACCAAAGTGTAGTAGAAGTAGTAACATTTTCATTTTTTTTATTTTTGAGTTTTAAAGTTAAAAGGCCGCCAATACAGTAAAATGTTGAGCCTAAAATAGTTATTAAAGCGTAAATAAAGTTTTCACTGTTAATTATTACCTTATCAAAAAATAATAAGATAATTCCGCAAAAACCAATTAGAACACCGATTGATTTATAAAAAGATAATTTTTCATCTCTTGTAAAAAAATGAGCTAAAATAGAACCGCTTAAAGGGGTAGTGCTCATTAAAATAGCTGCAAGGTAACTATTAATTTTTGCTGTTCCGATTGCGATTAACACAAAAGGTATAGCAATATTGCTCAATCCTATTAGTGCATAAAGACTCCAATTTTTAGTAAAAGCTTCTAATTGAATTTTTTTTATTTTGCATAATATTAACAAAGGAAAGCTTGCGAATATTACTCGTACCAAAGCAAGTGTAATTGGATCGTAAGAATAAGTCGCAATTTTGATGTTAAAAAAAGAAGATCCCCAAATAATTGCTAAAAGTATCAACAAAGATAAGTCAAAGGTATTTGCTTCTCTCATTTCAAGTCGTAATTGTATGTATGTAATAAATGCATAGCTGATATAAATTTTTAATATTACTATTAAAAAGTTCCTTATATATGTTCAGGACGAAATTTAAACAATTTATTATAGGAGATTAAATGAGTTCAAAAAACATTCTGAAGCTTATGAAAGATAAGCAGGTAGAATTCGTGGATTTAAGGTTCACAGACCCTAAAGGTAAACTCCAGCATTTAACAATTGACTCAACAGTAGTTGACGAAGACATGCTAGATAAGGGAGTGTTTTTTGATGGTTCATCTATAGCAGGATGGAAAGCTATTAATGAGTCTGATATGATTTTAAAACCAGACTTAGATAGGCCAATTATTGATCCTTTTAATTCTCACACAACTTTAAACATTTTTTGTGATATTTTAGATGCCGTGAAAAAAGATCCTTACGAAAGGGATCCAAGAGGAACAGCAAAAAAAGCTGAAGCATATCTAAAGAAAACTGGAATTGGAGACAAATCCTATTTCGGTCCAGAACCTGAATTCTTTGTGTTCGATGACGTTAGATTTAAAAATGATATGAACGAAACAAGTTTTAGTATTGATAGCTCAGAAGGTCCGTACAATACAGGCAAAAAATATGAGAACGGGAATATGGGGCATAGACCAGGAATCAAAGGTGGATACTTTCCAGTTCCCCCAGTTGATAGTGCTCAAGATATGAGAGGTGAGTATTTAAAAGCTCTCAAAGAAATGGGAGTAAAAGTTGAAAAACATCATCACGAAGTTGCTCCAAGCCAACATGAACTTGGTATGTATTTCGGTACGTTAACAAATCAAGCTGATAATGTTCAGCTTTATAAGTATGCAGTCCAAATGGTCACTCACTCTTTTGGAAAAACAGCAACGTTTATGCCTAAACCAGTAAAAGGTGATAACGGTTCAGGAATGCACTGTCATCAATCAATTTGGAAAGGCAGCACACCTCTGTTTATGGGTAAAGAATATGCGGGTCTTTCAAAAGAGGCACTTTACTATATTGGTGGAATATTAAAACATGCTAGAGCAATCAACGCTTTTTCAAATGCTACAACAAATAGTTATAAACGATTAATTCCAGGTTTCGAAGCTCCAGTAATATTAGCTTATTCTGCAAGAAATAGATCTGCCTCTTGTAGAATTCCAGTTATAATGAATCCTAAAGCTGCGAGAATGGAAATAAGGTTTCCAGACGCCGCTGGAAATCCTTACTTAACCTTTGCATCAATGTTGATGGCAGGAATTGATGGAATTAAAAATAAGATTGATCCAGGTAAAGCTTTCGATCAAGATCTATATTCTTTATCTGAAGATGAGGTAAAAAAGCTACCTACAGTATGTGGTTCACTAAGAGAAGCAATGCAAAATTTAGACAAAGATCGAAAATTCTTGACTGAAGGAGGTGTATTCACCGATGACCAGATTGATGCCTATATAGAGTTAAAGTTTCAAGAAATTTATAATTTCGAACATACGCCTCATCCTATTGAATTCGAAATGTATTATAGTGGTTAAACTTTAAAAGATTCCCCGCATCCACACCTTTCGGTTTCGTTTGGATTTATGAATACGAAATGTGAAGAGAATTTCTCTTTTTTGTAATCCATCTCAGTTCCTAACAAGTACATTATAGCTTTTGGGTCAATTAAAACTTTTACTCCTTTGTCTTCTATTATTTCTTCATTAGGCTTTATCTCTCTTGCATATTCCATTACGTAAGACATTCCTGCGCAACCACCAGATTTAACACCTACTCTAACACCTATTGCTGATTTTTCAGCTTTAGACATGATATGTTTAATTCTCTCAGCTGCGTTATCGCTTAATTTGATTACTTGATTGCTCATAAATTTAATTCTAATTTTGCTGCATCTGACATTTTATCTTTTGTCCATGGAGGATCCCAGACTAACTTTAAATCTACATCCTTTATTTCATCTATTTTTAATATATTATTTTTTACTGAATTTGGCAAACTTTCAGCAACTGGACAGTTTGGTGAGGTTAAAGTCATTTCTATTAATACTTTATCAGTATTTATAATTTCAATTTTGTAAATCAAACCTAATTCATAAATGTTTATTGGGATTTCTGGGTCATAAATCTTTTTAATTTCAGAAATAATTTTTTCTTTTAAATCTTTCATTTGAGGCCTTTATTTTCTAATGCAGACAAGAGGGTGTGCCAAGCCATAGTTGCGCATTTTATCCTCATCGGAAATTCTTGAACACCTGATAATGAAGAAATAGTGGTTATCTGATCTGCTGATAGACTATTCAATGTAATTTTTGTTTTGTTTTTTAACATATTTAAAAAATCATCTGTTACTTTCTTTGAGAATTGTAAATCTTTTCCTTTTAAAGTATCAGTAAGAATTGATGCGGATGCTAATGATATTGCACATCCCTCTCCCTCAAAACTTAAGCCCGAAATATTCTTATCTTCTAACTTTAAATAAATATGAACTTTATCTCCACAAAGGGGATTATGTGCTTTAGCATGATGATTATAACCCTCACATTTACCTTTGTTTCTAGGATTCTTGGCATGATCTAAGATAATTTCTTGATATAATTCTTTTAATTCCATTTATATTTGAAATACTTTTTTACATTTTTTTATAGATTCACATAAAACATCAATATCTTCTTTATTGTTATAAACTCCAATAGAAGCTCTCGCAGAAGCTGGGATGCCAAGTTTTTCATGAAGAATTTGACAACAGTGATGGCCTGCTCTTATCGCTATCCCATCGTCATCTAAAATAGTCGCTATATCATGTGGGTGAATTCCTTTAATTGTAAATGACATTATTGATGCTCTATTAGTTGGATTTCCAATAATATTAACAGAGTTATCTTTTCTTAGTTTTTCTAAACCATATTCTAATATTTTACTCTCGTGATTTTCAATATTTTTTATTCCTAAATCTTGTATAAATTTAATAGATTTTGCAAAAGCTACTACCTCTGCTGTTTGCATTGTTCCTGCCTCAAATTTAGTAGGTGATTCTGCATAAGATATTTTATCTTTTTTTACTTCACTTATCATTCCTCCACCGCCTTGATATGGTGGTAATTCATCAACCCATTTTTTTTGAGCGTAGAGTACGCCTAGTCCATTAGGACCATACATTTTATGGCAAGATATAGCATAGAAATCACAATCTAAATCCTGAACATCAAGAATTGAATGAGGGGCGCCTTGAGTCCCGTCGATTAATACAGGGATATTTTTTGTTTTAGCTAAGTCAATAATTTTTTTTACTGGCATTATTGTGCCTGTAACATTTGAAATATGGGTGAAAGCAATCATTTTAGTCTTTCCAGTAATATGTTTTTTAAACTCATTAACATCTATTTCTCCATTATCATTTACTGAGGCAAATTTAATTACAGCACCTTTTTTTTTTCTTAAATAGTGCCATGGGACATAATTTGAGTGATGTTCTAGTTCAGTAACTAAAATTTCATCACCGGGGCTAATATATTTTTCCCCGTAAGTATTAGCTACTAAATTAATTGCTTCTGTGGCACCTTTTGTAAAAATTATTTCTTCTCTATGTTTAGCGTTAATATAAGATTTGACTATATCTCTTGTTTCCTCAAACTTGTTAGTTGCTTTGACAGCTAGCGTATGAACGCTTCTTCCAACGTTAGAAAAATCGTTTTCATAAAATCTTGAAATTTCATCAATCACTGTTTTTGGTTTTTGTGATGAATTAGCACTATCTAAATATATTAAAGGCTTACCTTTAATCTTTCGTTTAAATATTGGGAATTTAGATTTTATATTACTAAATTCCATCAATCTGTTCCTTTATGCATTTTTCAAGAAAAGTTTTGATTTTCTCCTCAGCTACATTTTCAAAAATTTCATTAAGAAAACCATTTATCAAAAGCTTTTTAGCATTTTGTAACTCGATACCTCTAGTCATTAAATAATGGATGGCGTCCGCATCAATGCTTCCTGAACTAGATCCATGGGAACATTTTACATCATCTGCATAAATTTCTAATTCTGGCTTTGCATTAAATTCAGCTTGATCTTCTAAAATTAGAGCTTTGCTTAATTGATAGGCATCGGTTTTTTGAGCATTATCTTTTACAAAAATTTTTCCCTGATATACTCCATGACTATTATCTTCTAAGACATTCTTAATTTTTTGATAGCTTTTACAATTAGGGGCTAAGTGATTTATTTGCGTTTTAATTTCTTGATGTTCATTTTTACCTAGACTCAATCCTGATAAAATATGACAGTTGCAGTTTTCTTTTTCTAAATTTATATCAATATCTAATTTATTAAATTTTAGTCCTGAGCTTAATATAAAATTTTGATAGCTTGAATTGTAGTCCTGGAAACTCGATATATTTTTATAAAAGTAACCATCACTTTTAGTCTTTTGTATAATAATACTTTTTAACGATGAACCTTTATCGATATTTATTTTTTCAAAAGTATTTTTGAAAAATTTACTTTTTTCACCAATATTATATTCTATCAAAGTAAGTTCGGAGTTTTGATTCAATTTTATCTTATTTGAATTATTAATAATCTTATTGTCCAAATTTGATGTAAAGTAATTATAAATCACTACTGGTTTTTTACATTTATAATCTTTTTGAACTTCTAAGATAAATCCACCTAAAGACAAAGCTTTATTTAGATAATGAAGATTATTATTTGATCGGTATTTAAAGTTCTCTATTGAGTTTAAACTTTCAACTTTTAATTTTTTTTTTTCCTCAAACTTAATATCGCAGGATTTAAATACTCCATTTATAAGAATGATATGGTTGTGATCAAAGTCATTGATTAATTCAATCTTTTTATCTAATTTAGAATTATCGTTATTCGTTATTTTTTTAAAATTCTTACTTATTATTAAATTTAAATCAGAAAATTTCCAATTTTCATTTTTTTTATTTGGCAGACCATTTTTTAAAAATAAATCAAAATTTTGTTTCCTATCAAATTCTTCTTTTTTTGTTGAAGTAGATATTTTTGTAAAATCAATATTAAATAAATTTTCCATTATTTTAAATTTTCGTAGCCTGTTTTCTCCAGTTCTTGACCTAATTCTGCACAACCTGTTTTAATAATCTTACCTTTTGATAATACGTGAATAAAATCTGGTTTAATGTAGTCAAGCAATCTTTGATAATGGGTAATAATTAAAAAAGCATTATTCTTATTCCTATGGGAGTTAACTCCATCAGCAACAATTCTTAATGCATCTATATCCAAACCTGAGTCAGTTTCATCTAAAATAGCCAATTTTGGTTCTAAAAGTTTCATTTGAAGAATTTCATTTTTCTTTTTTTCTCCCCCTGAAAAACCAACATTTAATTGTCTTGATAAAAACTTTTCATCAATGTTAAGTTCTGAAGCTTTTTCTTTAATTAATTTTAAAAGTGTTAATGTGTCTAACTCTTTTTCACCTTTAGATTTCCTAATTGTGTTCAAAGAAGTCTTAAGAAAATTAGTCGTATTCACACCTGGAATTTCAAGTGGGTATTGGAATGCTAAAAAGATTCCTTTTTGTGCTCTCTCCTCAATAGGAATATCTTGTAAGTTTTTACCCTCGTACTTTAAACTTCCACTAATTTCATAACCATTTTTACCAGATAAGATATTTGCCAAAGTACTTTTTCCAGAACCATTAGGGCCCATGATTGCGTGAACCTCTCCGGGTTTTATCTCTAGATTCAAACCATTTAATATCGACTTGTCGCTTACTGAAGCTTTTAAATTATTTAATTGAAGCATTATCCAACACTCCCTTCTAAACTGATAGAAACTAATTTTTGTGCTTCCACCGCAAATTCCATAGGAAGTTGTTGTAAAACTTCTTTACAGAAACCGTTAACTATTAGACTTACTGCTTCTTCTTGATTTAGTCCTCTTTGATTACAGTAAAATAATTGGTCCTCGTTAATTTTAGAGGTTGTGGCTTCGTGTTCAACTGTAGAGGATGAATTTTTATTTTTAATATATGGCACTGTGTGAGCTCCACATTTATTACCCATCAAAAGCGAGTCACATTGAGTATAATTTCTAGAATTTTTTGCTTTAACACCTATATCTACCAGTCCTCTGTATGTGTTATCAGCTTGACCTGCAGAAATTCCTTTTGAAATAATCTTACTTTTTGTATTTTTGCCTAAGTGAATCATTTTAGTTCCAGTGTCTGCTTTTTGATGATTATTAGTAATAGCAATAGAGTAAAATTCACCTACTGAATTATCTCCTTGTAAAATACAACTTGGATATTTCCATGTTATTGCAGAACCTGTCTCTACTTGTGTCCACGAAATTTTAGAATTTTTTCCTCTGCATGCACCTCTCTTAGTAACAAAGTTATAAATACCACCAACACCGTTTTTATCTCCAGGGTACCAATTTTGAACAGTCGAATATTTAATTTCTGCATCATCTAAAGCCACTAACTCAACATTAGCTGCATGTAATTGATTTTCATCTCTCATAGGAGCGGTACAACCTTCCAAATAACTTACATAGCTTCCTTTATCAGCAATAATTAAAGTTCTTTCGAATTGACCAGTTTCAGATGCGTTTATTCTAAAATATGTAGAAAGTTCCATTGGGCATCTTGTGTTTGGTGGAATGTATACAAAAGAACCATCAGTAAATACCGCAGAGTTAAGTGTAGCAAAATAATGATCACTAATGGGAATAACAGAACCAAGGTATTTTTTTACTAGTTCAGGATGTTTTTTAATTGCTTCAGAGATAGGACAAAAAATTATACCTTTTTTGTCAAGTTCACCTTTAAATGTTGTTGCGACTGAGACTGAGTCAAAAACAGCATCAACAGCCACTCCACTTAATCTTTTTTGTTCATTTAAAGGAATTCCAAGTTTGTTGTATGTCTCAATAAGTTTTGGATCTACTTCGTCCAGACTTTTTGGTTTTTCTTTCATACTTTTTGGAGCAGAATAATAATATAAATCCTGATAGTTTATTTTAGGATATTTGGGTTTTTGCCAGTCAGGCTCTTTTAAGGCCTTCAATCTATTGAAAGCTTTCAATCTCCAGTCTAGCATCCACTTAGGCTCTTTTTTTACTTCAGAAATAAATCTAATAGTTTTCTCTGATAACCCTTTTGGAGCTTTAAAATTTTCAATTTCGGTCGTAAAACCATACTTATATTCCTGTTTTTTTAACTCTTCGCTATTCATAACTATTTTTAATTTATTTTAGTAAGATCTTGTAATTTTATTTTTTCAAAAAAACTATTTATGTGTTGGTCCAATTCATCCCATAAATTATGTGTAATGCATTTGGTTGATTTATTATTGCATCCTCTTTTTGAATTTTTTTTGCAATTCAAATTTTTTACATCTTCATTTACTGCAAAAATAATATTAGATAGTTTTATATCCGAGGCTGGTTTTTCTAAAAAGTACCCGCCTGTAGCACCTCTTGATCCTTTAACTAATTTGTTATTTCTTAATTTAATGAAAATTTGCTCTAAATAAGCTAATGAAATATTTTGTCTCAAAGAAATTTCTGTCAAACTGATAGGTTTATCTCTGGCATTTAAAGCTAGATCAGCCATAGCCATAACAGCATATCTTCCTTTTTTTGTTAGTTTCATAATTTGACGTTGTATTATAATAGTTTTTAGACAATTCCTACTAATTTAGTAAGGATTAAAAAAAAATATTTGTCGCATAAAAACATGCTATAAATCTGTAATTTTTTTTTAAATAGTAATCATTATCAATTATGAAAACAAAAAGTTTAGAAATTTTCATACCTGGTCCTGCAGGAAGGCTCGAAGCTAAATATTATAAAAATCCTAAATTTGGATCTCCTGTTGCAATTGTTTTACATCCACATCCTCAATATGGAGGAACAATGAACAACAGGATCGTTCAATTAATGTATAATATTTTTTTAGAAAATGGTTTTTCAGTAATTAAAGTCAACTTTAGAGGTGTTGGTAAAAGTGAGGGTGTCTTCGACAATGGTCAAGGAGAATTGTCAGATGCAGCAGCAGCTTTAGATTGGATTGAAAGACAAAACCTAGATTATAGCCAATGTTGGGTTTCTGGTTTTTCGTTTGGTTCATTAATTTGCATGCAATTGATTATGAGAAGGCCTGAAGTAAATAATTTCATAGCAGTTTCGCCTCAACCAAATGTTTACGATTTTTCTTTTCTTGCTCCATGTCCCACTTCAGGTCAAGTAGTTTATAGTGAAAACGATGAACTTGTAAGCAAAGACAGTATCATTGAGCTTGATAATAGAATAAAAAGTCAAAAAGGTGTTGAAGTAATTTTTTCTCAAATTAAAAATTCTAATCATTTTTTTAAAAATAAAGAAAAAGAACTAACCATAGAAATTGAAAAATATCTTAAAGAAAAAACAGCTTTGATTTAATTATCTATTATTTCCCCTCCAATACTTGGTTTCGAACAATTTGTAGTATTAGGAAAAGTTATTGGTAATTTGAGACATCTTCTAATTGCTAAAAAGGCAAAAGCTTGAGACTCGATAAAGTCTCCATCAATTTCAAATTCATCAATTAACTTTATATTAATTTTTGGTGGGAGATTTTTAATTAATTTGTTTATTAATATTTTATTTTTTCTTCCCCCACCACAAATCAAAATATCTTTAATTAAATTATTTTTCTTTAATAAAATTGATAAATATTCGCCGATAATACCTGCCGTAAATTCTGTAAGAGTAGCTGCTCCATCTTCTAAGGACAAACCTCTTGAAAAAGATATGTCAAAATCATTAGTATCAAACGATAATTTTGTTTTTTCAATCCTGTTCATGTAAAGCTCCTGTGCTTGCTCTAAAATTATTTCATTTATATTTCCAGTAGCAGCAAGTCTACCATCTTGATCAAATTTTCTTGAGGAATTTTTTCTAATCCAGGAGTCTATTAAACAATTACCTGGTCCTATATCTTTACTATATATTTCTGTAGAGCCTATTTGTTTATTAATAATCGTATAATTTGAGATACCTCCAATATTAAGAACACAAACTGGTAAAACAATCTTTTTTTGTGAAACGACTAATTGGTGAAATATAGGAGTTAAAGGTGCCCCCTCTCCTCCGTTCAAAATATCGTTTTTTCTAAAATTAAAAACTATTTTTTTATTTGTTAATTGATGTAGTAATTTTCCATCACCAAGCTGCATTGAGATTTTATCTCTCGAATTGTGATAAATTGTCTGACCATGAAATCCAACGATAAATTTTTTATCATTAAGATCTAAATCTTTAATTATTTTTGCATGATATAATGTGATTTGCCTTTCTAAATCTTTTAACTCTATTGATAGTTTATTTAAATCACTAATGTTAGAAATTTTTTCTTTCAAATTGTGAATTTTATCGTAAATATTAGAATCATATTCATAAAATTTGTTCTTAATCACTTCAAATTGATTCATTCCATTAGATTGTATTATTGATGCATCAACACCATCTCCAGATGTTCCACTCATTAAGCCTAAGGAAGTATACAATTTTTGCATATTTTTATTTATTTATAATAATTTTTGTATAATAGTAGTTTAAATAAATTGTGCTATGAAAAATAAATTCATATTAGAAATGCAATCTCGTGGGTATCTAAATCAATGCACAGATTTAGAAAAACTTAGTGAAATTTGTAATAAAAAATCAATTTCTGGCTACATAGGATTTGATTGTACAGCAAGTAGCCTTCATGTCGGAAGTTTGTTGCAAATAATGATTTTAAAATTAATGCAAAAACATGGTCATCAACCAATAGTTCTTTTAGGAGGTGGCACAACAATGATAGGTGATCCATCTGGGAAAGACGTTACAAGAAAGATTCTTGATCAAAAAGAAATCAAAAAAAATATTCAAAGTATAAAAAAGGTTTTCATTAAAATTTTAAAAACTTCAGATAAAAAAACAAAGCCAATATTTGTTGATAATGCTAATTGGCTTACAAAATTAAATTATATAGATTTTTTAAGAAATATCGGAAGTCATTTTACTTTAAATAAAATGCTTACTTTTGACAGTGTTAAATTAAGATTAGAGCGTGAACAGTCTCTAAGTTACATGGAGTTTAATTATATGATTTTACAAGCATATGATTTTTTAAAATTATTTGAGAAAAAAAATTGTGTTTTACAAATTGGTGGTTCGGATCAATGGGGAAATATAGTGAATGGTGTTGAGTTAATTAGAAGAAAACTTCAAAAAGAGTCTTTTGGTCTTACCACGCCTTTAATAACTTTAGCTTCAGGAGCAAAAATGGGTAAAACTGAAAAAGGTGCTATTTGGTTAAATGAAAATTTATTTTCTCCATACGATTATTGGCAATTTTGGCGAAATACTGATGATCGTGACGTAAAACGTTTTTTATATTTTTTTACTGAGATTAGTCAGTCTGAAATTGAGCATCTTTACGAAAAAGAAAAAAATATTAATAAATTAAAAATAATTTTAGCAAGTGAAGCTACAAAAATTCTTCATGGAGAAATAGCTTCTAAAAAGGCTGAGCAAACTGCAAGAGAAACTTTTAAAGAAAAAGGACTGAGTTCAAATCTCCCTGAAATTAAAATAAAATTAAATAATATTGAGAAAGGAATTAAGCTTATTGATCTGTTAACTGATAATAAAATCTTTCCATCTAAAAGTGAAATAAGAAGAGTTATGGCTAATAATGGCTTAAAGATAAATGACGTTTTAATGAATGATGATAAAAAAATACTTAGACCTAATGATTTTAAAGAGAAAGTTTTAAAAGTCTCATATGGAAAAAAGAAACACTATGTAATTAAGATTATTTAGTTTTTTTATTTCTATCTATGATTTTTTGAATAAATCTAGGAGTGACAGTTCTAATTGGATTAATTGTTGTTTTAATTTTTCCGTGAGGCCCTTTCATTTTAAAACTTATTCCAAACAACCCTTCTCCCACCTCTTTTGGAATTACAATATCTCCTAAAACCGGTATTTTTGAAATTAATTTATTTAAAGTTTTAGCAGGGACTAAAGTTCCTCTTAAACTAGTTAAAGCTTGATCTTGATATCCTTCCATCAAAACTGAGATACTTGGTCCAAGTGCTAGTATTTCGTTTAATTTTAAAATATCTTTGTCTTTTTCCATATTAATTTCTAAAACTTCAAAAGATATTCCATCCCCTTCCGCTAAATCAGCTAAACCACCTAAATCAGCCAAAGTTAGTAATTTAACCATTCCAGGAGCATTTATAACTTTGAAATTTTCAATTTTTAAATTTGATTTTGAGGAATTTGTGTCAATAATTGATGTAAATAATAATTTCCCTCCAGTCAAACCTTTAAAAAAATTATATTCTGTTAATAGTGGTTTGGTAATATCAGAGTAAACTTCAAGGTATTTTTTGTTATTTTTTTTATCATTTTTCATTTTTATATCTAAAAAATTTCCTCCTCCAAAATCACCTTTTGAAGATATTTTTACAAATTTTCCTTTTTCAATTTTCCCAATTAATTTAAAATCTTTAAGAATTTCTGACACAGGCACATAAATATTACCTAAATTAATTTCAATTTCTTTATTAATATTTTCAAGTTTATTATTATCTCTTTTACTAAAAATTTTAGGTATATTTCTTGCATCAAATTGAGGCCCATCAATTAAAATTTGTTTTCCGTAGGATAATAAAAAATCATTATTTTTTTTATTGCCTTTTGTAGTTTTAACAGAAATTTTTTCTAAAGATGAAAATTTTCCTTTTTTAAATTTTGCTCCTGAAATTAAAATTTGATTTTTACCTTCTTTAAAATTAACATTTTTTATTTTAAGATTTTCTTTCTGCTTTATTAAATTTAAATTAATGTTTGCTACTATATTTTTCTTTTTTTTATAATTAATAAGATCTATTTCTAATAGATCATCATATTCAGCGTCTAAACTAAGATTCATTAAATCTTTTTTAAAAGAATTCTTTAATTTGAAATCTAGTAAATTTCCCTTATTCAAGGAATACTTTCCATCAAGTTCGATAAAGTTTTCATTAGGTTTGGAGTTCGTCGTTATATTTGCATCAATTAATGACAATGGGCTTACGTTTTTTTTAATTAATCCATTTTTTAGGATATTTTTAGAATCAAAAGTTGCTTTGGTTATTTTGCCAGTATTTTTAAAATTATAAGATTGTAACTTATATGTCTCGTCTATATTAATTGATAAATTATTTGAAAGCTCTGCCTTAAGTTCAACAACATCTTTAAAATGTTTAAAATCTGAAAATAAATCTTTATTAGATTTACTATTAAAATCATATTTAATTTTTGTTTTAAAATTTGATATTAGAGAAATTCCTGAATAAATATTTATTTTAATATCACCATCATTAATCTCAAAAAAGTTTGATTTACTCGTAAAATTTTTTAACAATATATCAGTTTTATCTGCAAAAAAAGTGAATGAGGACTCCTTGAGATTTAAATTCTTAAAGGTCTCTATTTCCAAATTTGAAATTGATCCACGAGCAATAAAATTATCAAGTTGATTTTTATCATTTAAGTAAATTTCTATTTCACTATTTAATTTTCCCTTTTTCGCCTTTGTCTTAAAAAATCTTACAAAGTTTGACGGTTTCAATGTCTTTGATACTTTTTTTATTTGATTAATATCAATTTGATCAAAAACTAAACTAATTTTTTCTATTTCATTTTTTCTGTTTATTAAAGATAAAAAATTTATATAAACTTTAATATTCTCTGCTGGTATATCAACATTACGATAAACTATTTTCGGATTTTTTGTTTCTAAAAATAAGCTTATTTCTTCTATATCTAGTTTGAATTTAATTGAATTTAAATCTAAACTAATTTTGTTATTATTTTTATTAATTTTTTGCGTTACTAAATTATTGAATCTTTTAGTTTCAATTCCAACTGTAGATAAAATAGTTACTGTTATAATTAATATAATGAGAAAGATTAAAAAAATCGATATAGAAATTTTTTTCATTACCTTTGTTTAACGCCTTCTTCAATGAATTGATCAATATTTCCATCTAGCACACTAGAAGGATTAGTATTTTCTAATTTATTTCTTAAGTCTTTTACTAATTGATATGGCTGTAAAACGTAAGATCGTATTTGATGTCCCCACCCAATATCTGTTTTACTATTTACTTCTTTTTGATTGATTTCCTCTCTTTTTTGAATTTCGTACTCATATAACCTTGCTCTAAGCATCTTATAACAAGTATCTTTGTTTTTATGTTGAGATCTTTCATTTTGGCACTGCACAACAATTTTGGTAGGCAGGTGAGTTATTCGCACTGCGCTATCGGTTGTGTTAACGTGTTGCCCTCCAGCACCACTAGACCTATAAGTGTCTATTCTAAGATCATTTTCATCAATTTTAATATTTATGTCATCCTCGACCGCTGGGTACACCCATACACTTGCAAAACTAGTATGTCTTCTTGCCCCGCTATCAAAAGGTGAAATTCTGACAAGTCTATGCACACCAGACTCAGATCTCATTAATCCGTACAAATAATCACCTTCGACTTTTATTGTTGATGATTTGATTCCTGCCTCTTCTCCTTTATGTTCACTAATAATTTGGTATTTAAATTTTTTTTTATCAAACCATTTCATATACATACGTCGTAACATTTCGGCCCAATCTTGACTTTCGGTGCCTCCAGCTCCAGCATGAATTTCTAAGTAAATATTCAGGTTGTCATTTTCTTTTGAAAGAAAACAATTTATCTCACTTTGTTTGATAGATGAATAAAATTGATCAATTTTTAAATTACAATCATTTATTATCTCATCGTTTTTTTCTTGGACAGCTAATTTAAATAGATCTTTTAAGTTACTAATTTCTTTAATTGTGTCTTGATAAGAATTAAGAATATCTTCAAAGCTTTTTTTAAGTTTAATTATTTTTGTAGCGTTTTCTTTATCTTTCCAAAAACCTTCCTCTAAAATATTTTTTTCAAACTCAGCTATCTTGGTCTCAACCTTATTTTTATCAAAGATACCCCCTGATATTATTCAGAGATTTTTCAACATTAATTAATTTATTTTCGAAACTTTCCATTAGTAAAATTGTCTAAACTTAACCAGAGTATCACGGTCATTTACTAAAATTAAATTATTATTATTTATATTGTTAATATCTTTTTTCTTCAAAGCTTCAATGATAGTATTTTTTTCTCCTGATAAAGCTTTCAACCCAGTATCGTAATTTAGTGTTGTTAGGTAAATATTTGAAGGTATTTTAAAATCCTCAAAATCTTCTTTGAAAAGTGCATTTTCAACAAAATTTTTAAAAATTGGCAAAGCAGCTTTTGAACCAGTTTCGTACTTTCCTAATGTTTTAGGAGCATCAAATCCTACATAAACTCCAATTACTAAATTTGAAGAGAAACCAATAAACCACGCATCATAATTATTATTTGTTGTTCCTGTTTTGCCTGCTAAAGGTACGTTCAGAGATTTAAGCTTTTTTGCAGTTCCTCTCTTAACTGCTCCATTCAAAATTGTAGTCATTTGATAAGCTGTTTCTTCACTAAAAATCTGTTCCTGGGTATTCTTAATTTTTGGAAGGTTAGAAGATTGATTAATAAATTGATCACATCCAATACATTTTCTATTTTCTTGAAGAAAAATAGTTTTACCTCTTCTATCTTGTATTCTAGATATCAAGTTTGGTTTTATTTTCTTCCCACCATTGACGAACGTAGCATAAGCTGAAGTTAAGTTGAGCAACGTTGTTTCTGCAGCTCCAAGAGAAACAGATAACAGTTCAGGTATATCATCATAAATATCTAATCGCTTAGATAAATCTAGAATAGTTTCTAGACCTAATATTTTTGCTATTCTAATTGTCATTAGGTTTCTGGAATATTCAATTCCTTTTCTTAAAGTTGAAGGTCCGTAAAATTTTTTACCATAATTTTCTGGTTTCCAATTTTTTAAGCCCACTCCTTGGCTTTCAACGAAAGGAGCGTCAAGAATAATTGAATTAGGAGAAAATCCATTCTCTAAAGCAGCAGCATAAACAATTGGTTTGAAAGCTGAACCCGGTTGTCTCTTAGCTTGGGTTACTCTGTTAAATTCGCTTGATTTAAAATTAAACCCACCTACTAATGCTTTAACATCACCAGTATAGGGGTCTATAACAACTATTCCGCCATTTATTTTTGGATACTGTTTAATTTTCCAAATTTTGTTTTCATTCTTTACAAAAATAATATCACCAATTTTATAAACATCTGAGAGGAGTTTTTTATTAGAAATAGTCCATTTCAAACTATTTTTGCTAAGGATACCTTCAATATTTTTTTTCTTATCATCAATAATTCTGAAATTTAAACTTGCATCATTAACATTGATTACTTCAGCAAAATTCCACTTTAAAGTTGGGTCTAGTTTAAATTTCTTTACAACTTGTTCCCAATTTTTATTTTTAAATTTATTAGTCAAAGGTCCTCTCCACCCATGTCTTTTGTCGTAATCTTCAATACCTTTTCTCAAAGCTTTAATTGCTTGAGTCTGATAATTAATATCTAATGGTGTCTTAATACTTAAACCCTGAGAATAAAGTTTTTCAAATCCATAATTCTCTTTTACAGATCTTCTTACTTCTTCAGTGTAAGAGTTTGCTTCATTCACTATTTCAATTTTTCTTTTTTTTAATTTTATACTAGAATTTTTAAACTCTTTTAATTCTTTTTTTGTTATGAAATTATTTTCCTCTAAATTTTTTAAAACAAGATTTCTTCTAAATTTACTTACTTCAGGATATTTATATGGATTATATTTACTTGGTGCCTTTGGCAAAGCTGCGAGCAAAGCAGCGTCAGAATAAGTAAGTTCTTTAATTGATTTGTCAAAATACTCTAAACTTGCTGCAGCTATTCCGTAGGTTCCTTCTCCTAAATAAATTTGATTCAAATATAATTCTAAAATTCTCTCCTTAGAGTAAGCTCTTTCGATTCTAAAAGCCAAAATTGCTTCTTTTACCTTTCTTTTCAATGAGACTTCATTAGTAAGTAAAAAATTTTTTGCTACTTGTTGAGTAATTGTAGAAGCGCCTTCAAGTCTTTTATTTTGTGATATGTTTCTTAAATTTTTTATGACTGCTCTGACTATGCCTTTTGCATCAACTCCAGGATGACTAAAAAAGTTTTTGTCTTCTGCTGAAAGAAAAGAATTTACAACAACTTCTGGAATTGACTCATATGGCACGAATAAACGTTTTTGTAAAGCATACTCCGCTATTAAT
>CACFKZ010000015.1 GCA_902566945.1 uncultured Pelagibacteraceae bacterium | reverse complement strand
GCATTAGAGCAATAAAATTTGAAGAAATAACGGTTACTTTCCATCCGATAAAACCAAGCAAACCAATCATTATTATTACAGAAGTTGAACAACCAAGTAATGGCATAATTACCCATTTCACATTTCTAAAAATAAACCAAAGTGTGAAAATTATAAAAACAAACACTCCAAATCCAAAAACTATAATATCTCTTTTAATGAAGCTCATCATGTCATCAGCAATCATTGGGATGCCTCCGAGATGTATCTTTGCGTTTTCTCCATACTTATTAATAACATCTCTTATTTCAGCAATATTTTGATGATTTCTTAAATTATAAAGATTTTTATAATCCTCATATTCTTTAATAAATTTTTTATAATTTTTTTTTTCTACTTTTGTTAAACCTGTTTCTCTAGATTGATTATAATATTTATCTTTTATTTTTACATATTCAGCTAACCGTTCATCTTTTTTCAAATAAACTACAATTCCCGATGTCTTTCCATCTTCACTTATCACATAATCTTTATAAATTGGACTATTGATAATTTCTTCAAAACCTCTTTTTGTATCGATCTCAGGATAAGACAATGTTTTATAATTTTTCAACCTGTCCATTAAATTTTCGTCTGTACTTTTTAACAGGGGTACGTCTATTACAGTTATCACACCATCTACCCATGTTAATCTTTCTATTTTTGATTTTAAAAGTTGTAAGTTTAGGATTGTTTCTTTATCAGTAAAACTTGAAACAGGAGCATAGGTAAGAACCAAAAAATCTTTTGAACCATATCTCTCATTTACTTCCCTTAAATATTTAAGATCTTTATCACCTTCTAATAGCAGCGCATCTGAAGACGCATCTAAATTAAAATTTTTAGCTTGAAAAAATGAAAAAATAATAATTATTGAGAGTAATAATAACGTTATTTTTGAGAAATCTATGACTAATTTTTTATAAATATAAGAAAACATTGAGATATTTCAGATATATCTTAAATTTTTTAGAACTAAAGAAAAAATTAAAGTTAATTTTTGCTTAAATCTTTAAATTTCGTATAAATCCCTTCAAACTCTACTTTTATCGTACCTGTTGGACCATGTCTTTGTTTACCTAAAATTATATCTGCTAAGCCATTAACATCGTTCATCTTTGATTGCCACTCTGCATGTTCAATTGATCCTAATTTAGGCTGTTTTCTTTCTAAATAATATGCCTCTCTGTAGACAAACATTACTACATCCGCGTCTTGCTCAATAGACCCAGACTCTCTCAAATCAGCCAGTTGTGGTTGTTTGTCGTCTCTCTGTTCTACAGCTCTAGAAAGTTGAGAGAGTGCTAAAACTGGTACAGCTAACTCTTTTGCTAATGCTTTCAATCCCTGAGTAATTTCAGAAATTTCTTGAACTCTGCCTTCATTTTTTATTGAGCTAGATCTCATTAATTGAATATAATCTACTACTATTAAACTGAGACCAAATAATCTTTTTATTCTTCTTGATCTATTACTTAGAGAAGCAATTGTTATGGCAGGAGTTTCATCAATGTATAATGGAAGGTTATAAATATTTCTTGAAGTTTCTATATATCTATTTATTTCTTCCTCAGTAACTTTTCCTCTTCTGATGTCATCTGATTTAATTTTAGCTTGTTCAGATAGTATTCTTGTAGACAATTGTTCGGAAGACATTTCTAGAGAAAAAAAAGCTACCGATGATTTTTCTTCTCTTTTTAAAATATGCTGAGATGCGTTGTATGCAATATTTGTTGCTAAAGCTGTCTTTCCCATTGAAGGTCTTCCAGCTAAAATAATAAGATCGGATTTGTGTAAACCACCTAATTTTTCATCTAAATCTGTTAGTCCTGTTGGTATACCAACAATTCCATGATCACTCTGCATTGCATTGGTTGCCATTTCAATCGTTTGATCAAGTGCTTGGTTAAATTTTAAAAATGATTGAGAAAAACTTCCTCTTTCAGCTAAATCAAATAATGATTTCTCAGTTGTTTCAATAATATTCTCTGCGTTTTTTTCTTCTGAGCTAGCATTTAATGTATCTGAAGATAATTTGTCAGATATCAAAACCAGTTCTCTTCTCAAATACATCTCATGAATCACTTTGGCGTAATCAATAGCTTGTTTAGTTGATCCAGAAAATCTTGTTAATTTCACAAGATATTCTGTTCCACCAACTTCATTTAACATTTTATCTTTCTCAAAATAATTTTTTAAAGTAATGGGATTAGCAATCATTCCTTTATTATTTAAATTTTCAATAACTTCATAAATTTTTATATGTGCTGGGTCATAAAAAATCGATGGCTTTACAATTGTTGAAACTTCATCAATGATGTCATTATTTACAAGTATTGAACCTATAAGTGCTTGTTCAGCTTCTATATTAGAAGGCTGTTTATTATCTATTTTTTTCTGTGATGGTTGTAAATCTTCCACAAATTAATATTATTCAATAGATCATTCTGATAAAGAAAAAAGTTACTCACTTTTTTTCACTTCTGTGGAAAAGTTATTTAGATTGAATTTTTTCGATTTTAATCGAGATATGTGCTTTTACCTCTGAATGAAAAGTTATATCAGCTTTAAACAATCCTAATTTATTTAATTCTTCTTTAAGAATAATTTGAGAGGGACTAACTTCTGCTTTTACTTTTTCTTTTATTAAGTTAGTAATCTCTTTTGGTTTTATTGATCCATAAAGATCACCATTTTCTTTACTTTCTTTGCTAAATGAAAATGTCTTATTATTTATCAATTTAGCTATTTCCTTAAATTTATTTTTAATTTCTATATTTTTTTTATTTAACTCATCTTTTTTCTTATTAACGAATTCTAAGTTTTCTTTATTATATCTTAAAGCTTTTCTTTTTTTTAAAAGAAAGTTCCTACCATATCCATTTTTAACTTTAACCTTGTCTCCAATGTTGCCCAAATTTAAAATATTTTCTAATAATATAAGTTCCATTACCACTCTATAAAAGAGATAAGATTTTAGCTTTTTTTATCTCTTTAGTAAGTTTTTTTTGTTTATTAAAAGATACCGAAGTAATTTTAGATGAAATAATTTTCCCATTATCTGACACATATTTTTTCAGTAAGCTAACGTTCTTATAATCTATTATCGGAGCATTTTTATTAGATAATGGACATTTTTTTGAAAACTTTCCATCTGGTTTTTGAAACAAACTCAACTTGTTTAAAGAATTTGAACCTCTTTTTTGAAATTTTTTGTTTTTTCTTTTCATCTTCAATTATTAATCTTTTTAAAAAACTCGTTTTTAGTATCAAGTCTTTTATACTTTACAGTCAAATGCCTTAATATTGAACTATCAACTCTTATTTTTTTATCAATTTCATTTAATGTTTCTTTTGATCCTTCGAACTTGAAATGTATATAAAAACCTTTCCTATAATTTTTTATTTTGTTAGCCAAATTTAACAAGCCCCATTCCTCGATTTTAACAACTTTACCAGAGGAGTTATTAATTAATTCATTATACTTTTCTTTTATTGATTTTATTTCTCTCTCACCTAAATCTTGTTTAGCAACAATCGTATTTTCGTAAAAAGCCATAATTTTGTGTTAATTAAGTTTAAATAATTATTTTCAAAGTGTGGGTTATACTATAATGAAGAATTATAGCAATACTAATTATTATTAGCTAAATTTGACGATATGAACGCATTATTATTTCCAGGTCAAGGTTCTCAAATAGTTGGTATGGGATCTGAATTTTATAAAAATTTTAAAATTGTAAAAAAAATATTTGAAAAAGCAGATGAAGAATTAAATTTTTCTTTATCAAAAATGATATTAGAGGGCCCTGCAAATGAATTGCAATTAACAAAAAATACTCAACCAGCAATTTTGACAGTTAGTTACTCCATTTTTAAGGTATTAATTGAAGAGTTTAATTTTAAAATAGATGAATTTAGATTTTTTGCTGGTCATTCGCTAGGGGAGTACACTGCTTTAGTTTGCTCAAATTCTATTCAATTCAATGACGCTTTACAGTTGCTTCACGAAAGAGGAAAAGCGATGCAAGAAGCAGTACCAGTTGGAAAGGGTAAAATGATAGCTGTTTTAGGAACAGAAATAGATAATTTGAATAATTTAATTAAATTAAATAAAAAAGATGGTGAAATTTGTGAGATTGCTAATGATAATGCTAATGGGCAGGTTATATTAAGTGGAGAGAAAAATAGCATTGAGTCACTCAGCAATGTTTTAAAAAATGAAAAGATAAAATTTATTCCGCTTAATGTGAGTGCACCATTTCATTGCTCTCTAATGTCTCCAGCAGCTAAAGCGATGAAAGAAAAAATTGATAGAGTAGATTTCCAAAAACCAAAAATAGATATATTTAGTAATGTTACAGCTCAACCTGAAAACAATCCATCAAATATTAAAAATCTTTTGGTTGAACAGATTTTTTCCACTGTTAGATGGAGGGAAACTTTGCTTAATATGTTTAAAAAGGGTATAAAAAATTACATAGAGGTAGGCCCTGGAAAGGTCTTGTCAGGAATGGCAAAAAGGACATTAAAAGAAGCAAATTGCTTTTCTTTAAACACAATTGTTGATATTAAAAATTTATCAGATGAACTTAAAAAATAAAAAAGTTTTAATTACAGGTGCAACAGGGGGAATAGGTCAATCTCTTGTAGATAAATTTAATAATTTCGGTGCAACAGTTGTTGCTACTGGAACAAATGAAGAAAAATTAAAAAATTTAAAAACACAATATGATAATATAATTGTCGAAAAATTTAAACTTGATGAACATAGTAACATTGAAGGATTTATAGATAAGATAGATAAACAATTAGAAGGAATAGATATTTTAATAAACAATGCAGGTATTACTCTAGACAATCTTTCAATTAGATTGAGTGAAGAAAATTGGAAAAAAGTTCTTGATATAAATTTAACATCAACTTTTCTTATGTGTAAATTTACAATAAAAAAAATGTTAAAAAAAAAACAAGGAAAAATAATAAATATCACTTCTATTGTTGGTCATACTGGGAATTTAGGACAAGCAAATTATTCAGCTTCTAAAGCAGGTATTGTTGCATTTTCAAAAAGTTTAGCAATCGAATATGCAAAAAAAAATATTAACATTAATTGTGTTTCGCCTGGCTTTATCAAAACTGATATGACTGACAAAATCAGCGAAGAATTTAAAAAAACATTAATAAGCAAAATTCCCTCTGGCAGTCTTGGTACAGGAGAAGATGTATCAAATTGTGTAGCTTTTTTAGCATCAGAAATGGCAAACTATATTAATGGTGAAACAATACATGTGAATGGCGGAATGTATATGGCTTGACAATTCTTGTTAATAATCTATTAAGAAATTATAAATTCATGAAAGGAATTAATGTCAGAAGACGTAAAAAATAAAATTAAAAAAATAGTTGCAGATCACTTAGGTATTGATGAAGAAAAAGTAACTGAAGAAGCTAGCTTTATAGATGATTTGGGTGCAGATAGCTTAGATACTGTTGAATTAGTGATGGCTTTTGAAGAGGAATTTGGCTCGGAGATTTCAGATAGCGAAGCTGAAAAAATTCTTACAGTTGGAGATGCTATTAAATTTATTGAAAGTAAATCAACTTAATAATTATTTAATCAAATAAGATGCAACATGATGGGGAAAATATCATGGTTATCCTTTCGTCTCCATCTGGGGTTGGCAAGACCACATTAACCAAAAAAATTCAACAAAAATATCCCTCATTCAAAATTTCTGTTTCACACACTACTAGACCACCAAGGTCAAACGAAGTTAACGAGGTAGATTATCATTTTGTATCGATGGGAAAATTTAAAGAATTAATAAAACAAAAAAAATTTTACGAACATGCAGAAATTTTTGAAAATTACTATGGAACATTAAAAGAAAACGTGGATAAAACAATTATAAATAACGATATAATATTTGATATTGACTGGCAGGGAACTAAACAATTATCAAAATTTAAAAATCTCAAACTTATAAAAATCTATCTAATAACAGATAGCAAAAAAGAGCTAAAAAATAGACTTATAAAAAGAGATCAGAATTCCGAAGAGGAAATAAATAAAAGATTCAGCGCTTTTGATGAAGATATTAAACACTGGAATGATTATGATTATATCGTAATAAATAAAAACTTAGATATTTGTTTTAAACAAATTGAAAAAATAATCGAAAATAGTAAAAAAAAATTTACTTATCTTTTTCAATAAATTCTGCAAGTTTATAATAGATATCCGGTTTTAGTTCTTCAGGTCTTGAATTTAAATTTAAATTATCAATTTTTTTAACATCTTCCTTTTTTAAAATTTTACTAATATTTTTATTTATCATTTTTCTTTTATTTGAAAATAAAATATTGGTAATACGTTCAAGTTTTGCAAGATCCCTAATTTTGAAAGATAGTTGTTTTTTTGGCTTAAAGTGAATTACTATTGAAGTCACTTTAGGTTTCGGAAAAAAACAATTAGCAGAAACAAAAAATTTTTTCACGCTTAGTAATTTATAATGTGATAATATGGATAACCTTCCATAATTTTTTGATTGAAACTTACCTAAAATTTTTTCTCCAAGCTCTTTTTGGAACATTAAAATTAAATCTGTATAATTAGGAGGCCAATTTTTAAACTTTAAAATTTTAACAAAAATTTGAGAAGAAATGTTATACGGGAGATTACCAAATATTATTAATTTTTTTTTATTTAAGTTTTTAATATCAAAATTTAAAAAATCCTGGTTAAATACTTTAATATCTTTATTTTTCAAGAATCTTAATCTTAGTTTTTCTGCTAAATTATTATCTTTTTCTATAAGTGATAATGTTCGCGGCTTGTTTTTGATGATTTCATTAGTCAAAGAAGCTTTACCAGGACCTATTTCAACAACATCTTTATTTTTAATTTCAACTAAATTTGTTATTTTCTTTATTATATTCTTATCTACTAAAAAATTTTGTCCTAAAGATTTCTTTGCATATTTCATCTTATATTTTATTTAGAAAATCTATGCACTTGATTAAACTTGTAGGATTAGCTTTCTTTTTACCAATTAGGTTGGCAGCTGTACCATGATCTGGCGAAACTCTTAAATATTTCAACCCTAAAGTGACATTAATTGCATCGAATTTAAATAATGCTTTAAATGGAGAAAGAATTTGATCATGATACATACCAACTAGTAAATCATAATTTTTATATTCTTTTATAAAAACTGTATCTGCAACTAAGGGTCCGTTCACGTTAACTCCGCTTTTTTTTAATTTTAAAATAGAGGGAATAATTATCCTTTTTTCTTCAGAATTAATTCTCAATTCAGCATTATGAGGATTGAGACCCAGAACGCCAATTTTTGGTTTTGTTTGAAATTTATCTTTATACCAACTATGTATTGTAAAAATTTTGTTAAATATAATTTTTGAATTAATCTTTTTCGAAATTTCATTAACATCAATATGAGTGGTAATTGGCGAAACTGCAAAATTCTTATTTTTTATTAGCATCGCTTCTGAACTATTTTTTACATTACATTTTTTGGCTAGATACTCAGTTACCCCAATTTTATTTTTTTTTAATAAATTTTTATTTATAGGGCAATTGATAATATTTATTTTCTTATCTTTAATCGCTAAAGAATGGGCATAATTTAAAGAATTTGTGACAAATTTTGAAGCCTCTTTTTTTGTGACGCAAAATGGTTTTCTAAATTTTAATTTTAAACTAATAACATTTAATTCACTATGTTTTGTCGCTTCATATATATTATTAATTTTATTTATTTTTATAGAGTATTTAAGTTTACTAAATTGTTTTTTTAAAAGCTCAAAATTAGATATTATGTAAATTCTTTTTCTTAAAGCTTTATTCAACGTTTTCCAAGTTTTGTATATTATTTCAGAATTGATACTATTCGGATCACCACTAATTAGAATTATTTTACTCATTTGTATTCTATTAAACTTTTATTTTTTAATTTAGACAAGTGACTTCTTGAGTATAAGTTAAATAATTCATTTTTTTTCTGATTTATTAATTTCTTCTTTAATTCGTTAATATCAATATTTTCAGCTTTAGTTTTACGTTTATCGGTTAACTTAAAAAAAATTATAACATTTTGTTTCTCTATAGGGCTTGAAATATCATTTATACTCATTTTAGAAAGAATATTAAAATTTTTTTTCGATAAAGATTTTGAATTAATCCAACCAAGATCTCCCTTATTTGATGAGGAAGTAGCAACACTATAATTTAAAGCAGTAGTTTCAAAACCTAGTTCATCAATTTTTTTTTGAATATCTAAAATTATATCTTTTGACGATTGATTTAATTTTCTTTCAACTTCTATCTCTGAGATTCTATATTCTGTAATATCAACTTTATCTTTCAGAATCTTTTTTATTTCTCCATCTAGTGAGACACCATCAATGTTAATTTTCTTTGAGTAAATTTCATAAATTAACTTTTGCCATTTAAATTCTGTTTTTATTTCTTCGACAAAAAGATCAAACTCAACATTATTTTTTTCAAATTTAAATTTTAATTTATTTATATCATTTGATGAAATAGAATTAAGATATCTATTTACCTGATCTAAATCATTGTTAATATTATATTTAGAAAGCTCAATATTTTTAAGTTTTAGTTGTATCAAAGAGTCTAAGGCTTTGCCCTTTATGCTATTAATATTTTTTTGATTTATTTCCTGGTTAGATAAAATTAATGTAGATAAGATCTTATTCTTTATTTCAAAATTTGTAATTATTTCGTTCTCTATCTTTACGATAATATTATTTTTAAATTTCGCGTTTGCAGATTTGTTTAAAAAAAGAAAAACAAGAATAATAAATGTTGTAATAAATTTTATTTTCATTGACTAAAAGAAGGAGAATTAATGTTTCCAAAAGGAGTAAGAGTGATTTTAAACATTAACGAATTTTCAGGCTCTAATTCTGAGTCAGTATAAAACTCTCTTCTATAAATTAATCCTGCTCTCAGACAGTCATTAATATATTCGTAACTAAGGTTATAGAATTCTGCAGAGCTGGTAATTAAATTTCTTTTAGTTTCGAAAGAAAATATCCCATTATCACTATTAGTTAAATTAATCTTTGTCTTGAAGTAGTCCTGATCTCCTATATGTTTTTTTTCTTGCAAATAATCAAAATCAATTTTTAAATTATTTAGATTTATTTCTGCTCCTAATTCATTATAGTTCAAATCACTATAATTTTGATCTAAAGCAAAATTATAGTTTAGGTTAATTCTATCATTTATTTTATAATTTACTGACCCAACTAAGTCTGAAAGTTTTTCGTCTAAACCTGTTTTGCTATGCATCTTTTTATTTTCTTTCTCACTTATAATTTGAGCTACAGAGAAATCTAGTTCAGAGTTTTCTTTTTCAATTTTATAATCAAAACCTATAGTACTACTTAAGCCTGTTTCAAAATTGTTTTTATTTTCTAATCGATTAATGTTAAATGCGCTTATAGGATTAAGTCTAAATCCATCAGTTTCTTTTCTCATTGAACCTGGGGAATATCTTAAGAGAAGTTTTGGTGTTAACAGATGAGATCCATCTCCTTTTATTTTTTGAAGATCAATACTAGCGAGGTAACCCAATGCAGCATAAAACTCACTCGTAAAATCCTCTTTAAATGGATCAACATTCTTAGCTTCATAATTTATATTTTTGAAATTCCCTAAAATTTTACCTTTTATACCTGAGCCAAAGTACGTTTCTTTAAAGTTCCAATTTAAGTCATTAACTATAAAGTTTGTAAGTTTATTAGTATCGTAATTGTGTACTTTTAAATTAGTTTGAAGATCTAAACTTCCATAATCGTCATTACTAAATAAATTTTTATCAAAAGTAATTTCTGGAAATATAAATTCATACTTATCTTCATAAGAGTCTTTTAAAGTTTCATAAATACTTGCGTTCATTCCTAAAAATATATCCTCTTTCTCATGTGAAAATTTTATAGAGCTTTTTAGTGTATCGATATTATAATCAACTAAATTAGATTTAATTTTATATAGCTTGAGATACTTATCATCAGAGCTATCTTGAATTGATATCTCTAAATTATTTTCAGAATCCTCTTTACCAAAAAATATTTTTTCAAATTTTGCAAATATGTGAGATTTTTCTCCTGACTTTTTTGTTGATGTACTTTTTTTATAACCCTCGGTAAATCCAAAATCGAGAATAAATTTTGAATTTTTAAAAGCCTGGTGATACTCACCTAAAAAAAGAGGATTTTCTGAAAAATAAAGATTATTAGTTATAGTAAAATTCTTATCGTCATTTAAAGCCCAAAAATATGGAATAGAAATTCCTAAACCTAAGTTTTTAGTATCAGAAATTGACGGAATCAAAAATCCGGATCTTCTATCTACAGTTGGGTCTGGATGAGAAATCTTAGGAAAGTAAAAAATTGGCAGATCATAAACTTTAATCAAAGCATTATCATAGTAAATCGTTTTTTTTTTACTATCGTGAAACATTTTACTAGCTTGAATTGTCCATGGAGGACATTTATCTTTTTTTCGATAGTCACAAATCGTAAAAATACTTTTTCCAAACATACTCTTATTTTTGCTAATTTTAATCGCATTAGCAAACACTCTAGGTTTATTATTCTTATTTATTTTGAAACTTTCGTCATTTAAAAATGCCTTAATATCAGTTCCTAGTATCTCTTTTTTTTTAGTATCAATATATACTTGAGAAAATTCATATTCATTTTCTAACTTGTCTTCAATTTTAACTAATCCAACTGATTTAAAGATATTATTTTTAATTTCGAATTCAAATGAATCCAAAAAAATTTTATTGTTTTCTTTGTCAATAATTTTGGTTTTTTTCTTAGAGCTGATAATTTTTTCCTTATTATCAAAAATTATATCAAACCCTTTTAAAAAATATTTCTCAGAAGTTTCTATTGAAGTTTCCCCTAGACTTTTAAAAATTCTATTTTTTTCATCGTATTCAGCATATTTAGTTTTAATTATATTTCCTCGATAATCAGTGACCTCAATATTCCCTTTCAATTTTAGAAAATACTTACTTTTATCATATTCAGCATAATCGCTTTTTATTTTATTATTATCCTCAGTTTTGACGGTAACATCATTTTCAAAAATGGTAATTTCTTTATTTTTATCGATTGTTATATTTTTAGACTGAATATTAAGATTTTCAGCCAAAAGCGGGTAATCAAATAAAATTAAAAAAAAAAATAAAAATAATCTATTTTTCATTAATTTGTAACACTCCTACTAAAGCAAAAAGACTTAATGCTAATACTGGTGCCCAAACTGCTAAAATTAGAGGAATTTTGTCTGTTTGTCCTAAAGCAAGAGACAAATTCTTAAAATAAAAGACAAGAACACTTACAATTAGACCTAAGGTGATGAATTTTAAATTATCTGATTTTTTTAAAGTGTGTAATGTTAATATAGATGCAATCGCAGTCATCATTAGTAAGAAAAATGGCAAAGATAATAAGGTATGTAAACTTTGATTAAGAAAAGTCTTATTGTATCCATTTTTTAATAATTCTTTATAATTCATCACTAAATCCACAAATGACATTGTGTCAAAATTTTTAAAAAGGCTTGTTATTTTTTCATATGTGTAAATTGAATTTATATTATATTGATCTAATTTTTTAGTTTCCAAAATACCATTTGAAGGTTTAAAAACTATAACATCATTAAGAATCCAATTATTATTTTTTATGAAAGTTTTTTTTGCAGTAATTTTTTCAATTAGATATGAATTTACGTCTAAGTGAAAAATTGTGGTGTTTATTAAGCTGTCCCCATCAGGTTTATCAGCAGAAATAATTCTAGATCCATTTTCAAAATTTTCTTTAATCCATAATCCATTATTATTGAAAGTTACTAAATGATCAATATCTCTTGAGAAGTTAGATTTAGTTTTTTCGTAATACTTAGCCATAGATGAAGTAATTGGATTTATAATTAATAAAATTATCCATCCTATAAAAAAAGAAGTTAGAGCAAGAATTAAAAAAATCCTTAAATTTGAATATCCAAAAACTTTTAATGTTAATAAATCTCTATTATTTCTTATTTTTAACATAAACCACATGCTTGAGATAAAAATTATAAATGGAAGAATTTTGATTAGCATTCCAGGTACCAATAAACACGTTAAAACTAAAGGTAAGAACAAACCTACCTCAGTGTTTTTAAAAAACTCTATTTCCTCAAATAAATTTAAAATTACTCCAAAGCAATAAAGTATGGCTAAAACTACAAAGAAAGTTTTAAAAAAATTTTTTAGTAAATAATTAAAAAGTATTTTGTTCATTTTATTTAAATTCCTTCAAAAATTTAAGATTTAAAAATGTATAAAATAAAATTAATAAAAAAAATGGAAAAATTAAAAAAATAGTTTTAGTAAAATTATTTATACCTGTGTAACGGATTGTTAATTCAGAAAAAAGTAAAACTAAAAAACTTAAAATAAAGACACTGAATGAATTGAAATTTTTACCTTTTACTCTTATTAAAAGTAATGAGCAAATTAAAGAAATTGCAGGTATGTAAAATGGCAAAACTATTCGTCTATTAAGATTTGGTATAATTTCTGACAAGTTATGACAAGTGTTTAAATCTATATTTTTCTCTCTAAAAAAACATTTTAAAAGTTCAAGTGTAGAAGTTTCTTGAACTTTAGATTTTTTTATTGTTGTAGTAGATAATTTACTTAAATCAATGTTGATCTGATCAAACTTGATTATCTCGTTTTTACTTTGGTCTTTTTTTGATGAAATTATTTGGCCGTTGAATAAAAATAATTTTTTTTTGTCCACAACTCCATTTTGGGCAATTATTGTAGTATCTACGTTGCTTGATATATTAGTAGATAAATTTTTTAAATTTCTTGATTTGTCGTGAAGAAAAATATTTTGAATTTCATTTCCTACTTTTTTTTCAACTATAAAAGTAAAACCTTTAAAAGAATCTGTAAATTGTTGAGACCTTATAGTTGGCAAAAAAGAATTTAATTGATCTTTACCTAATAGTTGTCTCGATTTATTCAAGGCAGAGGGAGTTAGAAAAGTTGATAAAATTAAATAAAAAAAAAGTACAACTAAAGAAGTATAAAAAAATAAATTTACAATTTGAATTTTTTTAACTCCTGATGTCCATAAGATTACAAATTCACCATCTTGGATATGTTTAATAATAAATAAAATTAGTGCTATTAAAAATGAAAGAGGTATAAATTTTGGTAAAATCCCAAATAAATTTAAAAACGAAAATTCAAAATAAGTAGTAATTGGATAACCGCTATCAACAACTAATTCTAGAAAGTTTACGGCTCTTACAGTCAAGGCAATTAGAGATAAACCGAATAAAATAACGAAAAATGTTTTGATTATTTCTAAAAAAAAGTTTTGATAAATTTTGTTTTGAAGCATTTTAATATATCGTATATAAATAATGCATCCATAAGTTAAATTCAACTAATGGTTTAACTATGACTAAATTTCCATTGAAATCAGTTATATTCAGACTTATATACCATTAGTTTAAGTAATCTTTTATAAAAATATGTCTATAAATATAAATTATTCAAGTAAGGCTCTAAATAAAACTTCAGCCAATGTAATCTTGTTTTCAAATGAGAAATTCAATATTTCTAATCTAAAAAAATTTCTCTCAGTTAATGAATATTCATACATAAGTGATCTTTTAAAAACTAGTGATCTTAAAAAAAAAATAATTGTTTTTGAAGTAAACTCAAAAAAGAAGATAGTCTTGATTTCAATAAAAAAAAATTTGAAAACATCTGATATTGAAAATCTCGGCGCAGAACTGTATGGCCGGATTAATTATGGAAAAAACAGCGAGTATTTTTTGAATTCAGACAGTTTAGGAAACAAACATGATATTTTTCTTGGACATTTTTTACATGGATTAAAATTAAAATCATACGAATTTAAAAAATATAAATCAAAAAAAGATACAAGAGTAATTTCAATCAATGTAACAGGGACTAAAAATAAACCTTCAGCAAAAGATCAATTAAATTTTAAAGCAATAGAAGAAGGCACTTTCTATGCAAGAGACCTAGTGTCTGAGCCAGGAAACGTTTTGCACCCAGATGAATACGCAAAAAGATTAAGCACACTAAAAAAAGATGGATTAAAAGTAAATATTTATGATGAAAAAAAATTAAAAAAACTTGGCATGCATGCTTTGCTTGGTGTGGGGCAGGGAAGTATTAGAGGATCTTATCTTGTTACAATGGAATGGAACGGAAATAAAAATAATTCCAAGCCATTGGCATTTGTTGGAAAAGGAGTTTGTTTTGATACTGGTGGATACTCATTAAAACCCGCAAGATTTATGGAAGACATGACCTATGATATGGCAGGTTCTGCAACGGTTGTTGGTTTAATGAAGAACCTCGCATTAAGAAAAGCAAAAATTAATGCTGTAGGAGTTGTTGGTCTTGTTGAAAATATGGTAAGTGGGAACGCACAAAGACCTGGAGATATTGTAAAATCATACAGTGGTAAAACAATAGAAATATTAAATACGGATGCTGAAGGTCGATTAGTTTTAGCAGATGCGCTTACATTCACAGAGAAAAAATTTAAACCAAAATTTATTGTTGATTTAGCCACGTTAACAGGAGCAATAATTGTGTGTTTAGGTTCTGAATATGCTGGACTTTTTTCTAATGACGATAAACTTTCAAAAGAAATTTTTGATGCAGGTGAAAAAGTAGAGGAAAAAGTATGGAGAATGCCACTTCATAAAAATTATGATAAACTCATGAATTCAAAAAATGCAGACGTACAAAACATTAATTATGTTGGTGGGGCGGGATCTACTACAGCCGCACAATTCTTACAAAGATTTATTATAAATAAAACTCCTTGGGCTCATTTAGATATTGCTGGTATGGCGTTTTCAAAATATGGAGGAGCATTAAATTCAGGTGGTGCGACTGGATTTGGAGTACGATTATTGAATAAATTAGTTATGGAAAACTATGAGCAATAAAGAGCAAACTTTATCTATAATAAAACCTGATGCAGTAGAGAGAGATTTAATAGAGGAAATAAAGAATATTTTCATACAAAATAAATTAGCTATTAAAGATAGTAAAAAAATTCACATTTCTAAAGACGAAGCAGCAGATTTTTATAAAGTTCATCAATCAAAACCTTTTTATAATGATCTTTGTTCATATTTGTCATCTGGACCAATAGTAGTGATGATTTTAGAGGGTGAAAATGCAATATCTCTTAATAGAAAAATTATGGGAGCCACAGATCCAAAAAACGCTGATGAGAATACTATTAGGAAATTATATGGAATTTCAATAGATAAAAATTCTGTTCATGGTTCAGACTCTCAGACAAATGCAAAAAAAGAAATTGATTTTTTCTTTAAAAATTAGTGATATCTATAAATTCTAATTATCGCCTCTGGAAAGGCAAGGTACTCAAGTTTTTGGGTCTTAAGCTTTAACTCATTTTCATTATCTCTAGGATTAACAAAAAATTTTTTTTTTAAAATTATATTCCCTCCATCTAATTTTTCATTTACGTAGTGCACTGTACATCCTGTTTTCTTTTCTTTATTCTGAAGAATTCTACTAAAAGTATTTAATCCTTTGAATTTTGGAAGCAGAGAAGGGTGAATGTTAATTATTACCTTTCCAAATTTTTTAATGAAATTTCTTGAAATTATTTTCATATAACCAGCCAAACAAATGATAGAAATTCTTTTTCTCTTGAGCTCTCTTAATATCTTATATTCGTAATTTCTAAATTTAGTATTTATTATCAAAAAAGGTATATTATTTTTTTTTGCATATATTATACCAGGAGCATTATTATTGTTACTTATTACGAGATTTATTGAAATAGGAAAATTGTAATCTCTAGATTTTCTTATTAAGTTAATTAAGTTTGTTCCTTTTCCAGAAATAAAAACACAAGCCTTTTTTTTTACCATTTTAAATCATTTTTTAAAATTACCTTTTTATTATTTTTGGTAATTACACCAATTTCATATGGAGAATATTTTTTTGGAAAAACCTTTCTTATTTTTTCTAAATTTTTTGGTGGTATAATTAAACAAAAACCTACGCCACAATTAAATGTTCGCATCATTTCTTCATCAGAAATTTTTTTCTTTTTAAGCCATTTAAATATTTTTTTAATTTTAATTTTTGATAAATCTATCTCTAATGATAATTTTTTAGGAATAGACCTTAATAAATTTTCAATTAGTCCTCCACCGGTAATATGTGCTGCTGCATTAATTAGATTTTTTTCAACTAATTTTAAAATTTCTCTTGAATAAATTTTAGTTGGAGCTAGTAAATCTCTTTTTATTTTTTTGGAAATTTGGTATTTTTTGATTATAGCTCTTACTAAGGAATAACCATTTGAATGAATTCCATTTGATGGGATGGCTAAAACAATATCATTTATTCTTACATTTTTTTTACTCAAAATTTTTTTTCTTGAGACAATTCCAACGCTAAAACCCGCTAAATCGAAATTATCTTTTGAATATATCCCTGGCATTTCTGCAGTCTCACCTCCTATAAGGCTGCAACCTGATAAAGAACACCCTTTAATTATACCACTTAATATTTTTTTAGATTTTTTTAGATTTAGTTTTCCTACGGCTAAATAGTCTAAAAAGAAAAGTGGTTTTGCACCTTGTACTATTAAATCATTTACACACATTGCAACTAAATCAATTCCTATTGTATTAAATTTGTTAAATTTATTTGCTAAATCAATCTTAGTACCCACACCGTCTGTGCAAGATACTATTACTGGATCTTTTATTTTTATTTTACTTAAATCAAAAAGGGAACCGAAGCCTCCAATGTTATCTTTTGAAAAAGAGTTCCCCTTTTTTTTGACATCTTTCCTTGATAAACGGCCTATATGACTTACAAATTTATTGGCTAATGAAATATTTACACCACTTTTTTTGTAACTATTTTGCATTTTTTTCATTAGTAAAAATGATATTTATTTTTGTATGAAAAATTTAAATTTAAT
>CACFKZ010000014.1 GCA_902566945.1 uncultured Pelagibacteraceae bacterium | reverse complement strand
AACCAACCCCGTTGCTAAAACAGATCCAAAAAGTCCAATATTTGGAATGCCAGTGCTTGACGTTGAAAAATGTAAGTCAGTATTGTTTGTAAAAAGGAGTTTGTCCCCAGGCTATGCCGGGATAGATAATGAACTTTTTTATAAAGACAATACTTTAATGCTTTTTGCAGATGCAAAAAAAATGACTGAAGATATTGTTAAAAATCTAGATTAATGAAAACGAAAATATTTTGTGACATTGCCGATTTTAAGACCATTAAGTCCTTTAATAAAAAATCTATAGTTGATGGATTTACAACTAACCCCAGTCTAATGAGATTGGCAGGAGCAAAAAACTATAAAGATTATTCTTTGAGAATTCTAAAAGTATGTAAAAAGAAACCAATATCATTAGAAGTATTTGCAGATGAACCTAAAAAAATGCTTGAACAAGCATATATAATAAATTCTTGGGCTAAAAATATTTATGTCAAAATACCAGTTGTAAATTCAAAAGGTAAATTTATGGGATCAGTGATTAAAGAACTAAGTGATAATGGAGTAAAATTAAATATTACTGCAGTTTATACTTTTAAACAGACAAAGAGGATAGTAGAAAAACTAAATAAAAAAACTAAATCAATAATATCAATCTTCGCAGGTCGGATGGCCGACAAAGGTAAAGATCCAGTACCAATATTTAAAAAGAGCATTACTATGACAAAAAAATACAAAAATATTGAAGTTCTATGGGCTAGTACGAGAGAAATTTATAATTATATTCAGGCGAAACAATTAAAATGTGGAATAATAACTATGCCCCCTAAGTTGATTGATAAATTAAACAAATTTGGTAAAAGCTATCAATCAATGACAATAGATACTGTTAAAGGATTTCTAAATGACAGTAAAAAATCTAAATTTTTTTTATAGGTTTTTTATAAAGGTATCATCTAATTATGGAAAATCTAATTTCTAAAAAAAATTCAAAAAAAATACTTTTTACTCCTGGGCCAGCGAGCTTATCAAAAGCTAACATTATAAATTTAAATCCGGCTTCTGGAAGAGGAGATAGAAAGTATTTGAAAACTGAAAAAAAAGTGTTGAATAAAATTAAAAATATTTCTGGACATAAAAATATTATTTCAACTCAAGGTTCAGGCAGCACAGCTCTTGAAATGGTTTCATTAAATTTTTTAAGAGGAAAGGTTCTAATTATTTCCACTGGTTATTACTCAGAAAGATTATTCAATTTAGCTATATTCGCAAAAAAAACACATAAGTTTATAAAAAAAGTAGAAAAAGTTGATTGGAAAAATTTAAGTAAGGTAAAAAAAAAATATAATTGGATATGGGCATGTTACACTGAGACGAGCTGCGGACTTAAATTATCAATAGAGGATTTAAAAAAACTTTCAAAAAAAACAAATTCTAAATTAGCAATTGATGCCACAGCATCCTTTGGACTAGAAAAAAATCATAAAGTTGCTGATGTTATTTCATTTAGTTCATGTAAGGGCTTGCTTGGACTTACTGGAGCTGGATTTATTTGTTATAACCAAGAACCAAAAAATAAAGTAAATTCATTTGTTTTAAATTTAAAAAATGCTAAAGAAAAAAAAATGACCGGTCCTTACCATTCAATACAATCTTTAGAAATTATTGTTAAAAATTATAAATCTTTTAGGAAATCAGTGATTACAAATAAAAAATTAGCGCTAAAAAAATTTAAAAATTACGTTTTATTTCCATTAAAAAACCAACCTTTGCTATGTACATATTTAAAACGCAAAGTAATTAGTTCTTCACAAAAAGTAGTTTTATATCAACCAAGAGTAAAATTACCAGGTTCAGTTATTTGTCATTTAGGCGAAGCTCATTTAGGAAGTAAAGCAAAAGGAAAAATTTTAGAATATTTAAAAATAAATGAGAAATAATAAAAAAGTTTTAGTTGATATGACTTGCTCAATTCTTCATTTTGGACATATAAGGCTATTGAAAAAAGCTTCAAAACTTGGAAAAGTAATAGTAGCTTTAGCAAAAGATAAAGATATTAAAAAATATAAAAAATTTTCAACTCCTTTCAATTTTAAACAAAGAAAAGAAATTTTAAGCTCAGTTAAGTATGTTTCAAAAGTAATTGAAGCAGACTACTTTATTACTGAAAAATTTTTAAAAAAAAATAATATTGATTATCTTGTCCATGGAAGCGATAATAAGAATAAAGTTCCCAGGAAATACCTAAAACTCTTTAAAAGAACTAAGAATATATCTAGTTCAAAACTAAGAAAAAAGATTAAAAAAAATATTAATCTTATTTTTAACTAAGAAACTTTGGTCCTAGACTGCCTTTTTCTTTCATGAGGATCTAATATAAGCTTTCTTAACCTGCAAGATTTTGGAGTTATTTCAAGAGCTTCGTCTGTATTAAGTAGACTTAATTGCTCAGCAATCGTCATTTTTCTTACTGGAGTTAAAACAATATTTTCATCGGTGCTCTGAGTTCTCATATTTGTCAATTTTTTTCCTTTCATAACATTAATTTCGAGATCTCCAGCTTTTGATGAAATACCTACAATCATGCCTTCATAAATAGGGTCATTATGAGTCACTAGCATCTCTCCTCTAGCTTGTAAGTTAAAAATTGCAAACGCCACTGCTTTGCCAGTTTCTATTGATATGAGAGCACCGTTTCTTCTTCCTTCCATTTCACCAGTATAATTCCCATAGGAATGGAAGATTCTATTTATTACTCCTGTCCCTTTTGTTATGGTCAAAAATCTACTTGTGTAGCCCATTAAACCTCTCGTAGGTGCATGAAAGATTAGTCTTTTCTTATTTTTACCTGTATCTTTAATATCAATAAGTTTACCTTTCCTTCTATTCATTGAATCAATAATTTTTGATGAGAATTCTTCATCTAAATCCATAGTGATTTCTTCAATTGGTTCTTCTTTTTTTCCATAATTGTCCTTTTTAATTAAAACTTTGGGAGGACTAACAGTCATCTCAAATCCTTCACGTCTCATCTGGATCAAAAGAATTTCTAACATTAGTTCTCCTCGTCCACTTATTACAAATGAATCTTTATTAGAATTTTCTTCAAAAGTTATTCCGACATTATTTTCAGCTTCTAAAATTAGTCGTTCTCGAATTTGAGTACTTGTTAATTTATTTCCCTCTAATCCCGCTAGAGGAGAATTATTAACTGTTATTGTAATTGACATTGTTGGAGGATCGATGGGGGTTGCATTAATTGGTTCATTTAATTCTAAGTTACAAATTGTGTCTGCTACGTTTGCTTTTTCTAAGCCTGCAATGATTACTATGTCTCCCGCTTCCCCTGTTTGAATTGGTACTTTTTTAGTACCTTCATATCTAAATATTTTTGTTAATCTTCCCTCATCAACCTTCTCACCATTAAGATTTATTGCCTTAATTTGTTGATTTGCTTTTGCAGTTCCTTGAGCTATTTTACCGACTAAACTTCTTCCTAAAAAACTGTCAGCATAGAGCAGAGTGGAGAGCATAGCAAAAGGCTTAGTTTTGTCTAAGTTAGTAGGTTGAACGTGTTTCATAATTAAATCTAGTAGTGGGTTTAAATTTTTTCTAGGACCATCAATATCTTTAGATGCCCATCCCGATCTACCACTTGCATACAAAACAGGAAAATCTAATTGTTCTTCGTTAGCATCTAGGCTTACAAAAAGGTCAAAAGTTTCATTCAAAACTTCATTAGCCCTTTGATCAGCTTTATCTAATTTATTTATTATTACTATTGGTTTTAACCCTTGTTTTAAAGCTTTAGCCAATACAAATTTAGTTTGAGGCATTACTCCCTCTGCAGCGTCTATTAATAAAAGGGCTCCATCAGCCATATGTAAAACTCTTTCTACCTCAGCAGCAAAATCTCTGTGACCTGGCGTATCGATGATATTAATTCTTGAGTTTTTCCAATTTATAGATGTAGGCTTAGCTAGAATTGTGATACCTCTCTCTTTTTCTAATTCACCCGAGTCCATTACTCGTTCTTCAACATTTTCATTTTCTCTAAATGTTCCACTTTGTTTCATCATATTATCAATCAAAGTAGTTTTACCATGATCAACGTGAGCTATTATAGTTATATTTCTTATTGAGCTAGTCATTTAGTTTATGATAAAAAATTTATTTTTTTGTTTCTAATTTTTCTTAAAAATTTTAAAACAAAATTTGGAATAAATAATTTTATAATATTTTTTAAAATTTGAATTTTTCTAGTTTTTTCAGCCTCCAAAAGATCCACTTTACATCTTTCAAAATAATTAACTAATTTTTCTAATTTTCCGGTATAAACAAAAATCGATTTAATCTGTGAGTCTAAATATATTTTTTTGAAACCGTATCTATTCATTAAATTTTCAAAAACATAACTTGAAAAATAATACACATGTGGAATGTGTAAATCTCCAAGAAAATCTCCTCCACGTCGCCCTTTTTTTAGTGAGTCAATTCCTGGAAATTCAATATAATTTAAAGTTTCATTTTTTTTTTGAATTTTTACAAGTTTTTGTATTTCATTTTCAAAGTTATTCCAGTGTTCAATTACATGTGATAAAATTATTATATCTGGCTTAAATTCAATTTCGTTTATACCTCCTTTTATACTTTTAATTCTTTTTGTCTCTGCAAAATCTAAATAAGGGTCAAAATAATCTAATAAGTATTTTTCATTACTATCATTAAAATTATCTAACGCACCTCCAGCCCCACCCCCGACGTCAACTATTTTCATATTATCAATTTGTCTCGGGCAAAATTTATTTAGTAAATCAAATTTAAATTTCCCACTTTTTTTTTGACTTTCAAACATTTCAGCCGCAGATTTTTTTTGATAGTTTTCGTCATACGCATTTGTTCTATAAAAGTTTTTATAAAAATCTTTTACATCTTTATCTCTAAAATAATTATTTGCTCTTATTAAACCACAGTTTTTACAAATAACTGTTATGAAATTTACACAGTGCCGATCTACTTCAGATAATATTAGGTCATCTCCCTGATTACATAAACAATCAATTTTTATTAATTTATAATTTTTTTTTGCGTATAAATTAAAAAAGTTATAATAGTTCTTTTCATATTGCGGAAATTCAACAATTCTATTTTTTGTATAAACATATTTAGTGAATTCATCTTCACTTAATTTTTTTTTTTTAAATCTCTTATGATTAATTAAATATTTCATTTTATATCTAGTGAATGGTTGCGGGGGTAGGATTTGAACCTACGACCTTCAGGTTATGAGCCTGACGAGCTACCAGACTGCTCCACCCCGCGATAAATTATTTTTTTTTAATATTAATTGCTTGAAGTTTGTCTTTTTCTTCTTTTATGTCGTAAACTATACTTTGCTCTTCTTTAAGAACTCTTAATTTTGACTCTTCAAGAGCTGAAACATGCAAAAAGATATCTTTTTGTGTCTCATCATCCTTTATGAATCCATACCCTTTTTTGGCATTAAACCATTTTACTTTACCAGACGGCATTATTGATCCTCTCATTTTGAATTATTTAATATCTATTTTTTAGTTTTTGGAGTTTCTTTATTCTTTTAAGATTTTCAGTCTGAACTCTTTTTTTTCGTTCCGACGGTTTTTCATAAGTACTTTTCATTTTCATAACTTTGAAAAAACCCTCTTTTTGAAGTTTTCTTTTTAAAACCCTTATTGCCTGTTCAACATTATTATCTTTAACTTCTATCTTAATAAATACCTCCAGTTAATTTTCATGCTAGTTACCATCTGTAACTTTGTTTGTCTATAGAGAAGCTGCTTGAGCCTTTTTTTCTTCTCTAATTTTAGCTTTTTTCTCTCTTTCGACTCTTCTTTTTGCTTTATCTAGACTTTTTTGAAAAGCTTCTTGAGTACATAATGCTAAAATCACAGGATCACGAGGTTTTAGATTAGAAAAATTCCAATAACTTCTTTTTCTAATCAAAGAAACTGTTCCTTTGGTGCTTCCTACAAGTTTAGAGATTTGTCCATCTGTCAGTTCAGAAGCATTTTTGCATAACCATAAAATTGCATCAGGTCTATCTTGCCTTTTGGACAAGGGAGTATATTTTGGTTTTTTTCTCTCTTTAACTTCTACTGTTTCGATTTTTTTTAATAGTTGAAGTTTTTTTGATGGATCATTTGAGCATTGCTCAATTATCTCTCTTGATAACTGACCTGCTAAAATAGGATTGTATGCTTTAATACCTTTAGCCACATCTCCATCTGCAATCCCTTTTATCTCCAACTCATGAAGATTGCAAAATTCTGCAATCTGTTTGAAAGTAAGAGTAGTGTTTTCAACAAGCCAAACAGCTGTAGCTTTTGGCATAAATGGTGCTTCAGTCATGTTCTATTTTTTTTTTCTTAAATTACTAAATTTTTTATTATATTTACTGACCCTTCCTTTATCTAAAATTTTTTGCGCGCCTCCTGTCCAAGCGTAGTGTGACTTAGGATCAATATCTAATTTCAAAACATCGTTTTCTTTACCCCATGTTGATCGAGTTTCAAACTCTGAGCCATCAGTCATGACAACTTTAATTTTGTGATATTTTGGATGAATGTTTTTTTTCATGAGCGAGGTTTTATATGAATAATTGTTATTTCTCAATGTCTTTTTTATCAATTAAATCTTTTAATTCTTCATGAATGTTTGAATTGGAGGTAATAATATTCCTTTTTAAAGGGAAATTGCTGTCGTATTCAAAAAAGTTTACAAAACCTCCAGCCTCTTTTATGATAATTATTCCAGCTGCAACATCCCAGTAATTTAGTTCTCTTTGCCAGTATCCATCAAATCTACCAGAAGCTACGTAAGCCATATCTAACGCAGCACTTCCGAATTTCCTTACATTAGAAACATTTTTTGAAACATTAATATATTCAGAAAAAATTTTTTCTTTAATTTTACTATTTTGTTTAGGTCCACCAGTTACAATAATTGAATCTTTAATATTTTTTTTATTTGAAACTCTTATTCTTGAATTATTTAAGTAAGCACCGTTCCCTTTTTCTGCTAAATACATTTCATTTGCTATTGGATTAAAAATTACTCCACACTTAATTTCATTATCTTCTTCATAACCAACTGAAATTGCAAATTGAGGAATTCCATTTAGAAAATTTATCGTTCCATCTATAGGATCAATTATCCACTTATTTTTATTATTTGATTTATTAATCACACCACTTTCTTCAGTTACTATTCCATAATCAGGGTGAGATTTTTGCAACTCTTCTATTAATATTTTTTCAGTCCGTCTATCAGCCGAAGTAACAAAATCACCTGGAGCTTTTGATGAAACTTGAAGATTTTCAATTTCTCCAAAATCTCTAATTAAGTATCTAGAGGCTTTTGTGCAGGCTTTTACTATCAAATTAATATGTGGAGAATTTAGTCTCATCAACTAACTCTTCTAACATATTCTAAAGTGCGAGTGTCTATAATTATTTTTTCTCCACTCTCCACGAACGGAGGAATATTAATCTTTATTCCACAATCAAGTATAGCAGGTTTATACGAGGAGGATGCAGTTTGATTTTTAATTGCAGCATCAGTACTTTTTACAATACACTCTATATTGTTTGGAAGTTCAACAGATATAGGTTTTTCTTCCATGAAGGAAATAATTACTTCAAGATTTTCCTTTAAAAGTTTATGCTGTTCTCCCGCTATTGTTGTAGGAATTTCTATTTGTTCGTAGGTATTGTTATCCATAAAATGACAACTATTTCCATCTTTGTATAAAAAATTAAATTTTTTTTCTTCTACCTCAGCTTTCTCAATAGTTTCGCTCGACCTAAATCTCTCATTAAGCTTTGTTCCTTTTACTACGCTTTTGAGCTCAACTTGATTGAAAGCACCACCTTTTCCTGGTTTTACGTGTTGAGTTTTTAATACATTCCAATAATCATTTTTGTGTTCAATAATCATCCCAGGTTTTATTTCATTGGCTGTAATTTTCATTTAAACATCCTTATTGCAAGCTCTGGTTCCAATTTTGGGTTATCCCAAATAAAACTTGATATTGCAATATATTTTGCTCCATATCTAAGTAGTTTTTTATAATTTTTATTATTAATTCCCCCAATTGCTACTACTGATTTTTTTGTATTTTTGTGCGCCCATTTTAAAATATCGAAATCACCTTTTATTGCTTTCGGTTTTAGTTTTGATTTATAAAATGATCCAAAAGCTATGTAATTTGGATTAAAGCTTAATGCTTTTTTTGCAAGCATTTTTGAACTGTGGCAAGTAATGCCTAAAATTTTTCCTTTCAAACTTTTTCTTGCTAATTCAAAAGGTCCATCTTGTTGCCCCATATGACATCCATCTGCTTTAATTTTGATAGCTAATTTATAATTATCATTTAAAATAAATTTTACCTTATGCCTTTTTGTAATTTTATTAACTCTTTTGCTGATAGATAATATCTTTTTTTTTTCTAAATTTTTAAGTCGAAGCTGAAAAAAAGCGGTATTTCCGAAAGATAAAACTTTATCTAAGTTTTGATAAAAATTTTTATTTATATATTTTGGAGATATAAGATAAATAATTTTTTTCAATTAAATTAAGCAGCAGAATCTTTTTCAAGATTTTCTGCCCATTCCCCTTTAGATGATAAACCGTTCATCTTAGCCCTATGGTTAAAAGCTTTTTGAATATTATCTATATTATTTTGGTTTTTTCCAAATTCTTTAAGAGCACTAGATTGCAAACCTCTTCCATAAGAAAAAGTTATTAAAAAACCAGTATCGTTAATTTTATTAATCTCATTTAAATTCCTAGTAGATTCTATTTCTGATTGACCGCCTGATAAAAAAGCTATTCCTGGTACATCTGAAGGAACATTATTTTTAAGACACTCGACTGTTTTTTTTGCAATTTCTAAAGCATTAGACTTATCCTTGCATTCTGATCCAGGAATGATCATATTTGGTTTGAGAACAGTTCCTTTTAAATCTACCTTTTGAAGCTCAAGTTCATTATAACACTCATTTAAAACATCTGTAGTAACTGAATAACACTTCAAAATATTATGATCTCCATCCATTAACACTTCTGGCTCTACAATTGGAACCATTTTTGCTTCTTGAACTAAAGCCGCATATCTTGCTAAGGCATGAGCATTAGACTTAATTGATTGAGCAGAGGGAAAATTTTTATTAATTTTATAAACTGCTCTCCATTTAGTAAATCTTGCCCCAAGATGATAATACTCTTTTAATCTTTCTCTAAGGCCATCAAGTCCTTCAGTTATTGTTTCATCAGGAGAACCCGCAAACTGTTTAGCTCCTTTATCAACTTTAATTCCAGGAATGGCACCTTGTTGAATAATTAACTCTGGAATAGTTGGGCCAAAAGTCGTTTTTTGCCTAATCGTTTCATCAAATAATATTACTCCCCCAATGTAATCTTTCATTGCACTCGAATTAAATAGAGTTTGTCTAAATCCAAGTCTGTTTTTTTCAATATTTTCTACATTAATACTTTTAAATCTCTTTGCTATCGTCCCTGTGCTCTCATCGGCAGCTAAAATACCTTTTCCCTTAGCGCACATTTTTTTTGCAATATTATTAAGTTCCATTGATGCTATTTATTTTAAAACAATCAAACCAGGCAAGTCTTTTCCCTCTAAGTATTCTAGAAAAGCTCCACCTGCTGTTGATAAGTGTGTAAATGTTAGTTTATTTTCGTTTTTATTGATAGCTGAAATAGTATCTCCTCCACCCAAAATAGAAATCAAAGATTTTTTTTTAGTATTTTCTGAAATTTTTTTCGCTATTGACAGAGTTCCTTCTAGGAAATTGTCATTTTCGAAGTATCCCGCTGGGCCATTCCATAAAATAGTATTTGAATTATCAATTACATAACTTATTTTTTCTACAGTCTTTGGCCCAATATCTAAAATCATCTCATTATCTTTTATATTTTCAAAATTTTTATTCTCTCCTGTACCTAAAAAATCAGTACCAACCTTACAATCTTCAGGAATTATTAAATTACAATTTTCATTTTTAGCGATTTCATAAATTTTATCAACAGTCTCATCTATATTTTTCTCAACAAGAGAACTACCAACTTTGTATTTTTTGAATCTAAGAAAATTATTAGCCATTGCTCCTACTATAATTAAATTATCAACTATTTTAATTAAACTTGTAATTACATTAATCTTAGTCGAGACTTTTGAACCACCAATAATACAAGATACAGGTTTCTTTTTATTTTTTGTAATTAGATCTATTGAATTTATTTCTTTATTTATGAGTGGTCCAGCATAGGACTGATTGACAAATTTAGTAATACTATGAATTGAAGCTTGTTTTCTGTGACAACAAGAGAATGCATCATTAATGTAAATGTCACAAAGAGAAGCAAGTTTTTTTGAAAATATTTCGTCATCTTCGGTTTCTTCTTTAAAGAATCTTATGTTTTCAAGTAAAATTATTTCTCCCCCTTTTTGGTACGAAAATTTTTTTTTTATTTCATTATCAAGATCTCCCATAAAAAAATAAACTGCAGAGGTTAATTCTTTTTTTAAATATTTGTAAATTGGAGCCAATGATAACTCAGAAATTTTTTTACCTTCAGGTCTTCCTAGGTGACTTATTATTATAACTTTAGCTTTTTTTTTGATAAGACTTTTTATAAAAGGTAAATTTGTAGCAATTCTCGTATCGTCTTGTATTATTTTATTTTTAATAGGGACATTTAAATCAAGCCTTAGAAGTACAGTTTTTTCCTCCAAATCTGAATTATCAGAAAAAAATTTTATTTTTGTCATTTGAACTAATTTATTTTCTTAGATGCTTTTGTATTAGATTGCAGATTTTTTCTTCAGTCAAATTAAAATGCTCATAAATTTTTTTATAAGGAGCACTTTCTCCAAACTGATCAATACCAAAACTATAACCTCGATCACCAGAATATTTTTGCCAAGAAGAAACACTCCCCGCCTCAAAAGTGAATACTAAAGAATTTTCTTCAAAAATTTCTTTTTTATATTTAACAGGTTGTTTTTCAAATAATTCCATACAAGGCATCGAAACTACTTTAGAATCTATTTTTAATTCTTTTAAATTTTCTTGAACCTTTAAAGCCAGTTCTAATTCTGAGCCTGAGGCCACTAAAACTATATCACCATCATGAGAAGTTGTTTTGACTGTGTAGGCTCCTTTCTCACATAAATTTTTTGATAAAATATCTTTCTCAATGTATGGTAGTTTTTGCCTTGATAGAACTATTACACTTGGAGTATTTTTACTTTTCAAAGCAATTTCCCAACATTCTAGCGTCTCATTTATATCCGAGGGTCTAAAAATGTTAAGATTAGGAATTGCTCTTAATCCTGTCAGCTGTTCAATAGGTTGATGAGTTGGACCATCTTCGCCTAGACCTATTGAGTCATGGGAAAAAATATAAATTACTCTTAATCCCATTAGCGCAGATAATCTAATCGAGGGCTTGCAGTAGTCTGAAAAAATTAGAAATGTTCCTCCATAAGGTATTAAACCTCCATAAAGGGCTAATCCATTCATTATTGCTGCCATACCATGTTCTCTCACTCCATAATGTAAATAATTTCCACTAAAATTTTTTGCATTAATTACATTTGAGTTTGCTGTCTTTGTATTGTTAGACCCACTGAGATCAGCTGAACCTCCTATTAGTTGTGGTAAAATATTAGTAATATTTTCTATTACCTTTGATGAGCACTGTCTTGTTGCTAGACTAGGCTTAGTTTCACTATACTTCTTTTTTTCTTTTAAAATAAACTCATCTAAATTTTCTAAGCTAGAATTTATATAAATATTTTCAATCTCTTTTTTAATTTTTGGATTTTTTTTATTGATCAGCTCATTCCATTTTTTTTCGTAATTTTCACCTTTTTCACCAATTTTTCTCCACTCATCAAGAATATTTTCTGGAATCATAAATGGATCATGGTTCCACCTTAGTTTTTTTCTTACTAAAGTTATTTCATCTTCTCCAAGTGGAGAACCGTGAGATGAAGCTTTCCCGGATTTATTTGGTGAGCCAAAACCAATAATTGTTTTACAAGAAATTACAGTTGGTTTATTTGACTTAGAAGCTTTTGTGATTGCTTTAGATATTTGTTTTTCATTATGTCCATTAATTTCTAAATAACTCCAGCCATACCCTTCAAATCTTTTTTTATAATTATCTGAAACACTCAAAGAAGTTGATCCATCAATAGATATTTTATTATTATCAAAAAAAACTATTAAATTTTTGAGTTTTAAATGACCTGCTAGACTCATGACTTCATGACTTATACCTTCCATTAAATCACCATCGCTAGCAATTACATATGTTTTGTTATTGATTATATTCGAGCCAAACCTTTTTTTTAAAATTTCCTCTGCTATTGCCATACCAACCGCGTTGCCTAGACCTTGACCTAATGGCCCAGTAGTTGTTTCTATTCCACTACCTTTTTTATATTCTGGATGTCCAGCGCAGATGGAGTTGAGCTGTCTAAAATTTTTTATGTCATCAATAGAGATCGAGTCATATCCTGTTAAATAAAGAAGAGAATACAAAAGCATTGAACCATGGCCAGCAGATAAAATAAATCTGTCTCGGTTTATCCAGTCGGGATTTTTTGGATTAAACCTCAGGTGGTATTTGAATAAAACAGTTGCTACATCTGCCATGCCCATAGGCATACCTGGATGCCCAGAATTAGCTTTCTGCACGGCATCAACTGATAAAAATCTCAAAGCATTTGATAATTGATTAAAATTTACAGTCACTTTTAATAACGTATATAGACTTAAACTAAGTATATCAATATTATGATATAAGAATTTATGAACATAATCGAAAAAAAAGAAAAAAACTTAAATCAATTAATTAGCAAACTTAACTCGTTAACTTTAACTTATTCACAACCGACACATGATGTAGAAAAAATTATTACAGAAAAAAATGAAATACTTAGAAAAAAATTAGAAATCGAAAAAAAAAATCAAGAATTATTGAGAGAACATCATTTTTTAAAAGAAAAAATTAAAAGTTTACAATTAGAATTAAAGAAAAGACTAGAGTTAGAAGACAATTTTAATCAAGAAATAGAGGAGCTTAGTCAAGAGACTGAAAATCTAGTCTCAGAAATTGAAAAATGGCAAATGTAAATATTAAATTTAATAATAAAGACTATTTATTGTCTTGCGACGACGGACAGGAAGAGTCACTTAAAAAATTAACCCAATTTCTAGACAAAAAATACTCTGAATTAAAAGATAAGTTAGGAAATATTGGTGAAAATAAGCTTTTATTGATTACTACTATACAATTAATCGATGAATATTTTGATCTAAAAAAGAGAGTTACTCTACAAAAATCAAAGTTAGATGAAATCTCAAACAAGTTTAAACAAATAAAATCTTTAGCTATTGAATATAAGAAAGACAAAGATTTTGAAATTCAATCCCTTCATGATGAATTAGAAAATTTAAAAAAGATTATTGAAAAAAATAACAATCTTTATGAGTCAATGTTAGATAAAACAGCTCAATCACTTGAAAAAATAATTTCTAATACAGAGTCTATTTCTAAAATTCAGTAGATGGATGTAAAAAGTATTATAAGAAAAAAATTTTTTTTAAAAAGAAAAAAAAAATATTTTGAAATAAATAAAAATTTTTACTATCCACTTGTAAGATTGTTTAAAAAAAAAGTCACGAATAAGACTCCAATTATATCTTTTTACTATCCATCATCCTTTGAATTAAATATTTTAAGTATTTTGGATATTGAATATTTTAAAAAATCAAAATTTCTTCTCCCTATTATCGAAGAAAATGACGTAATGAATTTTTACAAATGGAATAAAAACGATATTTTAGCTATAAATAAATATGGGATGTTAGAACCCATTAAGTCAAAAAAGATTAATCCAAACATAATTCTAGTTCCATTATTGGCATTTGATAACAGAAAATACAGAGTAGGCTATGGAAAAGGATTTTACGATAAATTTTTATCTAAATATTTAAAAATCCACAAAAAAACTCTAACCATTGGTATTGCATTTTCTTTTCAAAAATTTCATAACCTTCCGATTAATAGTAAAGATATTAAATTAGATTATATACTCACAGAAAAAGGGTTCATTTAGTGAAAATTTTAGTTTTAGGTGATGTAGTTGGTCAACCAGGTCGAAAAGCTTTAAAAAAAAATCTGTCTAATATAATTGAAGAAAATAAAATAGATTTTTCAATTGTTAATGGCGAAAATGCTGCAGATGATGGTAGAGGAATTACTAGAGAAATAGCAGAGGAATTTTTTAATACAGGAATTGATGTTATCACTTCAGGTAACCACATCTGGGATAAAGAAGAAACTACTAGTTTTATTGAAAAAGAGAATAGGCTTTTACGACCAGCAAATTTAGTAGAGGGTTCTCCTGGAAAGGGTTTTGGTTTTTATCCCACAAAAGACAATAAATATAAAATCGCTGTTATAAATTTAATGGGTAATGTTTTTATGAAAAAAACTGATGATGTTTTTATTAAGGCAAAAGATATAAGAGAGAAAATTATTTTAAAAAAAAATGTAGATTTCTCTATTATTGATTTTCATGGTGAAATTACCAGCGAGAAAATGGCAATAGGGCATTTCTTCGATGGATACTCAACTTGTGTAGTTGGAACTCACACCCACGTCCCTACTGCAGATACAAGAATTTTGAAAAATGGTACAGCTTATCAAACTGATATTGGAATGTGTGGTGATTATAATTCTGTGATCGGCATGGATAAAGAGAATGCAATAAAGAAATTTTTCAAAACTAAAGATGCAACTAAACACTTTCCTGCGGATGGAGAAGGATCTTTATCTGGAATTATTGTAGAAGCTGAAAAAGAAACAGGACTAGCAAAAAAAGTTTATCGATTAATTCAAGGTGGCAGTTTAGTAACATAGATATGGCTGGTCATTCACATTGGGCAGGAATCAAGCATAAGAAAGGTAGAGCCGATAAAGAAAGATCGAAATTATTTTCAAAACTTTCACGAGAAATTACAGTTGCAGCTAAACTTGGAGACAAAGATCCTGAAATGAACCCTAGATTAAGAACTGCAATACAAGCAGCCAAGCAAGCTAATATGCCAAAAGATAATATTTCAAGGGCAATAAATAAATCAGATATGACAGGAGATAAAAATTATGAAAATTTAAGGTACGAGGGTTTTGGACCTTTCAATATCGCTTTAGTTATTGAAACATTAACAGATAATAAAAATAGATCGGCATCTAATTTAAGAACCCTGCTTCAAAAAAATGGAGGAAGGTTAGGCGAAACAGGTTGTACTACACACATGTTTAATAGTTGTGGTATTATTCATGTTGATAAAAATAAAATTAGCGAAGAAAAAGTTTTTGAACTTTCAATTAATGCTGGAGCAAAAGAATGTTCACAAATAAATAATATTCATGAAATAATAACAAAAAAAGAAGATTTTTATAAAATTAAAACAGAGCTTGAAAAAAATATAGAAGGTTTTCTTTATTCAGGAATAGAATGGAGAGCTTCAAGTTATCAAAACTTAAATAAAGAACAGAGTAAAAAAGTGGTTGAAGTTTTAAGTGCATTAGAAGAAATAGATGATGTTCAGAATGTTTTTACTAACGCAAATATAAAAATTTAATTTTATGAAAATAATAGGCATAGACCCAGGACTTAGTGGCGCAATAGCAGTTCTAGAAGACAATAAAGTCTTAGGAATATATGATATGCCAGTTATGGCTGAGGGAAAAAAAAGTAAAAGACAACTAAATAGTGCCCAGTTAGTAAGTATAATAAAACAAAACGTCAGCAATAATGATGAACTTGCTATTGTAGTTGAGCAAGTAAACGCAATGCCAGGTCAAGGAGTGACCAGTATGTTCAATTTTGGTCAAACTTTTGGGGCCATCAAAGGTGTTTGCGCAGCATTAGAGTTACCTATTTTTTTTGTAAGGCCTACAAAATGGAAAAAATACTTTGAGTTATTAAATTCTTCCAAGGATGCTAGTAGAACTAAAGCAATCGAGATGTATCCATCTTTGTCAAACCAACTATCAAAAAAGAAAGATGTCAATAAGTCAGACGCTATTTTAATTGCAAGATTTTACAGTGAGACAAGATTTAAAGATGTAAATTAGCTATAATTTAATTAAAAACGCCAAATTCATGACACATTCTAAAAGTAATCAAATTGAATGGAACAAGATATTGCAGCTCAGGTTGTAGGATTAGGTGGTGCATCCGATTTTTCTTTATGGAGTCTTTTTCTTAGAGCAGATTTTGTAGTAAAGTTTGTAATAGTGCTATTAATTGCATGCTCAATTTTTTCTTGGGCTCTTATTTTTGATAAATTCAAGTTATTTAAATCAATAAATAAAACAACAGAGGACTTTGAAAAAAAATTTTGGAAAGCAAAATCAGCAGAAAGTTTTAATAACAATTTGCCAGTCAATAGTAGTGATCCAGCTACTTTAATATTTAAAGCAGCAATGAATGAGTTAATAAAAACTAAGAGACAATCTTCAGCAGTTCAAGCAGCAAGAGTTGAAAGAATTTTAGAAATAGCAACTGATAATGAAGTAAAAAAAGTTGAGAAAAATTTTACATTTCTTGCAACAATTGGCTCAACTGCACCTTTTATAGGTTTGTTTGGAACAGTATGGGGAATAATGAATTCATTTCAATCAATAGCAATTTCAAGAAATACTAGTTTAGCAATAGTGGCTCCAGGGATTGCAGAAGCATTATTTGCTACTGCCCTAGGACTTCTTGCAGCCATACCTGCAGTAGTTGCTTATAATAAATTCAACAGTGACTCTAGAAGATATTTTTCTAAAATTGATAATTTTTCAAAAAGATTTCTTTCAATAATCTAAAAATGGCATTTAAATTTAATCGCTCAAGAAACGAACCCATGAGCGAAATTAATGTGACTCCATTCGTTGATGTAATGCTTGTTCTTTTGATTATTTTTATGGTTACCGCACCTTTATTGACTGTAGGTGTACAGGTAGATTTACCGGAGTCCGCAGCGGACTCACTTCCTGATGATCAGGAACCCTTAACAATTAGCGTAAATGCAAAGGGTGAAATTTATATTCAAGAACATTTAGTAACATATCAAAAGATGGTACCAAAACTATTGGCTATAGCAAAAAATAGAACTGATACAAGAATATATGTTAGAGGAGATAAAAATATTAATTACGGTAGAGTTCTAGAGGTAATGGGTACTCTTTCTGGAGCTGGTTTTTCAAAAGTAGCTTTAATTTCGGAGCCATACAAAAACTAAACAGGATGGGATATGATAAGAAGTGTATTTTATTCAATAACATTCCACTCTCTAATGATTTTAGTAACTTTTTTAACCTTACCTTTTATGATGAGAGAACCAATTAATTTACCACCAATAGTTTCAGTAGAATTAATTCAAATTTCTGACAAAACCAACATTCCTTATGCACCAAAAGCAAGAAAAATAATTGAGGAAACAAAAAAAAAAGAAGAGGAGAGGGTCGTATCCGAACAGGCTCCTCCTGCTGCAAAAGCTAAAGAAAAGCCTGATAGAATACCTTTACCTGACGATAAAAAAGAGCAACAAAAGATTATAAAAAAAAAACAAAATCCTGAGGAAGTCAAACCTCAGATAAGACAATCTTCTGAATTTGAAAAAAAAGAGATCGTTGATACTAATCAAATAGCTGCCTTAATAGATAAGGCGAAAGAAGTCGAAGCAGTCAAGCAAAAAGATAGCAAAAAAATTACTCAAAGCAGTCAAAAGAACACCTTTGCTACTGGCCTTACTTTATCAGAGGAAGACGCTCTCAGAGCACAGATATTTGGATGCTGGAGTGTTCCCTTAGGATTACCATATGACCAGAATTTATTAGTAAGAATTAAATTACAATTAAAAAAAGATGGAACAATTTTAAAATCTGAGATACTGGATCATGAGAGAATGAATAGGCCAGGTCAAAAGTTTTATAAAGTACTAGCTGAAAGCGCTTTAAGAGCTGTGAGATTATGTCAACCTTTAAAAGTACCTCCAACTGGATATGATAAGTGGAAAGATTTACAATTAAATTTTAATCCAACTGAAATGCTTGAAGGATAAATGAAAAAAATTATATCAATATTTTGTTTTTATTTTTTATTTTTTAATATAAATAAAAGTTTTGCATTAATAGAAGTTGATATAACTCGAGGTAACCTTGACCCACTTCCTATCGCTGTCTCACCTTTGCACGTAGATATTAAGTCTGAAAATTATAAAGATTTAAAAATAAAAGAATTAGGTGAAAATATTTCTGCAATAATCGAAAAAAATTTTAAAAACACTGG
>CACFKZ010000013.1 GCA_902566945.1 uncultured Pelagibacteraceae bacterium | reverse complement strand
TTATTGCTTGATTTTAATAAAAATAAAATTTTCTTAAAAAATTATTTTTTATCGGTTTTAGTGTCATTTATAATTGTTCTTCCACACTTTATTTGGTTATTTAAAAATAATTTCACAACAATAAATTACGGTTTAAATAGATCTAGCCTAATAAGCGTTGAAGTTATAGATTATCTTCTTAATCCGCTAACTTTTATTTTCAAGCAATTCTTTATTCTAATACCGTTTTTTTTCTTATTCTTAATATTATTTAAAAAATTGAATTTTAAAATAGACTATAAAAATAAAAAAACTTTTTTTTTAATTTCAATATGTTTTTTGCCTTTGTTATTAATATTAGCCACATCTATAATTACTGGTGCAACAATTAGAACAATGTGGATGACGCCTTTCTACTTGTTTTTTGGAACTTTATTTGTTCAAATTTTTAAAAAAAATATTGATTTAAAAAAGATTAGAAAATTTTATATAATTGTAATTGTATTTTTCTTAATTTCTCCAGCAGCATATTTTACAATTTCAATTTACGATGAAACAAAAAGAACAGACTACCCAGGTAAAGAGATTTCTAGACTTGTACAAAATAAATGGGATGAAAATTTTGTTAATAAAATTAAAATAGTAGTAGGAGATGAGTGGTCAGCAGGCAATCTATCCTACCATCTTTCTTCAAGACCTGTTTGGATTAATAATTTAGATAAGGAAAAAGCAACCTCTATCACAGACGAACAAGGTTTAATTTACACCGGGAATCCAAAAATTTTAAAAAAAATTTGTCCTGGAGTTTTTGGAACCATAAGACCAGTAGGTTATTGTATGATAGGTAAAAGATGAAAAAGATTATAATTTTAATACCAGTTTATAATGATTGGGACTCTCTTAAAAAGTTAATAAATGAAATAAACAAAAATATTAAAGATCAAAATGGTTTTATATTTAAATGTTTAATCATTAATGATGCTTCAACATTAGAACAGCCAAAACTGGCTAAACCTAATAATTTAGTGTCTCTAAAAATACTGAACATGAAAGAAAACAAAGGTCATGCAAGATGTAATGCCTTTGGCTTGAAATACGCTAGTGAGAATGAAGATTTCGATTATATCATTGTGATGGATGGAGATGGAGAGGACAGACCTGAGGAGTTACAAAGTTTGACTAGAAAAATTCAAGAATACCCTGACAACTCAGTAGTTGCTAGAAGAATTAAAAGATCTGAAGGTTTTTTTTTCAAATTTTTATATGAATTGCATAAATGTATAACTTTGATTTTTACAGGAAAAAAAATAGATTTTGGAAATTACAGTTGTCTAACAAAAAAAGATATAGAAACACTTGTCGAAAAAAAAAGTTTATGGACTAGTTATTCTGGAACTGTAAAAAAATATTTAAAAAAACTGAGAGATATAAAATCTATAAGAGGTTCACGCTATTTTGGGCCGTCGAAAATGTCTCTCTTCAATTTGGTTATTCACTCTTTTTCAATTATTGCTGTTTTTAAGTATCAGGTTTTCATAAGATCAATTTTAATTATTTTTTTATTCATTTATTTGGAGACATTATTTGGTGTGATTATGATGTTTTTCCAAGTGATGATTGTTATCTTTAATTTAAGTATATTTCTTGTTTCATTAAAAGAAAAAAAGATAGATTTGTCAGTTAGTCAATCAAATTTAAATAACATTAAAATAATATCACACTAAAAAGTTGTAATTTGAGTCTCAAACAGAATCAAAATGGAATCAAAAAGAGAACATTCTAAAGTCATTTAATGCTATTGTGGATATTGAAAAACACAGGTACTCTTAATTTAACTAAATGTAAAATTATGATGAAATTAAAGTGTCACTGCGGAATGGTTGAAGCGGAAATAAATCTTGAAAATTTTAATAAGATTTTGAGATGCAACTGTTCAATATGCAAAAGAAAAGGTGCAATTATGTCTATGGTAAAAAATGAGGATTTTGTAATTACAAAAGGCAAAGAAAAATTAAAGCTTTATCAATTTCATTCAAAAGTTGCTAAGCATTATTTTTGCTCTAACTGTGGTATCTACACTCATCACAACCCAAGATCGAATCCTTTAATGACTGGTTTCAATATTGGATGTATTGACGAGGTAGATAGTTTTAAATTTGAAAAGATCTCACTAAATGATGGTTTAAATCATCCCCTTGATAAAAAATAAAAATGTCTTTTACAGATATTAAATATAAAAAAATCGAAAAAAAATATTTAGATTACCTTAAATCACAAGAAGCACTTTCAGAACCTTTCAGAGATAAAATTGGCCAACTAAAAAAATTTTATCTTCCAATCAGTACACAAATATATAGGAGCTTTCTAAAGAACAAAAAGACAAAAGTTATTGGTTTGACGGGAGGACAGGGTTCTGGAAAATCTACGATTTCTAATATCCTAAAAATAATTTTTCAAGAAGGTTTCGAATTAAAAACTACCATATTCTCAATTGATGATTTTTATAAAACATTAAGTGATAGAAAAAAAATGTCCCTAAATGTGAACCCTTTATTTTTGACTAGAGGGGTGCCTGGTACACATGATACTCGTTTATTGCTTAATTGTATTAAAAAATTAAAAAATTCTAAATTTAAAAAGTTTTATATTCCTAAATTCGACAAATCTATAGATAATAGATTACCAAAAAATAAATGGCAAAGAATAGAAAAAAAACCAGAAATAGTTATTTTTGAAGGGTGGTGTGTTGGTGCAGACCCACAAAAAAAAAAAGATTTATTAAAATCAATAAATATTCTAGAAAAGCATAAAGATAAAAAAAGAATTTGGAGAAATAAAGTAAACAATGAACTTAAAAAAAATTATAAAAAAATCTTTAATTTAATTGACACTCTAATTTTTTTAAAAGTTCCAAGTTTTAAACATGTATATAAATGGAGATTATTACAGGAAAAAAAATTGAGACTTTCATCTAGCGGAAAGAAAATTATGACTGATAATCAAATCAAAAATTTTATTATGTATTACGAGAGAATTACAAAACATATGTTATTTACACTAGATAAAAAAGCAAAATTTGTAATTAAAATAGATAATAAACATCGCTTCAAATCAATAAAAACAAATTAAATGAAAAAAATTTTTTTTATTTTAAATTTTTTAATAATTTCTAATCTTGGAGCAGAAGAGAATTTTAAATATTTTTTGAATAAAGCTTTAGAAAATAATTTACAACTGAATGCTGAGAGAAAATCTTTGGAGGCAGCAAAACAAAATAAAATTATTTCAAGAAGTGAATTTTTACCAAGTATATCAATATCTGGAAATCAAACTAGTACAACCTCAACTAACAGAACTAATCAAAGTGGCACAAATCTTTCAGATACAAATATTGACTCAGAAAACAAAACCTTATCAGTAGAGCAAAAAATATTTTCAGGCTTCAAAGGAATTAATACTTTTAAAAAAACAGAACTTGAAACTCAAAAAGCCAGTTTAGAGCTAAAACAAGTCGAACAACAAACAATTTTAGATACTGCAACAGCTTATTTCGATTTAATTTATAAATCAAAAAATGAAAATATTAATATAGCTAATGTAAATTTATATGAGAGACAGGTCGAGTCAGATAATGCAAGATTGCAAAAAGGGGAAATAACTCTTACTGATTTAGCTCAATCAGAATCCTCCTTAGCTGGAGCAAAAGCAAATTTAATAAATGCCCGAACCGAAATGTTATCTGCCAAGACTTACTTTGAAAGAATTATAGGAGAAAAATCACCAAATACTCAAAACTTGAATGAGAAGGTTCTTTTAGATATTCCAAATTCTTTAAACTCTTCACTCGAGTTAGCAAATCTTAACAACATCAAACTTCTTATTGCTAAGATAGATTATGAAATATCTGTAAAAGAATTAAATATTGAAAGATCTAGACTTTCACCATCTGCCTCAATTAAAATTTCGAAATCAGAAAATAGAGACCTTAGCACTTCTGTAGATGAACAAGATGACGAAACAGTTAAGGCAACAATTACTTGGCCTCTCATTAAAGGGGGTGAAAATATTTCATCAATTAAAAAATCTTCTTTCGATAAACAGCGTGCGAAACTGATTTTGCAAGATATTAAAAATAGTGTGAAAACCGATACATTTGACTCATGGTCAAAATATCAATCATCAAAAAGCGTCTTAGAGGCAACTAAATCTCAACTCAAAGCAGCTGAAATTGCTAATGAAGGAATTACCCTTGAATACGACTCAGGTGACACAAGAACGACACTAGATGTAATTCAATCAAGAAGTTTATTGCTTGATGCTAGAATTGCTTTTGCCAAATCAGAGAAAGATTTTATAATTTCTCAGTTTGAACTTGTAAATCAGTTAGGAATTCTTTCAAAAAAAACATTAAAATAACCTTGATTTATAGGGGCTATTTAAAGATCTTGATAAAAAGAACAAAATGTGTACATTTAAATTAACGATTCGAACAAAAAAAAAGGATAAAAAATGACAAAAAATAACTTAAAAGTCGTAAAAACAGACAATAAAAAACAGCAAGAATTAAAAGAAAAAAACAAGTCTTTAGAAGCAGCAATTAGTCAAATAGATCAAAACTTTGGAAAAGGCTCTGTAATGAGACTTGGTCAGCAACAAGCTTTAGACGTAGAAGCTATATCAACAGGATCTTTAAGTTTAGATTTGGCTTTAGGAATAGGGGGGCTACCTAAAGGAAGAATTATAGAAATTTACGGACCTGAGTCTTCAGGAAAAACAACTTTAGCCTTGCAAGTAGTTGCTGAGGCACAAAAAGCTGGTGGTATATGCGCTTTTGTTGATGCTGAACACGCTATGGACCCAGTCTATGCAAAAAAATTAGGTGTTAAAACAGAAGAACTACTAATTTCTCAACCAGATACCGGCGAACAGGCTTTAGAAATAACCGATACATTAATTAAATCAGGATCAGTATCTGTTTTGGTAGTGGACTCTGTAGCTGCATTAACTCCAAAAGCTGAGTTAGAAGGAGAAATGGGCGACCACCATGTTGGCTTACAATCAAGATTAATGAGTCAAGCCCTAAGAAAAATCACCGGATCAGTTTCTAAATCTAATACAATGGTAATATTTATAAACCAAATAAGAATGAAAATTGGTGTTATGTTTGGTAATCCAGAAACTACATCTGGCGGAAACGCACTAAAATTTTATTCATCTGTAAGAATGGATATTAGAAGGATAGGGGCAATCAAAGAAAAAGACCAGATTATTGGTAACTCAACAAGAGTGAAAGTAATTAAAAACAAAGTTGCACCTCCATTCAAAGTTGTAGAATTTGATTTAATGTATGGAAAAGGAATTAGTAAATTAGGTGAATTAATTGATCTTGGTACAAAAGCAGGTGTGGTCGAAAAATCAGGTGCTTGGTATGCTTATAAAGGAGAAAAGATTGGTCAAGGTAGAGAAAACGCGAAAATTTATCTACAAAAAAACCCTAATATAGCAGCAGAAATAGAAAAAATTATTAGAGACGAAGCTTCTGCGATTAGTAAAGAGCTAGAAGGCAATCCTTCGGCAAACGAAAAAATTAGCGATAAAAAAGAGGAAGAATAATTCTTCTGCCATCATTTCAACGGGAGGTTTAATTTAAATCTCCCGTTTCTCACGAAATCTCAACTCCAAATTGACTAATCCTACATTTTGTGTTTAAAAAATTTGGGTCAAAAATACATGTGTACAATCTAGTTCAGATTGGTTTTAATTAAAAAAAGAACATAAGGGGGAAAAATGAGTACACAACAAGCATCAAACTCGAAAGTGTCTTCATCTTTAGATACCTCTCATTTGAAGGTTAAATTTCCATTTAAAGCTAAATATGGAAACTACATTAACGGAAAATTTGTAGAACCTAAATCTGGAAAGTATTTTGATAATACTACTCCTATCACTAATGAAGTTATCTGTAAGGTGCCAAGATCGAACGAGAAAGACGTTGATTTCGCTTTAGACGCAGCTCACGCAGCATTTCCTGCATGGGGAAAAACATCAATTGGAGAGAGATCAAATATTCTCTTAAAAATTGCTGATGTTATAGAGAAAAATCTTAACGTTTTAGCGACAGCAGAATGTTTAGACAATGGTAAGCCAATAAGAGAATGTATGGCTGCAGATTTGCCTTTGGTAATTGATCATTGGAGATATTTTGCAGGAGTAATAAGAGCAGAGGAAGGTTCAGTTGCTGAAATAAGCAATAGTGAATATTCTTACCACATACCTGAACCATTAGGTGTGGTTGGACAAATTATACCATGGAACTTCCCATTATTAATGGCAACATGGAAACTTGCACCGGCTTTGGCTGCAGGAAATTGTGTTGTATTAAAACCAGCTGAACAAACACCAGCATCAATCATGTTGTTAATGGAACTAATTGGAGATCTATTACCAGCAGGTGTTGTTAACGTTGTAAGCGGATATGGTCTTGAAGCAGGTAAACCATTAGCATCTTCTAAAAGAATTAAGAAGATAGCTTTTACTGGTGAAACTACTACTGGACGTTTGATTATGCAGTACGCATCTCAAAACTTAATTCCAATTACTTTAGAATTAGGTGGTAAATCGCCAAATATTTTCTTTGAAGATGTTTTGGCAAAAGATGACGACTTCTTTGACAAATGTTTAGAAGGTTTTGCTATGTTTACGCTTAACCAAGGAGAAGTTTGCACTTGTCCAAGCAGAGCTTTAATTCAAGAATCTATTTACGATAAATTCATGGAAAGAGCCATTGCAAGAACAAAAGCTGTTAAACAAGACAATCCTTTAAAAATGGAGACTATGATTGGAGCTCAAGCTTCACTAGAACAAATGGAAAAAATCAAATCTTATCTAGATTTAGGTAAGAAAGAGGGTGCCAAAGTTCTATGTGGTGGTAGTGCAGCTAAAATTAATAGTGGATTAGAAAAAGGAAACTATATCCAACCAACTATCTTTGAAGGCAAAAACAATATGCGAATATTCCAAGAGGAGATCTTTGGACCTGTAGTGTCAGTTACTAAGTTTAAAGATGAGAAAGAAGCATTAGAAATAGCTAATGATACTCTTTATGGACTAGGAGCAGGTGTTTGGACTAGAGATGGTAACGTTGCATACAGAATGGGTAGAGGTATTGAAGCAGGTAGAGTTTGGACAAACTGTTACCATGCATACCCGGCTCATGCTGCATTTGGTGGATACAAACAATCTGGTATCGGAAGAGAAACTCACAAAATGATGCTAAATCATTACAGACAAGTTAAGAACTTACACGTGTCTTACAGTGAGAAAAAATTAGGCTTCTTTTAACCAATAATATATAATGGCCCATGATTCAAAATCATGGGCCGAAATATAGAAATGAAAGTATCATTTACATTATCAGCAAAAAAACTATTAAGTGAAATTAAAGAAGTTCATGGTGATGATCTTTTATTTCATCAATCAGGCGGATGTTGTGATGGGAGTGCGCCTATGTGTTTTCCAGCCAAAGAATATCAAGTAGGCAACAGTGATGTAAAACTAGGAGAGGTAGATGGAACCCCTTTTTATATGAATGAGGATCAATACGAAAAGTGGAAACACACAGATCTAACAATTGATGCAGTTAAAGGAATTGGAGGGATGTTTTCATTAGATAATGGTACAGGACAAAGATTTCTTACAAAATCTGAAATATGCGTTGTTGTAGACAACGATAAAAAGCAGACTAATTAATCTCTTTATAGACAAGTTCTAAAATATCTGTATTTAATTAAATATGGGCCAAATTTTACTTACAGACGTTAGGAAAAAATTCTTAGATTATTTTAAAAAAAATAATCATAAAATCGTAGACTCTAGCAATTTAGTTCCCAACAATGATCCTACCTTGATGTTTACCAACTCAGGCATGGTTCAATTTAAAAATGTTTTCACAGGATTAGAAAAAAGAGATTATAAAACAGCTACAACATCCCAAAAATGCGTGAGGGCAGGAGGAAAACATAATGATTTAGAAAATGTTGGCTACACTCCTAGACACCATACTTTTTTTGAAATGTTGGGAAATTTCTCCTTCGGAGATTACTTTAAAGAACAAGCTATTCATCATGCTTGGAAACTGTTAACCAAAGACTTTAGTTTACCTAAAGAAAAATTATTAGTTACTGTTTTTCATGAAGATAATGATGCATTTAATCTTTGGAAAAAAATTGCTGGATTAAATGAAGGCAAAATAATAAAAATTTCGACATCTGATAACTTTTGGTCAATGGGAGACACAGGACCCTGTGGTCCTTGTTCTGAAATTTTTTATGATCATGGTGACAAGTTGAAAGGTGGTCCACCTGGAAGTCCTGATGAAGACGGTGATAGATTTATAGAAATTTGGAACCTTGTATTTATGCAGTACGAACAAATATCAAAAGAAAAAAGAATTGAATTGCCAAAACCCTCAGTGGATACAGGTATGGGACTTGAAAGGATGACAGCAGTTTTACAAGGTACTCACGATAACTATAAAATTGATCACTTTCAAAAAATAATGGCTGCTTCATCTGATTTAACAAAGACTTCAATCGACAGCAAAACAATAGCAAGCCACAGGGTTATCGCTGATCACTTAAGAGCAAGTAGTTTTTTAATTGCTGAAGGAATATTACCTTCTAATGAAGGTCGAGGATATGTTCTAAGAAGAATTATGAGAAGAGGGATGAGACATGCTCATTCTTTGGGTAGCGGAAATCCTATTTTTTATAAACTTTTTGAAGTTTTACTAAACGAGATGCAGAACAGTTATCCAGAATTAATAAATGGCAGAGAGTTGATAGTTGAAACTCTTAAAAACGAGGAAGAGAAATTTTCCTCTCTTTTAGAGCGCGGTATGAAAATACTCGATGAAAATTTAAATAAAGTCCAAAACAAAACCTTTCCAGGTTTAGAAGCCTTTAAATTATATGATACCTATGGTTTCCCTTTAGATCTGACCGCTGACGTCTTAAGAAGTAAAAACATCAAAGTAGATAGTGACAGATTTGAGAGGGAGATGGAAAAAAGTAAAAATTTAGCGAGAGCAAATTGGAAAGGATCTGGAGATAAGTCTGTTGAGGAGAGGTGGTTTAAAGTTAGAGAGGAACTTAGCCCTACTGAATTTTTAGGTTATGAATTTGATAAAGCTGAAGGTGTAATAATAAAAATTTCAAAAAAAGAAAAATTCGTTAACTCTGCTAGTACTGGAGATGAAATAGAAGTCATAACTAATCAAACTCCATTTTACGGAGAGTCTGGTGGCCAAGTAGGCGATCAGGGCTTTATTTTTAACTCAAATTGTAAAATTAAAATTAATGACACACAAAAAAAAATGGGAGATTTATTTGTTCATTATGGAAAAGTTGAAAAGGGTTCAATTTCTATTGGGCAAAGCGTAAATTTAGAAATTGATGTTTTAAAAAGAAATAATTCAAAAGCTTATCATTCAGCAACTCATTTATTACATGAGTCGTTAAGAAGAACCTTAGGAAAGCATGTGACACAAAAAGGATCATTAGTCTCTCCTGAAAGGTTAAGATTTGATTTTAGTCATAACAAACCTATTGAAAAAGAGGAAATGACTAAAATAAATAATATAGTTAATGAAATAGTAAAGAGCTCTTCCGATGTACAAACAAGAATAATGACACCAAAGGAGGCAGTTGGCATGGGTGCTCTTGCATTATTTGGTGAAAAGTATGGCGATGAAGTAAGAGTGGTGTTTATGGGAAAAGAAAATAATGGTTTCTTTTCAACAGAATTATGTGGGGGAACTCATGTTAAAAACACCAGAGAAGTTGGTAAGTTTAAAGTAATAAGTCAATCATCTATTGCATCAGGAGTTAGAAGGGTTGAGGCATTAAGGGATAAGCAATTAGAAGAATACGAAAAAACACAAAAAGAAGATAGATCCCTGAAAGAATCTAATCTAAAAAAAGATATAAAATTAATTGAAAATGAGCTGCAAAAATTAGAAATTGAACCTGATTTTAATGAAGATTTAGATTTGTCTGAAAATTTAAAAAATTTGAATAAACAGCTTAATAAAGTAAAAATTGAAGGTATCAAGAAAGATAAAAGTAAAAATATTATTAAGGATAAAAAAATTGGGAATATATTAATTCGAGAACAAATTTTAAAAGATTTTCCTCCAAAAGAACTAAGAAGTATAATTGATCAAGGAAAAAAAGATATTAAATCTGGAATAATAATTAGTATTTCGACGTTTGAAGATAAGGTCGGTTTAGCTGTAGGAATTTCTCAAGACTTAACATCAAAATATGATGCTGTAGATTTAGTCAAAGCTGCATCTGCTATTTTAGGTGGCAAAGGCGGTGGTGGTAGAAAAGATTTTGCCCAAGCTGGTGGTGTAGATCAAAACAAAATTGAGGAAGCTTTTAAAGAAATATCCAAAAAAATTAGTTAAGTTTCTTTTTTAAATTTCCATCAATAGCTTCCAAGAATTGATTCGTAGTTAGATATTTATTTGATTTATCTATTAAAATTGCCAAATCTTTTGTCATTGAACCGCTTTCGACTGTTTTAACACATACTTCTTCAACATTATTAGAAAATTTAATTAGTTCCTCGTTCTCATCAAGTTTCCCTCTATGAGCTAAACCTCTAGTCCACGCGAATATAGATGCTATTGGGTTTGTAGAAGTTTCTTTACCTTGTTGGTGCATTCTATAATGTCTAGTAACAGTTCCATGAGCAGCTTCTGACTCGACTGTTTTACCATCTGGCGTCATCAACACGCTAGTCATGAGACCTAAAGAACCAAATCCCTGAGCAACAGTGTCTGATTGCACGTCGCCATCGTAATTCTTACACGCCCAAACATATCCGCCATTCCATTTCATAGCACATGCAACCATGTCATCAATTAATCTATGTTCATAGGTTATATTTGCTTTTTTAAACTTATCAGAAAATTCTTTTTCAAAAACTTCTTGGAAAAGATCTTTAAATCTACCATCGTAAGCTTTAAGGATTGTATTTTTTGTTGATAAATAAACTGGCCATTTTCTTCCAAGACCATAGTTCATACATGCTCTTGCAAAATTTTTAATAGAATCATCCAAATTATACATAGTAAGAGCAGTACCGGATCCTGGAAAATCAAAAACTTTAAACTCTTTCTTGTCTTTTCCATCTTTTGAAGTCCATTTAACCTCCAAATTTCCTTCACCTGGTATTAGAAAATCAGTGGCTCGGTACTGATCTCCGAAAGCGTGTCTTCCTATCACTATTGGTTTTGTCCAACCGGGAACTAGTTTAGGAACATTTTTACAAATAATTGGCTCTCTAAAAACTGTACCACCTAAGATATTCCTAATGGTACCATTCGGCGATCTCCACATTTTTTTTAATTTAAACTCTTCTACTCGAGCCTCGTCGGGTGTTATGGTAGCACATTTCACACCCACTCCGTGTTGTTTGATTGCATTTGCCGCATCTACTGTGATTTGGTCATCAGTTTTGTCTCTACTTTCCATACCAAGGTCGTAATATTTTAGGTTTACCTCTAGATAAGGTTTTATCAGCTTATCTTTAATAAATGACCATATAATTCTAGTCATTTCATCGCCGTCTAGCTCAACTACTGGATTTTTAACTTTAATTTTTGCCATAAAATATTGATTGATAAACTGTGATTTTTATACATATTAAGAAAAATTTAGCAAACTTAAAATTATGTTTAATACAATTTTTCCAAAGATCCACAAAGAAGGCTATAAATTCTTAGCTATTTCTATTCTAGCTACATTTATTGTTTTAATTTTTTCTAAGTTTTTTGGATTTATTTTGATTTTAATAACTGCATGGGTCTATTATTTTTTTAGAGACCCAGAGCGTTATCCAATTAACGATGATTCTTTTTTAGTCAGTCCCGCCGATGGTTTGGTTACTGATATTTCTGAAAGAACAGGACCTGAGGAATTAAGGTTAGAGAATACCACTTATACGAAAGTAAGTATTTTTATGAACGTTTTTAATTGCCATGTTAATAGGGTTCCAGGGTCTGGAAAAATTGAGGAAATATATTACAAACCAGGAAAATTTTTAAACGCTTCTCTAGATAAAGCGAGTGAAGAAAATGAAAGAAATTATTTTAAAGTTAGACTAAACAATAATAATGAAGAGATCGTGATTGTACAAATAGCTGGTCTTATCGCGAGAAGAATAGTGTGTGAAGTTGAGCAGGAGCAAGATCTTAAACAAGGGGATAGAATAGGAATGATAAGATTTGGAAGTAGAGTAGATATTTACTTTAAAAATAAAAAAGTTTTAGTAAAACGAGGTCAAAATCTTACAGCAGGTGAAAGTCTTATAGCATCAGAGTAATGGAGCAAAACAAAAAGTTTAAATTAGTTGGTTCAAAAAAAACTAGATATCTCTTACCTAACATCTTAACATTAGGTGGAGTTTGTTTAGGTATAAGCTCTATTAAGTTTTCTATAGATGGAAACTTTAGCCTTGCAGTGACATTAATTTTATTTGCAGCTATTTTAGATGCACTTGATGGAAGAATAGCAAGGCTTATTAAAGGAACCTCAGAATTTGGAAAAGAGTTAGACTCGTTAACTGATTTTGTAAGTTTTGGAATAGCTCCAGTATTTATCTTGTATTTTTGGGAACTCAGCACGTATGGAAAACTTGGGTGGGCAATCGCTTTAATTTATTCTGTTTGTTGTGTACTTAGATTAGCTAGGTTTAATTTAACGAAAGTTGAAAATCAACAAGATTGGAAAAATAATTTCTTTGAAGGCGTTCCCTCTCCTGCAGGTGGAATATTAATATTAATGCCACTTATTTATGAATTAACAGATTTTGGTTTTAATTTTGAGGTGAAGCAGTTTACTCCTTTTTTGACTATCCTTATCGCACTTTTATTGGTAAGTAAAATTCCAACACTATCATTTAAAAAAATATCAATCTCATCAAAAACAACTATTTTTCTTCTGCTTGCAGCTGGTTTAATTTTCATATCATTATTATTTTATACATTTGAAACACTTTTAATTTTTGGCATTCTTTACCTACTTTTAATTCCAATAAGTTTTTTTGTTTTTAAAAATAACCAAAAAAAATTTTTATCAAAAACATCTGAAGAAGATCATGAAGATGTTTTATAATGAAAAAATCAAAAAAATCAAAAAAAAGCAATACCTGGAGGATTAAACAACATAGAGATCAATTTTTTAAAAAATCTAAAAGCCTTGGTTATAGATCTAGGGCCTCTTTTAAATTAATTGAACTCAATAAAAAATTTAAGTTTATCAAAAAAAATACTAATCTTTTAGATCTTGGTTCATGCCCAGGCAGCTGGTCGCAAGTTGCCTCAAAATTAATATCTAATGGTAAAATACTTGCTATAGATGTTAAGAAAATGAAACCTGTTGCAAATGTTAAATTTTTAAATTGTGATATTTTTGACAAAAATACAAAAAGCCAGATTATAGATTATTTTAAAGGTGATTTAGATGTAATTATTTCAGATATGGCGGCTGATACCACAGGAAACAAGTCTCTTGATTCCATAAGAACAAATCAGTTGTGTTCTGAGGCAATCGATTTTTCCACTAAAATTTTAAAAAAAAACGGTGTTTTTGTATCAAAACTGTTTATGGGTGACGATTTCATTGAAGTAAAAAATTTCGCTAAATCAAGGTTTAAAGAAGTAAATTTTTTTAAGCCAGAATCAAGCAGAAACGAATCAAAAGAAACTTATTTACATTGCAAGATTTTAAAGACTTTATAAATCGTAGAAATTGTTTATAATTGTATATGGTATCAATAAAAGAATCCTTAACCTTTGATGATGTTTTACTGCTTCCTCGGTATTCTGAAGTATTACCTTCTGAAACAGATATATCGTTAAGCCTTACAAAAAAAATTTTTCTTAAAGTTCCATTTCTATCTTCGGCGATGGATACTGTAACTGAGTCTAAAATGGCTACTGCTTTAGCTCAAGACGGAGGTATTGGGATAGTTCATCGAAATTTAAATATTAAAAAACAAACACAAGAAATCATTAAAGTTAAAAAGAAAAACTTGGTTGTAGGTGCAGCTGTAGGTACCAACGCCGAAGACATAGAAAGAGCTAAATCTTTAATAGTCAACGGATGTGATCTTTTAGTAATAGATACAGCCCATGGACATAGCAAGAAGGTTTTGAGTGTACTCACAAAATTAAAAAAAATTGATACTTCAGTACCTATTTGCGTTGGCAATATTGCAACCGCAGAAGCTGCAAAAAAATTGTATAATTACGGAGCAGATATAATTAAAGTAGGAATAGGACCAGGGTCAATTTGCACAACAAGAATGGTTTCAGGAATTGGCGTACCACAGATTTCTGCAATTATGGATGTAAAACAAGCTTTGAAAAATAAAAAAGTAAAAATTATTTCTGATGGAGGAATAAAATTCTCTGGTGATATAGCCAAAGCTTTAGCAGCTGGGGCTGACGCAATTATGATGGGATCAATTTTTGCAGGTACAGATGAAAGCCCAGGTAAAAAATTTAAATATAAAGGTAAAACATACAAACAATACAGAGGAATGGGTTCGATTGGAGCAATGTCCTCTGGATCAGCGAGTAGATATTTTCAAAAGAATTTTAAAGATAAATCTAAATTTGTTCCTGAAGGTGTGGAAGGTAGAGTGGAATATAAAGGAAACGTATCAAAAATTATTTACCAATTAAAAGGAGGATTAAGATCATCTATGGGTTATATTGGTGCAAAAAAACTTAAGGAGATATCTAAAAATGCTAAATTTATAAAAATTACAAAAGCTGGTTTTTATGAAAGTATGGTACATAGTGTTGAAATGACACAAAAAACAATTAATTATAAATTATGATCTTTCGATATGTAAAACTATTGTTAGTATTCTTTATTCTGTCTGGCTCCTTGGAAGCTAAAACGCAATTCTTTAAAGAGGGTTTAATTTTTTTCAAAAACAAGAAATTCGAGGAAGCTAAATTTAAATTTGAACAAGACTTAGTCTTAAACCCGAAAAGCGAATTATCATATTTGTACTTATCAAAAATTTTTAAAAGTCAAAAGAAGAAGGAACTTGAGGAACAAAATTTAAATACAGTAATTCTTTTAAATCCAAGAAATGAGGATGCTATTTATAGTTTAGCAAGATTAAAGTTAGATTCCTCAGACTATAAAAAAAGTCAAGAACTTAATGATAAACTGATGAGCTTATGCGATAAATTTTGCAACAAAAGTCAAAAACTAAAAATTGAAATTGAAAATTTATCTAAGAAATAAATGCAATTTCAAAAAAATAAGGAAAAAATTTTAATTGTAGATTTTGGTTCTCAAGTAACAAAGCTCATAGCCAGAAGAATTAGAGATTTAGGTGTTTATTCTGAAATAATTACTCCAAAAAGTATTAACAAAGTAAAGAATTTTTCTGAATATAAAGGCGTCATACTATCTGGCGGGCCCTCAACAGTAACAAAAAAAAATTTTCAGAGTATACCCAAATTTTTTTTTTCAAAGAAAATTCCAATACTTGGTATTTGTTATGGCTTACAATTAATTGCCAAACTCCATGGTGGAAAAATTAAGGCTTCAAAAAAAAGAAGAGAGTTTGGAAGAGCTTATATATTTGAGTCTAAAAGATCTCTTTTGACCAAAAATTTTTATAGATCAAAAAGAGCTGTTTGGATGAGCCATGAAGATGCTGTTACAAAATTACCAAAAAACTTTAAAGCGGTTGCGTTTACTAAATCTTCAAAGCTTACAATAATTGAAAATAGTAAAGAAAAAATATACGGTGTTCAATTTCATCCTGAAGTTTCACACACTGATAATGGAAAACAAATATTTAAAAACTTTTTATTCTTAATATGTAAAATTAAGAGAAAATGGAATGTCGTCCTACAAAAAAAAAGAATTATTCAAGAAGTAAAAGAAAAAGTTCAAAACCATAAAGTGATTTGTGCATTATCTGGAGGAGTAGATAGTAGTGTTGTAGCGCTACTAGTAAACAAAGCAATAAAAAAAAATTTAATTTGTATTATGGTAGACACCGGTCTTATGAGAAAAAATGAATTTAAATATACTTATAAAATTTTTAAAAATAAATATAAATTAAATGTAAAATTAATTAATGCCTCAAAAATATTTTTCAAAAAGTTGAAAAAAATTTCAAACCCTGAAAAAAAAAGAAAAATAATAGGAAAATTATTTATCAAAATATTTGAAAAAGAGTCAAAAAAATACAGAAATGTAAAATTTCTTGCTCAAGGAACTCTTTATCCTGATATCATAGAAAGCAAATCATCAACAGGAAGTAAAACATCAAAAATTAAATCTCATCATAACGTTGGTGGTTTGCCCAAAAAAATGAATTTAAAGTTAATTGAGCCATTAAAAGAATTTTTTAAAGATGAAGTAAGAGTTTTAGGGAACTCTTTAGGCCTCGCTAAAGATATATGTTATAGGCACCCGTTTCCAGGACCAGGTCTTGCTATAAGAATTATCGGCAATGTAACAATAGATAAAATAAAGATACTACAGGAGGCGGACTATATTTATATTAATGAATTATATAAAAGTAATCTCTACGATAAAATATGGCAAGCCTATGCAGCATTACTACCAATGAAAACCGTAGGTGTAATGGGGGACTCTAGAACATATGAATACACATGCATGCTTAGAGCTGTAACTTCTGAAGATGGAATGACAGCAGATTATTTTAATTTTCCAAAAGATTTTTTAGACAAAATTTCTAATAAAATCGTTAACAGTGTTAAAGGTATAAATAGAGTGGTATATGATATAAGCTCAAAACCACCAAGCACTATAGAACTTGAATAAATTCTTAAATGAATAAAAAAATTAGAAATATAATTAGAAAAAAAAATAAATCCAAAATCGTAAGCTTAACTGCTTATTCAAAAAGTATTTCGAAAATTTTAGATAAATACTGTGATATTGTTTTGGTTGGGGACTCAATGGCAAATGTTTTATATGGTTTGAAAAGCACTCATACAATTAGCTTAGAAAATATAATTCAACATACTCAAAGTGTTAAAAAAGGAGTTAAAAAATCATTACTAGTTGTAGATATGCCAAAGGGAACGTACACTAATAAAACAACAGCAAAAAAAAATGCCAAAAAAATAATGAAAACGACAAATTGTGATGCAGTGAAAATAGAAAGCAACAAAAAAAACTTCGGTATCATTAAAGAATTAGTAAATAATAAGATACCAGTAATGGGTCACATAGGTTATACACCACAATTTAAAAAAAGATTTAAAATTGAAGGTGAAACATTTTTTAAAGCTAAAAAACTTTTAAAAGAAGCTTTACTAATTGAAAAAGCAGGAGCTTTTTCAATTGTCTTAGAGTGTATTTCACCCAAAACTTCAAAGCTAATAACAGAGAAGATTTCAATACCAACCATTGGAATAGGATCATCCTCTTATTGTGATGGTCAAATTTTAGTTACAGATGATATGTTAGGTTTAAGTGGTTTTTACCCAAAATTTGTAAAAAAATACGTATCACTAAATAGAATAATTGAAAAAGCTGTTAAAAAATATACGACAGAAGTCAAATTAGAAAAGTTTCCTAAAAAGAAAAATTTTTTATATGGAACAAGAAATAGATAAAAGCTTTGAAAATAAGAATAAACTCTTTTCAATTTTGAAAGAGAATAAGATTAAATTAATTAGTGTTTTATTTATCAGTCTGATTCTCTCATCAACTTTTATTTTTTTTAAAATGAACGAAAATAAAAAAAATATCTTAATTTCTGAAAAGTATATCCAGGCAGGACTCTTTTTAGCTGCTGATGAAAATGAAAAATCAAAAAAACTATTAGAGGATATAATCCTGAGTAAAAATAAATTTTATTCTGTACTTGCTCTAAATACACTTATAGAGAAAAATTTAGAAAAAGATGAAAATAAAGTTTTAAGTTATTTTGAAATAGTAGGAAATTTATCATTAAAGCAGGAGCAAAGAGATTTGGTTATTTTAAAGAAAGCATTATTTTTAATTAAAATTTTAAAAATAGATGAAGGAAAAAAATTGCTTAAAAAATTAATTGATGGAGAATCAAAGTTTAAATCTTTATCAGAGGAAATTTTGAACAATTAAAAATCAGGCTCATAAATGAAAAAAAGATTTTTTCTAGTTTTTTTAATTTTATGCCAAAGCTGTTCTTTTGATAACAGGTTAGGCATATGGAAAAATATTAACGATACTGTTACGGAAAATGAAGATTTAAAAGGTTTAAAATCCTTGTCATTGAGTGATAAAGAGTTTGATGAAATAATCCCCTTCAATAACAAATATAAGTTTAATTTAACAAAGCCTGTAATTGTCTCAAGTTGGAAAGATATTTATTATAATCAAAGTAATAACTTCGAAAACCAAAATTACAGAGAACTTAATCAAATAAGATATAAAAGCAAAAAAATTTCTAGATATATTCCAAGCACAAGTATTTTATTAGAATCAGGAAATATAATTTTTTCTGATTTAAAAGGCAATATTATAGTTTTTTCTTTAGATGAAAATAAAATATTTGAAAAATTTAATTTCTATAAAAAAAAATATAAGAAACTTGAAAAGACTATTAATATGATTGTAGAAGACAATATAATATATGTCTCTGATAATTTTGGATACTTGTATGCTTATAATTACATAAACAAAAGTATTCTATGGGCAAAAAACTACAAAATACCTTTCAGATCCAATTTAAAAATTTTAAACGAAAAACTAATTGCAGCAAATCAAAATAATAATTTATTCTTTTTTAATAAAAAAACAGGGAATATTATAAAATCTTTTCCAACGGAAGAAACAGTTATTAAAAATGATTTTATAAATAATTTATCATTAAATAATGAATATACAGTTTTTCTAAATACTTATGGATCTTTATACGGTATTGAAAACCAGAATATGAATATTAGCTGGTTTATAAATCTAAATCAATCTTTAGATATAAATCCAAATAATTTGTTTAGAGGAAATCAAGTAGTAATTAATAATAATAAAATATTCATTAGCACAAATAATTTTTTTTATATTTTAGATATCCAGACAGGTGCTATTTTATTAAGAAAAAATTTTTCTACCAAACTTCCCCCGATTATAATTAATAATCACTTATTTATTTTAACTAATAATGACTTACTTGTTTCACTTGATTTAAAAAGTGGAGACTATATTTTCTCATATGATTTGAACCAAAAAATTGCTGATTACTTAAATACAAAAAAAAAGAAAGCACAATTCAGAAATATAATGTTTATAAATAACAAAATATTCATCTTTTTGAAGAATTCATATGTTCTTAAAATTCAAACTAATGGAGAAATTGAAAAGATATTCAAATTACCTTCAAAATTAAAAACTAATCCAATAGTTGCAAACAGTTCAATATTTTTTTTAGGGTCAAAAAATAAGCTGAATGTAATAGATTAACTATTTGATTTTCCACTCAAAAGAGATAGTTGCTTTATTTTTAATCCTTGAAGATTATCAGAGGGCTTTATTGGATAATCTCCAGTAAAATAATGGTCACTGAATTGAGGGTAATTTGAATTTCTTTCTGAGCCTATTAAAGCAAGATACAATCCATTGAGACTTAAAAATTTTAAACTTTTAGCTTTTATATAATCACACATCTCTTTAAGACTTTTTTTATGTGCTAAAAGCTCAATTTTTGTGGGCATGTCGACTCCATAAAAATCAGGAAATTTAATTTCGGGACAAGCTATCCTAACATGAACTTCTTTAGCTCCAGCTTCATAAAGCATTTTCACAATTTTGTGGCAAGTCGTACCTCTCACCAAAGAGTCATCAATTAAAATTATTGACTTGTTTTTAACTATAGTTTTTGTTGAACTAAGTTTTAATTTTACTCCAAGACTTCTAATATTTTGCGTTGGTTCAATGAAAGTTCTACCAACATAATGATTTCTAATTAATCCTAATTCAAACTTTTTTTTCGATTTTTCTGCATATCCTAAGGCTGCCGGGACCCCAGAGTCAGGAACTGGAACAACTAAATCTGCATTTAAGTCATTTTCTTGTGCTAATTGTTGACCTAAACTTTTTCTATACTCATAAGCACACTTACCATTAATTAAACTATCTGGTCTTGCGAAATAGATGTACTCAAAAATACAAGGTCTTGGCTTTTGTTTTGGGAAAGGTTTAATGCTTTTAAGTTGATTATTTTCAACGACTACTATTTCACCATTTTCAATTTCTCTAATAAAAGTAGCTCCAACAATATCAAGTGCGCAAGTTTCAGAAGCAAAGATAAAAGAGTTTTTTAATTTTCCAACAACCAAAGGCCTTATTCCAAACGGATCTCTCACACCAACTAATTTTTTATTTGTCATTAAAATTAAAGAGTAACCACCTTGAATTTGGAACAATGCATCTATTAACTTATCTAAAAACTTTTCTCTTCTAGATTTTGCAATTAATTGAACTATTGTTTCTGTATCTGTAGTAGTTCTAAAAATTGCTCCATCCTTTACAAGGTTCTCTCTTAATAATAAAGCGTTTGTTAAATTTCCATTATGAGCAATACTTAAACCACCGGTGTGCAGATCCGCAAAAAAAGGCTGAATATTTCTCAAAGAAGTCTCCCCTGTAGTGGAATATCTATTATGACCAATAGCAAACGATCCAGGTAATTTGTTTAAAGTTTCGGTATCTGTGAAATGATCACCAACTAAACCCTGCCTTTTTTCAGAATGAAAGGTTTTTCCGTCAAAAGAAACTATACCACATCCTTCTTGTCCTCTATGTTGTAAGGCGTGCAATCCAAGGGCGACTAAAGCTGAAGCATCATCGTGATTAGATATACCAAAAATCCCGCATTCCTCTCTTAATTTATCAAAATTAGATTTTTTCAATTTTTTCTTTTGTATCAATGAAATCCTCGCTTGATGGAAACTCATCTATTAATATTTTACTTCCTTTATTTATTAAGTTAAATGTGAATGCTTTTTCAACAGATATACCCCACTTTTTATATGGATAAAACCAATTTAATATTGAAAATATACACACACAAACTATGTAGCCTTTAAAAATACCAAAAAATAAACCAAAAGTTTTATCAATGGAACCAACGCCTGTCCAAGTAACAGCTCTTCCAAGCCCTTTTCCAATAACAATTAAAGAAAAAAGTGTAAACACAAATATTGCTACTCCAAGACCAAAACTATTTACAAAATCAGACTCAACATAATCGCTTACCATAGGTTGAAATTTTGGGACTAAAATGATTGTTATTACTGTAGAAAGAATCCATTTAGAGAATGAAATTAAACTTAAAGAGAATCCTTTCAAGAAGCATTGAGTCATTGAATATATTAAGATAATCGCAACTACAGCATCGAATATTTTTAAATTATTAATTAAACTTCCAAAAATATCATCCATCATACAATTCTACCGGCATTGTCTCCAAATGGTTTATAGATTAGTAATAATTTAGGAAGTAAAGTAAGAACAGAAACCATTGCAAACAACATAGCTATGCCAGTAAATACTCCAAAATAAATTGTTGGAATAAAGCTTGATAAAACTAAAATAGAGAAGCCAAATACAATTGTTATAGAAGTATTGAAAATTGCGATACCCACTGTCTTATGACATTTATCTAGAGTTTTGTTGTAGTCTCTAATTTCTTTGTATTCTTCTCTAAACCTGTAAATGTAATGAATGCTATTATCCACTGCAATTCCAATTGTAATTGCAGCAATCGTAATAGTCATCATATCTAAAGGTATTTCCATTAAGCCAATAATTCCTAATATAAAAAATGCTGCTATAAAATTAGGAACAACTCCGATGACTGATAAAACAATATTTCTAAATAATATATAGAACATAGTAAATATACCTAATATCACTATTCCAAGAGTAAGTATTTGAGACTTGAAAAGGCTCTGTAGAAGATTATTGAATAATATTAGAACACCCGCTAGTTTATATTCATCTTTTTCTAAACCTAATTTTGTGTTTAACTCTAAATTAATTTTTTTTATTAAATCATTCCTTTTTAAATTTTGTAATGAATCTCTAATTCTAACCATTATTCTTGCTTCATCCTTATCCACTGATATATATGGTAAAACTATTTCTCTTTTTATCTCCTCAGGAATTTTGCTATATAAAACAGCTATTTCTAAACTTTGTAATTCTTTCCTATTTAAATCCTCTGCTACTCTAAGTATTGATCCAAAAGATAATACTTTTCCTATTTCAGGAAGAGAGTCCAAGTAATCATGCACTTTTAGAATTTTATCCATTTTGTCTCTAGTAAACCAATATTTTGATTTATCTTCATTACTTTCGTTATCTTCATCCCACTCCGAAAATTCATCATCATTTTTAGTTTCTTCAGTTTTTTTTGTAGGAAACTTCAAAATTATATTTAGAGGCGTTGTACCTCCGAGATTTTCGTCAATTTTTTTCATACCTTTATAAATTTCTGTTTCTTTATCAAAATAATTTATAAAACTATTTTCTACTTCTAGTTTAGCAATTCCAACCACACTTGCTAAAATTATTAAAATTGTAGGAGCAAAAATAAAAAAACTATTCTTTTTTGCTAAAGAACCTAACAATGAAGTTACTAAAGATTTTTCTGTATTTTTAATTTCTATTTCATTTTCAGATGAAAAAATATTTAACAAGGAGGGAAGGAGAAGAAAAGTTACAAATAAAGAAACTATTAGCCCTAAGGTCATCATCCATCC
>CACFKZ010000012.1 GCA_902566945.1 uncultured Pelagibacteraceae bacterium | reverse complement strand
ATTGCTTACGCCTCGATTCCTTTAGGAGCTTATGCACAACAAAGAGTTATTCCAGCAAAGATAGCTGTAAAAGTTCCTGATGGAATTTCACATGAGTTGGCTGCTACCCTAATGACAAAAGGTTTAACTACGAATTATTTACTCTCTAAAACCTACAAGCTTAAAGCTGGTGAAACAGTTCTTTTTCATGCAGCTGCTGGAGGAGTAGGTCAAATTTTTGCTCAGTGGGCTAATAGTATTGGAGCAAAAGTCATTGGAACAGTTGGTTCAGATAATAAAATCAAAATAGCTGAAGAAAATGGTTACTCTCACGTTATTAATTATACGAAAGATAATTTTGCAAAAGAGGTTATGAAAATTACAAATAACAAAGGAGTTCCTGCAGTTTTTGATGGTGTAGGGAAGAAAACATTTCATGGTTCATTAGAATGTCTTTCAACAAGGGGAATGATGATAAGTTTTGGAAATGCGTCTGGTCCCTTAGATCCCGTAAATGTTCCAAAAGAAATCCAACCTAAGGGTTTATATTTAACAAGACCTTCAATAGGTCAATATTTTACTAATAGAAAAGAGCTTCAAGCTGGAGCTGATCAAATTTTTGAAAAAGTAAAATTTGGAAAAATAAAAATTAGAATTTCAAAAAAATATAAACTTGCAGATGCCAAAGATGCACATGAAGATCTAGAAGCAAGAAAATTAATAGGTCCAGCTATTTTAATTCCTTGATGAAAAAAAAAATAATTTCTCCTTGTATCAGTATTTGCAAAACTGACCCTGTTACTGGTTACTGCTACGGATGTGCAAGAACTAATGAAGAAAAAAAACACTGGAAAAATGAAATTACTACTGAAGAGTGGAAATTAGAAAACCTCAAAAAAATAAAATCAAGAATGCAAGGATGGCAATTAAATACTTTTGAAGAGTCCTACAAACATAAAATTAATGAAGGAATTTCACTTTTTAAAAAAAAACTTTTAGAAAGTTGATCTATAAATCTTTTTTCATAGAGTCCATGTCACTAAGGTGGTATTTCAATGCTTCGTTGGACATTCTAACTTCTTGTAAAAATAAGAATATTGAAATTATCATACATACGCAGCAAAGAGCAAAACTAAGCCTAGCATAAAATGTTAAGTTTAGATACAAAAGTAAAACTGTAAGCATGTTAAAAAGAAAACCAAAAGATGAGAATCCCATCACATATTTTAGATAATTTGTTCTTTTATTTAAAACATGAAGTTGTTTTTCTAATTCTGGCGGAATTTTTTTTTCAAAAGTGAATTTGTCATGTAGTTGTCGGATTAATGCGCTTAAAGTGTGAAAACGATTACTATACATCGTCATCATCAAAGGTATAGCAGGAAACATTAATGCTGCTACTGTGTAATCAATATCCATATCGAATCAAATTGATTATGAAGTTAGTGTTTGATATTTACAAGTAATATTTGATGAACCATTTAAAAATTTTCATAGAATTAACAAGGTTAAATAAACCAATTGGTTTTATGCTTTTATTTTGGCCATGTTCTTGGGGTTTAGCATACGCAAATTATTTTAAACAAAATACAAGCACACTAATCTATTATCTAGTACTTTTTTTTGTTGGTTCAGTTTTAATGAGAAGTGCTGGATGCATATTTAATGACATAGTTGATAGAGACTATGATAAAAAAGTTGAGAGAACAAAATATAGGCCTATCGCGTCCGGACAAATTTCAGTTAAAAGATCTTTAATTTATGTATTAATATTATGTCTTTTAGCTTTTTTTGTATTAATTCAATTTAATTTAACAACGATTTTTTTTGGGATGGGTTCAATGATATTCGCATTTTCATATCCATTTATGAAAAGAATAACTTATTGGCCACAACTTTTTTTAGGTCTTACCTTCAATTGGGGGATAATTATGGCCTGGACAGCAATGGGTAATGAAGTTTCATTTAATATTATCACCTTATACATATCAGCCATATTTTGGACATTGGGATATGACACTATATATGGAACTCAAGATATGTCTGACGATGAAATAATAGGACTTAAATCTACCTCAATAAAATTTAAAAAAAATATTAAGTTATTTTTGTTTGTTTCTTATTTAATAACATCTTTATTAATAATTTACTTATATATAGAACTTTTAGAAGTTAATTTTTCATTATTTTTCTTGATTAGTTTTATCATAACTTTATTTTATCAAATTTTTAAATTTAATGAAAATAAACCAGCAGATTGTTTAAAAATGTTTAAACTAAATAACTTATCTGGTTTTTTTTTATTTTTAAGCTTAGTAACAATTAATATTTAAAATGAAATTTGAAGAATTAAAAATAATATTAAAAAGATTATTTAAAGAGTATGTAAGAAAACACCTGAAAAGAATTTTTCTAGCATTGATCCTTTCCATAATCGTAGCTGGAAGTACCGCTGGGATAGCTTGGCTTTTAGACCCTGCAGTAAAGAAAATTTTCATTGAAAAAAATGCAGTTTTTGCTTGGACGATACCTTTATTAATTGTAATAGCATTTTCAAGTAAAGGACTATCTCTATATTTTGCGAGAACCAATATTATTAGAATTGGTGAAGAGGTTGCTGGCGAACTTCAAAAAAAAATAGCTACAAATATTTTATTATCAGATATTCAAACTTTAGATAATAGACACTCAGGAAAATATATTTCTAACGTAATGTTTGATACTCATCATGTTAGAAATCTAGTTAGTACTGGAGTTTTAAATTTGATGAAAGATACATTTTCTGTAATTGCTTTAGTATCTTTAATGTTTTATCAAAACTGGAAGTTGGCGCTTTTTGCAATTATAATGATGCCACTTGCTGGAGCACTAGCCAAATCTCTTGGAAAAAGAATAGGTAAAGCCACTGCTAAAGCTGGAGAGTCATCGGGAAATCTTGCTACATTTTTAACAGAAATATTTAAGGGTTCTAAAATGATAAGAATTTATCAGAAAGAAGAGCAGGAAAATAAAAAAGCAGAGGAGGTTATTGACGACTTGGTGGAAAAAAACATTAAAATTGGAAAAGTAATGATAAGGGCAACTCCTATTATGGAGGCCTTAACTGGGTTTATGATAGCAGGTTTTATTATTTTTTCTGGAACTCTTATTTCTTCAGGCGAATTAGGTGTTAATAATTTTTTTTCTTTTTTAGCAGCAATGATGTTGGCATATCAACCGATAAGATCCTTGGCAACAATTAATATGACTGCATTCCAGGGGGCTGCAGCTTTTAAAAGGGTAAGTAAAATAATTGATAAGGAAATAAATATTAAGCAAAACAATTCTTATCCAAAGTTGCAATTAAAAAATTCCGATATCATTTTTAATAATGTTGGATTTATGTACGATACTACAAACGAAAAAGCTGTAAAAAATATAAGTTTAAAAATTAAAGGAAATACTATGGCTGCATTTGTAGGTCACAGTGGAGCTGGAAAAAGCACTATAATAAATTTATTGCCTAGATTTTATGATCCTCAGGAAGGATCAATTCAAATAGATAATCAGGATATTAAAAATATATCTTTAACCTCTCTTCGAAAAAATCTTTCTATGGTAAGTCAGGATGTCATTTTATTTGACGATACTATTAAAAATAATATTTCATATGCTAAAGAAAGTGCGACACTGAAAGAAATCGAGAAAGCATGTAAATTCGCAGCAGCAGACGATTTTATAAAAAAATTACCTCAAGGCTACGATACTTTAATAGGAGAAAATGGTATTAGACTATCAGGTGGACAAAAACAAAGAATTTCAATAGCTAGAGCAATTTTAAAAGAGGCTCCAATTATATTATTAGATGAAGCAACATCTTCTCTTGATGCTGACTCAGAGGAAATTGTGCAAAATGCTATACTTAATCTGACCAAAAATAAAACAACTTTAGTAATTGCTCATAGACTGTCTACAATACACAAAGCTGATATAATTTTTGTTTTGAAGAATGGAAAGATACAAAACTCAGGAGATCACAATTTTTTGATAAGTAATTGTAATGAGTATAAATCATTATATAAGAAGCAATTAAAATAAAAAATGATTCTCTTATACAGAATCCTGACAACTTTTTTTTATCCAATTTTTGTTGTTATAATCTATTACAGAAAACTTATTAATAAAGAAGATCAAATAAGATATAAAGAGAAAATTTTTTTTAAAAATTTTAATATAAATAGAAAAAAAGATTCACGATTGATTTGGTTTCACGCTGCTAGTATTGGGGAGCTCAAAAGTATTCTACCGATAATAAAAATACTTAATCAAACTCAAAATAGTCTTGAATTTTTAATCACAACTACTACTTTAAGTTCAGCTAATCTTGCCAAAGATGAGCTAAAAAAATTTGATAATATGCATCATAGATTTATTCCTATTGACTCACCTTTTTTGATAAAAAAATTTTTCAATTCATGGAAACCTAACACAATTTTTTTAGTAGACTCTGAAATATGGCCAAACTTAATTTTGGAAGCAAAAAAAAATAAAATTTCAATTTCAATTATAAACGCTAGAATAACGAAAAAAACTTTTAAAAGATGGATGTTAATACCAAATACAGCAAAATATATTTTTAGTTTGTTCGATCTTTGTCTTTCATCAAGTGAGGAGACTAGTAATTTTCTTAATAAGTTAAACGCAAAAAATGTAAAATATTTAGGTAATATTAAATTTATTACTGATATCGACAGAGGTATTACAAACAATTATGAAGAAGAAGTTTTTGAAAAATATAAATTTTGGCTAGCCGCTAGCACACACGATAGCGAAGAGCTATTTTGCTTAAAAACTCATTTGCTTTTAAAAGAAAAAATTAAAAATTTAATTACCATTATCGCGCCTCGCCATATAAATAGAGTAGATAAAGTAGAAAAATTGTGTAACAAATTTAATTTATCTTCGCAGATAGTTAAAAAAAATGATCCTATAGCTAAAAATAAGGAAATAATTATTATTAACTCTTACGGAAATTTACCAAGATTTTTGAGTTTATCTAAAAGTGTTTTTATGGGTAAATCTACAATTGAAAGTTTAAAAAGTGTTGGCGGTCAAAGTCCCATTGAGGCAGCTAAATTTGGTTGCAAAATATATCACGGTCCTTTCATTTATAATTTTAAAGAAATTTATGAAATTTTGAATAAAATCAAAGTTTGTTATGAGATTAGAAGTCCAGATGAGTTAGCAATGAGATTATCTTCTGACCTTAAAAATGATAAAAATAATAACAAGGAATTTTTAGTTTTAATCAAAGATTTAGAGAGAAAAACTTTAAATGAAACAATGAACTCAATAAATAAATTTTTGTTTAATGAAAATAAGTAAACCAATTTTTTGGAATTCTAAAAATTTAATTTCTTTTTTGCTCTTTCCATTTAGTTTAATGGTAATATTTGTTATTTATTTAAAATCAAAATTTATCAAATCAATAAAATTTAAGATTCCTGTGATATGCGTTGGAAACATTTATATAGGTGGAACCGGAAAAACACCATTATCAATATTTTTAGCTGAGGAACTTAAGAATAAAGGTAAAAATCCTGCGATTATCAGAAAATATTATAAGAGTCATTATGATGAGCATATAATGATTAAAGATAAATTTAAAAATTTAATTTTAAACGAGAGCAGAACTAAAGGAATTTACGATGCCATTAATGATAATTTTAATTTAGCAATACTTGATGATGGATTTCAAGATCAAAAAATTTTTAAAAAAATTAGTATTTTATGCTTTAATCAAAATCAAAAAATAGGTAATGGTATGGTAATTCCATCTGGGCCTTTAAGAGAAAGTTTTAGGGCGCTTAAAAATGCTCAATTTGTTGTTATAAATGGAAAACGAGACTTAGACTTTGAAAATAAAATTTTAGAAACTAACAAAACAATATCTATTTTTTACTCACGATACATTCCTTTCGGCATCAACCATCTTAAAAATAAAGATTTATTCGCGATAGCAGGAATAGGAAATCCTGAGAATTTTTTCAATCTATTATTAGAAAATGATTTAAAGATTTCAAAAAAATTTATATTTCCTGACCACTACGAATTTAATAGGACTGAGTTTTTAAGCATTATAAAGCAAGCTAAGGAAAATAATTGTAAAATTATTATCACTGAAAAAGATTATCATAGAATTAAAAAATATAATTTTGATGGAATTGAATATTTAAAACTAAAACTTGAAATTGATAATAAAGACCAACTTATTAATAAAATATTTGAAAATTTAAATGAAAATAATTAATTATTTTTTACAGGCAATATTTGTATATATTTTTTTCCTTATTGGAATTTTATTGCCAAAAAACTTAAGTAGAAGATTTTTTTCTTTTTTATTTGTAAAAATTGGACCTTTTTTCAAATCTAAAAAAATTATCGATAGAAATTTAAATATATTTAATAAAAATATTTCTTCCTTTCAAAAACAATTAATAATTTCAAATATGTGGAAAAATTATGGAATCACTTTTATAGAATATGTATTTTTGAAATATTTAAGAAAAAACTCTGCTCACATTTCTTTAGAAGGTAAAAATGTTTTAAAAAATATACACGATAAAAAAAAACCAGTAATATTTGTTTCGGGCCATTTTTCAAATTTTGAATTAATGTCAATGGAAATAACAAAAAATAATATTCCCTTAGCAACAATTTATAGACCATTGAATAATTTTTTTATAAATCCTTTTATGGAATATCTGAGAAAAAAATATATATGTAAAAAACAAATTAGAAAAGGTATTCATGGAGTAAGAGAATCTATTGAGTGTATTAAAAAAGGTCAAAGTATAGCTTTAATGATTGACCAAAGAGTGAGTGAAGGTATAAAAGTTGATTTTTTTGGAAAGCCAGCATTAACTACTTCTTTACCAGCTCAATTAGCTATCAAATTTAATTTACCGATTGTACCTGTGTTTATTGAGAGAGATACTAATTATAATTACAAGATAAAATTTTTTGATCCAATTAAAAATTCTAATTTAGAAAATAAAGAGGAAATTACTAAAAAATTAAATCAAGTTCTTGAGTCTATGATATTAAAAAACCCTAATGAATGGATTTGGACTCATAACAGGTGGAAATAAAACTACTTCTTCCGACTTTTTAATCTTTGATCTACTTCCTTAGGTGAAAAATATGCTTCTTGCAAATCTACATTCCAGTAATTTAAATCTCTAAGCATTATTTCTTTGCCTGAAACAGCACAGGTTACGTAGTCGCCCTCTTCTTTAATATCGAAAGAATTGTGTTTAAAAATAAGTTTAGCTTTTTTTTTACTCATCTATAATTTATACAATATAACATTAATAATGAATATTGCATTAATAGGTAGTGGTGGAAGAGAGCATGCTCTTTGTCAAAAAATATATGAATCAAAGATCTCAAGCAAAATTTTTTGCATACCTGGTAACGCTGGAACTTTAAAAATAGCTCAAAATATTGATATAGAAATTTCAAACTTTCAAAAAATTTTGAAAATAATAAGATTTTTTAAAATTGAGCTAGTTATAGTAGGTCCAGAAGAGCCTCTAGTAAAAGGAATAGTTGATTTTCTCGATAAAAACAAAATTAAAGTTTTTGGGCCAAATAAGTTTGCATCAAAATTAGAGGGGTCAAAAGCTTTTATGAAAAAAATATGTAAATCTTATCAAATTCCAACTGCTAAATTCAAAATTTGTAAAAATAAATCACAAGTTAATGATTTTCTTAAAAAAAGTAATTTACCTCTTGTTGTTAAGGCAGATGGTTTGGCTGCAGGCAAGGGTGTATCAATTTGTAAAACAAAAAACCAAGTTTTAAACGTTTCTGATCAAATTTTTAAGGGTAAATTTAAGTCATCAAAAAAATTAGTCCTTGAAGAATTTTTAAATGGTGAGGAAGCTAGTTACTTTCTAGTAGTTGATAAAAATAATTTTAAATTTTTTGGAACTGCCCAAGACCATAAACGAGTTGGAGAAAATGATACTGGGCCTAACACTGGTGGTATGGGAGCTTACTCTCCAGCAAAGATTATAAATAAAAACGTTGAAAAAAAAATTATCAGTAGAATAGTTAAACCAACTTTAAAAGCTTTAAAAAGTAAAAATAAACATTATAAAGGTTTTTTATATGTTGGTTTGATGATCAAAAATGGTGATCCCTTCTTAATAGAGTTTAATGTAAGAATGGGAGACCCAGAATGTCAGGTTATATTACCAAGACTTAAAACAGACATAGTGGAAATATTTTTAAATACAGTTAACAATAAACTCAAAAATACAATTATTAAATGGCGTAAAGAAAAAAGTATGACAATTGTTCTTTGCTCTAAAGGATATCCAGGTTCATATACCAAAAATAAAAAAATTGAAAATATTGATAAAATAAATTTGAGCAAAAGTGATTATCTTTATCATGCAGGTACAAAATTTTCGGAAGGACAACTTGTTTCAAATGGGGGAAGAGTTTTAAATTTCACTTCTTTAGGAAAAAATTTTTTTACTGTAAGAAAAAAAATAATTCATTTGATCAGAAAACTTAATTGGAAAAATGGTTTTTTTAGAAAAGATATCGGCTGGAGAGAAATAAAAAAAAATGCGAATAATTAGTGGAAAGCTTAAAGGAAAGAAATTTGAATTTTTTAAAACTAGTTCAACACGACCAATTAAAGACTCTGTTAAAGAAAATATATTTAATATTTTAATACATTCGAAACAGATAAATATTAATATCAAGGAGTCAAGTGTTCTTGATGTATATTCTGGCTTTGGTTCTTTTGGTTTAGAGTGTATCTCAAGGTTTGCAAACAAAGTAACATTTATGGAGAAAGATAAAAAAGTAGTAGATGTTATAAAAAAAAATTTGAAAAATTTAAGTATTGAGAATAAAGCCAAAATTATTGAAGGAGATATTAATCAGAGCCTAAAAGAATTTAAAAAAAGCAAGTTTAATATTTTTTTCATTGATCCTCCATATGCAGATAATAGTTATTTAGCAAATCTTGAAATAATAAAAAATAAAAAATACTTCAGTAAAAATCACATTGTTATCATTCATAGAGAAAGAAAATCAAAAGAAAATTTACAATTTTTATTGGACATTCTTATAATCAAAAAATACGGTAGATCTAAAATTATGTTTGGTAAATTTAACTGAGTAATTTTTTTGTGTAATTTTTTACCTGTTCTACAGCCGGCTGATTGAAAGGATTTATATTGTTAAGTCGTGCAATAAATATTGTTTCGATGATGAAATAAGAAAATAATTGTCCTAAAGTTTCTTCGTTTAATTCCCTAATTGAAAATTCTCTAAAAGGGATATCCTTTTTGATCAAAATTTTTATTAATGAGTTTTTTTGAGCCTTTTTTATAATATTCAAACTTTTATTATTTAAAAACATAATTTTTTTACTCAAATTTTTAAATAAAATTTTGTTTTTTGATTTTTCATTATGATGGAATATATAAAACAACTTATCTTTTGGACCATCCAGATATAGCTGCAATAGACTGTGATGATCTTTAGGCACACAAGATACGACTGGAAAAAAACCTTTTCCTTTTTTTCCTAAACTTTCAGCTATTAATTGTTGACACCAATATAAAAATTTTTCTACTTCAGGAGCATAATTCAAAAATACTAAGTTGTTGAAACTCTTTTTCTTCAACAAGTAGGCTAATTTAATTGAACTATCTTTTAAATAATTTTTATCTTGGCCCCTTAAAGATTTTGATAAATTTTTTCTAATTTTTAATATATTTATACCCATGAAATAAGCAGGTACTATTCCAACCTCAGATAAAACTGAAAATCTTCCGCCGATGAACTTTTTATGTTCAATGTAAAATATATCTAATTCTTTTGATAGCAAATTTAAGAAATTGTCATTTTTTTCTGAAATAAGAATTATATTTTGGGATCCCTTTTTAATTATTTTTAATGATAATAAATTTGAAATAGTTTCAATAGTATTTCCAGATTTTGAAATAACCAAGAATAAAACTTTTTGAGTATTTTCTCTCTTTTTAAATGAATGTATATTTTGAGAATAAACATCATCAAAAAAGTAAACTTTTTTTTTTATCTTTTTTCTCAGAAAGTAATAAATTGCCTTTGCACCTAAAACTGATCCTCCCATTCCAATGATAGCTATAGTATTAAACTTTTTAAATTTCTTTAAATCTTTAATATCAAAATTAAAATTATAGTCAGCATTAAGAAGATGAAAAAAATCTAATGGGTTTTTAATATTTGAATTAATTTTTTTCAATTCTTTTTCAAATTTATTTGATAACTTTTTTAAAGAAATTGAATTCAAATATTTTTTTTGAATATAATTTTTTTTTTCTACTAGATTTTTTTTCACTTTCTAATTTTATCTATAATTGACTTTTCTACATTAGAAGAGCTGCTGTTGGAATTTTCATTATTAGGTGCTTTAAGAATTTTTTTCAATTTTTGTTGTTCAGAATTATTTTCTTTTTTAATCGACCCTGGTTCAGGAATATCTTTAAAATCAGGTGGAAGAACTAGAGGTTCTCTTTTTTTCACTAGAAATTCATCCGTAGTATTTGTTTTTTCGTTTCGTAAAACTTTTCCAGCCTCTTTAAGAGATGAACACGATATTAAAATCAAAAATATAAAAATTAAAAAATATCTCATTTATTGATTTGCCTTAAAAATTTCTTTAAATAAAAATGCTATTATTCCTAAAGTTATAAATATATCAGCTAAATTGAATGTAAACCAATGAAAATTTTTGTAGTGTAAATCTATAAAATCTGGCACTCCTTTAAAAAACATTCTATCGTAAAAGTTCCCCAATGCGCCTCCTACTATAATCGAGTAAATTATCTTCTCGTATTTTTCAGAACCGATTAAAAAATAAATCAGACATATGATAACTAATATGATTAGAAGTGATGTTAAATTATAAATTATATCTGAGTTTGAACTAAATAACCCAAAACCTATACCTGTATTCCAAACTAAATCTAAATTTATGTAATCATTTAGATAATATGTATTTTCAGTGAAATTGTTTAATATGAATAATTTAGTATATCTGTCTAAAAAGAATATTATTAAAATAACACCTAAACAATAGAGATTATTTTTTTTAAAAATTTTTTTTTTTATTTCTTTAAAATTGATCAAAATATTGACTTTCTAAATTATTGGACAACTTTCTCTTTGGCATTTTTTTTCTAAAATTTTCCAACATCTTTCACATTTTGTTCCTTGGGCTTTTTTAACTTCAATCTTGATTTCATCATTGTTTGATAATTCCTTTTCAGCTTTTGAAACAATAAAGTAATCTGGTAAATCTAATTTATTCAGAAGTTCGAATTGATCTTTTTTTAATACAAGTTTAATTTCAGCCTCTAAGCTCGATCCAATTTCTTTGTTGGCTCTCTTTTCCTCTATCGCAATATTTGCGTCTTGTTTGATTTTAAATAATTTTAACCATTTTTCATTTAGCTTATCATTTTCCCAACTTGCTGGAATTTTCACAAAATAATTTTCATGTATACTTTCATCATCATTTTTATTTAATAAGCTAAAGATTTCCTCAGTAGTAAAAACTAAAATTGGAGCAAACCATTTTAATAAACTTTCTAAAATTATATTTAAAACAATTACACAATTTTTTCTTTTTTTTGAGTTTAAGCTATCGCAGTAAAGAACATCTTTTCTGATATCAAAATAAAAAGAAGAAAGGTCAAGTGTACAAAAATTTAAAAGTTCTTTATATAGCTTATGAAAATTATAATTTTTCAAATTTTCATTGAAAGATTTATTTATTGAAAATAACTTATGTAAAATAAATTGCTCTAATTCATCAAATTCCTTAAGCTTAATTTTTTCAAAGTTTTGTTTTTCAAAATTATCTTTTAAGTTACCCAGCATAAATCTAAAGGTATTTCTGATTTTTCTATAAGATTCGGCATGTTGGATTAAAATATTTTTATCTATTCTTAAATCTTCAGCATAATCAGACGCTGAAGCCCAAACTCTAAGTATGTCTGCACCATAATTCTTCAATATATCTTCGGGAGAGATAACGTTACCCATCGATTTAGACATTTTCATGCCTTTGCCATCCACAACGAAACCATGTGAAAGAATACTTTTAAATGGTGCTTTTCCTCTAGTTCCACATGACTCTAACAAGGAAGAGTGAAACCATCCCCTATGCTGATCAGACCCCTCTAAATACATGTCTGCGGGCCATTTTAAATCTTTTCTTTTCTCTAAAACAAAACTGTGTGTTGAACCGCTATCAAACCAAACTTCAACAATATCATTTAGTTTTTCATAATCTTTTGCATCATAATCATTACCTAAAAAAGTTTTGGCATCGTCTGAGAACCAACAATCGGACCCTTGCTTTTCGTAAATAGAGGCAATTCTATCTATAATTTTTTGATCTCTTAACGGTTCTTTTGTTTTTTTATTTATGAATATAGGCAATGGTACACCCCATACTCTTTGTCTTGAAACGCACCAATCTGGTCTTCCCTCAATCATTGACAAAAGCCTTTCCTTGCCTTTATTTGGGTAAAAAACAGTCTCACTTATAGCTTTAACGGCTTTATCTCTTAATTTGTTTTTTTGCATAGAAATAAACCATTGAGGCGTTGCTCTGTAAATTAATGGAGCCTTAGATCTCCAAGAATGAGGATAACTATGATTAAGTTTGTCGTTTTTAAGTAATTTGTTTTGCTCTTTAAGTTTTTCTATAACTATTGGGTCTGCCTTAAATACATGTGTATTTGTAAAATATGGGACCTCTTTAGTATAAACACCCGCATTATCAACTGTATAAAGTGATGGAATATTATTTTTTAAACACAAATTAAAGTCATCAGGACCGTGGCTAGGAGCACAATGAACTATTCCTGTTCCCTGCTCTAAGTTGACAAATTGTGCATCCAACATTGGAACATCATAATCAAAATCCATTTTGACAAATGGGTGACTACACGAGGTTCCTTTAAATTCTGATCCTTTAAAAGTACACAATTCTTTAAAGCTTTTTATTTCACATTCTTTAGTAATCGACTCAATTAAATTTTTTGCAACTACAATTCTCTTGTCTTTAAAATATTCAAGATTTTCAATTTCCAAAACTGAGTATTCGATGTTACTATTAAAAGCTAATGCTTTATTTGCAGGTATAGTCCAAGGTGTGGTAGTCCAAATTATAATGCTTGAATCTTTAAGAAAGTCTTTATTAGTTTTCTTAACCTTAAATGCAACATAAGTTGTATTAGAAGTATGATCTAAATATTCTACTTCAGCATCAGCTAAAGCAGTCTTTTCTACTGTAGACCATAGAACTGGCTTAAATCCTTGATATAAACTTCCATCTAAAAGAAATTTACCTAATTCTCTCACAATCTGAGCTTCTGCTTCATAACTCATTGTAGAGTAATAATTTTCAAAATCCCCTACTACTCCTAGTCTCTTAAACTCTTTAATGTGAATATCGATCCAGCTTTTTGCAAACTCTCTGCATTCTTGTCTGAAATCTTTAATAGGCACTTCGTCTTTGTTCTTTTTCTTTTTTTTGTATTGTTCTTCAATTTTCCATTCTATGGGGAGTCCGTGACAGTCCCAACCTGGTACATAAACAGAGTCTCTGCCGCTCATCTGATGAAAACGAGTTATCATATCTTTTAAAATTTTATTTAAAGCTGTACCCATATGTATATGGCCATTCGCATAAGGTGGGCCATCATGAAGTACAAACTTTTCTTTTCCGCTAGACTTTTTTCTGAGCTTTTCAAAAATTTTATTTTTTTCCCATTTCTTTAAAATTTCAGGCTCTTTAAGTGGCAAACTAGCTTTCATTGAAAAAGCTGTTTTGGGAAGTTGCAAGGTATCTTTGGACATTATTTTTTTGCCTGTTTTATATCAAGTTGTATTTGTTTTTTTAAATATTTCAAATTTCTAAATTTTTTTTCTGGTCTTATAAATTTTTTAAAACTTATATTAATCTCTTTATTATATAAATTTTTGTTAATTCCAAAGATATTTGTTTCTAATAATAAATTTTGCCCATTAAAAGTTGGTCTATAGCCAACATTAGCTATGCCATTTTTAATAAAATTATTAATTTTAACTTTCACAGCATAAACTCCGAGTTTAGGGACAATGTAATCATTTAATTTCAAATTGCATGTTGGAAAACCAATTTTATGCCCTCTTCTCTGTCCTTTAATTACTTTCCCAATAACAGTCCAATTACGATTTAATAATTTATTTATCTCAACTATTTTTCCCAATCTTATTTTTTTTCTAATAAATGTTGATGAAATTACTTTATTATTTTTTTTAAAAGGTTTAGTTACAATATTTTTAAAATTATACTTTTTTTCAAATTTTTTTAAAGTCTTAATATTTCCTTGTCGTTTAAAACCAAATTTAAAGTTTTTACTTACATATAAGAATTTGCATTTTGTTTTTTTAAAAATAATTTTTTTAATAAACTCTTCTGCTGTTTGAGATGAAAACTTTTTATTAAATCTTATTATTATTAAAAAATCTAACTTAAATTTTTTAAGCTGCTGTTTTTTCTGTTGTAAAGAATTTATTCTGTGGTTTTTAATTTTTTTATTAAAAAACATCACAGGCACTGGCTCAAAAGTCATAACTCCAAAAGGTATTTTATTTTTTTCAGCTTTTCGTTTTGCCTCACCTATTACTTTTTGATGACCCAAATGTAATCCATCAAAATTACCTATTGCTATCACACCATTACAATGTTTTTGATCAATACTTGGGTTCTTATAAATTTTCATTTTACCATTTTAATTCTTTTTGAAAAAAATTTGCTGTTACATTGTATTTTCCTAAAAGTTTATTCAGCTCATAGAAATTATTGAACTCTTTACGGTGGACGCCCTCAGTTATAAAAATAGAGTCTATATTTAAATTATTGGCTCCTTTTATATCAGTTCTTAAATTATCACCTATAGCCAAAACTTTTTTGTTTGACTCAAAACACATATTGTAGATTTCCTTATGTGGTTTTCCAAAATAAATTACTTTGCCTCCGAGATCTTCAAAAACTTTTGCTACCGAGCCTGCACATAGTTCTTCAATACTACCTCTATGAACTATTAAATCTGGATTGGTGCAAATCAATTTTTTTGAAACATGCTTCAATAAAATTTTTTTGTAATAATTTAAGTCATTTTCATATTCATCAAATAATCCTGTGCATAATATAAAATCGCAACTTTGAAGATCAGTTTTATTATCTTTTACTTTTTCAAATATTGAAGTATCTCTTGTTGGTCCTAGATGATAAAATGACTTTCCAAATTTTTTTTGGTTTATGGCTTGCATTGCTGCCTCACCTGAGGTCATTACATTTTCAAGGTATTTTTTGTCCATTTTCATTTTTAACAGAAAATTAATTACGTTCGAACTAGGCCTAGGAGCATTAGATAGAAACACTATTTTTTTTGCATGTTTTTGCAATTGGTCTACCGCCTCTATAGCGTTTGGATAAAGAGCAATTCCATTATGCATTACTCCCCATAAGTCTATTATAAAAGTATCGTATTTTTCGAATATAGCTGCCAAATGGTTTAGTTCTTTCAATGTACTATTTCTCTCCTTTTAATGCTAATAAATATTGTATATATTGGTTTTTTTAATGATTTTGCCTCTTGAAATATAGTTAAAACATACCATATCAACAGTACATAAAAATTTATAGGAGAAAATACAAATGAAATTTAGACCTCTGCACGATCGTGTACTTATTAGAGTGCTAGACAGTGAGGAAAAAACTGCTGGCGGGATTATCATACCAGATACTGCTAAGGAAAAACCACAGGAAGGTGAAGTTGTTGCTGTGGGTCCGGGAGCTAAAAATGAAAGTGGAAAAGTTTCTGCAATGGACGTTAAAGTTGGAGATATAGTTCTATTTGGAAAATGGTCTGGAACTGAAGTCAAAATTGAAGGTAAAGAGTATAGCATTATGAAAGAGTCAGACATAATGGGAATATCAAAGAGTAAAAAATAAACTTTAGGAGAAGAAAATGGCAAAACTAATTAAATTTGATACAGAAGCTAGATCAAAAATGCTCACTGGTGTTAATACTCTAGCTAATGCCGTAAAGGTAACATTGGGTCCCAAGGGACGTAATGTAGTGATGGATAAATCGTATGGCGCCCCAAGGACTACCAAAGATGGTGTTTCTGTTGCAAAGGAAATTGAACTTGAAGATAAATTTGAAAACATGGGTGCTCAAATGGTAAAAGAAGTTGCAAGTAAAACAAATGATAACGCAGGCGATGGAACTACTACTGCAACTATTCTTACTCAAGCAATAGTAAATGAAGGGCTTAAATACGTAACAGCCGGAATGAACCCTATGGATATCAAAAGAGGAATCGACAAAGCAGTTGAACAAGTAATTGATAAATTAAAAACATCTTCGAAAAAAGTTAAAGCCAATGAAGAAGTTGCTCAAGTTGGAACAATTTCAGCAAATGGTGAAAAGTCTATTGGTGATATGATTTCTAAAGCTATGCAAAAAGTTGGTAATGAAGGTGTAATTACAGTTGAAGAAGCAAAAGGGGTTGAAACTGAATTAGATGTAGTTGAGGGTATGCAATTTGACAGAGGATATCTTTCTCCTTATTTCGTGACTAATACTGAGAAGATGACAACTGAGCTTGAAAACCCTTTGGTTCTTTTAGTTGAGAAAAAATTAACAAACTTACAACCAATGGTACCGTTATTAGAGTCAGTGGTACAAGCTAATAGACCATTAATGATTATCTCTGAAGATGTTGAAGGCGAAGCTTTAGCAACTTTAGTAGTAAACAAGTTAAGAGGTGGTCTAAAAGTAGTTGCTGTAAAAGCGCCTGGCTTTGGTGATAGAAGAAAAGCAATGTTAGAAGATATTGCTATTCTTACTGGAGGACAGGTCATCTCAGAGGATCTTGGAATTAAATTAGAGAACGTTAAAATTGGTGATCTTGGTTCTTGTAAAAAAGTAAAAATTGATAAAGAGAATAGCACAATCGTAGCAGGTGAAGGTAAAAAATCTGATATTGAAGCGAGATGTAATCAAATTAGATCAGAGATCAATGAAACAACATCTGATTATGATAAAGAGAAGCTTCAAGAGAGATTAGCTAAACTTGCTGGTGGAGTTGCCGTAATTAAAGTCGGCGGTGCTACAGAAGTTGAAGTGAAAGAAAGAAAAGACAGAGTTGAAGACGCTCTCAATGCAACTAGAGCCGCCGTCGAGGAAGGAGTAGTAATAGGTGGTGGTTGTGCATTACTTTACGCTGCACAAGATTTAGATGGTGTTAAAGTAAAAGGTGATGACCAAAAAGCTGGTGTCGAGATAGTTAAAAAAGCTCTTCAAGCTCCAATCAGACAAATTACTGCTAACGCGGGTGTCGATGGTTCAGTAGTTGTAGGTAAACTTTTAGAAGGTAAAAAAGCTTCTCAAGGCTACGACGCTCAGAATGAAGATTATGTAGATATGTTTGCAAAAGGAATTATTGATCCAACTAAAGTTGTAAGATCAGCATTACAAGATGCTGCTTCAATAGCTGGACTATTAATTACAACAGAAGCAATGATCGCAGACAAACCTGAAGAAAAAGATGCTGGTCCCGCTATGCCTCCAATGGGTGGCGGAATGGGTGGAATGGGTGGCATGGGTGGCATGGGAATGTAAAAATCCCAACCCAATCAAATATTTAAAAAGGGCAGTTTTTACTGCCCTTTTTTTTTACCTGTCTTAAAAATCCTCAATGAACTTTTCAATGAATGTTCAATGAAGTCATCTTTCTATTTGGGGCGACTTTGCAGTGAAATTTGCCTTGCGATTTTGCACATGGGTCTGAATGCTTTCGTTGCGTTTGAAGTCATCTTTTGAGTTGTTTTTCATATTTCCGACGAATTTTTTGCAGTTTCTCTGTTATCTTATTAAAATTTTTCTTGTGTTCATTAATAAGTTGATTATGGCGCTTTATTTGCTTTTTCAATTTTTTTTCTAATTTTTTTATCTTTTTATAATTCATAAGTCTCTTTTTTCCTCTTAATTAATCACTATTCCAAGTAAATAAATCAGCATCAAAAGGTATGTTTTTAAATTTAAGTAACATTTTATACTTTTCCAATCTTTCTTCTTTCTTAAATTTCCCCAAGAAGTTGAGAATTTGATCGTAAGTTAAACCATTTAAGTATTTTTTTCTAACATCAATGTACTCTTCATAATCCATACCACATATAGAGAATTTTTTTTTGGGATCTATATGTTCTGCATAACTTATAGACTCTTCGGTTTCACTAAGAACATCATAAAAATGAGCGATTTGATTGTGTTTTTCAAAAAGAATATCTCTTCTGAAATCAAACATTTCTAATTGTTGCATATTTAAGAGTTATTTAAAGTTACAGAAATGAACTTTAACAATTAAAAATTTAACTCTTAATAAAGGCAATTTTAAGACTTCAAAATTCGCGATGTTCATAGTAATACAATCTAGGAGAGGTTTTTAATAATTAAATTAATTTTAATTTATTCTTTTTCTTAAAGTTTTTTATAAACAAATAAAATGAAATCAAATAAATATAAAAGATTAGTTAATTTTGATACCAATCAAAACTACCCCAGACACTCTTGGTTTGATATTAAAGAAGGATATTCAACAGATCTAGTTAAAAATGTTTTGTTAGATTTAAAAATCAAGAAACAAGATGGTTACATAATGGACCCATTTTCTGGAAGTGGAACTTCAGTTTTAGCATCTTCAATACTTGGATATCAATCAATAGGGATAGAGGTTAATCCATTTTTATATTTTTTATCAAAAATCAAATGTGTAAATTACTCAAATAAATTTTATTTATTACTTAATAATTTTAAAAAACTGGATATCAAAAAACAATCTTTATCTGAGGTGCCAAAACTAAGTATCTCTAAAAAACTTTTTAAAAACCAATTAAATGAGATATTAAGAATAAAAAATTGGATTAAACAAATCAAAGATAAAAATTGTAAAGAATTATTTTTTTGTGCATATTTATGTTCTTTAGATAAAGCATCATTTGCAAAAAAAGATGGTAATGGTTTAAAATATCCAAAAAATAAAGTTCCTCTAAAATTTAAAAATGTCTTTGTCAATAATTTAGAAAAATTTATTGAAGATACAAAGAAAGTAAAAATTGATAAAAAACCACTTATTTTTCAGGGAAATAATTTACAAATTTTAAATCAAAGAAGTTTTGAAAAAAAATATAGAAATAAAATTTCATTATGTGTGTTTTCTCCTCCATATGCAAATTGTTTTGATTATACTGAGGTATATAAAACGGAGTTGTGGTTTGGAGATTTTGTTAAGGAATATAAAGATCTGAGAAATTTAAGAAATAAAACTTTATCTTCACATTTAAACAAAACTTTTGCTGATGTTAAAATATTAAAAGAAATTATTCCTTATATCGATAAAATTAAAATCAAAAAACTTTGGTCCAAAAAAATTATTAATATGTTAATTAACTATTTTTATGAAATGGATATTTTATTGTCTAAATTAAATACTTTAATTCGAAAAAATGGAAAATGTGTTATTGTGGTAGGTAACTCCTCATATGGCAATGTTGCAATACCCACAGATGAAATTTTAAAAAATTTAGGAAGAAAAAATGGTTTTAAAAATAATTATATAATACAAGCAAGAAAACTTGGAACAAGTTCTCAGCAATATAAAAAAATTGATAATTCAAATATGTTAAGAGAAAGTTTAGTGGTATTAAGTAAATGATTAGATTAGATAAAATTTACAATATTGATTGTTTAAAAGGACTAAAAAAATTAAAAGAAAAATCAATTGATTTGATAATTACCTCTCCACCATTTAATTTAGGAAATACTCACCACACTGGTTTTAAAAAGCATAAATCTTACGATGATAAAATGCCAGAATATGACTACCAAAAATGGCAGGCAAAAGTTCTTGATGAGTGTTTTAGAGTTTTAAAAAATAATGGGTCAATGATGTATCAACACAAAAATAGAATTTCCAAAGGTATTCAAATTTCTCCATATGAATGGATATTGAAAACAAAATTTATAGTAAAACAAGAAATAGTCTGGATCAACAGAAGTCAAAACTTTGATAAAATAAGATTTTACCCTTTCACTGAAAGAGTTTATTGGTTGACAAAAGATCCAAAAACTAAATTAATTAATAAAATTAATAAACAAGACGTATTTGATTATAAGGAATGGAAACCTGTTGGTACCAAAGGTCAGCACACAAGGGCATTTCCTGAAAAGATGGTAGAAGATTTTTTAAAAGTATTTCCTAAAGCAAAATTAATTTTAGATCCATTTATGGGTTCAGGTACAGTTGCCAAAGTATCAAAACAAATGAACAGAAATTATATTGGTTTTGAAAAAGAAAAAAGTTTTGTGAAATTAGCAAATAAAAGATTGTTATAATTTAAACAATTTTTTATCACTATATTTGTATTTATCTGCCCATAATGTTGAGATGTGGTTAGCATAGTAATTAAACTCTGCATTTAATCTTCCTAATTTTAATAAATCTTTTAATTCAAAACATTTATTATCTAACTGTGTAGAAAATTTAATATTTAGTTCCTCTACTAATTTTTCTAAACTACTTAAGTTTTGAGAATAAAAATCTAAATCAATTTTCATTTCTTTTATTTTGTTTACTCTCTTAATACACTTACTAATTTCACTTTGGGATGTATCTTTAGATATGTAAATTCCATAGATAAATTCTATATTATTTATTGAGTCAAATTGATTTAAAACTTCTAATGACATTTTATATGGAAAAAAATTTATATTATCTTTAGAATTAAAATTATTTTTTAAAATTTCCTTAAATTTCATAATATTATTATTTTGTAATAGTGATAAACCATGTTTATTTAATATTAATTTATCACCCAAAATTCCCGCTCTTTTCATGTGTGATACAACATTATGATCTTTCTTTTCAAACTTAGATTCATATTTATTATAAAATTCTTTTTCTGAGAGTTCATTTTTATCTATAATACTTATTCCTCGTGAAATTAAATTATACCAACCATTTATAGTATATCTACAAATTTGAAAATTTACTTTAAGAGAAACAAGTTTATCTTTTACTAATTTTTTTCTTAAAATTTGAATTTCACCTCTATTTAATTTTGATATTTCTAGAGATAATAATTTCTTTATTCTAGATATATCTAGATTTTTATGTGGTAAAATTTTAATTTTTTTTGAGTTTTCACCTCCACCTGTTGCCTCATGAAGATGAATTTTGTTAATCTCATCTACTAAACTTTTATCATGTGCTTTTAATGCTTCAATTATTTCAAATAAATGAGAATATTTACTAAAATTAATTTTATCATTATTATTTCCTAAAATAATTGGCACGAATATTTTTGCTATTTTATTAGGATTTGAAGCATCTAATCTTAAGCATCTTCCTACTGCTTGAACAATGTCAATTATAGAACCCTTTTTATCTGAAAAGATAACTCCATCAACAGATGGTACATCAACTCCCTCGGTTAAACACCTAGCATTAGATAAAACTCCTTTATCACAAAATTTAAATTCACTTAAGATTTTTTTCCGTACCTCTGCGCTTTGGTTAGAACCAATATGATATTTAAAATTAATTAAATTTTTTTGTATATAATCTTCCTCTAAATCACTTATGAATTGTTGTGAACGTTTAATAGAGTTTGAAAAATTTATACATTTGTTTATTTCAAAATCTTTATATAATTTTTCAACACCAAGCGATAATGCTATACGATCATTTGGTATTTTTGTATTATTCAAAAAGGTATATCCATCAAATTTTTTAAATTCTTCATTATTTGACGGCATTACTTGAATAATTATCTCATAATCTACTATTGCCCTCTCTTTTATTGCGTCTCGAAATGAAAACTCTTCAAATATTTCGCCATAGAATTTCTTATCATCCATTGAATAATAAGAAATATTTTTATCAGTTGCTATTTTTTTTATCTTAGGTTTCACAACCTTAGGGGTTGCTGTCATAAATAATTTCTTCTTTGATCTAATTTTGTTCTTATCAAAACATAAAGAAAAAATTTTTTTTTCAAGACCAGCTGTCCTATGTGCCTCATCATAAAAAACAATATCAAATTCCAATGACTCTCTAGATGCTGCTTTATGGACTATATTCAATGATTGATAAGTGGAAAATATAACAATATCGTTTTTTTTATTATTTTTTATGAAGTTTATAATATCTTTTATATTTGTTGAGTAGGGTAATCCAAGTTCATTTGGATCAATATCAATTTCATCTAAATTTTTTTTCTCTGATCTTTCGCCTATATCCGAAACTACACAATAAAAATTAAAATATTTTTTTCTTTGAGATAACCATTTTTCTACTGTTTGTTTGATCAACCATATTGAAGGCACAACGAATAGGGTTTTTTTTGTTTCGAGTTTTTCTTTTATCCACAAACTTGTAATTGTTTTACCAGTTCCACATGCTGAAATATATTTTCCCTTGTTTGAAAATTTGAATTTATTTGTGATATTTTCTATTGCTTTAGTCTGAAAATTTTTAGGTTTAAATATTTCTTTCTGTCTTGAAAAAGGTTGTTTTTCTAAAAGTTTTTCTATTTTCTCAAAAAAATCTCTATCTAGATTCTCAAGGTCATTAAATAAAATTAAGATAGGATTGAATTTTTTTAAATAGCTATTTACATAGTAAGCATTGGTGAAAATTATTGCACCATCAGAAAATTGTGATTCTGCAATAGTTTTTTTTAATTCATTATTTGAAGGTGGGTTCCTTTCAGATTTAAATTTTGTTTGATATATAAGTAATTTATTATCATAAGTCTCAATAACACCATCTGCACCCTCATCATTTCTTAACTTTAGTTTTTCTTTTATGTTTAGGGGAATTTCTTTTTGTCTCCAACAATTTTTAATATTTAGTTTTTCATAATTAATTTTGAAATAAAAAAAATTAAATTCTTCAAATATGTCACCTACATTTTTTTTTGAAAAAGTACCCTTTTTTAAATTCTCTTTTAATTTTTTCTCAAAAATTAGAAAATCTTTAAATTTATTATTTATAATAAAATCTTTAAATTTCATATTAATTTGGTCACAATAGACGAATTATCTAGTTCATGCTAGTATTGAGAATGAATACTTGGTTATTTGCAAATTACACTTTTTTTTCACTATAAACAAAATAACTAAATATCCCCTCATCATTTACTTTTTCAAAACTGATTTCTGAATTATGGTAATTTAGATTATAAAATTTAAGTCTTTTTTCAAAGTTCCAATAGTTATGACCAGAGTATTGTGTTGAAAAATCCTCTAAATCTGTTCCTTCGTGAATGAAAACGAAATTTTTTATTTTATTTGTTATTTTGAAAAATTTATCAATATCTTTATTATTTAAGTATATTAAGCATCCAGATGAAACAAATAAAGTATCTATTTCATTTTGATATTTTTCTATAACGTCCCATTTACCATTAATAACTCTACTTTTTGGATAACTTTTTTTTAAAATATCACAACAATATTTATTTCCTTCAATAAACATCAAATCATACTTTTTGTCTTTTAAAAATGGCCCCATACCAGACATATAATCACAGACTTTTTTATTTTCAAAAAGATGATAAAACTGAATTAATACCATATCGACGATTTCAGAGAAGCGGTTATGGTGTAAATGAGCATAATGCCAATAAAGTGATCTTTTACTAAGCCTGTAAGATTGGTTAAACTCTGAAGTATTTGGTTTGTTGTAATTAAGATCTGTATCAAAGCAAAGCAAATAATATTTATAAAATAATTTATGTAATATTCTTATTTTAAAAAAGTGCTTGTATATACATAATGGTAAAGGAAAATATGTGTGTTGAAATCTTAACAATTTCTTAAAAAAAATTTTTATCATTTATTAAAAAGCCAAAGATTTCAAAAAAGGCTTCAATTTTCCAGCCTTTTTTTTTGCAATAAATAAACATGCTCTAGAGCTAAGTATCAAACCATCTTTAAGAACTCTTAAATTATTATCAGCCAAAGTTTTCCCTGTAGATGTAATGTCAGTAATTATTTCTGAAGAGCCTATAAAAGGATATGTTTCTGTAGCACCGAGACTGTGTATCAATTTGTATTGAGTAACTCCTTTGGATATTAAAAAATCATTAGTTAAATTTGGATATTTCGTAGCTACTCTCAATCTGAAGTTTCTTTTAGATCTAATGTCAAATGATACCTCTTCAAGATCGGCAATGGTCTGCACATCTATCCAATCATCTGGCACAGCAATAACTAGGTTCGCGTTTCCATAATCAAGTTTTTTTTGGATATTAATTTTACTTTGTAAATTTTTTTCTGACTCTTTTAAAAGATCTAGACCAGACACACCAATATCTAAAGTTCCGTCTCCTAGTCTTTGAATAATTTCTTTAGCGTGTAGAAATATTATTTTAACGTTGGGTTTATTTTCAATAGTGCCAAAATAATTTCTTTCCTTTTCACTCTGTATAATTTTCAACCCATTATCATTAAAAAATGATATTGATTTTTCTTTTAGTCGCCCTTTACTTGGCAAACCTATTGTAATTATATTTTTCATATATTTTTTAGGTTAATTGCAGCTCCAACAGCTGGTATATTTTTTTTTGCACCAAGGCTTTTGAGCAAATCATCGTAGCGGCCTCCCCTGGCAATTTCTTTCTTTCCTGAGAATATTTGAAACACAATTCCAGTATAATACTCAATTTCTCTACCAAAATTTGCAACAAAATTTATATCTTGATTAAGTTTTTTTAAGTTTTGAATAGATTTAAAATTTTTGAATATATTTTCTTTAAGTTTGTTCTTTTTTGCAAAATATAATAGTTCATCATCTAGCTTTGAAAGTTTACAATTAATTTTTAAAAAAGTTTTGATAATTTTTACAATTAGCTTTCCATCTACAAACGATCTTGGGTCTTTAATTTTTTTATCAAATCTTTTTAAAATTTCTGATATCGACCTTCCAGCAATCTCTCTATCTTGCTCAAATTTTTTCATTTCATAAAATCTTTTTTTATCTGTATCAAAGGTTACTGCATCGATATCTGTATTTTTTTCTAATCTCTTTAAAAGTTCCTCAAAATAATTTGGTCTCCAAAAGTGTCTTATCAATCTTAGCTTCCATCTTTCTGGCATCTCAAGAGAATTTATCAGGCTTTTAAATAAACTTATATCGCCTACTTTAATTTTAATTTTTTTCATTTTAATTTTTTTTGCTGAACTTAAAATTGTACTGATAACTTTAAAATCATCTTTAATCAGGTTTTTTGAACCTATAATTTCGATACCTAATTGATCATTAATAAAGTTTTCTCCTTTACCACCTGTTTTTCTATAAGCTTTACCAGAGTAATAGATTTTTGAGTCGGATTTATTTTG
>CACFKZ010000011.1 GCA_902566945.1 uncultured Pelagibacteraceae bacterium | reverse complement strand
CAACTACACCTTCAAATTGGAGAAGGGTGGCTCATATTATTTCTGATAAAATTTATGAAAGACTAACCGGTGAAGAGGGTTATTTTGACACGAGGATTATTTATGTTGCAGAAAGCGGACCTAAAAATCAAAGAGTAAAAAAACTAGCAATCATGGATCAGGACGGATTTAACACAAAGTATCTCACTTTAGGCAATGAACTTGTTTTAACTCCAAGATTTAATCCAACAAATCAGATGGTAACTTATATGTCTTACTTTAGAAACATGCCAAGAGTGTATTTATTGGACATAGAAACTGGCACCCAAGAAGTTGTTGGTAATTTTCCTGGTATGACATTCGCACCCAGATTTTCTCCAGACGGTAAAAAAATTATAATGAGTTTTGCAAAAGATGGTAACTCAGATATCTTTACAATGGACCTAGGATCTCGTGTCGTTGAAAGGATTACTGAACATTCCTCGATTGATACTTCGCCATCTTTTTCACCGGATGGTAAATTTATTGCATTCAACTCTGATAGAAGCGGATTACAACAAATATATGTAATGAGAAGCGATGGAAGCAATGTAAAAAGAATTACATTTGGAAAAGGAATTTATGGTACACCTGTTTGGTCTCCTAGAGGTGATTTAATTGCCTTCACCAAAATGCACAAAGGAAGGTTTTTTATTGGAGTAATGAGAACCGATGGATCAGGTGAAAGACTATTGACAGAAAATTACTATCAGGAGGCACCCTCTTGGTCTCCTAATGGTAGAGTGTTAGTTTTTTATAGAGAGACCAAAGCAGGAAAAAAAGGGGAGGGATTTTCTGCAAAATTATGGTCTATCGATATAACAGGTTATAACGAGAGAAGGTTAGGCACTAAAACCGACGCTTCTGACCCATCTTGGTCTTCATTATTATCTAAGTAAGGTTGCATTTTATGTAAAATATACTTGATAAATTTGAAATAATTTGAAATAACCACAATGAACCTAGGGGAAAAAATGACATTAAACACGAATTTAAAAAATATATTATTAGTTATCTTTACAACGTTAATTCTTAGTGCGTGTTCTACTGCTAAGAAATCTGGTGTTGTAGAAGGTGACGTATATACTGGAACGGAGACAGTTGAGTATTTAGCATCTGGTGTTCCTGATAGAGTTTTCTTTGCTACAAATCAATCTTCTTTAACGACTGCTTCTAGAGCAACTTTAAGAAAGCAAGCTACTTTCTTAAGAAAGAATAAAAATCTTAATGTTACGATAGAAGGTCATGCAGATGAGAGAGGAACAAGAGAATATAACTTAGCGTTGGGTGAAAGACGAGCGAATGCTGCTAGAGATTACTTAATGACTTATGGGATTTCAGGCAAAAGAATTTCTGTAATCAGTTACGGGAAAGAAAAACCGGTGAATCCAGCTTCATCTCCTATTTCTTGGTCTCAAAATAGAAGATCTGTAACAGTTAAAGTAAATTAATAAAATTTATTAATAATTTAAAGACCCTTTAATTGACTAAATTAAAGGGTCTTTTTTTTGCCATTATATCAAATTAAAAGCAAGAAAGACATGTTTGCGTTAAAAAAAATTTCGACATTTTTATTCTTATATTTATTTGTGGCTACATATTTAATTGCCGAAGAAGAAGAAATATATTTAAAAGCTATATCAGATCAAATTCAAGTTATAACTAAAGATTTAAAAACACTTGAAAAAGCTGTTTATCAAAAATCAGATATTTCCTCAGGTGTTAATCTTAATAATATTAAATCAGATGGGCTTAATGAGGATATCTTAACAAAACATTTGTTAAAACTAAATGAAATCGAGGATCAATTTCGTAAATTAACTAACAAGTTTGAAGAAGTAAATTTTAAGTTAGATAAATTATCTACTAGAGTAACAAAAATCCAGTCAGATACACAACTAAGGTTTTCAGATCTTGAATCTGGAGAAAATTTAAATTTAAATAAAAAAAAAGTAAATTTACCAGGCACAAGCAAACCCCAAGATTTTGGTGCTAACCCTGGATACGAAACAACAAAATTACCTACTCAACAAACTTTAAATTCTGTTGAGAGTGCTCAAACAGTAATTACCGAGGAGCCCGAAAAAAAAGATTCAATATTGCCAGACAAACCAGCTAATGAACAGTATGAATTTGCAGTTAGCTTTATGAAGATCGGAGATTACGAGACTGCCGAAGTTGCTTTGAAAGAGTTTATTGATAATAATAAAGATCATGATTTAGCTGGAAGTGCTCAGTATTGGTACGGAGAAACATTTAGAATTAGACAATTGTTTTCAGACGCGGCGACAGCGTATTTGGATGGTTATCAAAATTATCCTAAAAGCAAAAAAGCCCCAGATAATCTTTTGAAGTTAGGTATCACGATGGTACAACTTGGTGAAAAAGACCAGGGTTGTAAAATGATAATTGGGTTAAAAAAAGAATACCCTAAAGCAAGCAAGTCTGTGTTACAAAAAGCTCTATATGAGCAAAAAAAATTCAAGTGCAATACTTAAAAGTGGTTTTCAGGATCTTAAGGGCTCCTCAAAAGTTTATTTAGATTTTAAAAATAAGCTTTTAAAATTAAAAAAAAAATCATTTTTAGTAGCAGTATCTGGAGGGCCAGATAGCCTAGCTCTTGTTGCCTTAAGTAAAGCTCTCAGGTATGAAAAAAAACTTAATTTTTTTTATATTTTAGTTGACCATAATCTAAGAAAAAATTCAGCTAATGAAGCTAAGCAGGTGAAAAAGCTTCTGACGAAACACAATTTACATTTAAATATATTACTCAATAAAAAAAAAATAAAAAAAAATATTCAAAGTACAGCTAGAAAAAAAAGATACGAAATACTTGAAAATTTTTCAAATAAAAAAAAGATCAGCACAATCTTAACCGCGCATAATTTGGAGGATCAAGTTGAGACATTTTTTATAAGGTTATCTAGAGGAAGCGGTCTTAAGGGTTTATCCGCAATGAGACCTTTAACTAAACTTAGTAAAAAAATTTTTTTATTTAGGCCTCTTTTAGAGACAAACAAAAAGGATCTTATTAAGATTTCTAAAGTTATTTTTGGAAAGTATATTAAAGATCCTTCAAATCAAAGTAATAAATATCTGAGAACAAAAATTAGAAGTTTAAAAAAACCTTTAATTAAAAGTGGGATTAATTATAGCCAAATTATTCGATCAATAAATAACTTAGCCTCTAGTAGTTCTATTTTAGAAAAATATAATAGAAATATAATCAAAGATATTATAAATAAAAAAAATAACTTGATATTAATTGATTTTAATAAGTTTAAAATTTTAGATGACGAAATAAAAATTAGCGTAATAAATGAATCGATTAAGTTACTTAAAAAAAACTATTATAATTTGAGGTCTAAAAAAGTAATAAATTTAATAAAACTTTTAAAAATCAAAAGTTTTAAAAAAGCTACTCTTGGGGGTTGTTTGTTTTTCTTAAAAAGAGATAAATTATGTTTAAAAGTGGAGAAAATTTAAGTTTTTTGCCTATTTGGATATAATTTGTCTTATTTACAACCTATTTTTATTTAAAATATACTTGTTTTATTAGAATTATTGATTATTTAAAAAATTATGAATGTTAAAAATTTAATTATGTGGGTGATAATTGTCTTACTTTCAGTGGGGCTATTTAATATGTTTCAAGACCCAAATAAGATAAATTCTGAAAAAAACTCTTTACCATTTTCTAACTTCTTAAATGAAGTAGACGCTGGCAGGGTTGTAGAAGTAAAAATTCAAGGAAATAACATTAGCGGTGTATTAGCTGATGGTAAAAGTTTTAAAACTTACTCTCCTAATTACCCTGAACTAGTCGATAGGCTTTCAGAAAAAGGAGTAAGCATATTAGCGTCACCACAAGAAGATAAAATGCCTTCGCTGTTGGGAATTTTACTTTCATGGTTCCCAATGCTCTTATTAATTGGTGTCTGGATATTTTTTATGCGTCAAATGCAAGGGGGCAAAGGTGGCGCAATGGGATTTGGAAGATCAAAGGCAAAATTATTAAACGAGGCTCAAGGTAAGGTCACATTTAATGATGTTGCTGGAGTTGAAGAGGCAAAAGAAGAAGTAGAGGAAATAGTTGAATTTTTAAAAGATCCTAAGAAATTTAGTCGTTTAGGGGGAAAAATTCCAAAAGGTGCTCTTTTAATTGGACCTCCAGGAACAGGTAAAACATTGTTAGCTAAAGCAATAGCTGGGGAGGCGAATGTACCTTTCTTTTCAATTTCAGGTTCTGATTTCGTAGAGATGTTTGTTGGTGTAGGGGCATCAAGAGTTAGAGATATGTTTGAACAAGGAAAGAAACATTCACCTTGTATAATTTTTATAGACGAGATAGATGCTGTCGGAAGGAGTAGAGGCGCAGGTTTAGGAGGTGGAAATGATGAAAGAGAACAAACTTTAAACCAACTTCTTGTTGAAATGGATGGCTTCGATACAAACGAAGGTATAATTTTAATTGCAGCTACTAATAGACCGGATGTATTAGATCCAGCTTTACTTAGACCTGGAAGATTTGACAGACAAGTTGTTGTTGGTAATCCCGATATTATTGGCAGGGAAGCGATTTTAAAAGTACATGTGAAAAAAATTAATATAGGTCCAGACGTTAAGTTAAGAACAATTGCAAGAGGAACTCCTGGATTTTCCGGAGCTGACCTAGCTAACTTAATTAACGAGTCAGCTTTACTTGCAGCAAGAAAAAATAAAAGAGTGGTTACAATGTCGGATGTCGAGGAGGCAAAAGACAAAGTAATGATGGGAGCTGAAAGAAGGTCAATGGTAATGTCAGAAGATGAGAAAAAGTTGACCGCTTATCATGAAGGAGGTCACGCGATAGTTGCCTTAAATGAAAAGGCATCTGATCCTATACACAAAGCAACAATTATTCCAAGAGGAAGAGCTTTAGGAATGGTAATGAGACTGCCTGAGCGAGATCAATTGTCAGTTTCAAGAGAAAAAATGCATGCAGATATAGCTGTGGCAATGGGAGGAAGAATTGCTGAGGAGATAATATTCGGACATGATAAAGTAACATCAGGTGCTTCATCTGATATAGACATGGTAACGAAAATGGCTAAAAACATGGTTACTAAATACGGGATGAGTACAGAACTTGGGACAATTGCATATGGTGAAAATGAGGAAGAAGTATTTTTAGGCAGATCTGTAACAAAACAGCAAAATATGTCAGAGGAGACAGCAAAAAAAATTGATGCAGAAGTAAAAAAAATAGTTGATAAAGGTTACGAACGAGCAAGAAAAGTCCTCACTGATAAAATTGATGATCTTCACAAAATTGCTAAAGCTCTACTTATTTATGAAACTTTATCTGGAGATGAAATTAGAGATTTAATACTAAAGAATATCAAGCCAACAAGATCTTTTAATGAGGAAGAGAACGAAGATGGTAAATCATCTTCTGCTTTGGGCTCTATAGGGTTAAAGCCAAAACCAGCAATTTAATATTTCATGATTAAATATTACACAAGAGCGTGTAATTTTTACTATGGAAAACAAGCAAATTCTTTAATAAAAAAAAAAGTAGCTCTCCCACTTTGTGGTAATCAAAATATAGCTTTTGATAAGATTGAGATCTTTAAAAGAAGTAAAAAATTTACTCAAAGTAAACTGATTAATATAACCAAAATTAATAAACTTAAGAAAAAAGAAAGATCTCAAGTAACAAAAGATTTAAAAAAAATTGTTACAAAAAGAAAAAATTTTTTAAAAAATGTAAATTTTTCTGAGCCAACAATTATGGGAATTTTAAACTTAACTCCTGATAGTTTTTCTGATGGCGGGAAATTTAATAAAAAAAATAAGGCTCTTAAACAAATATCAAAAATGATTAATTCTGGTGCTAAAATTATTGATGTTGGCGGAGAATCAACTAGACCAGGATCAAAAAGTATAGACATTATAACTGAGTGGAAAAGAGTACAAGAAGTTATCAAATCATTTAAAAAGAAAAATAAAAAAATTTGTCTATCTTTGGATACTAGAAAGTCAGATCTAATGATGAAAGGTATAAGATATGGAGTAGATATAATTAATGATGTTTCTGGATTTAATTATGAAAAAGACAGTTTAAATAAAATCAAACAACATAAAAAAGTCACTAAGGTGATACATCATATGAAAGGAACACCTAATACAATGCAAATTAATCCAAAGTATAATAATGTTTTATTAGATATATATGATTTTTTTCAAAAAAAAATTAATAGTAAAATTATTGGTAAAAAGATTATATTAGACCCAGGTATTGGGTTTGGTAAAACTTTGAAACATAATTTGAGTTTAATTTCTAATATTTCTCTGTTTCATAGTTTAGGATTTCCTATAATGATTGGAACTTCTAGAAAGAGATTTATAAATCAGATATCAGGAAAAAATGATAGCAAGGATCGAACAGGAGGCACTATAGCGTCAGTTCTATACTTGTTATCTCAAGGAGTACAGATTTTTAGGGTTCATAATGTAAATGAGGTCAAACAAGGAATACTAGTATTTGGAAAAATCTTAAATAATCGATGAAGAATAAATATTTTGGAACAGATGGTATTAGAGGGACAGTTAATCAAGGAAATATTACAGGAGAAAAATTTTTTAAATTTGGCTTAGCATCAGGCAATTATTTTAAAAATCAAAAGAAAAATAAGCAAATTGCTATTATAGCGAAAGATACAAGATTATCCGGTTATACGTTAGAGCCAGCTTTAGTCTCTGGCTTAGTTTCAGGAGGAATGCATGTTTTCACTCTGGGGCCCCTACCAACAAATGGCTTAGCGATGCTTACAAAATCTATGAAAGCTAACATGGGAATCATGATTACTGCATCTCACAATCAATATTATGATAATGGACTAAAATTGTTCGGACCAGATGGAATGAAATTGTCCGACAATATAGAAAAAAGAATAGAAAAACTAATAGACGCTAAAAACTCAAAGCAATTAACAAATCCAAAACTACTTGGAAGAGTTAAAAGACTGGAAGATGGGAATGAAAGATATACAAAAATACTTAAAAATAATTTTCCAAAAAATTACAATTTAAAGGGATTAAAAATAGTTTTAGATTGTGCAAATGGAGCTGGGTATAAAGCAGCTCCAAAATTATTGAAAGAATTAGGCGCAAAAGTAATACCTATTGGAATAAATCCAAATGGGCTAAATATAAATGATAAATGTGGTTCAACTTTTCCAATAAGAATTAAATCTGCAGTTAAAAAAAATAAAGCGCACGTAGGGATTTCTTTTGATGGAGACGCAGATAGAATAATTATGTGCGATGAGAATGGAAAGATTGTAGATGGAGACCAGATAATTGCAATGCTTGCAAAAAGATGGAAAATTAAAAAAATTTTAAAAGGCGGAGTTGTAGGCACTCAAATGTCTAATTTTGGTTTAGAGAGGTTCTTAAAAAAAGAGAAAATTAGATTTCTAAGAGCAAAAGTTGGAGACAGATATGTGAAAGAGAAAATGAAAAAATTTAATTTTAATTTGGGGGGTGAACAGTCTGGTCATATAATTTTAGGAAAATTTGCTACAACAGGAGATGGGCTGTTAGTAGCCTTAGAAGTTTTATTTTCTTTAAGAAAACAAAAAAAAGCCAGCAAATTATTAAATGTTTTTACACCTCTGCCTCAAATTCTAGAAAATGTAACTGTAAAAAATAAGAATATAATTAATAACTTCAAAGTTAAAAAAGCAATAAAAAAAGCTTCAAAACTTATAAGGTCAAAAGGAAGAATTTTGGTTAGAAAGTCTGGAACAGAATCAAAAATAAGAATTATGGCAGAGTCTAACGATAAAAATCTTATATTAAAATGTATAAAAATAATTAAAAGTTCACTTAAATAAATTGAAACCTAAATCAAAAATTTTAATTATAGCTGGCTCTGACTCTTCAGGCGGCGCAGGTGTACAGGCAGATATTAAAACTGTCACCTCTTTAGGAGGATATGCAATGACTGCAATTACAGCTTTAACTGCACAAAATACAACCGGAGTAAAATCAGTAGTGCCTATAGATCCAAAAGAAATAGAAAAACAAATTTTATTTACGTGCAAAGATATAAATCCTGATGCCATCAAGATTGGTATGCTTCATTCACAAAAAGTAATTATTTCTGTGATTAAATCTTTAAGAAAGATTAAAACTAAAAAGATAATTTTAGATCCTGTAATGGTTGCAAAAGGAGGAACTAAATTAATTAATCGATCGGCAATAACTATTCTTAAAAAAAAACTTATTAAAAAAGCTTTTCTTGTAACTCCAAATATTCCAGAAATTGAAATTTTATCAAAAATTAAGATTAAAAATATTAATGATATGGTTAAAGCTGGAAGAATTTTAATGCGTCTTGGTGTGAAAAACGTACTTGTTAAAGGTGGGCATATTAAATCTAAATTTGTTGAAGATGTCTTATTAAGCAAAGGACAAATAAATATTTTTAGAAATAAAAGAATAATTACTAAAAATACCCACGGTACTGGTTGTACTTTATCTAGTGCTATTACAACATTTTTATCATGTGGAAAACCTCTAAAGACATCTTGTGAATTAGGAATTAAGTATGTAAACCAAGCTATAAAATCTAATCTTAAATATGGTAAAGGCCATGGTCCGATTAATCACTTAAATTCTGTAAATTTAAAAGAGAGTTTTAATTAATGAATAATGTAGTTGTAGTAGGTTCGCAATGGGGAGATGAGGGTAAAGGAAAAATAGTTGATTGGTTATCAAGTGAGGCAGATATAGTTGTAAGATTTCAAGGCGGTCATAACGCTGGGCATACTCTTGTAATAAATAAAAAAGTATTTAAATTACGTTTATTACCATCAGGTATTGTCAGAGAGGGAAAAATCTCAATTTTGGGAAATGGAGTTGTAATCGATCCATGGGCTTTATTAGATGAAATAGAAGATATAAAAAAGCAAGGTATCCAAGTTAATCCTGAAAACTTTATGATTTCAGAGTCTGCTTCACTTATTTTGCCTTTTCACCAAGAAATGGATGAAATAAGAGAGGATGCTGCTGGAAAAGAAAAAATAGGAACCACAAGAAGAGGGATAGGCCCATGTTACGAGGATAAGGTTGGAAGAAGATCAATAAGAGTTATGGATTTAAGGTCTGAAACTAACTTGGATAATAGGTTAGAAAATGTTTTACTTCACCATAATGCAATAAGAAAAGGTTTAAAAAAAAAAATTTTTAAAAAAGGAGATCTTAAAAAAAGTTTATTAGACATAGCCCCAAAAATATTAAAATTTGCTAAACCAGTATGGTTGAAATTGGATGAATTTAAAAAAAAAGGAAAAAAAATTTTATTTGAAGGTGCTCAAGGAATTCTTTTAGATGTTGATCACGGTACTTATCCTTACGTTACTTCTTCTAATACTGTTCCAGCAATGGCAGCTACAGGATCAGGATCTAGTCCCGATAGAATTGGTTACATTTTAGGCATAGCTAAAGCTTATACAACTAGGGTCGGAAGCGGTCCATTTCCTACAGAACTCAAAGATAAAATTGGAGATAACCTTGGTAAACGAGGAAAAGAATTTGGAACGGTAACTGCAAGAAAAAGAAGATGCGGTTGGTTTGATGGAGTTTTAGTTCGGCAAACTATAAAGATTTCTGGTATTAATGGAATAGCATTAACTAAATTAGATGTATTAGACGAGTTAGATGAGGTCAAAATGTGTATAGCGTATGAATTAAATGGAAAAAAATTAGATTATTTACCTGCAGCTTCAGAAGATCAATTTAACATCAAACCAATTTATAAAACCTTTCCAGGATGGAAAAGCAAAACACAAGGTATAAGAAATATTAAAGATTTACCTGAAAACGCAAAAAAATATATTTATGCCCTTGAAGACTTCATTGGAGCAAAAATCTCAAGTATTTCTACTAGCCCCGAAAGAGACGACACAATTTTAGTTGAGGATCCTTTCAAAGCCTAATTTGCAGGCAATAAATTTTTAGACTTACTAGAATTGATCATTGATTTTTGAAGTTTTTCAAAAGCTTTTGTCTCTATTTGTCTTATTCTCTCTCTACTAATTTTATATTTTTTACTTAATTCATCAAGTGTTTTTGGATTTTCTTTTAATCTTCTAGCTTCAATTATTTCCTTCTCTCTTTCATTTAAAATCTTCATTGCGCTTTCAAGTAATTCTTTTTTATCATCATATTCTTGTTTTTGTGATATAACTAATTCTTGGTCAAGGCTTTCATCAACTAACCAATCTTGCCATTCATCTGCTTCACCAAATTTTATAGGGTCATTTAAAGATTTTTCTTGGCCCATTAATCTTCTGTTCATATTGATCACTTCTTCTGAGTCAACATCTAGTCTTTTTGAAATTTCATTTACATGTTCATCTTTCAAATCACCCTCTTGACCAGGAGCAATTTGATTTTTAAGTTTTTTTAAATTAAAAAAAAGTTTCTTTTGTGCAGTGGTCGTTCCCATTTTTACAAGGCTCCAAGATCTCAAAACATATTCTTGAATCGCTGCTTTTATCCACCACATCGCATATGTAGCTAATCTGAAACCCTTATCAGGATCAAATTTTTTAACAGCTTGCATCAAGCCTATATTTCCTTCTGAAATTAATTCATTAACCGGCAAGCCATATCCACGATATCCCATAGCAATTTTCGCTACTAATCTTAAATGACTTGTAACTAATTTATGAGCTGACTGCAAATTACCATTCTCTCTCCAATTTTTCGCTAACATGTATTCCTCTTCTGCATCAAGCATTGGAAATTTTTTGATTTGAGCTAGGTATATAGACAGGCCACCTACCGAAGGAACAGGTAAATTACTTATCTCATTTTTTTTATTCATCATATTACGATTTATATATTTAAAAAATTATTTCAACAACTTAGTTTATTAAGTAAATTCAACATCTTTTTAAAGTCTGATGGAAGTTCAGATTTAAACTCGATCCATTTTTTTTTAGTTGGGTGAATGAACTTTAATGATTGAGCATGTAAAGTTTGACCTTTTATTTCTTTCAAATAATTTAGGAAATTTTGATTAATTTTTTTAAACTTAATGTTTTTCTTTCCATATTGATTATCTCCCAACAAAGAAACTCCTTTATATTTTAAATGAACTCTAATTTGGTGGGTTCTTCCAGTTTCTAATTTACACTCTATTAAACTAATTTTTGGAATATCTTTTATATTAAACACTTTGATGGTCTTATAATTTGTTATTGCTTTTTTTCCTGAAACTTCACTTACAGTCATTAGTTGTCTGTTTTTTTTACTTCTAGAAATTAATGTTTCTATTTTCCCTTGAAGAGGTCTAATGACCCCCCAAGCTAAGCAAATATAACTTCTTTTAATTGTGTGCCTACTAAATTGCTCACCAAGTTTGTTATGTGAAAAATTATTTTTAGCTACTACAAGCAAGCCACTTGTGTCTTTATCAATCCTATGGACTATGCCTGGTCTTAAATCTCCATTAATGTTTGATAAATCATTTTTGTACTTATGAATCAGAGCATTCGCTAAAGTATTCTCATAATTCCCAGCACCAGGATGAACTACTAATCCCTTAGGTTTATTTACAATTATTAAATCTTTATCTTCAAAAACTATATTTAATTTTACATCACAAGGTTTAAGAATTTGCTTATTTACTTTTGAAAATTTAATTCTTATCTCATCTTTAGTTCTAACTTTTACAGCAGGTGTGTTAATTATAGTGTTGTTAATTTTTACATGATTCTGTTCAATAAGTTTTTTTATATGTGATCGAGTATAGTCTTTTATGTTTTTGGTTAAAAAAACATCAATCCTCGTTTTATTGCTTTTTTTTTCTACAAATAATTTTATTGAGTTATTCATAAATTAATTTAAATTATCATGTAATGCGCCGGTAGCTTCAACTGGATAGAGCGCCGGATTTCGGCTCCGGAGGTTATGGGTTCGACTCCTATCCGGCGCACCAATCACTTAAAAGATCCAATCCTTGAATTTTTCTTTATTGTTTTTTATATAATCCGGAAAAGAGTCATCTAAGTTTATAACTTTATATTTAATATTTCTATCAAATAAGTCTTCTTTATCAGAAATTTTTTTTTCTATATTTTTTATATTATTAAATTTCTCTTTATTAAATTCTTGATGAGCGTAAGAAATAATTTTTTTTCTTATTGACTTCGAGTCTTTTAAAAAGCTGAAGTGCCAACCACCATCTTTAATTAATTGAGGTTGTTTATCAGAAAATATTTTCCAAAAAGGTTTTTTCTTTATTTTGATATTTCGTAACCATTGAGGTGATTTTAAATTCTTTTTTTCACAGATTTTACTCCCTGGCCAATAACCATCAGTAATATTCATTAAATTAATTTTAGATTGGAAATTTTTTTGTAAAAAGCATGCGTACTTATGTTTAATATTAAATTCCTTAATTTTTTTAGGGTCAGGAATTTCATCAATATCTGAAATTATTACCCAATCTGTAGGTTCAAATTCTTTCAAGCCACGAGATAAAGCATTTCTTTGAAATTGATCTCTCACATGGTTTTCATGCCAATTTTTTTTTTCTGATTTTACATGTATAGGCAAATCCTCAACAACAATATAATTAATTTTTTCTTCAAATTTTTTAAATTTACTAATTTTAAAATTAAGGTTTTTCTTGTTGCCAGCATGATCTCTAGTAGCTTCGCAAACAACAAATTTATCAACTATTTCACTTAATGTATTCAATCTTATGTCTAAAATTAAATCTTCATCAAAGTACATAAAACAGTCAATTATCTTCATATTATTTACTCACCCATATTTATCAGAGTCCCTCGCTTTTTAGCCCCAAAATATGAAAGATAAAAAACCACAACACCCAGAAAAAAATATATTACAGAAATAATAATTGATTTAAATATATTTAAATAATTTACTGTCTCTGTCATAAGAATATTTCTCATCTCCTCAAAAATATGAACTAATGGTAAACCTTTTGCAATTATTTGCAGCGCAAATGGTAATATTTCAATTGGATAGTAAATACACCCGAGAGGTGCTAAAAAAAATAAGCTTGCCCAAGCAATATTTTCAAAAGACGGACCATATCTTAACAGCCCTGAAGTTACTAGTAGCCCTAAAGTTATTCCGAATAAATATAAAGAAAGTAATAAAAATATTAGAGGTAATCCTAATTTTAGGATAGAGACACCAAACAAAGGTACAGAAATTAAAACTGCTGGGACCAGCCCAATTAAAGTTCTTAATATGGCTGTCAAAGTGAGAGCAGCAATTATCTCTCTAATTTTTATTGGAGCAATAAATAAGTTTGTAAAATTTCTACTCCAAATTTCCTCAAGAAACATCATGTTAAAACTAATGCTTGCCCTAAATAAAAAATCGTAAAGTATTGCTGCAGTCAATATAACTCCAACAGTATTATTGTAGTACTCTGAATTAAGAGTAAAAAATTTTGAAATAAAACCCCAAAGAAAAATCTGCACCGTGGGCCAATAAATTAAGTCCAAAACCCTTGGAAACGAGTTCATTATTAAATATAGATGTCTTAAACCAAGAGCATAAATTTTATTAAAATTCATCTTTACTCCTTGCTAATTTTAAAAATGTTTCTTCCAAATTATTTCGACCGTGTTTTTTTATTAATTCCTCACAAGTTCCATTATCAATTATTTTTCCTTTTTTCATCATTATTATACTGTCACAAAGCCTTTCTACCTCTCCCATATTGTGGGAAGCCAATAATATTGTTACTTTATTTTTTGACTTATATTCTTGTATATAACTTCTTATAAAATCTCCTATATCAGGATCTAGACTTGCTGTAGGTTCATCTAAAAGCAAAATTTCTGGTTTATTAATAAGAGATTTTGCCAGAGAAACTCGATTTTTTTGTCCAGAAGATAGCTCACCAGTTTTTTTATTAAAAAAATTTTTAATATCTAAATCATTTGAAATTTCATTTATTCTATAATTTAAATTTCCTACGCCATACAATCTTCCATAAATCTCAAGATTTTGTTTTACTGTTAGTTTTTTTGGCAGTTCTACATATGGAGATGCAAAATTAAATCTTCTCAAAATTTCATCTCTTTTAAATTTATTTATATTTTTATTTTCTATTAAAATTTCACCCTCTGAGGGACTAACTAGGCCCAATATCATACCAATTGTAGTTGTTTTTCCACATCCATTTGGTCCCAATAATCCCAATGTTTTATTTTTATATACCTCAAAACTAATCTTGTTTACAGCCAGTGAATTATTATAAAATTTTGAAAGTTCTTTGATCTCAATAAACATTATTTTGATGCCCTTGTTAAACGATCATTAATAGCAATACCAGGTCCCAAATTAGGAATTTTTGCAACAAAAATTTTTTTATAACCTTGCTCCTTTATTTTTCTCATAGTTTTATATAAATTTGATGCCGCTTCTTTTAAGTCAGACTTTTTACTTAAATTAAAATAATTACTCTTTTTAATATTTTTTTTTCCAAAAAAAATATATGCATGATCATTACTTCTTGGTTTCTCTCCAATTACGACAGGTATTCCAGGAGAGTAATGCTTTTTCAACATACCAGGCGATCTAATTTTAGTTTTTTTTAAAGATAAACCTATTTTTAAAAATTTCTTAATGTCATTGGAGCTTATAATACCTGGTCTTAAAATCTTTGGTTTTTCAGTTAGATCTACAACAGTAGACTCGATCCCAACTTTAGATTCACCTCCATTAATTATTATATTTAGTTTTTTTTTGAATTCTTTATAAACATCAATAGCATTTATTGGGCTTAAGCAAGAAGAACGATTTGCACTTGGCATTGCCAAAGGAAAGTCAATAAGTTTGAGAAGTTCTCTAACAACCTTGTGTTTAGGAAATCTTATTGCCACAGTATTTAGCTTAGCAGTAGCTAATGTATTAATTTTAGTTTTTTTATTTTTCTTTAATACAAATGTTAATGGACCAGGACAAAATTCTTTATAAAGTTTTAAAAAATTATTATTTAAAATCACATCTTTTTGAGCATTTTTAATACTATAATAGTGAATTATTAATGGATTGTTCTTTGGTCTTTTTTTTAACTTAAAAATCTTTTTAATTGCTCTTTTTGAGTACGCATTACCACCTAGGCCATAAACTGTTTCAGTAGGCAAACCAGCAATATTTCCCTGTTTGAGATAATTCACAGTTTTTCTAAGGATCTTTTTGTTAAAAGAATATATATTTGAATAGATGTTTTTCATAATGTAATTATTATAAAATTTATGAAGATCAAAAATATTCCAGCTGATATCAAAAGTAAATCATTAAAAGAGGCTAAGGACGAAATTGACCAAATACTTGTAAAACTTGAAAGTAAAAATTTGGATTTAAATAGTATTGAGACCGAATATAATAGATTAATTAGCTTGAACAAGCATATAGAAAATATATTTAAAGAAAGAGCAAAAAAAATATCAGGAACTGAATAATCAAATCAATGATTGAAAAAAAATTAAAAAAAAATGCAAATAAAATTGATAAGTTTTTAATTAATTTTTTAAATAAACAAAAAAAAACTTCCCTTGTTTCACCGATGAAGTATGGGGTAATTTCGGGCGGGAAAAAAATAAGATCCACAATTATTTTTGACTCCGGTAAAATATTTAATTTAGAGGAAAAAAAACTTATAAATATTTGTGCAGCTGTAGAATGTATTCATTCTTATTCACTAATTCATGATGATCTTCCATGTATGGACAATGACGAGTTAAGAAGAGGTAAGCCATCCACACACAAAAAATTTGGAGAAGCAACAGCAGTTTTGGCAGGAAATTCTCTATTGACGCTAGCATTTGAAATAATTTCAGATGAGAAAAATTTATTATTACCTTCTCAAAAAAACAAAATTATAAAATTGTTAGCTAATTGCTCAGGACATACTGGTATAGCAGGAGGACAAGAATTGGATCTAAAATTTGAAAATAAAAAAAAAACATTAAAACAAATTATAGAAATGCAAACAAACAAAACTGGAAAATTATTTAATTTTTGTTTACAGGCATCAGCTTTAATCGCAAAAAAAAATAATAAAGAGCAATTGACCTTTGGAAAATTAGGTGAAGAAATAGGTTTATTGTTCCAACTTACAGATGACTTTTTAGATTTAAAGGGATCTAAAAGACTTGCAGGTAAGTCAACAAAAAAAGATAAGAAAAAAGGAAAATCAACTTTAATAAACCTAATGGGTTATGAAAAGTCATCTAACTACGCTGATAAATTAAAGAAAAAGATATTGCTTAATCTAAAAAAACATGGAAAAAATGCTAAAGGTTTAACAGAAACTGTAAAATTTATATCAAACAGAAATTTTTGATGACCAAACTTATTAAACAAATTAATTTTCCATCTGATTTAAGAAAATTTAAAAAAGAAAATCTTAAACAAATTTCAGATGAGTTAAGAGATGAGTTGATCGAAGTGGTCTCAGAGACTGGCGGTCATTTGGGAGCAGGATTAGGAGTAGTAGAGTTAACTGTTGCACTTCATTATGTATTTGATACCCCAAAAGATAAATTAGTCTGGGATGTAAGTCATCAATGTTACCCTCATAAAATAATTACTGGTAGGAGAGACAGAATAAAAACTTTGAGGAAGGGCGGAGGTTTATCTGGTTTTACAAAAAGGACAGAGAGCGAATATGATCCTTTTGGAGCAGCACATAGTTCAACTTCAATTTCTTCAACTTTAGGTATGTCAGTTGCTAAAAAATTATCTAACAATAAAAATAATGTTATTGCTGTCATTGGTGATGGAGCGATGAGTGCTGGAATGGCATATGAAGCAATGAATAATGCAGGAGCATTAAAATCAAACTTAATTGTAGTATTGAACGATAATGATATGTCGATTGCAAGACCTGTAGGGGCTATGAGCAAATACTTAGCCAATCTATTATCTGGAAAATTATATTTTAGCTTTAGAGAGACAATAAAGATGATAATTTCGGCTTTTTCAAAAAGATTCAGTCAAAAAGCTGGAAAGGCAGAGGATATGTTGAGAAATATTGTTACTGGTGGGACGCTGTTTAGTGAATTAGGTTTTTATTACGTGGGACCAATTGATGGTCATGATGTTGAAAATTTAGTACAAATATTTGAAAATGTTAAGAATTCTAATCATCAAGGACCAGTTCTGATACATGTTAGGACCCAAAAAGGAAAAGGGTATAAACCTGCAGAAGACTCAGGAGATAAATATCATGGAGTATCAAAATTTAATGTATCTACTGGAGAACAGTCAAAATCTAAATCTAATACTCCTTCTTATACAAAAGTCTTTGCAGAAACTTTGATTAAACACGCTGAACAAGATACAAAAATCGTAGGAATAACAGGTGCAATGCCATCAGGTACTGGTCTTAACCTTTTTGAAAAAAGATTTCCTGAGAGAGCTTTCGATGTTGGAATAGCAGAGCAACATGCTGTTACATTTGCTGCTGGATTAGCTACTGAGGGGTATAAACCCTACGCTGCGATTTATTCAACTTTTTTACAAAGAGCTTACGATCAAGTAGTACACGATGTAGCTTTACAATCGCTACCTGTGAGATTTGCAATTGATAGAGCTGGGTTAGTTGGAGCTGATGGGCCAACGCACGCAGGTTCTTTTGATATTACTTACCTATCTACTTTGCCAAATTTTGTTGTAATGGCAGCAAGTGATGAGGCAGAACTAGTAAAAATGATTAATACTTCTGTTGAAATAAATGATAGACCATCAGCTTTTAGATATCCAAGAGGTAATGGTGTTGGCATCGAATTGCCGTCAATTAAACAGGTTTTGGAAATAGGAAAAGCACGAATTATAAAAGAGGGAAAAAAGGTAGCTTTGCTAAACTTTGGAACTAGACTTGAGGAGTGTAAAAAAGCATCAGATAAACTTTTTTCAAAAGGATTAGAGTGCACAATCGTCGACGCTAGATTTGCAAAACCTTTAGACGAAAGATTAATAATGGAATTAGCTACAAACCATGAAGTATTAATTACAATTGAAGAAGGTTCGATAGGAGGATTTGGTTCACATGTAATGCAATTATTGTCTGAAAGAGGAGTTTTTGATACTGGCTTAAAATTTAGATCAATGATTTTACCAGATATTTTTATTGATCAAGATACACCAGAAAAAATGTATCAAACGGCAGGTTTGGATAGTTTAGCGATTATTAAAAAAGTCGAAGAAACTTTAAATTCAAATATAATTCTTGCAAAAAATAAAAATAAGCTAATAAATTAACCGCACTGCGCTTTATTCATTAGATAGTGATCTAACAAAACGCAATTAATCATAGCCTCACCTATAGGAACTGCCCTTATACCTACACAAGGATCATGTCTTCCTTTAACAGAAATTTTTGTATTTTTCCCTTTTTTATCAATAGTATTCCTGCTTGTTAAAATCGAAGATGTCGGTTTAACTGCAAATGATGCAACAATATTTTGCCCAGAAGAAATACCTCCTAAAATTCCTCCTGCTTGGTTTGATTTAAATTTAATTTTTCCAGATCCTTTACTCATTTCATCAGAGTTTTCTTCACCACTTAAAAAAGCAGCATTCATTCCAGCTCCAATATTTACTCCTTTGACTGCATTTATACTCATTAAAGCTGCAGCTATATCAGTATCTAATTTAGAATATATTGGAGCCCCCAAGCCCACTGGAACTCCAGTTGCTCTTAATTCAATTATAGCTCCACACGAAGAACCAGATTTTCTTACAGCTAAAAGATACTTTTCCCACAATTTTACAGATTTTTTATCTGGGCAGAAAAAAGGATTTTTTCTAATTTCACTGTCTCTCCAATTTGATTTATCGCAAGACATTAAACCTAGTTGGGTAACTGCTCCAATTACATTATATTTTGTACCAATCATTTTTTTTAAAACAACTTTGGCGACAGCACCTGCTGCTACTCTGCTTGCAGTTTCCCTGGCAGATTGCCTTCCTCCACCTCTATAATCTCTAATCCCATATTTTTTATAATAAGTATAATCTGCATGGCCAGGTCTAAATTTATTTTTAATAGTTTCATAATCCCTAGATCTTTTATCCTCATTATGAATAATTATTGAAATCGGTGTTCCAGTTGTTTTGCCTTCAAACACTCCTGATAAAATTAAAGCTTTATCGGTTTCTTTTCTTTGAGTAGTAAATTTTGATTGACCGGGCCTTCTTCTATCCATATCTTTTTGAATATCCTGTTCAGACAACGGTATATTTGGAGGACAACCATCAATAACACAGCCAATTGAAGGTCCATGAGACTCTCCCCATGTAGTAAATCGAAAAAATTTTCCAAAAGTATTAAAAGACATAGATAATTAATGTATAAATTATTTTAGAGAAATTATGAATCAAAAAAATGGCAAAAATTCACTGGGTTTAGATATTATCTTTGAAGATGTAGATAATCCTATAGAATTGTTCAAAAAATGGTTTTCAAAGGCAGAGGAGAGCGAAATTAATGATCCGAACGCTGTTGCTATTGCAACTTCAAATAAAAATAATCAGCCCAATGTAAGGATGGTTCTTCTAAAGGGTTTGAGTGAAAAAGGATTTGTTTTTTATACTAATTTTAACAGTAAAAAAGGAAATGAGCTAAAAGAAAATCAAAAAGCCTCAATGTGCTTTCATTGGAAAAGTTTAAGACGTCAAGTAAGAGCTATAGGAAAAGTAGAGGAAGTTTCAACTAAAGAGGCAGATGATTATTTTTACTCGCGACCTTACAAAAATAGAATTGGCGCGTGGGCTTCTTCACAGTCAGCAATTCTAGACCAAAGAGATACATTTACAAATAAAATCAAACAATTTGAAAAAAAATTTCCTGATCAAAATAATGTACCAAGGCCTCCCCACTGGTCTGGATGGAGATTATTACCCGAAGAAATAGAATTTTGGTTAGATGGCGAAGGTAGAATTCACGAGAGATTAAATTATAGAAAAAAAAATGGAAATTGGGTGAAAGAACTTCTTTATCCTTAAAAAGATCTATTGAGACTAAAACTAGTTAAATTTTGTAAGATTTTTTTATCTTCGTTATCAGGAAAAATTGCTAATGCATCATAAGAAACGTTTACGAAGTATTCTGCTTTTTTAAACGTAGCTTCCACTGCTTTATATTTGTTTATAAGTGACAATGTATTACTAAAATCTTGTTCAGACCTTTTTTCTTTTTTCATGATTTCATTAAGAAAATTTTTTTCCTCTTTATTTCCTTTTTGAAAAATAATAATCATAGGAAGAGTAACTTTTCCTTCAAAAAAATCTTTACCAATTTCTTTACCAAATAATTTTTCTTTTGCATAAAAATCAAGGGCGTCATCCGCAATTTGAAAAGCCAACCCTAAGTTTCTTCCGTATGATTCTAAAGCTTTTTTTTCTTTTTCATTACTTCCTGATAAACAAGCTCCTGTTTTGGTTGCAGCAGAAAAAAGTGATGCTGTTTTTAAGTTTATTATATCTATGTATGTTTCCTCTAAAAGGTCAGCTTCTCCTTTATGTTGAAGTTGCAGAACTTCACCCTGAGCAATTTTTGAGGATGTAGAGGACAACAATTTTAAAACTTCTAAATCTCCGTCCTCAACCATCATTTCAAAACATCTACTAAGCAAATAATCACCTACCAAAATAGATGATTGATTACCCCAAACAGAATTTGTAGTTTTTACTCCTCTCCTTAATTCACTTTCATCTATTACGTCATCATGTAAAAGAGTTGCAGAATGTATTAATTCAACACATGCAGCTAAATTTATATCTCTTTTATCTTCTTTATATCCAGTTAATTTTGCGGACTCTAATGTAAGGAGTGCTCTTAATCTTTTACCGCCTGACCTTAAATGATGATTGCTCATCTTCTGAATTAGATTTACTTCACTTCTTAACTTTTCTTGGATAAGATTTTCAACTTTTTGTAATTTATTACCAAGAAGGTTCCTTAGTTCAAGATAAGCAGAATTTGCCGATTTTTTTAGAGGTACAACTGATCCCATTTAGGATATTTATATTTGTTTTTAGCCAATAATAAATTTTTAAATGGTCCCGTGGTGACGCACCCATAATTCAACTATAAGTAGCGTAATTATTAATTAAAATTTAATTTTTTACTGTTATAAGAATATAATCAACCATCAAAAAATATGTTTTCAATTTTTAAGAAAAAAAAAGTGGTTCCGCATGTCAGACTTACAGGCATCATAGGTTCAGCGGGAAAATTTAAACAAGGCATGGAATTAGCCAATCAGAGAGATATTTTGAAGAAAGCTTTTACAGTAAAAAAAATTTCTCACGTTGCAATTTCAATAAATTCCCCTGGTGGATCACCAGTTCAGTCACATTTAATATATAGTTATATAAGGCAGCTGGCTGAAAAACATAAAGTAAAAGTTATTATATTTGCCGAAGACGTTGCAGCATCAGGTGGATATTTCATTGCATGCGCGGGAGATGAAATTTATGCAAACTCTAGTTCAATCATCGGTTCAATAGGTGTAATTTCTGCATCCTTTGGTTTTAAAGACCTAATTCAAAAGATTGGAGTTGAAAGAAGAGTTTATACAGCTGGAAAAAATAAAAGCACTTTAGATCCGTTTAAAGAAGAAAAAGAAGAGGACATTAAGAGATTAAAAACTATACAACTTGAATTACATGAAGACTTTATAAAAGTTGTCCAAAATAGCAGAGGGTCAAAACTTAAGGATCCCGAAAAAAATAATATTTTTACTGGAGAATTTTGGACTGGAAAAACATCATTAAATCTTGGTCTAATTGACGGTATTGGAAACGCTGACCAAGTGTTAAAAGAAAAATTTGGTGAAAAAGTAATTATCAAAACATTTGAAAAACCTAAAGGTTTTATTGCAAGAAAACTTTCCTCATCTGTTCAAGACCCAATTGAAAAACTTGTAAATTTAATTGAAGAAAAATCGATGTGGCAAAAATTTGGTTTATAGATGCCAGTTAAAAAAAAAGTTAATAAAAAAAATAACTCTCTTTCTTTTCAAGATATAATAATGAATCTTCAAAAATTTTGGGGAAGAAATGGCTGTGTAATTTTACAACCATATGATTTAGAAGTTGGAGCTGGGACTTTTCATCCTGCAACCACGTTAAGATCTCTAGGCCCTAAACCATGGAAAGCTGCTTATGTTCAGCCTTCAAGACGACCAACGGACGGTAGATATGGTGAAAATCCAAATCGTTTACAACACTATTATCAATATCAAGTAATTATTAAACCATCCCCGAGTAACATTAAACAAACATATTTAAAAAGCTTAGCGGCTGTTGGTATTGATGTAAAAAATCATGACATTCGTTTTGTTGAAGATGATTGGGAAAGTCCAACTTTAGGGGCAGCAGGTTTAGGATGGGAAGTCTGGTGTGATGGAATGGAAATTACCCAATTTACTTATTTTCAACAAATGACAGGTTTAGAATGTAAACCTGTACCAGTTGAAATTACTTATGGTCTTGAGAGGCTATGTATGTTTGTTCAAGAAAAAAATAATGTTTTTGATCTGGATTGGAATAATAATGGTGTGAAATATAAAGAAGTTTTTTTTCAAGCCGAAAAAGAATTTTCTGCTTATAACTTTGAGTTTGCAAATACTGATACTTTACTTAAAAGTTTTGAAAATATTGAAAATGAATGTAAATCTTTACTTCAAAAAAATCTTTCATTACCAGCTTATGATCAGTGTTTAAAAGCTAGTCATATATTTAATTTATTGGATGCCCGAGGTGTTATAGGTGTAGCAGAAAGAACCGGTTATATAACAAGAATAAGAGAGCTCGCAAAAGGATGCGGCGCATTATGGTTAAGCTCTCAAAGTTAATTTATGGCAGAACTTTTATTGGAACTTTATAGCGAAGAAATTCCACCTCAACTTCAAATAGGAGCAAGAACACAACTTAAAGAATTTATTGAGAGTTCATTTAAAGATAACGAAATTAAATATAAAGAGTTATTAGTATTCTCTTCACCAACAAGACTAGTTCTTTTAGTTAATGATATAGCTGGAAATATAAAAGTAGCAGCTAAAGAAATTAAAGGACCCAAAATAGGATCTCCTGATCAAGTTATACAAGGTTTTGTAAAAGCAAAAAAAGTATCAAAACAAGATTTAATCGAAAAAGAGACTGATAAAGGAAAATTTTACTTTATTAAAACCCAGCCTAAGTCAATTTTAGTTGAAGAATTATTAAGCAAAATTATCCCTAAAGCTATCAGTTCAATTAGCTGGAAAAAGTCAATGAAATGGTCTGATCACAATTTAATGTGGGGAAGACCTCTTCAGTCAATATTTGCAATATTTAATAATAAAAAACTTTCTTTTAACTTTGATCATTTAGAGACAACAGATAAAATAATTGTCGAGCAAGATCTGATAATAAAATCCAGAAAAATTAATAATTTTAAAGAGTACTTAAGTTTTCTTAAGACTTTTAATATTATTGTTGATCATCAAGCCAGAGAACAAATTATTCTAAAAAAGATTAATTCTATTTCGAATTCTAAACAGTACAAAGAGAGAATTAACAAAAGCTTATTAGAGGAAGTTGTAAATATTGTTGAAGACCCTAATTTGTTACATGTAAGTTTTCACAAGGATTATCTAAAAATACCTAAAGAAATTATTATCTCTACTTTGGAGAAACACCAAAGATATTTTCCAATTTTCGACAGTAGAGAAAGATTGACAAATAATTTTTTTGTTGTGTCGAATAAAAAGGATGAAAAAAAATTCATTATAGAGGGCAATAAGAGAGTCATTGAGGCGAGATTAGCTGATGCTAAATTTTTCTGGGATAAAGATAGATCTAAAAATTTGATTAAACAAATAGCAAATTTAAAATCAGTTACGTTTTATGAAAAACTTGGAACTGTTTATGACAAAACTCAAAGACTTAGAAAACTAGCAGGTTTTCTGTCTGATGATTTGAATATAAGTAAAGAAAAAGTACAAGTAGCGGCTTCAATTTCAAAATCTGATTTATGTTCAGATTTAGTAGGTGAGTATCCTGAGCTTCAAGGAGTAATGGGAAAATATTTTGCTTTAGCACAAGGATTTGAAGAGGATATCGCCAACTCAGTTAGTGATCATTATTTACCTATTGGTTTAACATCTGCGTTACCTAAAAAACCGTTTAGCTATTCAATTTCGATTGTAGACAAGATTGATTCTTTAGTTGGCTTTTTTGTTATTAATGAAAAACCTACAAGCTCAAAAGATCCTTTTGCTTTAAGACGAGCAGCAATAGGTTTACTAAGAATTATAATTGAAAATAAATTATCATTTAAACTAAGGGATCTGATTAGTTATGCAATAAGACTATATCAGGAACAAGGTGTTGAGATAAAAAATGAGAAAACTGAACAAGAGGTTTTAGATTTTATCAAAGAAAGAATAAGAAACGTTTTAAAGTTAAAAAATATTAAACCTGATATTATAGAAGCTTCAGTTAGTTCACATGCTGGAGATAATTTTTTAGATCTTTATGCAAAAACTATTTTAATTCATAAATATAAAAATAAAGGAATTGGTCTTAATGCAATTAGCTCATATAAACGAGCATCAAATATTTTGGATAAAGCTGGAAAAGGAATCACAGGAAGACCAGATGCTGTTTTGTTTAGAAAGCAAGAAGAAAGAGTTCTTCATGAAAAAATCAATGAAATTAGAAAAGCTTTTACTGTTAAAGATGAATATAAAGACTACGAAAGTTTGTTAATCAAGTTATCTGATACCAAAGAATCTACAGATAATTTTTTTGACAATGTGGTAGTAAATGATGAAAATCATGATATTAAAAATAATCGATTAGAGCTATTAAAAATGTTTTGTAACACTTTTGATAATTTTATCGATTTTTCAAAATTAGAAGGTTTGTAATGGCAAAAGTTGTATTTAGTTTTGATGATAAATCTGCAAAAAAATTAAATAATAAAAAAAATATTTTAGGTGGTAAAGGCGCTAATCTTGGAGAGATGGGAAGATTAGGTTTACCTGTTCCTCCTGGATTCACTATTACGACAGATGTTTGTGATCTTTTTTATAAAAACAAAAAAAAACTTCCTAAAAGTGTTATTAAGAATATCGAAGCAGAGCTTAAAAATATTGAAAAGAAAACTAAAAAGAAGTTTGGTGATCTTAAAAATCCGTTATTAGTTTCAGTTAGATCAGGCGCTAGAATTTCTATGCCTGGTATGATGGATACGATTTTAAATCTCGGTCTTAATGACAAAACAGTAGAGTCATTAAAAAAAAAAACTTCAAACGGTAGATTTGCTAAAGATAGCTATAGAAGATTTATACAGATGTATAGCAATGTTGTTCTTGGTGTTGAAGGACACTTATTTGAAGAGCTAATTGATAATTACAAATTAACAAAAGGTGTATTATTAGATACAGATTTAGATGAAAGTGATTGGGATGGGTTGATAACAAATTTTAAAAATCTGGTAAAAAAAGAAAAAAAAATTAATTTTCCACAAGATGTAAAAGAACA
>CACFKZ010000010.1 GCA_902566945.1 uncultured Pelagibacteraceae bacterium | reverse complement strand
ACTCATGGCAAATCAAAACTGGGACTCTTTGACCTTAGATATGCAACATGGTGTAATAGATTATCCTAATGCAGTAGGAATGCTGCAAGCAATATCTTCTACTAAAGTAGTTCCAATGGCGAGAGTTAATTGGAATGAGCCAGGTCAAATAATGAAAATTCTTGATGCAGGTGCTTATGGAATTATTTGTCCAATGGTAAGTAATAAAAAAGAGGCAGAAAATTTTGTAAAAGCTTGCATGTATCCACCTAATGGTTACAGAAGTTATGGTCCAATAAGAGGGTTAGTATACGGAGGGCCGGACTACGCTGATGAAGCTAACAATGAAATATTAAAATTTGCTATGATAGAAACAAAAGAGTCTTTAGAAAACTTAGATGAAATTATGACAACTCCTGGATTAGATGGAATATATATTGGTCCTGCGGATTTAAGTTTAGCTATCGGTGAAAAACCTAGTTTTGATAAACCAGAAGGTGATCCAGTTTATGATGTCATAATGAAGATCTTAGAACATGCTAAAAAAAATAAGATAATTGCTGGCATACAAAATGGACAGCCAGAATATGCAGAAAAAATGATAAAAAAAGGTTTTCAACTTGTGACAATAGGATCTGATCAAAGATATATGACTGCAGCTTCAAAATCAGCTCTCAGCAAACTTAAAAAAGATAAAATTAAGGATTCTGGAAAAGGGTACTAATTTTATATGAATTATTTTGTTTATATGCTCAAATCATTGGGCAAAGAACCAGTCACATATGTAGGCTACACAAAAGATCTTAAGAAAAGAATCAGTCTGCATAATAACAATAAGGGTGCAAAATTTACTAGAGGTAGAAAATGGAAATTAATTTATAAAGAAAAACATGGCTCAAAAAAAGAGGCAATTTATAGAGAATATTATATAAAGAACAACAGAACATTGAGAAATAAAATTAAAAATGAAAATTTCAATACTATTGCCTTATAAAGAAAATTTTTCTCCAGAATACCCTGGAGCAGTTTCCTTGTTCGTTTACGAAACAACCAAAATAAGTAAGTTTAAAAAAGATATAACAGTTTATGGAAATACGAATTTTAAGAAGAAATTTAATTTAAAATACAAAAATATTGAACTTAAAAAAAATCCGTTTAGCAGTCAAACCAGAAATTATGTAAAGAAATTTATAGATCTTGAAAAAAAAAATGACTCAACAATTATAGAAATTCATAACAGGCCAAGCTACATACAAATTTTATCAAAACAAATTAATAAAAAGATATTTACTTTATATTTTCACAATGATCCGCTATCTATGGACGGTTCACAAACTATTGCTGAAAGAAAAGATTTATTAAAGATTTGTTACAAGATAATCTTTAATAGCTCTTGGTCAAAAAAAAGATTCTTGGAAGGAATGGAAAATAAATTTATTAACAGCGATAAATTGTTAATTTTCCATCAATCAGCAAAAAAAGGATCTTTAGATTTAATTAACAAAAAAAAAAAATGGATTACTTTTGTTGGTAAACTTAATAAAGCAAAAGGTTACGATATATTTTCTTCTTCTATAAAACGGATATTAAACAAATATCCTGATTGGACAGCAAAAATTATTGGAGATGAAAAAAGAGAAAAGATTATTTGCAAACATAAACGTGCTGAAATTCTTGGTTTCAAAAAACATTATGAAGTACTTAACATTTTTAAAAAAACAAATATAGCTGTTGCTTGTTCACGATGGGAAGAACCTTTTGGTAGAACTAGTTTAGAGGCCTCTGCTAATGGATGCGCGGTTATTATTACGAATAAGGGTGGCTTACCCGAGACTGTAACAGATGCAAAAATTTTAAAAAATCTTAATGTAAAATCTCTTACAAAAACTTTAGAACTACTCATTAATAATCCAATTCAAAGAAAGAGGTTACAAAAACTATCAATCAAAAATTTTTATTTAACACATGAATTTGTAGCATCTCTAATGGATAATTATAGATCAGAAAAAATTAGTTACCTAAAAAGAATTAATTTAAGAAAAAAACCTAAAAATTTAAGAATTTTGCATATTACAAATTTTAATGAAAGACTTGATGGAAGGCTTTTTTTTAATACTGGAAGAAGAATTAATAACGGCTTTATAAGATTAGGCCATAGTGTTTTAGGTTTTAGTGATAGAGATATTCAAAAATACTATAAAAATATTAAAGACTTAAAAGGAGCAAAATCACTAAACGAGAAATTAAGAAAAACTTGTTACAACTATAAACCTGATATAATTATGCTTGGTCACGCAGATTTAATTTCATCCGATCAAATAGTTGAGTTAAGAAATGATTATCCTAATGTTAAATTTGGTCAATGGTTTCTTGATCCTCTTAATAGAAGAGGACCAGATTATGAAAGAAATAAAAGTAGGATACTGGATAAGATAAATCATTTAGATGCATCTTTTGTAACAACTAGTCCCTCAGTGCTAAATTTTTTACCAAAACAAACAAATAATTTTTATATACCAAATCCTAGTGATGACTCTTTTGAGACGCTTAACAATTTTTCTAAACCCTGCAATGTAGATGTTTTTTTTGCACTTAGTCATGGTGTTCATAGAGGAGTTTTAAAAACTGGAAAAATCGATGATAGAATTAACTTTTTAAAACAACTCTCAGAAATTACACCAGACGTAAAATTTGATATTTATGGAATAGATAAAGTACAACCAATTTGGGCTGATCATTATTTTAAAACTATTTCAAACGCAAAAATGGGCCTTAATTTGAGTAGAGGTGATGCAATAAAGTATTACAGCAGTGATAGAATTACACAAATAGTTGGCAATGGGTTAGTTTGTTTGATTGATGAAAAAACTCAATATAGAGATTTTTTCAATAATTCTGAAATGGTTTTTTACAAAAACGTTAACGATTTATCAGAAAAGATTTTAAGAATATCTAGGGATGAAAAATTAAGAAAAAAAATTGCTAAAAATGGAAAGAAAAAATATATGAAATATTTTAATTCTTCTTTAGTTGCCGAATTCATTATTAATAAAACCTTAGGGATTGAAAGTAAAAAAAAGTTTTTTTGGCATAATTAATGTTTTCTGTAATTATACCTACATATAATAATTTAGAATACTTAAAACTATGTTTAACAAGTATTCAAAAAAATTCAAAATATTCTCATGAAATTATTATTCATATAAATGAAGGTAAAGACGGGACTAAAGAATTCCTAGATAACCAAAAATATATTACCACATATTCTGAAACTAATGCTGGTGTGTGCGTTGCATTTAATCGAGCAGTTAAAAAAGCTTCAAGAAAATTTATAGTTTTAGCTCATGATGATATGTATTTTTGTCCTGGCTGGGATATAGCTTTTGCCGAAGAACTAGATAAACTAAATAATAGGGAAGACTTATTCCTTTCTGGCACTATGGTTCAGCCGTTTTCTTCTTATTTAGAGTTCGATTGTGGAAAAACATTCAAAGATTTTGATGAAGAGAAACTATTAAACGGTGTCCACAAAATAAAATATGAGGATTTTCAAGGCACACACTGGCAGCCATCTCTAATAGCAAAAAAAACCTGGGATATGGTAGATGGATTCAGTGAAGAATTTAGCCCTGGGTTAGGTTCAGACCCTGATTTTAATATGAAATTATGGAATATAGGAGTAAGATTATTTAAAGGTTTAGGCAGATGTAGAGTTTACCATTTTTCATCCGTTTCATTAAGAAAAAAAGCCTGGAATAACGGAGCTAAAATATTTTTGCTTAAGTGGGGTATGAGTATTAAGTTTTTCAAAAAATATTATCTTAAATCCGATACTCCATTTAAAGGTCAGTTAAATGAACCTAAAAAAAACTTTTATTATTATTTTGATTTAATAAAATGTAAATTAGCTTACGTTTTTCACTCTATTTTATCTAAGAGAAATGCTTAAATTTTTCAAAGTTTTTCTAAAATCATTTACTCATAAAAGAATATCGTATTCTTATGGTGGAATAGACTCTCTTATTTTAAATATTTTCAAAAATCAAAAAAACGGTTTTTATTTAGATATAGGTTGTGGACACCCGATTAAAAATAATAATACTTACTTATTAAATAAAAAAGGTTGGAGTGGTATAAATATAGACTTAGACGAGGAAAATATTGATTTATTCAATTCTTATCGAAAAAAAGATGTTAATTTAGTAACTGCAGTTTCTGATAAAGAAGGGGAGACAGATCTATATTTTTACCACAACAAATCAGCATTAAATACAATTAGTAAGGAAAATGCAGATTTTCAGAAAGCAAAAGTCTCTGCAATTAAAAGGATTAAAACTCAAACGATTAACAGGATTATAGAAAATACTCCATTCAAAGACAGAAAAATTGATTTTTTATCTGTAGATGTGGAGGGTTCAGAGTTGGCTATATTAAAGAATTTTGATTTTACAAAATATTCACCCAAAGTTATTGTCGTTGAGTATTTAGATTTATCATTGAAAAAATTGGAAATAAAAAATTTAAATATTGATAATATTATCAAATCAGAAATATATAAACTTATAAAGTCAAACAATTATACTCTGGCCAACATGCTTCACTCTGATTTAGTTTTTATTAATAATAATTTTAGAGATTAAATTTTATTCTTCTTTTAATCTATTCATAATTTAACTTTATTTAATGCATTATTTTTAAATATGTTTGCTTCCTTTATATAACGTCTTACCATTTGCGTAGTTTTATGACCTGTCATTGCCATAATACTTCTTTCGTCTGCCCCAGATTCTGCAGCTACTGTTGCAAAACCTGATCTTAGACTGTGACCTGAAAAATTTTTATTTTCTATTCCTGCTAATTTTAAACAATCCTTAATTATTAGCACTACTGATTGATCTGTTAATCTGTTACTAGTTAGTATTGAGCCTTTTGCAAATCTTCTGAAAATTGATCCTGTTTTTATTTTAGAAAGATTTATCCAATTTTTTAAACTTATAACTGGGCAATACTTTTCATTGATGAAGTAGGGTATTCCTTTAACCATTCCTTCTCCAAACTGGTCCGTTTTAGATCTTCTTAGGGTTATTTTTAAACCTTCTTCAACAAAATCTAAATCTTCATAATCAATAGAAATTAATTCTGTTCGTCTAAAACCTCCGCCAAAACCTAAGAGTATAAGAGTTCTATTTCTTAATTTTTTAATTTTTTCTATTTTTTGATTATCTATTACATTAATTATTTCTTTTAAGTGATTGATTAATATAGGTTTTTTACCAATTTGAATGCTACCTTTTTTTCTTTTTATACCCATTAAGTTTTCAATAATAACTGGATGCTTGGTATCTAAATAATGGCCTTTTAGCTTATGAACCACTCCTATAGATACTAGCCTTCGTCTTAAAGTGCTTATTTTTGTGCTAGTAGATAGATGTGTAAGGTATAATGATACAATTTTTGGCTCTGTTGGCATTGAGTTAAATCCGTGTTTTGCACAAAAAGCCCCGAAATCTCTAAAATCAGATTTATACGCCCGTAGCGTGTTATTAGACTTTGAGCTCTTAAGATTTTCTAAAGTTTCCTCATGAAGTTTTTTTATATCTGTAACTAGCTCATTCATATAATTACTATCGATAACAATTAATTATCATTAGTAATATATTAAGTGATTTTAGATGTCAATACATATAATTTCTAAGTCATGATTAAAATTATTCTTCCTATAGTAGTATTTATAGCTGCGGTTTACGGAATCTCTTATTTCTGGAACAGCTCGAGTTCAAAGGGCAAAAAAATGATAGCTATAGGCTTAATAATAGGTCTATTAATAGGAATATCTTTAACAATTTACCTAATATTTGACTAATGAAGCTGAAAGGAACTAAATTTCAGCTAAAAGTGTGGGCTTATTTGAGAAAAATACCTCGTGGAAGCGTTAGAACCTACTCTCAAGTGGCAAAAGCCATAGGAAAACCGCTTGCTGCACGTGCTGTAGCTAATGCTATAGGAAAAAACCCCTATGCACCTAAAATACCTTGCCATAGAGTTATAAGATCTGACGGATCGCTCGGAGGATATTCAGGCAGTGGAGGTATAAAAACAAAGAGATTTTTGCTAAAAAAAGAGGGTATAAAGCTCTAGAATTGTTATTTGGCGGGCGATCGGGTCTATTCGCCCCTATTTCATTGTTTTTTTTATCCACACACTAGTCGGTTGTACCCATAAACCAATAATTGCAAAAAAAACACCTTCTATGGCCGATTAAATGGCATATTCTGCAAACGCAAAGCTCATGGAATTGGTGATTACAAACGCTTTTAGTGTGTTCCAAAATCGACTATTTTGAATGATTTTAGCCATTCGTTATAAAAATTTTATCTTTTTTTTGAACAAAACACTAATTTTAATTGACTTTTTAGATTAACTTTCTTTTTTTTATCTTTTAAAAGTCTATTTTTCTATGTTTATTTGCAATTTTCCTTTTTATATATAAGTAATACTTACCTAATACTTAATATATTGCTTTAATTATTTACTATAAACCACTGTATTTATTGAAAATATTTAAGACTTATATATACAACAAATGGGATAGTTATAAATGACATTAGTGTGGAAGTAACTATAACGCTCGCAATACTATCGACTACCCTTTTCTCTGAATACATAGAGCCGACTAAGTAAGTTAAAATAGCACTTGGCATAGCAGATTGAATTAAAAGCACTCCAGCAGCTAATCCAGTAAGATTTAAATATTTAATTAGACCAAATCCAATTAAGGGACCAATTATGATTCTTACTCCGCTTAAAATAGATGCATTCAACCATGATACTACTTTTAATTTTGTCAACGCAATTCCTAAGGACATGAGAACCAGAAATATTGTAGCGTAGGTTAGTAAAAACGTAGTGTTAACTACAAAGCCAGGGACCTCCCAATCATAATATAAAACAATCACGGCCGCTAATATCCCGTAAATAGGCATATTAGTAATTAATATTTTAAGTGAAAAACTCTTTTTCGCTAATAGAACCCCTAATGTGAAGTGAAGCAAAATAATTACTGATGCTATAGCTGAGGCTATACCTAAACCCTCTTTACCATAGGCAAATAAGCAAATTGGTATACCCATATTACCAGTATTTGGTAATATTAATGGAGGAAGTTCACTTACAAAGTCCTTTTTCATTAAAGCAAGAACAATCAAGCCTACTACAGCAAACCCTCCTATAATAATTAAAGCATAAGTAAAATATTCTATAAATGTTTCTAAAGTTACACCTGTTGATGTAATAGTATAGAAAATCATTGCAGGTGTGCCTACATTACCAGCCAATGTAGTTATAAAATCAGTATTAAAATTTGGATCTTTTTTTCCAAGGTAATAGCCTATACCAATTACAAAAAATACTGGAAGTATGACATCTATCAATTTGATATAGAGTTCCATTAAACTCTTACATCAGATTTTCTAGGTTTTCTCAACTTATTAGTATTATAATTAATGGCAGTTTCAAATTCCATTAATCGCTTATGTATTGATCTTAATTCTGTGATTCTAGTCCAATTATACAAAAATACAGAAAAAGCGTCTTTTACTTCACCAAATGCATTTACTACTTGCATCATCACACCCAAAGTGAACGCTGCAGTAAACAAACCTGGTGCCATTATCAAAAATGGAACAATTACAAATAATTGTCTGTACCATATCGCCCATAAGTCAAAATATCCATAATGCAAAAATAGTTTATGGTAATTGAATTTTATTCCAGTAAACAATTGTAAAATTGTAGGAGCTTGAACATAATTTTTTCTGTCATCTTCACCATAAACTAATTCTTTTCTAAATGCGGCTTCAACTTTTTGATTATTATATTCAAGTCCGGGTAGTTTTATTCCAACCAACCAACTAATTAGTATTCCACCTAAACTAAGAGTAAGCGCTACCCAAACTAAAGAACCTGATACATTGTTTAAAAAAGGGACGGTAACATTTGATGAGAGAACCCATAAAATTGGAATAAATGCTATTAATGTCATAATAGCCTTAACAACTTGTAAACCAATTGACTCAACAATTTTTGCAAAGTTCATACAATCTTCTTGAATTCTTTGGGATGATCCCTCTACTTTTGCTTCAGTAGCTCTCCAATATGGCATATAGGAAAACGTCATAGCCTCTCTCCATCTGAATGCCCATAGCCTTGTAAACCAATTAGTAAAAGCAAAAAGTGTAACGTATGGTAGTGCTATATATAAAAACCTTTTAATTGACTCCCAGAACTCAGATATTTCACGTTTCTCAGCGGTTTGGAGAATATCGTAAAAATCCTTGTACCAACTATTAAAAAGAACATCCAAGTAGGTTTGGAGCACGAGTAAAGTAATAATAAAAAAACCCCCTCCATAAGACCAATAAAACCACTTTTTATCTCTAAAAAAACTTCTCCACATATCTAATCTTTAAGAAAATTATCTGCGTATGATTTTATAACAAATTCCCTCTTTTTTGGTTCAATAACATTGTATGATATATTATTTCTTTCTGCGTATTCTATGGCTTTTTCTTTTGATGGAAATTTTAGTACAACTTCTTCAAGAGTATCCGTAGATGTCTCCCACCCCATTAAAGGATTAATTGAAGGATCTTTAGTTGTAAACTCTAGCATCCATTCCTTAAGTTTTCCCCTGCCCGATTGCATAGCGGTTTTAGTAGGAATATAAATTTTAGCTTTTTTCATGTTTAAAATGGTCGGGGCGGCAGGATTTGAACCTGCGACCCTCTGGTCCCAAACCAGATGCGCTACCAGGCTGCGCTACGCCCCGAACGTCTGTTTTATAGGTTAATTAAGTGATTTTGGCAATTGAAAGATAGTCTCTATAGAAGTAAATAATACCAATGATACAGCATATTACAAAACCATTTAAATATTTTTTTAAACTTGAGGCTGCTTCTGGGTTAGTTTTGTTATTTGCTGCAATACTAGCGCTTATAATCAGCAATGGTGCATTTAGTGAATTTTATTTTTCTACTTTGGAAAAATATATCACTCTTGGCACTAAAGAGTTTGGTCTCAAACTAAGTGTTCTTCATTGGATAAATGACGTTCTGATGGCTATATTTTTCTTTTTTGTTTCATTGGAGATAAAAAGAGAATTTATTCAAGGTGAACTATCTAATCCAAAACAAGCTATGCTACCTATAATTGGTGCTGTTGGTGGAATGGCAGTGCCAGCGTTAATTTATATTGTTATTAATTACTCCGATAGCACAACAATAAACGGCTGGGCTATACCTTCAGCTACAGACATTGCTTTCTCTTTAGGGGTCTTATCTTTACTAGGAAAAAGAGTTCCCATATCGCTTAAAGTTTTTTTGACTGCGCTAGCAATTATAGATGATTTAGGTGCAATTGTTATTATTGCCTTTTTTTATTCAGGAAATATTGAAATTAAATATTTAATTCTGATGTTATTATCTTTGATTATTTTAATAGCTCTTAATAAATACAGAATAAAAAGTTTCTTACCTTTTTTAATTTTGGGAATTTTTCTATGGGATTTTACTCATCAATCTGGAATACATGCTACAATTGCAGGTGTTTTATTGGCATTAACAATTCCACATACAAAAAATAAAAGTAAAGAGTCAATGTTACTTAAATTGGAACATGGTTTGTCTCCTTATGTAGCTTTTGGTATAATGCCACTTTTTGCTTTTGCTAATGCAGGAGTTTCTCTTGAAGGGCTGACTTTCGATACCCTGCTTAATCCTGTGCCTCTTGGTATTGTTTTAGGTTTATTTTTTGGGAAGCAAATTGGTGTTTTTGCCCTTTCTTATGTATCAGTAAAACTTAAATTTGCTGATAAACCGACTGGTTCAACTTGGCTAGCTGTTTATGGAGTTTCAATATTAACAGGTATTGGATTTACAATGAGTTTGTTTGTTGGAAATTTAGCTTTCGTAAATAATTTAGAATATATGGACGGGGTGAAAATTGGTGTTTTAACAGGCTCCCTTCTTTCTACGATTTTTGGATATTTCTTGCTTTTATTATCTTCTAAGAAATGATCAACAGAGAAATTATTAGATTGGCTGCTTGTACTGATAATGTTGGTTTAAAAAATGAATATTCTCATAAAACCTCACTTAAAAATTCATTTTGCGGAGACAAAATTACTATTGAAATCTTGATAAAGAATACAAAAGTTAGGTCTATAAGATACGAGACGGAGGCATGTATATTTTGTGAGGCTTCTGCGAGTCTTATATCGAGAAAGATTCAAAATCTTTACATTAAAGATATTAAAAAAGATTTCCTTTATTTAAAAAAGATATCTAATAATAAAAAATTAAAAATTCCACATAAAATGTCTGATTACAAAAAATTATTTAACAGCGTCAATTTGAGTAGAATTAAATGTATTATATTACCATTTAATGCTGTATTAAAAGCTTTAAAATGATTAAAAAATTTTTAATTATAGTTTTTATGTTTGGATTGTTTAATAAAACTTCTATTTCTAATGCTGAAGTAGCTCATAATTTTAAATTCGTAAGTATAGATGGTCAAGAAATGAATTTATCTAATTATAAAGATAAAGTGTTAATAGTAGTGAATGTTGCATCAAGATGTGGATTTACTTCACAATATGAAGGTCTCCAAGAGATATGGGATGAATTCAAAGATAAAAACGTGGTTGTTATAGGCGTTCCGAGTAATAATTTTAAACAAGAACCCGGTTCTAATAAGGAAATAAAAGATTTTTGTGAAACTAATTTTAATATAAGTTTTCCTATGACAGAGAAAATGGACGTTATTGGAAATAATGCTCACCCCTTTTTTATCTGGGCAAAAGAGAGCTACGGGAAAAGCGCTATTCCAAAATGGAATTTTCATAAAATCATCGTTGGAAAAGATGGTAGGATTGCAAAAACGTTTTCTTCAATAACAAGCCCTTCCTCAAAGAAATTTAGAAAAGCATTAGAAGACTTAATTTAAAAAGAAAAATTTAATCCGTCAAATGCTGGAATAATATTTTTCGGAAGTCTCTTTTTTAAATCAAAATAATCCAAATCAGTATGTAAGTTTGTAAGAATCGCTTTTTTAGGTTTAACCAAATTTATTAAGTTCATAGCAGATTCAAAATTAAAATGAGATGGATGTTTGTCAATTTTTAAACAATCTAAAATAAGATAGTTTAACCCTTTAAGATAAATTAAATTTTTTTGTGGAATATCATTACAATCACTCAAATATGCAATTTTTTCCATAACATATCCAGTGGCATTTATTTGACCGTGATTAACATCGAAAGCCCTTATTGATAAATTAGTCCTACCTTTCTTAATTAAAAACTTATTTTTAATTATTTTCGCCTTCATAATTGCTTTATATCCATGTTTAGAAGTAAAACAAAATTTATAGCTTTTTTTAATTGCATTAATTGTTTTAGAGCTACCGTACACAGGAATTTTAGATTTATTTTTCCAAAAAAAAGGCCTCATCTCAAAAATACCAGAAGTTTGATCTGCATGTTCATGAGTATAAATAATCGAGTCTAACTTGTTAATCTTATTATCTAAAAATTGATATTTGATATCGGGAGAAGTATCTATCAATATTGACAAATTACCTTTTTGAATATGAGCGCAGCATCTAGATCGTATATTTTTTGGATTATTTCTCAATTTACCATTATAATTAGTTATCCAAGGAGATCCTAGAGAACTTCCACATCCCAGAATAGTAAATTTATTTTTCAATTTAATTCACCAAACAATTTGAAAAAATTTTGAGTTGTGATTTTTGAGAACTCGTCAAATGATAATTTTTTAAGCTCAGACAAAAATCTTACTGTATGAATTATAAAACTGGGTTCGTTAGGTTTTCCTCTCAAAGGAACTGGAGCTAAATATGGCGCATCGGTTTCTACTAAAATTCTCTCATTCGGTAAATCCTTAAAAGTGTTGGCTAATTCTAAGGATTTTTTAAAAGTAATTATGCCACTTGCAGAAATATATGCTCCTAAATTTAAAAGTTTAAAAGCGAATTCTCTAGTTCCAGTAAAACAATGTATGAGTATCTTAAAGTTTCTTTTTCTAAGATTTTTATTTAAAATTTCTATTGTTTCTTTCTCAGCTGATCTAGTATGAACAATTAATGGCATTTTATTTTCTTGGGCAGCACAAATATGTTCTTCGAAACAATTTATTTGATCCTTTTTATCAGAATGATTGTAATAAAAATCTAATCCTGTTTCACCAATACCAATTATTTTATCACTTAAACTTGTTTTTTTTATAATATCGAGAGTTTTAACATTTTTATGTGATTTAGCTTCATGAGGATGTATGCCATACGTGCCATAAACATTTTTATGCTTTGTAACTATATCTAAAATTTTATTAAAGCTTTTATCTTCTGTAGAAATAGTTAGTATATATTTCACACCATCTTTATCTGCTCGCTCAAGAGTATCTTTAAGTGAATTTGACATAGGTTCATAGGTTAAATGGCAATGAGAATCAATTATCATCTTCTACTTTCTTGAACAGAATATCTAAATTTTTTAATTCTTGATCTAAATTCAAAATATTATCTTTATAAATATTATCTATTAAAATATCTTTATCAGAAAAATTAAGTGTATTTAAAACTTTTTTTGTAGATATAGGAATAATAGGATATAAGAGAATTGAAATATTTTTAATTTGTTCTACAATTGTGAATAAAATAGCGTTCATTCTAACAGGATTTTTCTTTTTAAATACCCAAGGCTCAGAGTCATTAAAATATTTATTTGCTTCAAAAGAAAAGGTAACAACTTTTTTTATATACTCATTCAAGTTTTGCTTATTAATCAAATCTATTAAAGAGGGAATGTGATTTTTAACATTTTTTATTAATTTTAAATCATTTTCATTAAGATTATTTCCATTAGGTATTTTATTATTACAATTTTTTTTAATAAATGAAAAAACTCTTTGACATAAATTGCCGTAATTATTTGCAAGATCATTATTAATACAATTTTTTAAATTTTCCATTGATATACTTCCATCATTCCCTAAAGATACTTCTTTAATAAGATAATATCTTAGTTGATCTATTCCATAATTTTTAATTATTTCAATTGGATCTAGAATATTTCCAAGTGATTTCGACATCTTTTTTTTATCAGATAATATCCAACCATGACCGAAAACTCTTTTTGGTAAAGGAAGATTAGCTGCTAGTAAAAAAGCTGGCCAATAAATTGCATGGAATCTTAAAATATCCTTACCAATTATATGAACATCAGCTGGCCAAAAAGATTTATATTTATCGCTATTTGTATCTGGAAAATTTAGTGCACTTAAATAATTTGTTAACGCATCTAACCAAACATAAATTATATGTTTCTCATTATCCGGAACTGGTATACCCCATGTAAAAGAAGTTCTGCTAATGGATAAATCTTTTAAACCTTTTTCTACAAAACTTATCACTTCATTTTTTCTTGCATTTGGAAGAATAAAATCTTTATTTTTTTTGTAATATTCCAGCAATTTATCTTGCCAAGCAGATAATTTAAAAAAGTATGATTCTTCCTCTACCCATTCAACTAACGATCCAGATGATTTAGAAACTTTTTTTCCATTTTTTTCTTCAATTTCATCTTCATCATAATATGCTTCATCTGATACAGAGTACCATCCAGTATATTTATCTAAATAAATATCACCAGATTTAAATAATCTTTTCCATATCTCATTAACTGATTTAAAATGTCTAGGCTCTGTGGTTCTTATAAAATCATTATTTGTTAAATTTAATATTTTTGTAAGAGATCTAAAAGTTTCAGATATTTCATCACAGAATATTTTTGGTTTTTTTTTATTTTTTTCCGCTTCTTTCTGAATTTTTTGTCCATGTTCGTCAGTACCAGTCAAAAAGTAAACATTATATCCTTCAATTCTTTTAAATCTTGCAAAAATATCGGCTACAATACTCGAATAAGCATGACCCATGTGTGGTTTTCCAGAAGGGTAATAAATTGGTGTTGTAATATAAAAATTTTTACTCATTTAACTTATTTTCAACATTATTTATTAAAGTAGATTGACTCAAGTTATACATAAAGAAATTATTTAAATTTTTAAGTATAGATGATCTTTTAATAAAATAATTTTGGTTACTATTATAATCTTTAAATTTATATTTTTTCAAAGAATATTCAGTTAAAAATATTAATAAATCTTTATAAAAAATATCTTTCTCTTTCTTATAAAAATTTAAAGAAGTTTTGAAGTTTTTTAAAAAACTTTCGTTTAAATCAAATATTTGGTCACAAAAAAAAGAGTTAAATTTTACAAAATTACCTGGTGATACTTTTATAAAATTTTTATCTAATATATTTTTCTGCTCATGTATTTTTGTTAAAAAATCAATTATATTTAATCTACTTTTTTCGCTGAGAATAATCTTTAATTCTAAACATCTAGATTTTATTGTGTCTAATAAATTCTTAGTAGAATTATTTATTAGTATAAAATGATTACTTTCACCAGGTTCTTCAATAATTTTTAAAAGTCCATTGAGGCTGTGTGTATTGAATGTCTCAACGTCATCTAAAATTATATAGCGTTTTTTCTCAATAATTGGTTTTTTTAATAGATTATTTTTTAAGATTCTTATGTCTTCTATTTTTACATTTTTAAAGTCTGATCCATTTAAGTAATGAATATTTGGAAAGGTATCTGACAAAAATTGTTCGTGAAAAGCGGATTCTTTAATAGTATTTTCATTTTCAATATAATTTTGTTTATCGAAATAATAATGTAAAAGATGACTAATTAATGTAAATTTTCCAACACCTTTCATGCCACTTAACATCAAGACTTTGGGAAATCTTTTTTTAATAACCAAATTTTTTAATAAATTAAAATTATCTTTATGTTCAATTAATCTTAAACTTTTTTTGGGATTAAAATTTTCAGTAAGATTCATGATATTTTAAATATTTTGCAGTAATTTCAAATATTTTTTTTTCTAATAAATTATTATTGGCAGAGGAATCTAAAACAAAATAGTTTTTTTTATTTTTTGCAATTTTTAAAAAGGATGTTTGCGCTCTTTTATAAAAAGATTGTGGAAAATTATCATATCTATTTTTAGATTTTCTTTTAGATAACCTTTTTCTAGAAGATTTTGCAGAAACTTTTAATACAAATGTAAGGTCAGGTTTTAAATTTCCTAAAATTTGATTATGGATTGATTTAATAAAATTATACTTAACTTTTTTTCCAATTACCTGATATGCTATTGTTGAGTCAATAAATCTATCGCAAATGACAACATTCTTTTTTTTTAATGCAGGTTTAATTTTATTTAAAACATGCTCATTTCGAGCTGCAAGGTAAAGGAGAGTGTCTGTATATTTGTTGAATTTTTCTTTTGCAGTCTTTTTAAAGTAGTCTTTAAGAATTAAATTTCTTATAAGTTCTGCACTCTTAGTACCACCTGGTTCTCTTGTTAAAATCGTTTGAATTTTGTTCTTTTTAAGCTTCTGATAAAGTTTTTTACTTTGAAACGATTTTCCACAACCTTCTACGCCTTCAAATACTATAAATAAAGGTTTCTTTTTATACATCACCCCAAATCAAATAATTAATTGAGGTTATTAGACTCTTAAAAAAATTTACTTTTTTTAAATCTTCTGAGGCGTATAAGGGGACCGTTTTTATAACTTCTTCTTTATTTTTTATTACTAATTCTGCCACTTTTGTATTTTTTTGAATTGGAGCAACCAATGGTCCTTCATATTTTAACGAAATATTCAAATTACGAATATTTTTTTTATTAATAGTAATATAATAATCTTCTTTTGATGTTGCTTTTATTTTCTCTTCCTTCCCTAACCAAGTATCTAATTCAAAAATAGATTCATTAGCCTTTGTCACCTCAAAAGTACTGGTATTTCTAAAACCCCAGTTTAATAATTTTAATGACTCTGAACTTCTTAGGCTTTTATTTGGAAATCCAGACGCTACTGCGATAAGTCTTCTGTCCTTTTTTTTTATTGAACTTGCTAAAGAATATTTTTCTACAGCTAGGTAACCAGTCTTAACACCATCGGCTCCAATATTTTTGTAAAGTAAAGGATTCCTATTTCCTTGTTTTATTGGTTCACCGCCTGTCCTATCCCAAGTGAAAGTTTTTTCCTTAAATAATTCATAATATACAGGATAGTTTTCTATTAAATATTTTGACATAATAGCAATATCTCTTACAGTCGAAATATTATCAGGATCATTGATACCAGATGAATTTGTAAAGTTAGTGGATGTCATGCCTATTTCCTCAGCTTTTTCATTCATAATCTCTGCGAAATTTTCTTCAGATCCAGCAATACCTTCTGCTAAAGCTACACATGCATCGTTTCCAGAGGCAATAATTATGCCTTTTAACAAATCCTCTACTGATACTTGATCATTAATCATTATGAACATGGATGAATAACCACTTTGAGATAATCTCCACGCATTTTCAGAAACAGTGAACATATCATCTAAAGATAATTTTTCTTTTTTAAGTAAATCAAATGCAATTATTGAGGTCATTATTTTTGTCATTGAAGCAGGATAAATTTGAGCGTCAGCATCAAATTCATGTAAAACTTCTTCTGAATGGTAATCCATCAAAATGCCAGTTCTTGCATTTATATTAGGATTAGCAAAAGATGAATTGATCAAACTTAATGAAATTATAAAAAAAATTAATATCTTATTCATTTGTAATAATATCTAAATCCTCGAATCCAAAATTTTTTAATAGAATGTAATCATTTTTCATAAAATTAATAGTCTTATAAGGTCCTGAAATAAGGTTTATTTCATTATTACTTTTTTTTCTAATATTCAATTTTTTGACATTATAGTTGGGTAATTCTTTGTTGATTCTTTGTTTTAAAAAAAAAGCTGTTTCTTTTGAGTAAAAAGATCCTATGAGAATATAAAAATCATCTTGCTTAAGATTTTTTTTTTTTGTTTTGTTCTTTGAAATATTAGATATTTGAACAGATGTTACTGGAGCATTTGAAGAAATTTTTTTTTCTTCTTTAAAAATTTTAGCTTTTTGAGCAATAAAAGATTTATTTTTTTTAATCTCTAAAATTTCGACAAAAGGAAACTTTTTTTCTATATTCAATTTGTTTGCAACTCGTTCGGTAATTAAAATTTTATAGAAATCTGGATAATTAATTTTTTTATGATTTTTAATTGTAATAGATTCATTAGTCTTTGGGTTTATAATCTTTATTAATGCATTATGACTTAATTTACTATGTGAAACTTGAAGTTTTGAGTTATCCAACTTGCCTTTTATAATCTTATTTTCATAATCATACTCGTTGTAAATATAAGCAAACCCTTTTGATATGTAAGGAGATCTATTTTCTAATCTGGTAGTATGTGTACTACATGATGTAAGTAAAATTATTAAAATGAGTAATTTATATTTCATTTTCAAAACTCTCCTTGAGAGTGCAGACGGCAAGAGCAAATCTTAATGATCTATTCCAATTAAGTATTTTCTCATAATTCTCAAATATTAAATAAGCTGGTGAATAAGTTTTTGACCCTGGAATAATATCTTTATCAGGTATTATTATTGCAGCTTTTAAATTCTTATTAATATTTAAATCTTTAAAATTTGAAATATATTTTTCAAAAAAATTAACTTTTTTTTTATTTTTAATGTCTCTTGCTGAAGAATTAAGATATTTTTTTGGAATATTATCTTTTAAATTAATTTTCAAAAAACATGGATTATTTTTTTTCCATCCAATCATTTTTAAATAATTCGCTGCTGATGCAAATGAATCCTCTGTTTTTTTTAATTCTATAATACTATTTTGGTTAAAATCGATTGCATAGTTTCGTATTGTTCTAGGCATAAATTGAAAGTTTCCAAAAGCTCCAGCCCATGAACCAAATAAAATATCCTTTTTTATTATTTTTTTATCGACTAAATTTAATAGAATAAGCAATTCTGCTGTAAAAAATTCACTTCTTCTTTTATCAAAACTTAAAGTTGCTAAAGATGAGACTATATCCATTTTGCCTAAATATTTACCAAAATTTGTTTCTATGCCCATAAGCGCAAGCAAAAGTTCCTTCTCAACATTAAATTCATTTTCAACTTTATCAATGATTAATTTTTCTTTCTTATATAATCTTAAGCCATCATTTAACTTTTTTTTTGAAGTTCTTTTTCTTATATAAGTAAAAGTATCCTCATAAAATTCTGGTTGATATCTGTCGTATTCAATTACTTTTGGTAAAAACTTTGCATTTAATAAAACATCATCAACAACGGTTCTTGAAATACCAGTTTCAACTGCTTTGACTTTAAAATTTTTTAACCAAATTTCAAAGTCTCTATCATTAGAGTAAAGATTAAATGTCAAAAAAATATTAAAACTCAAAATAAATGTGATTATTTTATACATTTTTTTTGTTATCATATTTATTATTTATTAACTAGCATTAGAAATCTTATTACTTAATTATTGTTATTTACTTACTTTGATAGTAATAAATAGTGCTAATTATTCACTGGAGAGGTGGCTGAGCGGTTGAAAGCACTGGTCTTGAAAACCAGCAACGGGGCAACTCGTTCGTGGGTTCGAATCCCACCCTCTCCGCCACTATAATCTAAAATTTTTAAAAATTTTTGAGATTTCATTTTTATCAATATTATTTTCGATTTTATCAAAATTGTAATAATTAAGTATTGTTTCATCTTCAAAATCTAAAAATTTTTCCAAACCAATTAATTGTGACTCGGTGAATAAGTTTACGTGTTTTTTAACAAAAGAACTTAATAAAATATCCATTTCCTTAGTTCCTCTATATGATGCTCTGTATAAAAGTTTTTTTTTAAACAATTCTAATTTTTTAATCATAAATATATATTATATATAATTAAATGGATTTGAGAAAAAAAGATTTCATATTTGAAGATGTAAATAAATTAAAAGGAGTAGGAACGCAACTATCAAAATATTTAAAGAAAAAACGTATTGAGAAAATTAAAGATATTATACTTAATTTACCGTATTCTGAAACAGATAGATCAAAAATTTACAAATTAGACGAATTAGAGATAGGAAAAACTCAAACTATTCAAGTAAAAGTTAAAAAACTTAATTTTCCACGTATTAGAAATTTACCTAATAAAATAATTTGCACAGATAATAAAGGCGAAATCGATATTGTGTATTTTAATAGTCGAGAAGGATATTTAAGAAAAATTTTTCCATTGAATGAATGGGTTATAGTGAGTGGAAAAATTAATTTTTTTAGAAATAAATACCAAATAACAAATCCTGAGTATGTTACAAGCTTAGAAAATAAAGATTATATAGCTACAAATATACCAAAATATAGCCTTACCAAAGGACTGAATGAGAAAAAATATAGGTCAATCAGTGAGCAAGTTATAAATAATCTAACAACAATTGAAGATTGGTTAAGTAAAGATTTTATAGAAAAGAACAATTTATTAAATTGGAACCAGGCAATAAAGAAATTACATGCTTCAGAGGACAGCAAAAACATAAACTCAAAAAGTTATCGCAGATTAGTTTTTGATGAGATTTGCGCGAATTTCATTACTTTATCAGAAAATAGAAAAATAGTTAAAAGAAATAAAAGAAATAAGTTATTTAGAGAAAGTATATCAAAAAAAATAATTAATAATCTTAACTTTGAATTAACTGGTGACCAATTAAAAGTTTTAAAAGAGATAAATTCTGATTTAAAAAGTGATAAGAGAATGTTTAGAATAATGCAAGGTGATGTCGGATCGGGTAAAACAATTGTTTCAATGCTTTCTTTGGCAAATGTAATTGAAAGCAATTATCAATGTGCGTTAATGGGACCAACAGAAATTTTAGCTTACCAACACTTCAAATTAGCTCTAAAAATTTTCAACAACAACAACTTTAAGATTGAATTCCTTAGTGGAAAAACTGAGACAAGAAAGAGAAAAGAAATTTTAAGAAAATTAAAGGAAGGTAAGATAGATTTGCTTATTGGAACGCACGCTTTGTTTCAAAAGAAAATAGAATTTAAAAAATTAGGATATGTAGTAATAGATGAGCAACATAAATTTGGTGTAAAGCAAAGATCAGATTTTGCAAAAAAAGGTGGAATAAATTGCGATGTTTTATTGATGTCAGCTACGCCTATTCCTAGAACTATGATGATGTCACATTATGGAGATATGGATGTGTCAAAAATAACTGAAAAGCCATCTGCTCGAAAAAAAATAACTACTTTGAGTAAACCAGAAAAAAAAATTAACGAATTATGGAACTTTTTAACTAAACAAATTGCGGAGAAAAACCAAATTTTTTGGGTATGTCCTCTAATAGAAGAGTCTAAATTTTTAGACTTCTCATCAGCAAAAAAAAAATTTGATCTTATAAACAATAAATTTCCAAATAAAGTAGGTTTAATTCATGGGTCTCTTGGTAAAGAAGAAAAAGAAAAAGTTTTAAAAAGATTTCTTGAAAAAAAAATTTCAATCTTAGTATCAACTACAGTTATAGAAGTTGGTATAGACTTTCCAAATGCAAATGTAATAATCATTGAAAATGCGAATAAATTTGGTTTAGCTCAATTACACCAATTAAGAGGTAGAGTTGGTAGAGGCAATAGACAGGCTACCTGCATACTATTGTTCAAGGAAAGCCTTAGCAAAAATTCTATCAAACGTATAAAAATTCTAAAATCATCAGATGATGGATTTTTTATTGCAGAAGAGGATTTAAAACTTAGAGGATTTGGAGATCTAACTGGATATCAACAAAGTGGCAACAAAACCTTCAAATTTGCTGATCCACTTTTGCATAAAGATCTTTTTGAATTAGCTGAAAGGTTTATATTTAAAAACGAGCTAAACATTAATCATAACAAATTTGCTTTTTTGCTTAAATTATTTGATAAAGCCGAAATAATTAATGTTTCTGAAATTTAGTTTATGTTTGTAGTACCAGCTGAAACTATAAATTTAGATGCTTGCTCAAAAGTTATATCTAAATAAATTAAATCTTTTTTTGGTACCATTAACAAAAAACCACTTGTAGGATTAGGAGTTGTTGGTACAAAAACATTGACTAAATTTTCTTTTACTTGTTCCTCAATAATTCCCTTGTTCTCCTTTGTGGCAAAACCTACAGCCCAAACTCCTTTTCTAGGGTACTCTAAAAGTACAACACTTTTTTGTTTATTGTCTGTTTTTGTAAAACTCTCAGTCATTTGACCAATAGCAGAATATATAGTTCTTAAAATTGGTATTTTTTTTAAAATATTATTAAATAATTCAAAAAATTTTTTTCCTAAAAAAGAAAGTGATAGCCATCCAACCAAAGTAATGAATATCAAAGCAACTAATATTTCCATTCCTGGTATGTTGAAAGGTAAATAATTATTTGGATTTATTTCTTTTGGTATTATGTTTCCTGAAATTCTTATGAAAAACAACGTTAAGTATAAAGTTATTCCTATTGGAATTAGCACTACTATTCCTGCAATAAAATTATTTCTAATTTTAGAGAAAATTGATTTTTTTACATTATTTGGTTGCATGTTTATGTATAGCTTGAATAAATAATGAATACTAAAATTAAGATAAAAATTGCAATTAGTAATTTATTATTTAAAATCATGAATCTTTAAATGTATAACATAAACAGACGAAAATTTCTTGAATATTTTGGGTGTGGTTGTTGCTCACTAATCTTACCAGCTTGCACGACAGTACCCATCACTGAGCGCAAACAATTAAGTATTGTTTCTGAAACTACAATTAATCGACAGGCTGCTGCAGCTTATGAACAGTTCAGAAGAAAAACAAAACTTATAAAAAAAAGCTCTCAATTAGATAAAATATTGGAGATAGGAAAAAGAACAGAAGAGTCTGTAAGTAGTTATTTTAATAGTAAAGGACAAAAGGATCCAACACAAAATTTTCAATGGGATTATATATTAGTTGATAACGATAAGATAGTTAATGCATGGTGTATGCCTGGTGGAAAAATAGCAGTTTTTACGGGTTTGTTAAAAATAACAAAAAATGAAGATGCTCTATCCATAGTAATGGGACATGAGATTGCTCATGCTGTTGCAAGGCACTCAGTGGAGAGAGCAAGTCAGGCTATGACTTTAAATTTAGGTACTGCTGTAGCTGACATTTTTTTAGGAGGAGCTATTAGCAGAACAAGAAATACAGTAGGACAAAATACTGGATTAGATATTTTTCAATTAGGTATAATGAACCCATTCGGTAGGAAACAAGAAACAGAAGCTGATTACTTAGGTTTAATTTTTTCATCATTAGCAGGTTACGATATAAGAGAGTCAGTTAATTTATGGGAGAGAATGGCCGAAAAAAATAAAGGCAAAGAACCTCCTGTTTTTTTAAGCACACATCCAAGTAGTAAAAAAAGAATTGAAAATTTAAAAAACTGGATTAATGAAGTTATTATAGAATACCCACCAATTAAAATTTAAAGTGGTGAGCCCTGATGGACTCGAACCATCGACACCCTCCTTAAAAGGGAGGTGCTCTACCAACTGAGCTAAGGGCCCCAAAAGCGTTCTTTTATAGACTTATTAATTAAATTTCAAATTATTTTTCAAAAAGATTTATATATTTTTTATAAAACTTCTTGAAGGTCTTATTCCTAATGTTTTTTCTAATTTCTAGCATAAATTGTTGGTAAAAATATATATTGTGAAGAGAAATCAACATTGAAGCAAGCATTTCGTCAGATTTTATCAAGTGGTTTAGGTAACTCTTTGAATACTTATTAAGTTCTCTTATGTCGCAATTTGGATCTAATGGAGACTCATCTTGTTTATATTTGGAGTTTTTAAGATTAATTTTTCCCTCCCACGTAAAGGCCAGGCCAGTTCTTCCGGACCTCGTTGGCATAACACAATCAAACATATCTATGCCTTCTTTTACCGCACCTAATATATCGGAAGGGGTGCCTACACCCATTAAATATCTTGGTTTGTTAGTTGGAAGAAATTCCGTAGTTTCGTTTAAAATTTTAAACATATCAATTTGTCTTTCACCTACAGCTAACCCTCCCATAGCATATCCATCGAATCCAATTTCAACTAGCTTGGTAATACTTTCTATTCTTAAATCTTTAAATAGACCTCCTTGAGTAATACCAAATAAAGCTTTTTTTTTATTTTTACCAAATTCAGTTTTGCTTCTTTTAGCCCATTCTGTTGAAACGTGTATTGCATTAGATAATACTTTTTTGTCTTTCGTTAATTTTGGACACTCGTCAAGAACCATTAAAATATCTGAGTTTATCGCTTTTTGAACTTGAATGCTTTTTTCGGGACTTAAAATTATTTTTTTACCATCAATATGAGATTTAAAAACTGCACCAATTTTTACATCAATTTTATTTAGGTTAGATAAAGACATTATTTGATAACCACCAGAATCAGTCAGAATTGGTTTATTCCAATTCATAAATTTATGAAGTCCACCAAATTTTTTCAAATTTTCTATCCCAGGCCTTAACATTAAATGGTACGTATTTCCAAGAATTATGTGTGTATTTGTTTTTAATAGATCATTTGTATAGACACCTTTTACTGTTCCCAGAGTACCTACAGGCATAAATGCAGGTGTATCTATTTCTCCTCGTGGGGTATTTATTTTTCCAAGTCTTGCTTTGTCATCTTGAGTAATTAACTCAAATGAAAAATCCAAAGTGTACATTTAATTTATTTTGATCTTAAAGATAAAATTTTATCAGGATCAGAAACAGCACCAGAATTGGGATCACCTTTTTTAATTTTGTCTATAAACTCCATGCCTTTAATTACTTTGCCAAATGCAGAGTACTGTCTATCTAAATGAGGAGCAGATTCAAAACATATAAAGAACTGACTATTTGCACTATCTGGATCAGCAGATCGAGCTGCAGATAATACACCTCTTGTGTGAGCAATATCTGTGAATTCAGCTTTTAAATTTGGCAAATCAGAACCACCAGTGCCAGCGAGCGATAAATTAAAATTAGGACTATTTGAGTTACCAAACTTTACATCACCTGTTTGAGCCATAAATCCATCAATAACTCTATGAAATACTACACCATCATATTTGCCACTATCAGACAATTCTTTAAAACGTTTAACATGATTTGGTGCTTTTTCAGGGTAAAGTTCGATTTCGACTTGACCATAATCTAATTTAAGTATCATTATATTATTTGCCATAACTTTAGTATTTACTAAACTAAAAAAAATTATAAATAAATAGATAAATTTTTTCATTGATTTTTATTTTTTAGCTTATTAACCGCATATTTCGTAACAAACCTATTTATATCTCCACCTAAATAAGCTATTTCTTTTACAAATTTTGAAGAGATAATTTGATTTTCAACATCTGACATCAAAAACATAGTCTCAATCTTTGAATTAAGTTTTTTATTCATTCCCGCCAATTGAAACTCGTATTCAAAATCAGAAACAGCTCGTAAGCCTCTTATGATAGCTGAAGCTTTATATTTTTTACATAATTCGATAGTCAAATTGTCAAACGATGTAACTTTAATTTTTTTTTTATCAAATCTCAAATCTTTAAATAAAGAATTATTAATTATATCAATTCTTTCGTGTATTGAAAAAAAATAATTTTTATCAGTATTATCGGTTGTGGCTATTATTAATTTATCGAATATTTTTAAAGCTTTTTTAATTACATCTATGTGACCATATGTAATTGGATCGAAAGTACCAGGATATACAGCAATCTTCATTATTATTGAATATTATCTTCAATTTTAATTACAGAAACAACTTTTTCAGTTCCTGATAATTTTTTTATTCTAACACCTTGAGTATTTCTACCTGCTGTTCTTATTTCTTTTACAGCACATCTCATTATACTACCTTTATCAGTGGATAGTAAAATTTCATCAGTTTCACCAACAATTAGAGTAGATGATATGTTGCCATTTCTAGGAGAGTTTATAATGCCTATTATCCCCTTTCCACCCCTATTGGTCACTCTATAGTCATTATACGATGTTCTTTTTCCGTAGCCGTTTTCTGAAACAGATAATATAAATCTATCAATAGCACTTTTAATTTTTTTATCTTTATCAATATTTTTTGAACCTATATTTGGATTATCTAAAATTGAGAGCGATATTACTTTATCGCCATCTTTAAGTTGGATACCTTTAATTCCTTTTGAAGATCTGCCTTTAAATAATCTCAATTTTTTTGATTTAAATCTTATACATTTTCCAAATTTGGTACTCAAAAGTATATCTTGGTCATCTTTACAAATTTTTACTCCTATAATTCTATCATCTGAATCTAGTTTCATTGCAATTTTTCCACTATTATTGATATTTATAAAATCTTCTAGAGTGTTTTTTCTCACGTTTCCTTTAGCTGTAGAAAAAACAACCATCAAATTTTTCCACTCTTCTTCATCTTCAGGGAGTGGCATTATTGAGCTAATGGAATGATGACTTTTCAAGGGTAATATATTGAAAATGGACTTTCCTTTTGAGGCTGCAGTACCCTCTGGAATTTTATGAGCTTTAATTTTATAAACTAGACCTTGGGTAGAAAAAAATAGAACAGGAGTATGAGTATTAGCTGTAAAAATTTGCACAACAAAATCGTCTTCTCTTGTTGAAATACCTGTTTTTCCTTTTCCACCTCTTTTCTGTGCCTTCAATGAGCTTAGAGGACCTCTCTTAATATATCCTTGATTTGTAATATTAATCACTACAGACTCTTTTTGAATAGTTTCTTCAATATTATAGTTCAAAACAGCATCAATTATTTTAGTTTTTCTTGGGGACGAAAACTTATCTTTAATTTTTTCAAGTTCATCTGTTATTAGTTTATAAAGAGCTTTTTTAGAATTTAACAATTTATTAAATTCTAAAATTAATTTTGAGAGTTTCTCAATTTCTGACTCTATTTCACCAATTCCATACGCTGTTAATTTTTGAAGTTTTAAATCTAAAATTGCATCAACTTGATATTTTGATAATTGATAACTAGAAATATTTTTCTTTTTTTCAATTAGATTAATAATTTTTATACTTTTCTTAATTTTCCACTTTTTAATTAATAAATTATTTTTTGCTGTATCTGTGTCTTTAGAATTTTTTATGATTTTAATAATTTCGTCTATATTTTCTACAGCAGCTGCAAGACCTATTAATATATGAGCTCTTTCCTCAGCCTTTTTTAAATCAAATTTTATTCTCTTAATTACTGTATCTTCTCTAAACTTTAAGAACTCTGAAATAAATTCTTTTAGATTTAATATTTTTGGTTTATTGTTTACTATCGCTAAAGTATTAAAGCCAAAAGAGCTTTCGATGTTCGTTAATTTATATAATTGTCTTCTGATAGTTTCAGGCTCTACAGCTTTTCTAAGCTCAATAACTACTCTTATACCTTCTCTATTTGACTCATCTCTTAAATCTCTAATACCTTCAATTTTTTTATCTCTTACTAATTGAGCAATTTTTTCAATTAAAACTGATTTATTTACTTGATAAGGAATAGATTTAATTATTAATGTTTCTCTGCCTCCTTTTTTTTCCTCTAAATCAATTTCTCCTCTAATTTTAAAAGAACCTCTCCCTTTGTTGTAGCCTTGTTTTATTATATCTTTTCCAATTATAACTCCACCAGTAGGGAAATCTGGGCCTGGAACGTGCTTCATTAATTGACTGATTGTAATATCTTTGTTGTTAATGTATGCGATTGTAGCGTTTATAATTTCTCCTAGATTGTGAGGTGGTATACTAGTAGCCATTCCAACTGCAATCCCCCCTGCTCCATTAACTAATATATTTGGATACTGCGATGGTAATACTTCCGGTTCTTTTTCTGTTTCATCATAATTACTTCTGAATTGAACTGTATTTTTTTCTAAATCTTCAGTTAAAAATTGAGCTATTCTACCTAATTTAGTTTCAGTATATCTCATAGCTGCTGGTGGATCCCCATCTATAGATCCGAAATTACCTTGTCCTGTTATTAAAGGAACGCTCATTGAAAAATCTTGTACTAGTCTAACTAATGCATCGTAAACAGATTGATCTCCGTGAGGGTGATATTTACCAATTACATCACCAACAATTCTAGCTGATTTTCTAAAAGGTTTAGACCAGTCATATCCCCCCTTATACATTGCATAAATTATTCTTCTATGCACAGGTTTTAAGCCGTCTCTTACATCTGGTAAAGCTCTACTAACAATCACACTCATCGCGTATGAAAGATAAGAAGAACTCATCTCATCTTGAACAAAAATAGGTTTAAATGATTTGTTATCTACAATATTTTTATCCATGAAGATCTAAAAAGGGATTTCATCATCTAAATCAGTGCTATCTTGATTTAGATTATCATTTGGAAGTGAACTTTTATTTTCAGAAACTAAATTTGAATTGT
>CACFKZ010000009.1 GCA_902566945.1 uncultured Pelagibacteraceae bacterium | reverse complement strand
TCAGATGGTTTTTTCCTTAAATGAAATTTTTCTAAATCAATAAATTTAATTGTTTTTGTTTGATTTTCCTTTTTAAATTGTAAATTTACTAGGGTTTCTGGTACAACTACTCCTCCAGATAAAGAACTCAAAAACTGTCTTCGTTTTTCTTGCTCTACGATATTTGACTCAAATTGCGGAGCTGTAATACCGCTTTTAATAAGAAATTTTTCATATTCGGTTCTGGAAAATTTATTATCTTTTGAAAACATCTCATCGTTTTTTATAATATTTCTCAACGAATTATCATTTACTGAAATTCCAAGTTTTTCTATTTCTAGAGCCATAACTTTTTTTCCAATATATTCAGATAAAATTTTTTCAATTAAATCTGTTTTTGGTAAATTTTTAATTTGTTCTTCATTAAGATTTAATCTCCTTAGATAGTCCACGAATTCTTGGGTACTAATTTTTTCTGAATCTATAGAGGCAATGACATTTTGATTACCACCTCTAAAAACATCACCCATACCCCAAAAAACAAAAGGAAGAATAATTATACCAACCAGAAGTTTTATAAAAAAAGACTTAGAAAATTTTCCTATTGAAGTTAACATTATTATACTCTATTAAGTTTTTAAAATTATACACCTATAAATTAATTTTAATATTAAGGCAAATGATGAGATATTTTATTGGAAATTGGAAAATGTTTGGTGTTCCAAAATCGATAAATATACTCAATAAAATTAATTTATTTCATTCAAGGGACAAAAATCGGAATAAATATCGCATTATTATTACACCACCATTTACTCTTTTAGAGACTTATTCTAAATATTTTAAAAATAAGAAAATTTCTATTGGATCTCAAAATTGTTATCAAAAAGAACAATTCTCATCTAATACCGCTGCTATAAGCCCATATATGATAAAAAGTGTAGGAGCAACATACACAATAGTAGGCCATTCTGATAACAGAAGCGAAGGTGACACTAACAAAATGCTTAAAGATAAAGTTAATTTTTCTTTAAAAAATAATTTGAAAGTTATTTTTTGCATTGGAGAAAATAAGCAGGAAAAAAAAAACAAAAAAACTTTAGCTGTTCTCAAAAAACAGATTACAAACGTTTTAAGTAAGAAATTAAACAAAAAAAATATAATTGTTGCTTATGAGCCTGTTTGGTCAATAGGAACAGGTGAACTGCCTTCAGCAGATGAACTTAAGAAAACAACAATTTTTATTAAAAAAATTTTAAAGGGAATTTTTAAACAAAAAAGTCCTGCAGTTCTTTATGGAGGCTCAGTTGATGGAAAGAATGTTGAGTCGTTTAAAAAAATTAAAGAAATTGATGGTTTTTTGATTGGAGGAGCCTCAAAATCCTCTAAAAAATTTATTGATATAATAAAGAATTACTATAGATAAGCATCATGGAAAGTTTACTTATACTAGTGAATATCATACTCGCAGTGATATTGATCATTGTAATTCTTTTACAAAGATCAGAGGGAGGTGCTTTAGGTCTTGGTGTTTCACAAGACAATTTCACGTCGACTAGATCTGTTGGTACTTTTTTAACTAAATTTACTTCAATTGTTGCTGCTTTATTTATTATCTGTAGTATTGCTATTGTAGCTATTTCACGGGATGAACTTCGTGAAACACAATCCGTTTTAGAAAAAGAGGAAGAAGAAAATTCTAATCTTCCACAAATACCTGAGTCCAGGTAATTAAGACTTTGTAATTGTCAATTTATGAAGTATAACATACTTCCATGGCGCGATATATTTTCGTTACTGGCGGCGTGGTTTCATCTTTAGGCAAAGGATTATCCTCAGCATCTTTAGCTTACCTATTACAATCTAGAGGTTATAAAGTAAGAATAAGAAAGTTGGATCCTTATTTAAACGTTGATCCAGGTACAATGAGTCCATTTCAACATGGAGAGGTTTTTGTAACAGACGATGGGGCTGAAACTGATTTGGACTTAGGACATTACGAGAGATTTTCAGGAATTTCTGCAAAAAAATCAGATAATATTACTACGGGAAAAATCTATAGCGACGTATTGAAAAGGGAGAGGCAAGGAAAATATTTAGGAAAAACTGTTCAAGTTATTCCCCATATTACAAATAGAATTAAAGAATTTATTAAAAATGATGTAGCTAAAGAAGATTTTGTTATTTGTGAAATTGGAGGAACAGTTGGAGATATTGAAAGCCTTCCTTTTTTAGAGGCAATTAGACAATTTTCAAATGAGATAGGAAGAAGAAATACTCTTTTTATTCATTTAACTTTAGTTCCGTATATGAAGGCCTCTGATGAGATTAAGACAAAACCCACTCAACATTCAGTAAAAGAACTTAGAAGCATTGGAATTCAACCAGATATAATTATTTGTAGGTCAGAAAGAAGTATTCCACTAGACCAGAGACGAAAAATTTCGTTATTTTGTAATGTGGGAATAGAAGATGTTATAGAAACAGTTGATGTAAAAACCATTTATGAAGCTCCAATAAGTTTTAACAAAGAAAAATTAGACGAGAGGGTGCTCAATTTTTTTAAAATAAAATCTAGAAAAAAAGTAAACCTTCAACCTTGGAAAAGAATTACAAATTTGGTTTTAAAAACAAAAAATACAGTTAATATTGCAATAATTGGTAAGTATGTGGAACTCAAAGATGCGTATAAATCATTGGATGAGGCTCTAACACATGGCGGTATAGCTAATAATTTAAAAGTAAATTTAATTAGAGTTGAGTCTGATTTTTTAAAACCAAAAGAAATCAAAAGAAAATTAAAAGATGTATCTGGAATATTAATACCAGGAGGATTTGGTAAAAGAGGCACAGAAGGAAAAATTGCAGCTATTAATTTTGCAAGAAAAAATAAAGTTCCTTTTTTAGGAATATGTTTTGGTATGCAAATGGCAGTAATAGAATTTGCTAGAAATAGGCTGAACATAAAAAACGCAACATCTAGTGAATTTGGTCCTTCTAAAGCATCAGTAGTTGGTCTGATGAGCGAATGGACGAAAGATGGTAAATTAATGAAAGGCACTGATAAAGACTTGGGTGGAACAATGCGTTTAGGTAGCTATGAAGCGAGACTTAAAAAAGACACAAAAATAAGTCAAATATATAATTCATTGAAAATACAAGAAAGACATCGTCATAGGTATGAAGTCAATATCAATTATAAAGAGGAGTTTGAAAACAAAGGAATGATTTTTTCAGGCTTGTCACCAGACTACAAATTACCTGAAATTGTAGAATTAAAAGATCATCCCTGGTTTATCGGAGTACAATTTCATCCTGAATTTAAATCTAGACCTTTAGCACCACATCCTTTATTCTCATCTTTTATAAAGGCCGCAAAAAAAAACTCTAAAATATGAATTACCATAAAGTAAAATGCTCAAATTTTGAAATTGCTAATAACAAACCCTTCACACTAATTGCAGGACCATGCCAGCTTGAAAGCGAAGAGCATGCTTTAAAAATTTCAACTGAACTAAAAAAAATTACAAATGAACTGGGTATTAACCTTATCTACAAAACTTCTTTTGATAAAGCTAACAGAACAAGCCTCAAAGGCAAAAGAGGTTTAGGTTTAGATAAATCTCTTCCTATTTTTGACAAAATAAAAAAACAAGTTGGAGTTCCTGTTCTTACTGACGTACATACTGCTGAGCAGTGTTCTATTGTTTCAAATCATGTTGATGTTTTACAAATACCAGCTTTTTTGTGCAGGCAAACAGATCTTTTAATAGCTGCGGCAAAAACTGGAAAAATAATTAATGTTAAGAAAGGACAATTTTTAGCTCCCTGGGACATGAACAATGTAATCAAAAAAATTGAAGACTCAGGTAATAGAAACATTTTAATAACTGAAAGAGGAGCGAGTTTTGGTTATAACACACTTGTTTCAGATATGAGATCCCTACCTATAATGGCAAAATTTGGTTTCCCAATAGTTTTTGATGCAACACACTCAGTACAACAGCCAGGAGGAATGGGCGAGAAAAGTGGTGGACAAAGAGAATTTGTACCTTTTTTAGCTCGAGCAGCGATCGCAGTAGGAGTTGGGGCAATTTTTATCGAAACACATGAGGATCCAGATAACGCTCCCTCTGACGGTCCTAACATGGTGCCATTAAAAGAGTTAAAAAGTTTACTTAAAAAATTATTGGAAATCGACAAATTAATAAAGTGAAAATAAAAAACATAAAAGGCAGACAAGTCTTCGATAGTAGAGGGAACCCTACCGTTGAAGCAGAAGTATTTTTAGATAATGGAATTTCTGCAACGGCTATTTCACCTTCAGGAGCATCTACTGGTGCATTTGAGGCACATGAATTAAGAGATAAGGATATAAATAAATTTCTGGGCAAAAGTGTTAACATAGCAGTTGAAAATATAAATAATAGAATTTCACTTAAATTAAAAGGACTAGACTCAAATGATCAAAAAAATATCGATAAAATTTTGCTAGATTTAGATGGAAGTGAAAATAAAACTAATCTAGGTGCTAACGCAACATTAGCTGTTTCATTGGCTAATTCAAAATGCTCGGCATTATCAAATAAAAGATCTTTATTTAAAAATTTAGGAAATAATTTTTCTTTACCTATTCCATTAATGAATATTATCAATGGGGGTGCGCACGCTGATAATGACTTAAATATTCAAGAGTTTATGATTAGACCAGACTCAGCAAATAATTTCATGAATGCTATTGAGAAATGTTATTTAGTGATTCAAAATTTAAAAGAAATATTAAAATCAAATAAAATGCTTACTAACGTTGGAGATGAGGGTGGATTTGCCCCATCTATTAACTCAAATGAAGAAGCTCTTGAATTAATTGTTAAAGCAATTGAAAAATCTAAGTTAAAACCAGGAAAAGATATAGTTATTTGTCTTGATGTAGCAGCTAACGAATTAATTAACGAACAAGGAGAATATTCAATAAAATCAAAAAGTTATTCATCTGTTGATGAAAATATAAACTACTATAAGAAATTAATTTCTATCTATCCTATAAAATCAATCGAAGATCCTTTTGCCGAAGAAGATTGGACTTCATGGAAAAAAATTACTGCTGAAATTGGAAAAGATATTCAAATTGTTGGTGATGATCTTTTTGTGACTAATGCTAAACGTTTAAAAAAAGGTATTACAGAAAAATCTGCAAATAGTATATTAGTAAAACCTAACCAAATTGGGACTTTAACAGAGACTTTAGAAGTTATCTCAATGGCAAAAGCTGCTAATTTCAATACTATAATTTCACATAGATCTGGAGACACTGAAGATACGTTTATTGCTGATTTGGCTGCGGCTACAATGTCTTCCCAAATTAAGACAGGATCATTAGCAAGATCGGAAAGAGTGGCGAAATATAATAGGTTATTGCGCATCGAAGAAGAACTTGGAAATCAAGCTAAAATGGCTAAAATCTAACGATGCGACTTATTGAAAGTTTAAAGAAGAGAAAGTTTATACTAGTTAATTTTTTTTTAACGCTCTATATAGGAATTAATTTAATAGGTGGAGAAAGAGGATTAATTTCATATTTTGATAAAAAAAAGATATATGAAGAATTAGAAAAAAAAGAGATAACTTTAACAAGCGAAATAGATAAACTAGAACACAATATATCAATGTTAAATAATAACGATTTAGACTATTTAGATATGCTTTATAGAGAGAAATTTAAATACGGAACAAAAGATGAAATTATAATCAAATTAAAATGAGCCAAAAACCAAGACATCCAGAAAAAGTCAACAAACCTTTTAATCCTATTAAAAAAAAACCACAGTGGATTAGATCGAAAATGGTAGACTCCAAGATTTTCTTTCAAACTAAAAAGGAGGTAAACCAAAATAATCTGGTGACAGTTTGCCAAGAAGCTAACTGTCCTAATATTACGGAATGTTGGAGCAAAAAACATGCTACATTCATGATAATGGGGGATACGTGTACAAGAGCATGTGCTTTTTGCGATGTTAAAACTGGTAAACCAACCGCTTTAGATATTTTTGAACCAATTAAAATTGCCAAAGCTGTTCAAAACCTTAATTTAAAACATGTTGTCATTACATCTGTAGATAGAGACGATCTTGATGATGGAGGTTCAGAGCATTTTTATAAAGTTGTAAAAGCTACGAGAGAAAAAAACCCTGAGACCTCTATAGAGGTTTTAACACCCGATTTTCTTAGAAAAGGCGATGCATATAAAAAAGTTTTAAATGCTGATCTAGATGTTTTTAATCACAATATAGAAACAGTTCCAAGACTCTATACTATCGTAAGACCAGGAGCACGGTATTTTGCTTCATTAGAATTATTAAAGAATGCGAAAAAATTTAATAAAAAAGTTTTTACTAAATCTGGAATTATGGTTGGTTTAGGAGAAAATAAAGATGAAGTAACTCAAGTAATGGATGATCTAAGATCTGCTGAAGTCGATTTCATTACAATTGGTCAGTATTTACAACCATCTCCAAAACACCACCCATTAAATCGATATTACCATCCTGATGAATTTAAAGAATTCGAGCATATTGCAAAGACAAAAGGGTTTTTACTTGTGTCTTCATCACCTTTGACAAGATCTTCTTATCACGCTGATGAAGATTTTAGAAAATTACAGGATGCAAGAAATAAAAAGCTTGAATGTCTACCGCATCAATAAAGAAAATTATTCCATGTAAAAAAGAACAATTGGTTGAAATGGTTCTTGATATTGAAAAATATCCAGAATTTGTTCCTTGGTGTATAGAGGGTAAAATTTACGATAAAAATGAAAGCGCTGACTTAATTACTTTTAATGGAGATTTAAAAGTAGGAAAAAGTATATTAAATGAAACTTTCTCAAGCCAAGTTTCTTATTATAAAGAAAAAGATAAAATAATTGTCACTAATCTAGACGGTCCTTTAAAACATCTTAAAAATGAGTGGAAATTTAAAGAAATAAATAATTCTACTCAATTGGATTTTTTTATTGATTTTGAATTAAAAAATCCATTATTAAATGGAATAATGAAAAAATCTTTTGAACTCGGTTTAAATAAAATCGCCAAAGCTTTTGAGGAACGAGCTAGAAAGATATACAAGTAATGTTTACTGTATCTACTTTACTTATCTTATTTGTTTTAATCTTTAAATTTCTATCTACTTATATAAAAAAAATAAGAACAGGGGACCCAAATGAAAATAATTTTACTTATTGGATGTTTTCTTATGACTTTAAATCCACTACAAAAAAAGACTGGGTCCCTGAAGATAAAGAATTATTAAAAAAAAAAAGAGCGAGAAATTTTTTAGTATTTATGCTTTATTTAAACGCTTTTTGTATTTTTTTACTATTAAATAGTTTTGCAGCTCATCTTTTGGATGTAATAGTAAATCCAGAATTTAGTTATCCTGTTTAATTAACTTTAATAATAAATTAAGAGTTTTTTTTACTGTTTGTTTTTGAATAAAAATCCTTCCATTGTTTTTAAAATTACATTTATTTACAAAAACTTTTTTACCTATTCTTATTCCAATAAAAACCAAACCCACTGGCTTCAATTTAGATCCCCCTGTAGGCCCAGCTATGCCAGTTATTGAAACACATACCTCTGATTTACTAATTTTGTATAAATTATTAACCATAGCCAAACAACATTGAACACTTACAGCACCGTGTTTTTTTATTATTTTTTGAGAAACTTTTAAAATGCTTGATTTGACTTGATTCGAGTAAGTTACTAATCCCATTGTAAATACTTTTGAGGAGCCACTTATAGAGGTAATCACGCTAGACAGCATTCCTCCAGTACAAGACTCAGCGATTGCAATCTTGAGCTTTTTTCTTTTAAGACATGAAACTATTTTGTTATTTATATTTTTCACAAAAATTTTGATTTAATTATCATAAAGATTATTAATGTAAGCACAACATAAAGACCTGCAATTATATCATCAAATAATACACCAAAACTATTTTTAAATTTTTTATCAAAAAAATTTATTGGAAATGGTTTTTTAATATCAAAAAATCTAAATAAGATAAAAATATATAAATAAAATAAAATTGCTTCATCTGACTCTTTTGATGATCCATGTGATATCTCATAAAGATAAATTGGAATAGACTGGCCGATAAATTCGTCTATAACTACTTCTTTAGGATCTTTATTTTTTTTATATTTAATATATTCTGATACTGCATAAAAAGAATATATAAAAACTATCAATAAAATTATAAAAATAACGCTGTGAGACAGATCAATTATTTGAAATAAACTGTATAAAAAAATAGTTGTAACTAAAGAAGCTATTGTTCCTGGAGCAAATCTTAATGACCCAATTCCTAAGCATGTAACAAATAAATAATTTATATTTTTAATCATATTTAATGACCGAGCATATAACTTCACATGCTATTGCTCTTTCTTTTCCAACGACTCCTAATTTTTCTGTAGTTTTGCCTTTAATATTAACTTTAGCTTTTGAAATTTTACATAATTTAGCAATATTACTAATCATTTTATTTTTAAAACTTTTTATTCTAGGTGTTTGAGAAATAATATTAATATCGAGGTTATTTATAAAGAAACCTTTTGAATTTATGCGTTCAATTACTCGATTAAGTAAAATTGTAGATCTTATATTTTTAAATCTTTTACTTTTATCTGAAAACATTTGACCGATATCTCCCATCTTACAGGCACCTAAAATTGCGTCAGTAACTGAATGAAGAACTGGATCGCCATCAGAGTGCCCCAACGTTCCCAATTTAGATTTAATTTTTAGACCGGCTAAAAAAAGTTTTCTTCCAGGTACTAATCTATGAACATCAAATCCTATGCCTACACTTTGTTTAGATTTATAAATACTCTTTAGATTTTCAAAATCTGACTGATCTGTAATTTTAAAATTACTCTTTTCACCATCAATAAACTTAACTTTGTTTAGATTCATATATAAAGAGATATCATCATCTTTATATTTCTCTGAACGCGCCCTATGTAATTGATATATTTCTTTCAAATTAAAACCTTGAGGTGTTTGAGTTAGAAAAAAATTATCTCTTTTTTTGCTTATAATGTATTCTTCTTTACTAGAGTCTATAACTTGTTTAATTGCGTCTTGAATTCTTATTTTAGGCACTACTGCTTTTGCATTTCTCATATTTTTTATTATTGAGTGTAAAAGTTTCAATGAAAAATTAGGTCTTGCTACATCATGAATTAAAACTTTGTTTATACCTTTTTGATTAATTAAATATTTTAATGCATTTAGAGTTGATTGTTGCCTAGTTTTTCCTCCAACTATAAATTTAATATTTTTAAGTTTAAGTGATCTCAAACGTTTTGAATCTTTTTTGTTGTATATGAGAACAACCTTTTTTATCTGGCTAAAATTACGCGCTTTATTAATATTTATTTCAATTAATGATTTACCTGCTATTTTTTGATATGGTTTGCCAATATTAGACTTGAATCTATGGCTATTACCTCCTGCAAGAATTATTAAAGAAAAACTCATGGTATAAACTTATATAATATTTATATAAATATTTAATGCTTATTTAAGATGTTTAAGATTATTAAAAATTTTAATTGGATTATTTTATCCTCATTTTTATGTATTTTCATGGGGATAGTAACCTTTTTGACCTTTATAAACGAAGGTTTTGTAAAATTAACTGATAAAAATCTTCAAACATTACTAATTATAGATATTTTTCTTTTATTAGTTTTTTTTGGTTTAATTTTTAAAAACTTTTATAGATTTTACTACACTGGGAAAAAAAATAAAAAAGGTGCACAAACAAACTTAAAATACATATCAGTTTTTTCATTATTTACTGTAATTCCATCTCTAGTCGTTGCAATTTTTTCTTTGTTCATATTTAACTTTGGAGTCCAAAATTATTTCGATAAACAGATAACAAAAGCAGTTAATAACTCATATGATGTTGCAAAAAATTATCTTGAAGAAAGTAAAGACAATGTTTTATCAGACGTAATCCTGATGAGCGTAGGTCTTAATAGAGCATCAAATGAATACTATTCAAATCCAAATCGTTTCAAGAATATTATGAGAGCAGAAAAGTTTTTGAGAAGAATTGATGATGTTTATTTAATTGATAGTTTAGGAAATGTTTTATTATCTGATGTTATTGATAGCACAGAAGAATTTATAATACCTTCTGATGAAGATTATGACCGGGTTTTAGAGGGTAAACCAGTTTTCATTTCCAATAATTTAGAAAATAAAACAACAGTAATGACCAAGCTAAATTCTTTAGTTGATACTTATTTGTATATTTCAAGAAATATTGACCCTGAAATATTAAGATACTTAAACGAAACAGAGGAAGCTGTAAGTTTTTATTATTCTGTTGAAAACAGTCAAACAGGTATAAAAGTTACTTTCGCAATTATTTACATTATCGTTGTTACATTATTATTATTTTTATCTACTTCAATTGCAATTACATTTGCTTCTAGATTGACTAAACCAATAGTTAATTTGATAGGAGCCTCAGATTCTATTAGCAAAGGAAATCTGGATGTCAAAGTTCCAGAACTTGAGACAGATGAAGAATTCAAACAATTAAATAAAAATTTTAATTCGATGATACAAAGACTTAAAGAACAAACAGATAGGTTATTAATTACAGAGAGATATAAAGCTTGGGAGACAGTTGCAAGAAAATTAGCTCACGAAATTAAAAACCCATTAACGCCAATACAGCTTTCCATAGATAGCTTAAGAGACAAATATAAAAGTAAACTTACTTCAGATAGCCAACAATTTGAAAAATACTTAGAGACGATTAATCGCCAAATTAAAGATATTGAAAAGCTAGTTAATGAATTTTCAAATTTTGCTAGAATGCCAAGACCTATTTTGAAAAAAGTAAATATTAAAGATTTAATTAATCAAAGTTTAGATTTTGTAAAAATGTCATCAAAAAATAAAATAAATTTTTCTATTAAAACTAAACATCATTTTATATTGGGTGATGAAGATCAACTAAATAGAGTTTTAATGAATCTAATTAAAAATTCAGATGAGTCCTTTTTCGAAAAATCCAAAAAAAACCCTAATTTCAAAGGGAATATTGACATAGAAATTAGTGACAATAATGACTATATAGTGTGTAGATTGACAGATAATGGATTAGGTATCACGGACACTAAAAAAGTAATGACACCCTACTTTACAACAAAGAAAACAGGAACAGGACTAGGTTTACCTATAGTAAATAAAATTATAAATGAGCACTCCGGAAATTTTTTAATTAAAAATAAAAGTAAAGGAGAGGGTACAATAATAAAAATTTTATTACCAAAATTTAATGCATAAAGAAATCTTAGTTATAGACGATAATCCAGATATAAGACTGCTAGTTGGTAATATACTTAAGGAGCAGAACTTTTTAGTCAGAACAGCTGCGAATTACGATCAAGCTGTGTTTGAAATAAATAAAAAATTACCAGATTTAGCAATTATAGATATAAAATTAGATAAACCTGACCTTGATGGAATAGATCTTCTTAAATTAATTACAAATAAAAATAAGTCTCTTCCAGTAATCATGATTTCAGGTCATGCTACTGTTAAAATAGCGATAGAAGCTATAAAAATTGGAGCTTATGAATTTATTGAAAAGCCGTTTTCCAGAGAAAAAATTCTTAACTATGTCAAAAGAGGTCTTGAGTCAGCAGAATTAAAAAAAGAAAAAGATCTGATTGAAAATAAACTTTTTCATTCATTTGATTTAATTGGTGATAGTCCAGCCATAACAAAAGTTAAAAAAATTATTGATAAACTTGCAGCATCAGACAGTAGAGTCTTAATTTCAGGTCCAACAGGAACTGGTAAAGAGCTAGTTGCAAGAAAAATTCACAAAAACTCAGCCAGAGTTAAAGAACCTTTTGTAATAATTAACGCCGCTCTATTAAAAGAAAAAACTTATGAAAAAGAATTATTTGGTGAAGAATTTGATGATGGAAATATTTCTTTTGGAGCATTAGAAAGAGCAAATCGAGGAACTTTATTAATTGATGAAGTATCTGAAATTCCATATGAAACTCAGGCAAATGTTTTAAGAGTTTTGATAGATCAGAAATTTAAAAGATTGAATGGTTCAAAAGATATAAGTGTAAATATACGACTAATTTCAAGTACTTCAAAAAATTTAAATGAACTTGTCGGAATAAATAAATTTAGAGAGGACTTATATCATCGACTAAATGTGATGCCCATACAATTAACACCTCTCAATTCAAGGACTGAGGATATTCCTTTATTAATAAAATACTTTAAAGAGAAGCTTTCAGAAATAAATGGAGTCCAACAGCCCAAAATTGATATTAAAAACGATAATCTTTACACCTATAGTTGGCCAGGTAATGTTAGAGAGCTGAGAAACCTAGTTGAGAGAATTACAATTTTATCAGCTAACGAGAGTGAAAGTAAAATTAATAAAATGATTGATGATATATTACATCCATCATCAATTATTGATAAGACAAAAGACTTATTTGAAAAATCTTTTACTTCTCCTCTCAAAGAAGCGAGAGAACATTTTGAAAAAGAATATCTTTTAACTCAATTAAAAAAAAACCACGGAAATATATCAAAAACTGCAGATTTTATTGGGATGGAGAGGTCTGCGCTTCATAGAAAACTTAAATCTCTAGGAATCAAAGGTATAAATTAATATGAATATAATCATATGTGGGGCCGGTAAAGTCGGCTTTTCTATAAGTAAACAACTTTCTGCCCAAGGCCACTCTGTTACTGTAATAGATCAATCTTCAGAGGACATAAAGAAGATTAATGATACTCAGGATGTTAAAGGTATAGTTGGTAGAGCTTCGCTCCCTACAGTTTTAGAAAACGCTGGAGCTGAAAAAACTGATATGATCATAGCAGTTACCAGAAACGATGAAACCAATATGATTGTATGTCAACTAGCTAGTTCCTTATTTAATATTTCAAAAAAAATAGCTAGAATTAGGACTAAAGATTTTTTAGAGGGAAAATGGGGAAAGCTTTTTAACAAATCAAATATCCCAATAGACGTTATAATTTCACCAGAAATTGAAGTGGCAAAATCTCTTTATAGAAGATTAGAAGCGCCCGGAGCCTTAGATAATGTTCCATTCGGTAATAATAAAGTTAAGATGTTAGAAATATCAATTGAAAAAAATTGTCCGATCAAAAATATACCTCTAAAAAAATTGACTGAAAAGTTCCCTGATTTTAAAGCAAATATTGTTGGCGCTTTAAGGAAAGATAAATTTATATATCTTAAAAAGAATGATCAAATGCTTGAGGACGATAATGTTTATGTTGTTGTGAATAGTGATCAATTGAATCCAATATTAAAAGCATTTGGACATGATGAAAAAGTATCAAAAAATGTTTTAATAATTGGTGGAGGTAATATTGGATTAAACTTAGCTAAAATGCTTGAGGAAAACTTTGAGGATTTAAGAATTAAAATAATCGAAAAAGACAAAAAGAGAGCAGAGGAAATAGCCAATGAGTTGTCCTCCTCTATAGTAATTAATGGTGATGCATTAGACGAAGATATTCTTAAAGAGGCAAATCTTGAGGGATCTGAAACTGTTTTAGCTTTAACAAATGATGACGAAAATAATATGATGGCATGTGTATTAGCAGAAAAAAGTGGTTTAAAAAAAAGAACAATAGCTATCGTCAATAAATCTAACTATAATTTACTTCAAGACTCCCTCAACATTGATGATTTAGTAGATCCTAGAATGACAACAGTATCAAGAATCATGGAACATGTTCACAGAGGTACAATTGGAACGGTTTATTCTGTGCTGGATGGTGAATATGAATTTATTGAAGCTAAAATTTTGGAGAAATCAGAATTATTAAACAAAAAAATAAGAGATTCTAATCTTCCAGAAGATATAAGAATTGGTGCTATAGTCAGAAAAAATCAAGTTATAATACCAAGATCAAATTTTATCTTTGAGAAAAATGATCTTGTTGTTTTTTTAGCAAAAAGAGAACAACTAAAAGCAGTTGAAAATATTTTTAGCGTAGGATCAATTTAATCTAAAATGAAATTTAAAAGTTTAAGCTTTTATTTAAGTTTTTTTTGTTTTCCTATAAGTTTACTAGCTTTTATAAACATTTTATATTCATCATACTTTGATTACTATTTAAGTATAGAATCTTACTTTATAACTTTAATCGTTTCTTTATTTTTAGGAATAAGTTTTTATTTTTTTGGAAAAAAATCGGATCAAAAAATAGATTTTATAAATCAGCTAATTTTGGTAATTTTAGTTTATTTGGTTATTGGTTTTTTAATTTCCATCCCTTTCTATCTAAGTAATTTTCAATTAACCTTTTTAAGTGCATTTTTCGAGTCAATATCAGGTTTAACTGGAACTGGTTTTTCTACATTTAAAAGTATTAAATATTTAGACCCAACATTAATTCTCTGGAGATCAACAAGTCAATGGATTGGTGGGTTATATTTTTTATTTTTTTTAATCTTAATTTTCTCAAATAAGACTTTTAATTTTAAAATGACAAATTTAACTTATTCAGGTGATAGTAATTTTAAAACTGAAGAAAATATTAAATATAATATGCTTAAAATTTTCATATTATATTCAGTAATTAGTTTTGTTTTTCTTTTATTATTAAATTTTTCTGGAGTAAGACTTTTTAATTCACTTAATTTAACAATGACTTTAGTTTCGGGAGGAGGTTTTCTACCATCTGATGGTTTATCAGAAATAATTTCAACGAATTTTCAAAAAATAGTAATAATGATGGCTTTTATTTTTGCAGTTCTAAATTTTTATATTTTATTAAATATTTTTAATAAATCAATTTTATTAAAAGAACATAGGGAAGATCTTTATTTATTTATTTTAATGATAATTTTCATTTTATTAATTTATTTTAATAATTTTGAAGGGTTGGATGTAATTATCAGTGTACTAAGCAGTTTAGCAAATTCAGGAATTTCTATTATAAAATCAGACAATAATTTCGCTTTATATTTTTTATTGATCACAATTGTTGGTGGCTCATTGATTTCAAATACTTCGGGTATTAAGCTTAGTAGATTTTATATTCTTTTGAAAATTACTTCTGCAGAAATTTTAAAATTGATAAGTCCAAATACAATTATAAATAAAACAATATTTCATTCAGATAGAAAAATTACCGATGACAATATTAAGATCTCATTTTTAATTTTTATTTCATTCTTTATAAGTCTTTTTATTTTATCTAGTTTCTTAGTTTTAGATAATATAGGTTTTGAAAAATCTTTTAAGCTAGCAATTCTTACTTTAACAAATACTGTTAATTCAGAGATCTATAATTTACAAAATTTAAATTTTGTAAATTTGTTAACATCCTCAAAAATATGTTTAATTATTTTTATGATTATTGGTAAAATTGAGTTAATATCAATATTTTTAATTTTCAAAAATTTTTTTTTAAAGGATTAAATGTCAAGAATTGTAATTATAGGAGCAGGAGCAATGGGGTCAGCTTTTGCATTTCCATGTTTAGATAATAACCATGATATTAGTATTGTGGGAACACATTTAGAAAATGAGTTTATAGATGATTTAAAAAAGAATAAAAACTTCCACTCAGGTTTAAAAATAAATATCCCAGAAGAAATAAAAATGTTCAAATTTGATAAATTTGACGATTTGTTAAAATCTAACTTGGATTTAATAGTTTTAGGAATAAGTTCAAAAGGTATAGAATGGGCAGCTGATCAATTGAGCAGATTGTATAAAAACAAATCAATGCCAAAATTATTAATGCTGACTAAAGGGTTAAGTATTCATAATAATAAATATGAATTATTAGTTGATAAACTAAAGAGATTGTTAAATTTACAAGGAATCACAAAAGCAAATATTTCTGCAATAGGTGGACCTTGTTTAGCTTCTGGATTAGCAAACAGAGTTCATAGCAGTGTAGTTGTTGCTAACAACGATATCAAAATCGCAAAACAAATAGCTGATATGCTTAATACAAGTTATTATCATACCTCGCATTCAGATGATTTAAATGGTGTTGAGGTTTCAGCTGCAATTAAAAATATTTTTTCGATGGCCGTTGGAGCGGCAAAAGGATTATGTAGCAATAATATTTCAGATGAAGTTAGAGAAAAAAATTACTTAAACACTGCATCTGCTCTCATTAAACAGTCGATTTACGAAATGGAGATTTTTGTGGAACATTTAAAGGGAAAAAAAGAAACTGTTAAAGGCTTAGCAGGCTTAGGTGATTTATATGTAAGTTCAGGAGGGGGTAGAAACGCAAAAATGGGAGCCTATATTGGTGAGGGATTAATTTTTTCAGAAGTCAAAAAAACAAAAATGAAAAAAGTAACAGTAGAAGGTGCAGACTTAGCAAAAGAAATTGCAAAAAAAGTAAATGAGGATTTTAATGAGGAAAAACTCCCTTTAATGATAGGAATGATTAATGCTATTGTAGATGATAAACAACTTAAATTAAATTGGGAGGCTTTTAGATGAAAAAATTTATTGTTTCCATTGATGCTGGCACTACATCAAATAGATCAATTTTATTTGATATTAATGGCAAGCCGGTTTTTTCATCTCAAAAAGAATTTACTCAATACTTTCCAAAAAGTGGGTGGGTAGAACATGATCCAGATGAAATTTGGAGAACTACTTTAAAAACTTTAAAAGATGTTATCAAAAAGGCAAAACGTTTAAATGGAGAAATTTTAACAATTGGTATTACCAACCAAAGAGAAACAACTGTTCTTTGGGACAAAAGAACAGGTAAGCCTGTATATAAAGCAATAGTCTGGCAAGACAGACGAACTGAAGATTTTTGTAAAAAATTAAGAAAACAAAATAAGGATACAACAATATTTAATAAAACTGGTCTTTTGATTGATCCTTATTTTTCAGGTACTAAAATTAAATGGATAATCGATAATGTGCCTAAGACCAAACAACTAATTAATAAAAAACAATTACTGTTTGGAACAATAGATAGTTATTTAATTTGGAAACTTACTAGAGGAAAAGTTCATGCTACTGACGCAACGAATGCTAGCAGAACTATGATTTATAACATTAGCTCAAATAAATGGGACGACAGTATTTTAAAATTATTTAAGATACCAAAGTACATTCTTCCAATCGTAAAAGATTGTTCTGATGATTATGGATATACCCACTCATCTTTAACAGGAAAACCAATTCCGATTAATGGAGTAGTTGGAGACCAACAATCTGCTACAATAGGTCAATGCTGCTTTGAACCAGGATCTTTGAAAAGCACCTATGGAACAGGGGCTTTTGTTTTATTAAATACTGGTTCTAAAAAAATTTACTCTAAGAACCGCCTTCTAACAACAATTGGTTATAGAATTAATGGAAAAACAACATACGCAATGGAAGGATCAATTTTTATTGCCGGTGCGGGAGTACAATGGCTCAGAGACAGAATGAAATTTTTCAAAAAAGCACCAGAGACAGAAAAAATTGTTAAATCTTTAAAAGATAATAACGGTATTTACCTAGTACCAGCTTTTACTGGACTAGGTGCCCCCCATTGGAATGCTAATTCAAGAGGTGTTTTAAGCGGCATTACAAGAGACACAAGTCCAAAAGAAATTGTTAGAGCAATTATTGAGGCAGTAGCTTATCAAACATATGATTTATTTGAAGCTATGAAACACGATGGACTAAGACCGAGAATAGTAAGAGTAGATGGGGGAATGGTTATGAATAATTGGTTTTCTCAATTTTTATCTGACATTGTAAATGTAAAAGTTCTTCGACCAAAAGTGCAAGAAACAACTGCATTGGGTGCAGCTTTTATGGCAGGTTTAAAAATTGGGGTTTACAAATCCTTGAAAGATATTTCAAAAAGATGGCACTTAGACAAAAAATTTTCTCCAAAAATGCAAAATCAAAATAGAAGTTTTTTAATTAAAGGTTGGGAGAAGGCTGTAGAGCGTGCTTTAATTAATTAATACACTTTAAAGTTGTAATTATTTTTTTTTACTCTCTGTACATTACGCATATTTTTTGGTTCAATGCTGAGTCAATAACAACAACAACGAGGGAAATAATCTATGTTTAGAACATTAAAGAATATTTTAGCTGTTGCTGTTTCAATTTCTCTAATTACTATTTCAAATGCTGTAGCTGACGGACATGGAGCTGCAATTAAGAAATGGTCAAATGGTGAGTTCAGTCTTTCAACAATTTCTGCAAAAGAAAGAGAGAAAGAACTTAATTGGTTCCATGATGCTGCAAAACCATTCAAAGGAATGGAAATAAATGTATTGTCAGAAACAATTCCAACTCACGAATATGAGTCAAAAGTTTTAACAAAAGCTTTTGAAGAGATAACTGGAATTAAAGTTAATCACCAGTTACTTGGAGAAGGAGAAGTGGTACAAGCTGTACAAACTCAAATGCAAACTGGAAGAAACTTGTATGATGCCTATATCAATGACTCAGATCTGATTGGTACACACTCAAGACTTCAGTTAGCAGTAAACTTAACAAAGTGGATGAAAGGTGAAGGTAAAGATGTAACTTTACCAACATTAGATATCGATGATTTCATCGGTAAATCATTTACTACAGGTCCAGATGGTGATTTATATCAATTACCTGACCAACAATTCGCTAACCTTTATTGGTTTAGAAAAGACTGGTTTGATAGACCTGAAATCAAAAAAGGTTTTAAAGCTAAATACGGATACGATCTAGGTGTACCAGTTAATTGGTCTGCTTACGAAGACATCGCTGATTACTTTACAAATGATGTAAAGAATATCGACGGTGTTAGAGTATACGGTCACATGGACTACGGTAAGAGAGCTCCAGACTTAGGATGGAGAATGACAGACGCGTGGTTATCTATGGCTGGTGCAGGTTCAGTTGGTAAACCTAATGGTGTACCAGTAGATGAGTGGGGAATAAGAATGGAAAAAGGTTCTTGTAATCCAGTTGGTGCAGACGTAGCAAGAGGTGGGGCTGCAAATGGTCCTGCTGCCGTATATGCAATAAGAAAATGGGATGAGTGGTTAAGAGCTTATGCACCTCCAGGTGCTGCAGCGATGGACTTCTATCAGTCTCTACCAGCTTTATCATCAGGAAACGTTGCTCAGCAAATTTTCTGGTATACAGCGTTCACTGCATCAATGGTTGCTCCAAAAAGTTCTGGAAACAAAACAGTTGACGATAACGGTAATCCTTTATGGAGAATGGGACCATCACCGAAAGGTCCTTACTGGGATGAAGGTATGAAGCTTGGTTATCAAGATGCTGGATCATGGACTTTATTTAAGTCTACTCCAGTTGACAGAAGAAAAGCTGCATGGTTATACGCTCAGTTTGTAGTGTCAAAAACTGTTGATCTTAAGAAAAGTGACGTTGGTTTGACTATCATTAGAGATAGTACAATTAATCATAAGCACTTTACTCAAAGAGCTCCGAAACTTGGTGGACTTGTAGAATTCTACAGATCTAAAAACAGAGTATTGTGGTCACCAACAGGTATCAATGTTCCGGATTATCCGAAACTTGCACAAATTTGGTGGCAACAAATTGGAGATGTAAACTCAGGTGCGTTTACTCCACAACAAGCTATGGATCGTCTTGCAGAAGAGATGAACTTAGTTATGTCTCGTATGGAGGCTGCTGATAAAGCAAACAATACATACGGTGGATGTGGTCCAAGATTAGCAAAACCGAAAGGTGCTGCTTATTGGTTGAAACAACCAGGATCACCAAAAGCTAAACGTGACGAGAAACCTAAAGGCAAAACAGTTCCATTCGAAAGAGCTTGGAAGTAATTTAGGTTTAATCTAAATTTAAAGGGGGCTTAACGGCCCCCTTTTTTTAAAACGGAATTCAAAAATATATGAGCCTAGAATTAAAAAACGTAGAAAAAAAAATAGGATTAGACACTCATATTTATTCAACAAATTTAAAATTAGAAAAAAATACAATTAATATTCTTTTAGGTTCTACTTTAGCCGGAAAGACCACTTTAATGCAGATTATGGCAGGCCTAGATAAACCAACATCAGGCGAGATTTGGTTTAACAACGAGAATGTGACAGGTATGAAAGTTCAAAAAAGAAATGTCTCAATGGTTTATCAGCAATTTATTAATTACCCCAACTTCACTGTTTATGACAATATTGCATCTCCATTAAAAATTATCGGAGTAAACTCAGATGAAACAAAACAAAGAGTTGGAAAAGTTGCAGAATTACTAAAACTCTCTGGAATGTTGAATAAAAAACCAAATGAGCTTTCCGGAGGACAACAACAAAGAACTGCTTTAGCAAGAGCACTTATAAAAGACTCAGACTTAATTCTTTTAGATGAACCACTTGCTAACTTAGATTTTAAATTAAGAGAAGAATTGAGAGAAGAATTACCAAAATTATTTGAAAATAGAGACTGTATTGTAGTTTACGCAACCACAGAACCCTCAGAAGCTTTACTCTTAGGTGGTAATACAGCAACATTGCAGGAAGGCAAGATTATTCAATATGGAAAAACTTTAGATACTTATAATAAACCTAACTCTCTAGTTTCAGCCCAGGTCTTTAGTGATCCACCAATGAATATAGCTAAAATAAAAAAATCAGGAGACCAGTGTTCATTTTTACAAAATGACATTCAATGGAAGACTAAATTAAATATCAAAGATGGTGAATATAAAGTAGGTATTAGACCCCACAATATTACCACGTATAAAGAGGGCAATAATACACTTGAGATAAAAGGTAAAGTTTTAATCTCTGAAATTAGTGGTTCTGAGAGCTTAATCCACTTCACAAACGGAAGTTTGAATTGGGTCTCTTTGTCTAATGGAGTTTTTCAAAAAAAAGTTGGCGATGAGATGAATTTATACATGAATACAGATGAGTTTGTTTATTTTGATCAAAATGAAAGGTTAGTATCTAATGGCTAAAGTTACATTAAAAGGTTTAAGCCATAGTTATTTGAAAACTCAGTCTTCAGATGCTGACTGGGCAATCAGAGAAGTAGACATTGATTGGAATGATGGGGGTGCTTACGCTTTATTAGGCCCGTCAGGTTGTGGAAAGACAACATTGTTGAATATTATCTCTGGACTAATTACACCAACTAAAGGTGATATATTATTTGATGATAAAATTATTTCAGGGTTGAGTCCTGTAGAGAGAAATATCGCACAGATTTTTCAATTCCCAGTTATTTATGACACGATGAAAGTGTATGATAATTTAGCCTTTCCTTTAAGAAATAGAAAAATTCCTGAGGAAGAAATCAAAGTAAAAGTTCACGAGATAGCTGAAATGTTGGAATTATCCTCAACATTAAACAATAGAGCTTCTGGTCTAACTGCAGATGGTAAACAAAAAATTTCACTAGGGCGTGGATTGGTAAGATCAGATGTAAATGCTATAATGTTTGATGAACCATTAACAGTAATCGATCCACATTTAAAATGGATTTTAAGATCTAAACTTAAAGAACTTCATCAAAAGATTAATAGAACAATGATATACGTAACACATGATCAAACAGAGGCTTTAACATTTGCTGATCAAGTAGTTGTAATGCATGAAGGTCAAATTGTTCAAACAGGAACACCAGTAGATTTATTTGAAAAACCAAAGCATACATTTGTTGGATATTTTATTGGTTCACCAGGCATGAATGTTTTACCTTGTCAAATTAAAGGGAATGATGTGATCGTTAATGGAAAAAAAGTAGAAACCCACCAACAAATTAAAAAAAATAATTTTAACAAAACAGAAGTTGGTGTGAGACCTGAATTTATATCTTTTAGTAATGAGGGAATTCCAGTCAAAGTTTTATCAGTAAGTAATACTGGGAGGCACAAAATTGTAGATACTGAGAGTGAAAGCGGAAAAATTAAAATTATTGCAAAATCTAATGAAGATATTCCATCAGGATCTGCATTTTTAAAATTTAAAAAAGAATATACTTATACATATGGAGATAGTTGGATAATTGAATGAATAAAACAGTAAATCAAAAAGCATGGTTTTTTGTAATACCAGTATTTGTGTTAGTAGCTTTCAATGCCATTATTCCATTAATGACAGTAGTAAACTATGCTTTCCAGGAAACTTTTGGGAATAATGTTTTTATGTGGGAAGGTACAAGATGGTTTAAACAAATCATGTTATCCGAAAGATTTCACGCATCACTTGGTAGACAATTTTTATTTACGTTTATAATTTTATTTATTCAAATTCCACTAGGAATAGCTATTGCACTTACTATGCCTAAAGAGGGAATAGGAGTACCTGTTTGTTTAGTTTTAATGTCCATGCCACTTTTAATTCCATGGAACGTTGTAGGAGCTATGTGGAATATTTTTGCTTTACCAGATATTGGTTTCTTAGGTCATTCACTTAATGCTTTAGGATTTGATTATAACTTTACTCAACAAATTGGTGATGCTTGGTTCACAACTATACTAATGGATGTATGGCACTGGACATCGTTAGTAGTTTTATTGTCATATGCAGGATTAAGATCTATTCAACCTGCTTACTACCAAGCAGCAGAAATTGATGGAGCTAGTCGTTGGGCAATTTTTACGAAAATTGAATTACCTAAAATGAAAAAAGTACTAACGATTGCAATACTTTTAAGATTCATGGACAGTTTCATGATTTATACAGAGCCATTTGTTTTAACTGGAGGCGGTCCTGGTAATGCTACTGCATTTTTATCTATAGACTTAGTTAAAATGGCATTAGGACAGTTTGATTTAGGACCAGCTGCAGCAATGTCGTTGATATATTTCTTTATAGTGCTTTTAGTTTGTTGGGTATTCTACACTTTAATGATGAGAAATGAGGAGAAATCATGAAGCAAGCTAAGTGGGTAGTTCCTACAATTTATATTATTTTCTTAATGCTTCCAATTTATTGGTTACTTAATATGTCATTTAAAACGACAACTGAGATTATAAATACTTACACATTATGGCCTCAAGAATTTACATTAGATAATTATAAGAAAATTTTTAATGACAGTACTTGGTATACTGGATATCTTAATTCTATTTATTACGTAGTAATGAATACAGTGATTTCAGTGGCAGCTGCACTGCCCGCAGCTTACGCTTTTTCTAGATATAAATTTTTAGGGGATAAACATTTATTTTTCTGGCTATTAACTAACAGAATGGCCCCACCAGCAGTATTTGCTTTGCCATTTTTTCAATTTTATTCATCAGTAAACTTGTTTGATACTCATGTGGCTGTAGCTTTATCACATTGTTTGTTTAATATTCCTTTAGCAGTTTGGATTTTAGAAGGATTTATGTCTTCTGTGCCAAAAGAACTAGATGAAACAGCGTATGTTGACGGTTATTCGTTTTGGAGATTTTTCTTCAAGATATTTATTCCAACAATCACTGCAGGTATAGGTATTACAATGTTTTTCTGTTTCATGTTTTCTTGGGTTGAATTATTATTAGCAAAGACATTAACTGCGGTGGCAGCAAAACCGATCGCTGCAACAATGACAAGAACCGCCAGTACATCAGGATATGAATTAGGACTACTTGCTGCAGCAGGAAGTTTGACAATTATTCCAGGTGCTATCGTAATTTATTTCGTAAGAAACTATATAGCTAAAGGATTTGCATTAGGAAGAGTATGATGATGTTTAACGTTTTAAATGCTGCAACATGGGGTGACATGGCTAAAGAAAAAGAAAAAAGCTTTTTCGACTTCGAATTTATCACTTGGATGGCTTGGACCTGGCAAACAGCCTCTTTCTTTATATTTATTATTTTATGTTTAACAGCAATGGTCATCTGGGAAAAAAAATCACCAGGAGGTAATCCAAGAAAGGGAATTTTAGGATTAGATACAACAAGAGGTGATAGATTATTTATTTCATTACTAGGCAGTGCATTCATTCATTTATTTTGGTTAGCTCTAGTTGGAAGTGTATTGTGGATTGCAACAATAATTTGCATTGGCTACGCAGTTGTTGTATTTAGATACGTCTAAATATTACTCATTAAAGGAGATTAAATGGTTAAAGTTGGCATTAATGGTTTTGGTAGAATAGGTAGATTAATTTTAAGAGCTATTTTAGAAAATTATAAAAATAAAATTCAAGTTGTTGCAATTAATGATTTAGGATCAATAGAAACTAATGCGCACTTAATTAAATACGATAGCACTCATGGTATCATTAATGAAGATATTCAGACTTCAAAAGATGGTTTCAAAATAAGCAATCAAGAAATTAAAGTTTTTGCAGAGAAGGATCCAGCTAATATACCATGGGGGAAAGTTGGTGCTGATGTAGTTTTAGAGTGCACTGGTATATTTTTAGACAAGTCATCAGCAGAAAAACATGTAAAAGGTGGAGCAAAAAAAGTAATAATTTCTGCTCCAGCTAAAGAGGTAGATTTTACAATCGTTCAAGGTGTTAATAGCAAAGATTTAAAAAAAGAGCATAATATTATATCTAATGGTTCGTGTACGACAAATTGTTTAGCTCCTGTTGCAATGGTTTTAGAAAAAACTTTTGGAATTAGTTACGGTTATATGACTACAATCCATAGTTATACAGGTGATCAAAAATTACTAGATACATTACATAAAGATTTAAGAAGAGCTCGTTCTACAGAAGGGGCAATGATACCTACCTCAACAGGAGCTGCCAAAGCAATGAGTTTAGTTCTGCCGAGTTTAAAAGGAAAGTTAGATGGAACAGCTATAAGAGTACCGACACCAAATGTTTCATTAATCGATCTAACATTAGTTACTGACAAAGAAGCAACACCTGAAAATATTAATGATGCAATGACAGAGGCTGCAAAAGGAGAGTTAAAAGGAATCTTAGATGTAAACCAAAAACCTTTAGTATCAAAAGATTTTAATCACAATCCTCACAGCTCTATATTTGATTTAACTCAAACCCAAGTAATCAAAGGGAAATTTAGTAGAGTGCTTTCATGGTACGACAATGAATGGGGTTTCTCTAACAGAATGTGTGATACTTCAATACAAATAGCCAGTTTAATTTAGTTATTTGTTTTTTCGGCTTCTTCAATTAATTTTAAGGTATTTTTTGGAATACTAGAATTATCAGATTTAAAATTTGAATTGTCAGAAACCTTTTTGGTTTTATTTTTTTTTAAATTTTGAAGCTCATCAACAGCTAAAAGAATCTCATCAATACTATAATTGTCTTCCATTAGGAACCAACTTTATAAAGTCTAACCATATTAGTCATACCTGCCTTTCCAAAAGGTAATCCAGCAGTTATAACTACAAAGTCATTCTTTTTAATAAATCTTAATTTTTTAATAATTTCTTTAGAAATAGACATCATATCTTTCCATCCATTTGCATCTCTACTATTTATAGACTGGACTCCCCAAAGTAATGACACTTGTCTACTTACATTTATATTTGGAGAAATGGTTACTATTTTTGCTGCAGGACGCATAGCAGAAACAAGTTTTGCAGATTTTCCTGAGTTAGAAAAAACAATTATAGCTTTAACGTTCGGGTTATAAGCCATATCTTTTACAGATAGAAGTATAGATTTGACTGGATCTTTGTTAGTAATAATAGAATTTTTAAAATCTTCAATGTGTTCTCTTTTATATTTTTCTGTAGATAGAATTGTTTGTGTCATAGTAGAAACTGCTTGAGTAGGAAATTTACCTATTGCTGCTTCAGCAGATAGCATTACAGTATCTGCACCTTGAAATATTGCTGTTGCAATATCGTTTATTTCTGCTCTAGTAGCAGTATTATTTTCAATCATACTTTCTAACATTTGTGTAGCTACAATTACTGATTTAGAAAATTGAGAACATTTTTTTATAAGACTTAATTGAACTTTTGGCACTTCACTATGACCGATATCAATAGCCAAATCTCCTCGAGCAATCATTATCGAGTCCGTAGCTTGAATTATTTTTCTAATATTTTTTAAAGCATGTTTATTTTCTATTTTAGAAATTATGCCCATATCCTTTTTAATCAATGATCTTGTCTCAAGAATTAACTTTTCATTTTGTAAATAAGAAAGAGCAACCCAATTACATCCAAGTTTTACTGCAGTCCTAATATCCTTTCTATCTTTTCCAGTAAGTTTATTAAAAGTTATATCTAAATTTGGAACATGAAAACTTTTATTACTCTTAAGTATACAATTTTGACTCCTACATTTCGTGATAACTGAATTTCCTTTTTTCCCAATTACTGTGAATAAATATTTTCCATCATCAATTAAAATCTTATTTCCTTTCTTTAACTTTTTTACAATTTTTGGATAAGGAAAATTTACTCTTTTTGAGTCACCTGGAATTTTTTTATTATCAAATATAAATTTTTGGTTATAACTAATTTTTTGATTTTCATTTTTAACATTGCCTATTCTAAGTTTAACACCTTGTAGATCAGCAATTAAAGATAATTTCTTTCCATTTTTTTTCTCTACTTTTCTTATCCTAGAAATAATTTTATTTATCCCATTGGTGTTATGACTAAAGTTAATTCTAAAGGCATCGACACCTAGATCTACAAGCTTTTTTAACTTATTTTCGCTATAAATTGCTGGACCTAAGGTAGCGATAATTTTTGCTTTTTTTTCCATTAAGAAGTTTTTATGTTATAACACCACTTCACTTAAAAAAAAATATTTAAGAAAAATTTATTTAATGAGTAATAAAAAAATAGGAATTTTAACCAGCGGTGGAGATTGCGGAGGTCTAAACGCAGCTATTAGATCAATTTTTTATAGAGCAAAGAATAAATATAAGATGGATGTATATGGTATCAGAGACGGTACTGCAGGATTAATCAAACGCCCAGTAGATGTCATGCAACTAACTCATAAAACTTTTGGAGGATATTTATTGAGGCAAGGCGGGACTTTTTTAGGTTCTACAAATAAAGGCAATCCATTTAAAATTCCAACAAGTGGGGGCAAACATGTCGATAAATCAAAAGAAATAATTGAGGGATATCATTCAATGAAACTTGATGGTTTAATAATTATTGGTGGAGACGGTAGCATGCAAATTTTAAAAAAGTTAGCCAAAGACGGTGATATGAAAATAGTTGCTATTCCAAAAACAATAGATAACGATGTAGGAGCAACAGAAAGTTCGATAGGTTTTCATACAGCGGTAGATGTTGCAACTCAAGCATTGGATAACCTACAATCTACAGCAGCTAGCCATAGACGATCTATGATACTTGAAGTTATGGGACGAGATGCAGGACATATTGCACTTAACGCAGGTATAGCAGGGGGTGCAGACATTATTTTAATTCCAGAAATCAAATATTCAATAGATGGAATAATTAATAAACTTAATTCTATGAAAAAAAATGATATCCAACACTCATTGATAGTAGTTGCTGAAGCAGTAAAAAAAGAGGATGGTTCGCGAGTAGTTCATAAATATATGGACGGTGAGCAAAGACTCGGTGGTATTGGAGATTATATAGCCCAAGAATTAATGAAGAAAACAGATGTTGAATGTAGAGTAACATCACTTGGTCATGTTCAAAGAGGAGCTCCCCCAACAGCAAGTGACAGAATATTAGCTAGTGCTTTTGGAGTTTACGCTGTAGATTTATTAAATCAAAAAAAATTTGATCGAATGGTTGCATGGAGAGACAGAAAAGTAGTTGATGTACCTATTGATGAAGGAATCAAAACATATAAAAATGTCGAAAGAAAAGACTCTTTAGTCGAAACAGCTCTTTCATTAGGAATTTATTTAGGAGACGATATTTAATGAAAGATAAAAATTCAAATTTAGTCGCTAATAGACTTGTGAATGCATTCCTAAAAAATAAAATTATAAATCCTATATCAAGTAAATATACAAAAAAACTTCTGAATGCTGATAAATTTAGAAAATTATGTGAAGGTAAAATTAAGAAACCAATTATAGGCTTTAAAGCAGGTGGAACAGGAATACCTATCATAAAAAAACTTAAAGAAAAAGAGCCTTTCTATGCATCTGTATATAAACATAACGTTTTAAAAAATAATAAATCTGTAAAAGTAAATAAATATACTTTAGGTATTGAGCTTGAAGTCTGTTATATCCTTAAAAAAAGTTTTTTTGATTTTAAAAACAAAATATCGAAAAACAACATGAAAAAATTTATTAATTACATTGCACCTTGTATTGAGGTAGTTGGTTATAGGCAAAAGAAAAAAGGTATAAAGAGTTTTGGAGATCTGTGTTCTGATTTTGGTGCTAATATAAAATTTATCATTGGTCCAAGAAAGAAATTTAGAAATAATAATGTTAAAAACTTAAAGACAAATATTTCTAATTCGAAGATTAAACAAACTGTAAATGGAAACACAAATACTGTTTACATTAACCCTATGAATTCTTTATTATTTGTTTTAAAAAAACTTCAAAAAGATAAAATAAAACATGATAATGACTTTTATGTTTTCACTGGTTCATCAGTTGGAGTTGTACCAATCCTTAGTAAAGGTATCTACAAAGGAACAATTGAAAAATTGGGATCTGTTAAAACTAAAATTAATTAGATAGCAAGTAACCACCAACTACTAAAACAAAAACTCCTGAAATAATTTTAATATTTTTTAGCAATGAGTGTTTCTTTTCACTTTGAAATTTTCTTCTTGAGAGAAAATAGATATTTGTTTCAGATTTATTTCTGAATTTAGGTCTTAAAGGTGAAGGAATTGATTTGTTTTCTATATTTTTGAATTTTTTAGGATTGATTTGTAGCATACTTTAATTAACTCCATTTTTGCAAAGTTATCAACAAGTTAAAACTGAATATACTGCGTCAATTATGCAAATGATAATCATTATCAATATATTGTAAATGATAATCATTATCAATAAGGAGACAAAAAAATGAGAAAAACAATAATAATAAGCTATCTATTTTTAGTTGCATTAGAGGGTTCTTTATTTGCGAATGAAGTAAATATATTTAGCGCCAGACATTATGACTCTGATGTTCAGCTTTATGAAAAATTTACAGCTAAAACTGGAATAAAAGTAAACGTTGTATCAGGTAAGTCAGGTGCTTTAGAAAAAAGGATAATTGAAGAAGGAGCTGATAGTCAAGCTGATCTTTATATAACAGCAGATGCTGGAAGATTAGGTGCTTTTGAAGCTAACCTCCAAGGAGGACTTACAAGTTCAGAAATAAAATCAGCTGTGCCTAGTAATTTTAGAACATCAAAATGGACTGGTATAGCTAAGAGAGCAAGGATTGTATATTTTGCACCAGAGAGAGTAAGTGGTGCAGAATTAGCTGGTTTAACTTATGAGAGTTTAGCCGATCCAAAATGGAAAGGCAGACTAGTAATAAGAGCTTCAAACAATATCTATAATCAATCGCTTGTAGCTTCATTAATTAAAAATAATGGAAAAGGCAAAATTGCTGATTGGTCAAAGGGTATAGTTTCAAATATGGTTAGATCACCAAAGGGAAATGATAGAGCTCAAATACTTGCCGTTGCAGCAGGAGAAGCTGATATAGCAGTAGCTAACACTTATTACTTAGCACTTATGCTTTCTGGAAAAAAAGGACCAGAACAACAAGCTGCTGCTAAAAAAGTAAAACCTTTCTTTCCTAATCAAGATGGAAGAGGAACACATATGAATATTAGTGGTGCAGGGCTTGTTAAAGGTGCACCAAATAAAGCTAATGCAATAAAATTAGTTGAGTTCTTGTTAAGTGAGGAAGCTCAAAATCATATTGTAAATAATACTTTTGAGTATCCAATGATAAAAGGTGTGTCCCCACATCCACTTGTTGTAAATATGGGATTAGATTTTAAACAAGATCTTAAAACAAAAGTTGTTAATTACGGAAAAAAACAAGCGGATGCCTTAGAAGTAATGACAGCGGCAGGTTGGAAGTAGTTATAAAAAATATGAGACGACTAAATGACAAAGTATAATATATGGTTTTTTGGATCGCTGATTGTAGCTTCAATGGTTGCTATACCTATTATTACAGTTTTCTTAAGTTTTTTTACTGAAACAAGTGACTATATTTACTTATTAAAAGATACATTTTTATTCGAGTATATTTTTAATTCTATAACAATCTTATTTTTTGTTATATTTTTAACATTCATTCTAGGAATTTTTCCTGCATATTTTGTATCTTTTTATGATTTTCCATTATCTAACTTTTTTAGTTGGGCGTTAATTTTATCATTCGCAGTTCCTGGTTACATCTATGCATTTTCAATAATTGCCTTTTTCGAAAATTACGGAACGGCTTTTTCATTGTTAACTTTTCTTTTTGGTGAAAGTGACTATAATTTAATTATACCTAAAATAGACGGATTATTTGGAGCCATAGTATCCATATCATTTTCTTTATTTCCATATGTTTATGTTTTATCAAGAGCATCATTTTATTATCAATCGAATAATTATATTGAAGTTGGAAAAAATCTGGGACTCTCGTCTAATGAAACTTTTTTAAGGATACTTTTACCATCTGCAAGGCCAGCAATTATCGCAGGGTTAGCTTTAGTTTCAATGGAATGTTTATCAGATTTTGGCACTGTATCATTTTTTAATGTAAATACCTTAACAACTGGAATCTATAATTCGTGGTTATCTTTTGACGATTTAAACACCGCCAATCAGATATCTTTTATATTACTCATTTTCATACTTTTACTTTTTTCGATAGAAATTTATTCAAGAAAAGAAGCAAAGTATCATCAGCCAGGCAGGGGGTTTAAGCCAATAACTAAAATTAAATTGACTGGAAAAACGTCGATAATTCCAGTTTTTATTTGTACATTTATTTTTCTATTGAGCTTTATTTTTCCAGTTTCCCAGATGATTTATTGGACAGTAAAGTTTCCAAAATATATTCAAGATATAGATATTTTTAAAATAAACTTAAATACTTTAATATTAGTAGGATTAGCTAGCGTCTCTATTGTTACTATTTCTTTATTTATTAACTATGGAAGTAGAATATCAAAAAGTAGAATCTTGAACTATATTACAACTTTTTCAATTTCTGGTTATGCGATACCAGGAGTTATCTTAGCAGTTGCTTTTATTACTTTCTTTTCAAATTTAAGTGATTTTTTAACAAACAATTTTGATTTTAAAAGTTCGAAAAGTTTGTTCATAGGATCTATTTTTGGATTATTATTAGCTTATTTTATAAGATTTTTTTCTTTATCTTTTAATGGTATTAAATCAAGTTATGAAAAAATTAATAATTCCATTGACGAAAGCGCTTATCTTCTTGGTTACTCTAAGATTAATACATTTTTAAAAATACATGTGCCTTATTTAAGCACTAATATAATTTTGATAGTTTTATTGATTTCGCTAGAGGTAATTAAAGAATTACCTATGACTATGATTTTAAGACCTTTTAATTTTGAAACCTTCGCCACTCAGGCCTATATCTATGCTTCTCAAGATCTTCTAGAAGCAGCTGCATTACCATCTCTTTTTTTAATATTTTGGTCTACAATTTTGATACTTCTGTCATCTAGATATATACTTTCTAAAAAAAATTAATATAATTGAGCAAATGCCTGACAATTTTTTTGAGATTCAGAACGGTAACTTTACTGCTAGTGAAAAAAATAAAGTAAATAATGTAAATTTAGTTATAAAAAAACAAGGTGAGATAGTTTCTTTATTGGGTCCTTCTGGAATAGGCAAAACTACTATATTAAGAACCATTGCAGGTTTACAAAAACTTAGCAAAGGAAAGATAAAACTTAGAGACACAATTTTAGCTTCTGAAGAAATTCATATAGAGCCTGAAAAAAGAAGTGTAGCTCTTTCTTTTCAAGATAACTCTCTTTTTCCCAATTATAAAGTTATTGATAATATCAATTTTGGAGAAAAAAGATCTAATGGTCATGGTTCAAGTATGGACGTTATAGAAATAATTAAATTATTGAGAATTGAACCTATATTAGAAAAATATCCTCATCAAATAAGCGCAGGGGAAGCACAACGTGTCTCATTAGCTAGATCTTTGATGTCTAAACCTGATTTATTATTATTAGATGAACCATTCTCAAATATAGATCAAAGTCTTAAAGAAGAAATTCAAGTTTCTGTAAAAAAACTTTTAAAAAGAATAAATTTAACAACCATTATTGTAACACATGACTCATACGAAGCTTTTTCGATGGCTGATAAATGTGGAATTATTTTAGATCAAGAACTAAAACAGTACGACGTACCATATAATGTACATCATGAGCCAAATTCAATTGATGTTGCGAATTTTTTAAATAAAGGGATTTTTATCGATGTTCAGGTTGTGGATAGCGAGTGTGCAGTTCATAGGCTTAAACACGATGAATTAGGCGAAATCAGGGGAAAGCTCTCAAATAATTTCCCATCTGGTTCTAAGGTAAAACTTCTTTTGCAACCAGAAGACTTAATTCATGACGATCAAAGTAAATTAAAATTGGAAGTCATTGATAGAAAATTTAGAGGAACAAATTTTATATACACTTTGAGAACAAAAAAAGGTGAGCATTTACCGGTATTTGTTCACTCTCATCACATTCATCAACACGAGAAGTCAGAACAATTTGGCGTGAAGTCTCCGATTTATATTGACCATCTAGTATGTTTTTAAGTAAATATAATAATATTTGGCGCCCTTAGCTCAGCTGGATAGAGCATCGGTTTTCTAAACCGAGGGTCGTAGGTTCGAATCCTTCAGGGCGCGCCAATCAATATTATGATTAAAAACATTCTTATTACTGGAGGGGCTGGTTACATTGGCTCTCATATTTCAGAAGTTTTAATTAAAAATAAAAAAAAGATTTTTATAGTAGACAATTTGTCCACCGGTTACAGAAGACTTATTAATAAAAAAGCTAAATTCTTTAAGACAGACATTCTTAAAAGTAAAAAAGTTAGGGAAATAATCTTAAAAAATGAAATAGACTCTGTCATTCATTTAGCTGCAAATTTAATAATTGGGGAAGGTGAAAAATATCCAGCAAAATACTTTAAAAATAATGTTTTAGGAACAAAAAATTTATTAAAAGCATGTGAAAATACAGGAGTAAAAAACTTAGTTTTTTCTTCAACCGCAGCTGTTTACAAAGATGGTCAATATAAAGTCAATGAAAATTCTGTTATTAAGCCAAAAAGTGTTTATGGAAAAACAAAAATTAAAGCTGAAAAAATTATTAAACGATTTTGCAAAAGATATAAGATTAATTACTGTATTCTCAGATATTTTAACATTGCAGGCTCAAGTCCTTCAGGAAAAATTGGATTAATTAATAAAAGCGACCATTTATTCAAAAATTTTTCGAGAGAAATTATTAAAAAAAGGCCTATTCTTAAAATTTATGGAGATAATTACGATACAAAAGATGGATCTTGCATAAGAGACTTTATTCACGTTTCTGATATTGCGGAAATTCATTATAAAGTTTTGGAAAAGATAAATAAGTTAAATAATTCTAAAACACTTAATTGCGGTTATAACAAAGGCATTTCAGTTCTTGAAGTTGCAAAAGCATTTAAAAAACAAACTTCCAAAAAGGTAGAAATTTTAGTTTCAAAAAGGAGAAAAGGTGATCTAGTGAAAATTATTGCCGCAAATAATAAGTTGAAGAAGTTTATTAAATGGAAACCAAAATTTAATAACTTAAATACAATAGTCAAAAGCTGTATAAGTTGGGAA
>CACFKZ010000008.1 GCA_902566945.1 uncultured Pelagibacteraceae bacterium | reverse complement strand
AAAATTCTAAACAAAAAAGATTTTGCTAGAGCAAAGGAGACTATAAAATTCATAAAATCAAAAAAATGGAACAGCGCTCTTAAAAGTGCTCAAAAGGTGAAAGATAGTGAATTTAGAAAATTAATAACTTGGATGTATTTAAAAACAACTAGAAATGGCGCATCATTTAATGAATATAAAAAATTTATTGAGCAAAATGATTATTATCCAAGAATTAATAGAATTAGATATTTGGCAGAAGAAAAAATATATTTAAGAAATAATTCTCCAACATCAATAATTAATTGGTTCGAGAAATATCCTCCATTAGGAGGTCTTGGTAAAATTAAATTAGCAGAAGCATATTTAGAACAAGGTAAATTAGATAAAGTTCAAGATTTAGTTAAAGAGGGTTGGAAAACAGCTGAAATAAGAAAAAATGATTTAGGTTATTACCGTGCTAAATTTAAAAAATTTCTCACTTCGGATGATCATATTAAGAGAGCTGATCATCTAGCTTGGGAGAGAAAATATTGGGATTTAAAACGTATGTTAAAATATTTACCAACTGACTATAGAGCTTTATATAATGCTAGACAAATTTTGATGAGCAATTCTTATGGTGTCGATAATGCTATTGCAAAAGTTCCACAATTTTTAAAAAAGGATCCAGGTCTGGAGTTTGACAGATTAAGATGGCGTAATCGTAGAGGAAGATTAGATGGATCATTAGAAATTTTATATCAAAATGCAAACAAAACAGAATCTCAAATGGTTAGACCTGATAAATGGTGGGAACAACGAGAAAGTGTCACGAGAAGTCTAATTTATAAAAAGAGATATAAAACAGCTTACAAGATTTCAAGTGAACATTCTTTATCTTCCGGTCCATCATTTGCAGAAGCTGAATGGCTTTCTGGATGGATAGCGCTAACATTTCTTAAGTCTCCAGAATATGCAATTAATCATTTTAAAAACTTTTACAATAACGTCGGTTACCCAATTAGTTTGGCAAGAGGAGCTTATTGGCTTGGAGTATCTTATGAAGAACTTGACGAAAAAGAAATTGCTAACAAATATTTCACTGAAGCATCAAAATTTCCAATGACTTACTATGGTCAATTAGCTTTCAATAAAATTAATCCTGGTGGAAATTTTGAACTTAAAGATGAAAGTTTTTTTGATAAAGATTTTGAAAAAGAATTCAAAAAAAATAAACTCATAAAACACGTGATACTTTTACATGAACTTGACGCCAGCCTATATGCTAAAGATATTTTAAAACATCTTGCTGAATTAGATATTGAAAAAGGAAGTGAGGTTTTAGCTGCAGAATTATCAACCTCAGTTGAAAGATATGATTTCGCGATTCAAATTTCAAAGAAAGCGTCTTATGAAAAAAGGTTTTATAATAAATTTAATTACCCAGTAATAGCAACGCCTAAAGTAGTAAACAATAAACAAATGCCTAAACAAGAAATCGTTTTAGCTATAATTAGGCAGGAAAGTGAATTTGATTTGAAAGCTAACAGTTGGGCTGGTGCAAGAGGAATGATGCAGCTCATGAGTTACACTGCAAAAGTTGTAGCTAAACAAGCAAAACTTCCTTACAATTTAAGTCGTTTAACTACTGATCCAGAATATAATATTAAACTTGGGTCGTATTATTTTAATGGATTGCTAAATGATTATAATGGGGTTTATCCATTTGCTATAGCTGCATACAATGCAGGACCAAATAGAGTAAAGACATGGAGAAGAGTTAATGGAGATCCATCCAAAGGTCAAATTTCATATATAAATTGGATAGAACAAATAAGATTTGAAGAAACAAGAAATTATGTCCAACGTGTTTTAGAAAATATCAATGTTTACAAATACATTCTAAGAAAAGAGCCTGTTCAAATAGATAGTTATTTTAATTAAATGGCGGTGAGAGAGGGATTCGAACCCTCGGTAGCATAGTTAAATACTACGGAAGTTTAGCAAACTCCTGGTTTAAACCAACTCACCCATCTCACCATAAGCTTAACGTATCTTTATAAAGAAAATTAACTTATATTGCACCAAATTTGTAATGCAACAAAAACAATTATCAGGAATTTTTTATGCTGCTTTTGCGTCTCTTTGGTGGGGTGTTGTGGGCACGATTTTTTTTAAATTTGTATCTTTTGCATCATTTATCGAATTGACTGTTCATAGAACTATTTGGACTGCAGTTCTTTTAATTTTCACAACAAGTTTTTATAAAAAATGGCCAGAATTTATTAAAATTTTCAAAAAGAGAAAAAATCAATTATTGCTTTTTTTATCAGGTTTATTGGTAAGTATAAATTGGGGAACCTGGCTTTATGCCGTGAGTGTAAATAGATTATTAGACTCGAGTTTGGGGTATTATATATATCCAATAATAAGTGTCTTTTTAGGAAGAGTATTTTTAAAAGAAAAACTTAATAAAAATCAATTTATAGCTGTGATGTTAGTAATAATTTCTTTGTTTTATTTTTTAATAAAATTAGGAGAATTACCTTGGATAGGTTTAACTGTAGCAATAACTTTTAGTATTTATGGATTAATAAGAAAAAAAATTAAAGTTTCATCAGATATAGGTCTGTTAATTGAAACATTGTTAATTTCTCCTATTGCAATTGCATTATTTATTTATTTAGTAAATTTAAACTTAAATATTTTTTCATATAAAGAACCTCTTCTATCTTTTTATTTGTTTTGGTCTGGATTTATGACTTTGGTGCCTCTATTTTTGTACACATTAGGTTTTAAAATTATTGGTATTGGTCCAGCAAGTATGATTTTATTTTTAACTCCAACATCACAATTTCTTTTAGGAATAACTTATTTTGATGAAATTTTAACTTTAGAAAAGTTTTTTGGTTTTGTAATAATTTGGATAGCTGTAACTATTTATCTTAATGAATTACGTAAGGAGTAAGTCATAATTATAACAAGTGGTACAATTAAAGCTACAATAAATGAAATAAAAAGTAAATTTGATGAGATGATCGGACTAAAATTTTCTACAGACATAATGTTACCTACTAAAAGACTTGATTGAAAATTCTGACTTGGGAAAAATAATAAACCTGAGCTTAAACCAAAAATAATTGATACTAAAGATAATCTTGTATTAATTTTTCTCTTAAAAAAACCATAGAATATTGTCACAACTGCTGCACAACAGAGAAGGTCCGCAAATAAAAATAGATATAAAATGCTGTAACCCTTAGAAGCAAAAATAAAAACAACCGCGCATAGTAATAAAATTAATTTATTGCTTTTATTTTTTATTTCTCTACCACTTAAAAATTTATTAATTTCTTTTCCATCAATAATTAAAAGGCTTGAAATAGCGTTTATTAATGTATCAATGGTGCTTAATGTTAAAGCTAAGGCTAAAACCAAAATAGAAATAACTATTAAAACATTATCATTTAATAACATTAATTTAAAAAAAGCTAAATCAGGTCTTGTTTTAGGATCGATTGAAAAAGATATAAGCCCTGTGTAACCCATCCATAAAACAATAAAAAAAGAGATAATTGATGAATAAATTAGACTTTTTTTTAAAATAAGGTTATTTCTTGCAGCAAATACACGTTGCCAATTACCCTGATGAAATAAATTTGTTGCTGCTACAGCAATAAAAAATGTAAGACCAGCAGTATAATTTGGAATATAATTTTTACTTATAAGTTTTGCAGAATTTTTTTTGATTAACTCATAACTATTTATTTCTAAATTTCCTAAAATTAAAAATATAGATAATAATATTATGCCTAAAACTATCACAAATTGATATTGATCTGTAATGATTGAAAGCTTAAATCCACCTCTTAGTATATATGTAAGACATATGACTAAAGTTAATCCAGACGTTATCCATAAAGGTGTTTTTGAGATTAAATTTAATAAAATAGCTATTGCCGTGACTTCAGCTATTAAGAAAATTGTTAAATAAAATAAAATTAAAATTAGTATTATCTTCAAAATTCCAGTACCAAATCTTCTTTTTACAAACTCAGTTAAAGACATCCCATAAGGAAATTCTTTCCTTATTTTTGGTCCAAAATTGAATAAAAATAACATAGGTGCAGCTGTACCTAACGCATATCCAATTACTGCCCCTATTCCTCCCCAGGTAGCTGCTGAAGCTGGACCAAATAATATCCAAGCTCCCAAAGCAGATGCTGATAAACTCGTTGTTAGTGAAAAAATACTTTCATTTCTGTCACCAACAATGTGACTTTTATTATCTGAAATTTTTTTTGAATTTATATAACCTAAAGCAATAAAAAAAGCTCCTACCACTAAAGTAATAATTAATGTTGTTTGTGTTGATAAGTATATATCTTTCATTTATCCCTCACTGAATTACCGGTCAGGTTCTTTGGGTATGATCTCAGTCTTTATGACACCCCTTATACAAATTATATATTTATTTTAGGTAATAAGTCAAATGAAGCGGTATCTATTCTAGATGAGTGTTCTCTTCTCATTTTCCAATCGTTACTTATACCAGCTTGAGCTATACTGATTGCATTTCGACCATATTTTGCATTAGTAAAATCAATTGCTCTCATTAATGGTTGAGATTTTTTCTCCAAAATTGGTGATAATAAATTTAGTTCTTTTTCAGAAGCGTCTCTTAGCTTCGATAAAATGACTCCAGCTTTTTGGTAGAAATAACCATATTTATAAATCTTTCCCAGTCCGCTAATCGCAGTTTTTACGAGCTCAATACTGTTATTAGTCGCCACCGGCAATTCAATAGTAATAGAATTTGAATAGTATTTTCTATTTTTATCAAATGGACTTGTTCTTATAAATATAGTGACAGCTCTCGTGGTTTGTTTATCTGTTCTTATTTTTTCTGCCGCATTTAAGCAATGAGTAGTTATAGACTCTTTTAATTTGTCTAAACTCTCAACTTTTTTACCAAATGATCTTGATACACAACAGCTTTTTCTTCTCGTTTCCTCGGTTTCTAAATCTATACAAGGAATTCCTCTTAACTCCATTACTGTTTTTGCACCTAAAACATTAGTACTTTTCTTAACCCATGTGTTTGAAATATTTTTTAGCTTATAAGCATTATCTATTCCATTTTTAATATATAGTTTTGATAACTGTCTTCCAACTCCCCATACATCTGCAATATTAAAATCTTTTAGTATATTATCGATATTTTCTTTTAGAAATATCACTCCTGCTTTATTTTTTTTAGCTATATGATTAGCAACTTTGCTTAAAGTTTTTGTATTTGAAATTCCTACACTTGTTGGTATTCCTGTCCATTTTAAAACTCTTTCTCTTATTTGTTTACCATATTCTTCAACTTGTTCGTCCTTGATGTGCGATAAGTCTAAAAATGCTTCGTCTATAGAATAGATTTCAATTTTATCAGTAAAACCTTTTAAAACTTTCATTACGCGCCTAGAAAGATCTCCATACAATGCGTAGTTTGAAGAAAATATCTGTACGTTGTTCTTTTTAACTAAATCTTTAACCTTAAAATATGGTTCTCCCATTCTTATTCCAAGTTTTTTTGCTTCAGTAGATCTTGATATTACACATCCATCGTTATTAGATAGCACTACGACTGGTACATTTTGTATTTTAGGATTAAATAATCTTTCGCAAGAAACATAAAATGAATTACAGTCAATTAATGCAACTTTTTTTCTACTGCTGTTTGTGTATGACATACGTTACTACTCCCCAAATTATTATTTCTGGATTATCTGTTAAATTAATTCGATCCGATGTATTTTTTGAACCTGATGTTAAGTAGTTGTTGCCCTTACTTTTAACCAGAGTTTTGACTACAAGTTCTTCGTTGATATTTGCTATAACAGTGGAGAAATTTTTTGGATTTAAACTTTTATCTACTATTAATAGATCTCCATCATATATACCCACATTAGTCATAGATTTACCTTGTACTCTAATGATGAAAGTAGCTGGTGCATTTGTTATGAGATGAGAGTTTAGATCTATATCGTCCTCAATATAATCTGTTGCCGGAGAAGGAAAACCAGCTCCCACTTTATGTAAATAATAAGGTATCGTTAACTTCATAAATGTTCTTGTTTTGTTCTTTATAGCTGATAAACTGCCTATCAGTCAACCCCTTTTCAAAAGGTTGTTAAAGTGGGTCAAATTGCAAATCGAAAAAAAGAGAGAGATTAGCTAATAACATAACGTGATTAAAAAAATTTTTTCAATATTATTAGTATTACTTGTAGCAACAAGTGCTCAAGCAGCATCTAAACTAGACTCAATCAAAAAAAGTGGAGAGTTAAGAGTTGGTACAACAGGAGACTGGGATCCAATGTCAATGAAAGATCCAAAGACAAACAAGTACAAAGGATTTGATATTGATGTGATGAATGAATTAGCTAAAGATTTGGGCGTAAAAGTAAAGTTTGTGCCTGCAGAATGGAAAACTATTGTTGCAGGAATAACAGCCGATAGATACGATATATCGACAAGTGTAACCAAAACACCAAAAAGAGCAGAAGTAGCTGGGTTTACCGCTACGTATTACAAGTATGCAACAGTCCCACTTGTTTTAAAAAAGAATTTAAAAAAGTTTTCAACTTGGGAGTCTTTAAACAATAGTAGTGTTACAATAGCTACAACGTTAGGTACATCTCAGGAAGAAAAAGCAAAAGAATTTTTTCCAAAATCAAAACTTCAATCAGTTGAAGCTCCTGCAAGAGATTTCCAAGAAGTTTTAGCAGGTAGAGCTGATGGAAATATTACAAGTTCAACAGAAGCAAATAAACTCGTTATTAAATATCCTCAATTAGCTATAGTTCCTGATGGAGGAAAAAATCCAGCATTTTTAGCTATGATGGTTCCAAAAGGCGACAAAGTGTGGAATGATTACGTCAGCAATTGGATTAAGAAAAAGAAATCGTCCGGATTTTTTAAAACTTTACTGGCAAAGTACGATCTAAAAAGCTTATAATTTAAGTTTCAATACCTCCCATTTACAAATATAGTTAATTAGTGAAATTTTTAAAAACAATTTCTATTCTGTTTTTGCTTCAAGGATGTAGTTCTAACTATGAATGGGGTTGGTATATTCTAAGTCCAGATAATATAGATGGTTTAACTAATCTTAAATTTTTAATTAGTGGAATTACAACTACGATTTATATTTCAGTAGTTTCAATCATTCTAGCTATGATTATCGGTTTGATAGTTGCTCTACCTTCATTGTCAAATAATAAATTCTTAACTTATTTTAACATAACATACGTAGAAATTGTTAGAGCCATCCCTTTATTAGTTTTAATTCTTTGGATTTATTATGGCCTTCCAATCATGATTGGAGTAAGTTTCTCGCCATTCGTATCTGGAATAATAGCTTTGACCATTAGTGAGAGTGCGTTTCAAGCAGAAATTTTTAGAGCAGGAATTAATTCAATTTCAAAAGGTCAACATGAAGTATCGGAGTCTTTAGGAATGGATTTCTGGAGAAAGATGAGATTAGTAATTCTTCCGCAAGCGATTAAAGTTGTATTACCAGCCATGGGAAATCAATTTGTTTATGTTTTAAAAATGTCCTCTCTAGTATCAATTATAGGTATAGGAGATTTAACAAGAAAAGCTAATGAGCTGGTCACCACCACTTACAGGCCTTTAGAAATTTATACTTTTTTAATTCTTGAATACCTGGTGCTAATCCTAGTAGTATCCTATTTTGTAAGAAAATTAGAGAATAAACTAGAATACAAGTAATTTTTTTAAAGAAATCCTAAATACTCTCTTTAAAAAAAATGGTACGAAAGTTAATACAACTAATCCCATCATCCAATTTGTTACTAAAATCGTATAAAAAATATCTTGATACTCGCCATTTCTAATATTTATTACATACCATAACGACATAAATGGTATTAACGTTAGTCTTAGTATTGTCATGTACAAACTAAAAATTGGTCTTTTCAGTGCCTGGAATAAAGCAGAGGTAATAAAGAAAACTGGATACACTGGCCCAATTAAAGCTGCTACCTGTAAGTAAAGTGCACCTCTTCGGATTACTTCTAAATCATTAGTAAAAAAAGATATTATAATTTCTGAAGTTAAATAAACAAATATACCTGCTAATACCATAAATCCTGAACCGAACAACAGAGCTTTTCCATATACTTCTTTAACTCTGAAATACATTTTTGCTCCAAAATTTTGACCTGCAATTGATAAAACAGCAGTATTTAAACCTATGACTGGTAACAATAAAACTTGTTCTATTCTTACAGCAGTACCATAACCCGCTGTAGCTAATTCTCCAAACTGACCAACAAAATAGAAAATATTGAATACTCCAAACATTATCATCAACATAGTAAACATTATTGGCACTGATTGTTTGAAGAGCAAGCTTAAGTACTCAATTTTTGGTTTGAAGCATTCTAGATAAAGGAATTTTTTTAATTTACAGCAATAAACTTTATTAGCTAAATATATTAAGCCAATACACTGAGAAACAAGCGTAGCGATAGCTAAACCAGCAATTCCAAATGCTGGTATAAATCCATAACCAAAAATAAATAATGGATTTAAAAAAATATTTAAGAAAAAGGTAACAATTAAAACATTTCTATAACTTTTTGTATCACCTTGGGCATTTAAAGTTCCGTTTAAAGATAATTGAACTAATACAATGATAGCTCCAAAAAAAATAATATCTAAATATTCGCGTGTTAAGATTATACTTTCTTCAGTAGAGCCCATAATTCTCAAAAGTTCATCAGAAAAATTTAAACCAAATAAAGTTACGAAAATTGAAATTACGATTGCTAATACTATTGACTGAGCAACGTACATTGAGGCTTTTCTATCTTCCTTGGCTCCAATTGAATTACTGATTAGAGCTGTAGTTCCGGCTCCAATACCGACCGCAACAGCTATTGCTATGAAGTATATTGGCCATGATTTTGCAATAGCTGCTAACGCTTCTGGTGAAATTCTACCTGCAAAATAAGTATCGACTAGATTATAAAAAGTTTGAAATAGGGATCCTGTGCTTGCAGGTATGGTCACTTTTCTTAAAAGTTGCCATATTGAACCTTTAGTCAAATCCATAATTAATATTCCTTTTGAAATTTATGCTTTCTTCCATCTTTTTTAGCAAGATTAATTTGATTTTGCCTCATACGAAATCTTGTTTTTTGTGAATTTGAGAGTGTGTCATAACACCTTGGGCACGAAACACCCTCTTCATATTTAAAAGATTTTTTATCTTTTATTGAAAAAGTCATTCGACATCCACTGCATACAGAGTAAGTTCCTTGTTTTAATTTGTGTTTAAGAGATACTCTATTATCAAAAACGAAACATTCTCCTTTCCATAGACTATCTTTCCTCTCAGTTTTTTTCAAATAATTAAGTATTCCACCTTTTAATTGAAAAACATTTTTAAAACCTTTTCTTTTTAAAAATATGGAGGCCTTTTCACATCTAATTCCTCCTGTACAAAACATTGCTACAACTTTAGCTTTATCGACTTTTTTTAGATATTTTGGAAAATCTCTAAAATTTTGAATATTTGGATTTATAGAATTTTTAAATGTGCCCACTTCATATTCAAATGGTTTTCTAGCGTCTATAACTAAAGTTTCTTTATTTGAAATAAGTTTATTCCATGACTTTCCAGAAACATATCTATTAAGTTTTTTATTCTTTGGGTTTATTTTTAAACCCAATGGAACAACTTCATTTTTGATTTTTATTTTACCTTTGTGGAATGGTTGAAAAAGACTCTCAGAAATATTCTTACTATCAAAATCCTTCAACCGATATTGTCTTTTTATAATCTTTATTATTTTACTAATATCATCTTTTTTGCCTGCAATTGTTCCATTTATGCCCTCTGCTGATAAAATTATTGTGCCTCTCACATTATTTTTAAAAAGTTCTTTTTGAAATAAAGCTTTATATTTTTTCAAAAATTTAATCTTTTTAAACTTATAAAAACCAAAAATTGTATACATTATTTTTTTATACAAATTGTAAGTCCATCACCTATTGGAAAAATATTATTTGCAACTCTGCTATCTTTCTTAATGTGTGTATTAAATTCCCTAATAATATTTGTAAATTTATCGTTTTTCGTATCATCTATTACTTCACCGTGCCATAAAACATTATCTATAACAATAAGTCCATTTTTATTAATAAGGTCCATAGATGCTTCATAGTATTTAAGGTAATTTTCCTTATCAGCATCAATAAAAATTAAATCAAATCTTTGACTTGAATCTTTCAATTCATTAAGGCTTTCAGTGGCAGGTTTTACAATTTGCTTTATTTTTTTTTCATTTGCTTTTTTATAAAATGATTGTGCTTTCATACTGAATTCAGGACTTTTATCTAAGCTAATAAGAAGACCATCAGATGGAAGGGCTAAGGCCATTGATAAAGCGCTGAAGCCTGTAAAACTTCCAATTTCTAAAATCTTTTTAATATTAGAGATTTTAATTAATGTTTGTAGAAATTGTGCTTGAGAAACTGAAATCTGTAATCTCTGTTGATCACCAAGACTTATATTATATTGAATTATCTCTTTCTGAACATCAGTCAAAGATTCTGAATGATCAATAATGTATTTTTCAAGATTTTCAGTTAAATCTAATTTCTTAGGCATAATTAGCCTTTTAAAAGTTTTTTTAGAATTTCATTTGTCAATTGAGGGTTTGCTTTCCCACTAGATAATTTCATAACCTGTCCAACAAAAAAACCAAACAATTTTTCTTTTCCAGCTTTATATTGATCAACTTTATCTTTATTTTTTGATAGTATTTCATTAATCATTTTTTCTAATTCTTTAGGATCGCTTTGTTGTTTCATCCCTTTTGACTCTATGATTTTTTTTGGGTTATCACCGCTTTCAACCATAATTTCGAAAACTTCTTTTGCTATTCTTCCTGAAATCTCTCCAGATTTAATTGATTGAACTAACTCAGCAAAATTTTTAGCAGAAATTGGTGAGTTAGAAATATTAAGTCCTTTGTCGTTGAGCATTGCAAATAAATCACCCATCATCCATGTAGCTGCTAGTTTTTTGTCAGATAATTTTGCAACTTCCTCATAATAATCAGAGATTTCTTTTTCGGAAACCAATACGTTTGCTTCGTATGAGTTAAGCCCATATTCTTGAATAAATCTCTCCTTCTTATTATCTGGCAACTCTGGCAAAGATTTTTTTAAATCATCAATTAATTTTTGTTCAAGTTTTAAGGGTAAAAGATCTGGATCAGGAAAGTATCTATAATCGTGAGCATCTTCTTTTGATCTCATTGATCTTGTTTGATTTTTTTTTGTATCAAATAATCTTGTTTCTTGGTCTATCTCTTTTCCATCCTCTAGTAATTCAACTTGTCGATTAGCCTCATATTCAATCGCCATTTGCATAAATTTAATTGAATTTACATTTTTAATCTCACATCTTGTGCCGAAATTTTTATCGCCTACTTTTCTTACTGATACATTTACATCTGCTCTTAATGAACCTTCTTGCATATTGCCATCACATGTGCCCAAGTATCTCATAATGGTTCTTAATTTTTTTATGTAAGCATTTACTTCATCGGGTGAACGAAGATGGGGTTTGCTAACGATTTCCATTAAAGCTATTCCAGAACGATTTAAATCAACATAGGTGCTTGAAGGATCCATATCATGGATACTTTTACCTGCGTCCTGTTCTAAATGAAGTCTTTCAATGCCAATTTCTTTTGAACCATAAGGCATATCCAGTAAAACTTTTCCTTCACCAACAATAGGATTTTTATATTGGGAAATCTGGTAGCCCTGTGGAAGATCTGCATAAAAATAATTTTTTCTATCGAATACTGAATAATTATTTATTTTTGCATTTAAACCTAAGCCTGTTCTTACAGCTTGTTTCACGCACTCCTCATTGATTACTGGTAGCATTCCGGGAAAAGCAGAGTCAATTAAACTTACTTGTTTGTTAGGATCAGCTCCGAATTTAGTTGAGGAGCCTGAAAAAAGTTTAGAATTAGAAAGGACTTGAGCATGAACTTCTAAACCTATAACTACTTCATACTTCCCTTTCTCACCATTTATAAAATAATCAAATTTTTCTTTGCTCATGACCACCACTTTTTAATTTCATTTTTATAACCACAATTCTTTTCGAATGCGTAACCAATATTGAGAATTTTTTGTTCATCTAAGGCTTTACCTATCAGTTGTAAACCAAGTGGGTAGCCCTGTTTATCTAATCCAGCAGGAAGAGATAAGGCTGGTAATCCAGCTAAATTTACTGGCACTGTAAAAATGTCATTTAAATACATTGATACAGGATCATTAGTTTTTTCTCCTATCTTAAATGCTGAGCTTGGTGTTGAAGGTGTTAAAATAGCGTCAACTTTAGTAAAACTATCATCAAAATCTTTTTTTATTAATTGTCTTACTTTTTGGGCTTTTAAATAATAGGCATCGTAATAACCAGACGATAAAACATAAGTGCCTATTAGTATTCTTCTCTTTACTTCATCGCCAAATCCTTCTGATCTAGTGTTTTCATACATTTCAATTAAATCTTTTCCTTTTTGTGATCTGTAGCCATATCTTACGCCATCATATCTTGCTAAATTTGATGAAGCTTCCGCAGGAGCAACGATATAGTAAGTAGGCAAAGCGTACTTGGTGTGGGGTAATGAAATATCAATTAACTGAGCACCTGAGTCTTTTAATATTTTTTTTCCTTTTTCCCAAAGTTCGTCGATTTCTTTTGGCATATTATCTACTCGATACTCTTTAGGGATACCAATTTTCAATCCTTTGATATTATCTTTTAAATTTTTTGAGTATAATTCTTTTTTTTTATTAATTGAGGTTGAGTCTTTTTCATCAAATCCAGACATTGCTTCAAGCATAATTGAACAATCATTTACTGTTTTAGTCATTGGTCCTGCTTGGTCTAATGAAGAAGCAAAAGCAACTATACCCCACCTCGAACAAAGACCGTAAGTTGGCTTGAGACCTACAGTACCAGTAAATGATGCAGGCTGCCTAATAGACCCACCTGTATCTGTTCCAATTGTTGCAGGAGTAAGATCAGCCGCCAAAGCAGAGGAAGATCCCCCTGAAGAACCACCTGGAACTAGATGATCTCCGATAGGATTAATAACGTTTCCAAAAAAACTTGTTTCATTAGAAGAACCCATAGCAAATTCATCACAATTTAATTTTCCAAGTAAAAAAGCTCCATTGTTCCATAAATTTTTTGTTACAGTAGACTCATATGAAGGAACAAAATTATTTAAAATATTACTTCCAGCCGTAGTTTTAACATTTTCAGTACAAAATAAATCTTTTACAGCTAAAGGTACCCCGCCAAGAAGTTGTCCATTATTTGGTTTGTTATCAAATTTTTTTGCATTTTCTAATGCTTGATCAAATGTTGTAGTTACAAAAGCATTTAGTTTTTTTGCATTTTCAATGTTCTTTATATATGATTGTGTAAGTTCTAATGAGGATATCTTTTTAGACTTTATACTTTCCAAAATTTCACTTAAACTTTGATTAGTTATATTGCTCATTACTCAACCACCTTTGGAACTACAAAAAACTCCTCATTTTTTTTTGGAGAATTTTTAAGAATTTTTTCTCTTATCTTGCCATCAATGATTTCGTCTTTCCTTGATCTCAAAGACTGGTTTAAAATCGATGTTAATGGTTCAACTTTATCAGTATTCAGTTCATTTAATTGTTCAATAAACTTGAAAATTGAGTTTAAATCTTTGGTTAAGCTATCTACTTTAGCTTCATCAACTGAAATTCGAGCTAATTTTGCTACATGTTTAATTTTCTCTTTATCTAAGGACATTTGTGCAATAAGTTAATTTAAATGTGTTTTATCACAAATTAGGTAAATTTCATGCTCGATATTGACGTATTTATTGAAAAAACCAAGAAAAAATCAAGATTAATAGGCATTGATCCTGGCGGCAAAAGAATAGGAATAGCTCTATCAGATGAAAATAAAATTGTAGCTACGCCATACACCACGATTATTAAAGAAAATTATAAAGACCTAGTTGATCAAATTAAGAAAATTGTCAAAGAATATGACATAGACGGAATAGTCATAGGCAATCCAATTAATATGGATGGAACGGAAGGGCCTTCTTCACAATCAGCTAAAGATCTAGCTAAAAATCTTTCAAAAGATATTACAGAAAATATCACCTTATGGGATGAGAGACTATCTAGCCAGGGAGCCTTTAATCTATCTAATGATTTAGCAATTAATTCATCAAAAAAAGTGAAGAAATTAGACGAGAATTCTGCTCAATTTATACTTCAAGGGATTCTAGATTATTATCATAAAAAAAATACTTGATATAATATAGTAAAAGGCCTATAGAGTTGATTTTAATGGCAACTGAAAAAAAAGTTACAGCTATTAAAAACACTCCCAAACATCTATTAGGTATTCAAAATTTATCAGTTCTCGAGGCAAAAGAGATTTTAACCGAAGCAAAATCCTTTATAAAATTAAACAGGGGAAGTTCTAAAAAACTAGATGTCCTTAGGGGAAAAACTCAAATAAACTTATTTTTTGAACCTTCTACAAGGACACAAAGTTCATTTGATTTAGCTGGAAAAAGACTAGGAGCGGACGTTATGACGATGAATATGGGAAACTCTGCATTGAAAAAAGGTGAAACATTAATTGACACTGCCATGACATTAAATGCCATGCATCCTGATATCATTGTTATAAGACATCAAGACTCGGGTGCACCAAATCTTCTTTCACAAAAAGTAAATTGTACGGTCATCAATGCAGGTGATGGAAGGAGAGAACACCCTACACAAGCCTTACTTGATGCTTTAACAATTATTAATAGAAAAGGTAACATTGAGGGATTAAAAATTGCAATTTGCGGAGACATTCTTCATTCAAGAGTTGCTAGGTCTAACATTTATTTAATGAATATGTTGGGTGCAGAGGTAAATGTCATTGCACCAAAAACTTTAATGCCTAAAGGGATAGATAACTTAGGTGTTAAATCATTTACCGATATGAAAAAAGGATTAGATGGGTGTGATATTGTTATGATGTTAAGATTACAAAATGAAAGAATGCAGGGATCTTTTCTTCCATCAAAGAGAGAATATTACGAATTTTTTGGACTAACGCCAGAAAAACTAAAGTTTGCAAAAAAAGATGCTTTACTAATGCACCCTGGTCCAATGAACAGAGGTGTTGAGATTGATACTAAGCTAGCAGATGACATAAATGTTAGTCTCGTGAAAGAACAAGTTGAATTAGGTGTAGCTGTTAGGATGGCATGTTTAAAATTGTACTGTAAATAAATGAAAGAAAAAATTTTGACAAATGTGAGAATTATCGACCCATCTCAAAAGATGGATGAAATAGGAAATATAGTTATCGATGAAAAAGGAAAAATAAAATCCATTGGAAAAAAATCAGGTACATCTAAATCAGCAGAAAAAATTGATTTGAAAGGCCTAGTAGCTATTCCTGGATTAGTTGATATGAAAGCTTTTGTTGGAGAGCCTGGCTTTGAATATAAAGAAAATTTTAGAACATTAAGCCAAGCAGCTTTGGCAGGTGGAGTAACTTCAATTGTAACTATGCCAAATACTAAGCCGGTTATAGACAACGTATCTATGGTGGACTTTATAATTAGAAGGGGTAGAGATAAAGCTAAGGTAAATCTTTTTCCATGTGCTTCGATTACTAGACAGATGGAGGGTAATCAGATGACTGAATTTGGTTTGTTAAAAGCAAGAGGAATTATTGGGTTTAGTGACGTTAATAAAACTATCCAAAATTCTGAATTGATGTCTAGAATAATGAACTATGCTTCAGACATTGATATTCTGATTATGCAACATGCCGAAGATTATGAATTAGCTAAAAATTCATGCATTAATCAGGGCGAAGTGGCAACAAGATTAGGTTTGCAAGGTGTCTCAGATATTGCTGAAAAGATTATTATTGAAAGGGATTTATCTTTGTTAAGTGAATTTCCTTGCAGATATCATATTAATCAAATTTCCTCAAAAAATTCTCTTAATGTTATTAAAAAAAATAAATCTAATGGAATAAAATTCAGCACAGGGGTTTCTATTAACAATTTATCGTTAAATCAAAATGACATCGGAGAATTTAGAACTTTTTTAAAATTATCTCCCCCTCTTAGAAGCGAGGAGGATAGACTTTCATTAATAGAAGGAATAAAGAATGATCTCATTAATGTAATTGTATCAGATCACATTCCTGAAGATGAGGAAAGTAAAAGACTTCCGTTTGCACAAGCAGCGACAGGTTCCATCGGTATAGAGACATTATTATCTTTATCTTTAGAGCTTTACCATAATCAATCATTGCCTTTGGAAAAAATAATTAAGTGCTTAACGATTAATCCAGCTAAGATACTAAAAATAGATAAAGGATCCCTTAAAGAAGGATCGGACGCAGATATTTGTATATTTGATCTGGAAAAACCATGGGTAGTGAAACCTGAAGAACTTAAATCAAAATCAAAAAATACTGCGATTGAAAATAGAAAATTACAAGGTAAAGTGAAAATGACTTTGCTTCAAGGCGAAGTGGTATATTCGAACTAATGGATATAGATTTAATTATTGTAGCAATTTACTCATACATTTTGGGATCAATACCATTTGGATTACTCTTGACTAGGATATTTCTAAAAAAAGATATTAGAACTGTTGGCTCTGGCAATATAGGAACTACAAATGTGCTTAGAACTGGAAATAAATTTCTCGCAATAACTACGTTAGCTCTTGATTTATTTAAAGGATACATTTCAGTTTATATAACAATATTTTATTTTGAAGACTTAACCTCTTTATCTGCATTGATTTGTTTCATCGGACATATTTTTCCTGTTTGGTTAAAATTTAAAGGAGGAAAAGGTGTGGCAACTTACCTTGGAGTAATTTTAGCTTTATCTAATAAATTTTTTTTAATTTTTATCATAGCGTGGATTTCTTTATCGTTATTATTTAGATTTGCATCATTATCTTCAATGATTTCTTCGTTAATAGTTTTTCTTTATGCATATTTTTACGAAATAAATAACAATATCCTAATACTTTTTATTTTTTTTGTGATGATTCTTTTTACTCATAAAGAAAATATTTTAAGACTTAAAAGTTCTACAGAAAATAAAATTAAGTTATAAGTGCTGTCTTTTCTTGTTTTTCAATAATAAATTTGACAAACTCGTTTAATTTTGAAAATAAACAATTAATGAACTTAGTAATTGTTGAAAGTCCAGCTAAAGCAAAAACAATAAATAAATATTTAGGAAAAGATTATTTAGTTTTAGCAAGTTATGGTCATATAAGAGATTTGCCTTCAAAAAATGGATCTGTCGATCCAGAAAATAAATTTCAAATGGAATGGGAAATTGATTCTTTTTCCAAAAAAATATTTAAAAGAAATTACAAATGCTGCTGAAGACTCAGATAAAATTATTTTAGCAACTGATCCAGATCGTGAAGGTGAGGCTATAGCTTGGCACGTTAAAGAAGTTCTGGAAAAAAAGAAACTTCTCAAAGATAAAAATTTAGAAAGAGTTGTTTTTAATGAAATCACAAAAAAAGCAATACTTGATGCTATAAAAAACCCTAGACAAATCCATTTACCTTTAGTCGAAGCTTACTTAGCTAGACGAGCGTTAGATTATCTTGTTGGATTTAATATCTCACCAATTCTTTGGACTAAATTACCTGGATCAAAATCAGCAGGAAGAGTTCAATCTGTGGCCCTAAAGCTTATTACCGAAAGAGAAAAGGAAATAGAATTATTTAAACCAGATGAATATTGGACTCTTACATCGGACTTTACAAATAAAAATAATAAAAATATTTTTTCAAAATTAAGTTTATTTAACGGAAAAAAAATAGAAAAATTTTCTTTCAAAAATAAAGAAGAAATACAAAAAGCAGTTGATGTGATCAATAAAACAAAATTTAAGATTTCAGATGTAAACACAAAAGTATTTAGACGTAACCCCCTAGCCCCTTTTACTACTTCTACTTTACAACAAACTGCTTCAGGACGATTTGGTTTTGGAGCTTCCAGAACAATGCAAATTGCACAACGACTTTATCAAGGAGTAGATATTGAAGGTGAAACTACTGGATTAATTACCTATATGAGAACTGATGGAACTAATATTTCAAAAGAAGCAATTGATAATTTTAGAAAATTTATTACTGATGATTATGGAGATAAGTATTTACCAGATGCACCGAATAATTATACAGGAAAAAAAGCAAAGAACGCTCAAGAAGCTCATGAAGCAATTAGACCAACTAATATAACTAGAAAACCCTCTGATATCAAAAAATATGTAAATTCAGATCAATTTAAACTCTATGAATTAATTTGGAGTAGAGCCTTATCATCTCAAATGACCCCAGCAGAGTTTGATAGAAATACGATAATTATTTCCTCAAACGATAATAAGATTAATTTTAGAGCTAGCGGCTCAGTAGTAAAATTTGACGGATTTCTTAAAGTTTATCAAGTTCAAGAAACTGATGAGGATGCAAAGAATATTTTACCTGAAGTCAAAGTTGGTGAAGAAATTAGCATACTAAAACTAAATGATGAGCAGCACTTCACAGATCCACCGCCACGTTACTCTGAGGCTAGTTTAGTGAAGAAGATGGAGGAATTAGGCATAGGAAGACCCTCCACTTACGCTAGTATTATTTCAGTATTATCAACTAGGAATTATGTCGAATTAATTAATAAAAGGTTTAATCCAACTGATAGAGGTAAGTTAATTTCAGCTTTTTTAGAGAAATTATTCTCTAAGTATGTAGATTATAATTTCACTGCAGACCTCGAAAATCAGCTAGACGAAATTACTAGTGGTAAAATTGAATGGGTTCAAGTTTTGGATAATTTTTGGAAAGATTTTTATGAAAATGTTGGAAAAGTAAAAGAAAAGAGAACTAGAGAAGTATTAGACTTGTTAAATGAAAGTTTAGGGGCTTTAATTTTTGAAAGAGATGATAAAGACGCGATTGATAGAAAATGTAAGTTGTGTGCCAGTGGAGAACTAAGTCTAAAGAATAGTTTTAGAGGGGGTGCTTTTATAGGATGTTCAAATTATCCAGAGTGTAAATTTACTAGACCTTTATCTAAAGCAAAAGCTGCAGCTCAATATAACTTAGCAGAACCTAAATTACTTGGTCAAAACGAAAAAGGTAAAGACATATTCTTAAAGAATGGTAGATTCGGTCCCTACTTGCAATTTGAAAAAGAAACCGATGAATTAGAAACAAAAAAGAAAAAAGGTAGAAAGAAAAAAAATGAGAATGATCATCTTAAAAATGTATCAATTCCAAAAGGTATAGATGTTGACAGTGTTGATTTAGACAAAGCAAAATATTTATGCTCTCTTCCTAAAGTATTAGGACAACACCCCGATAACGGACAGGATATAATATTAAATTCTGGCAGATTTGGTCCTTACCTTAAATGTGAAAATAAATCTGCAAGACTTGAAAATGTTGAAGATCTTTTTTCTATTGGAATTAATAGAGCAATAACTTTAATTGCTGAAGCCAAACCGGGAAGAATTTCGTCTTCATTAATAAAAGACCTTGGAGAACATCCAGAAGATAAAAAACCAGTAAGAATCATGAAAGGTCAATATGGACCATACATAAAATATAAATCACTTAATGCAACTATCCCAGAAGAAAAAGATCCAAACGATCTTACTATGGAAGAAGCGCTCATATTAATTGAAAAAAGAAAAGAATACGATAAAACGAAAAAAAAAGGTAAAAGAAAATGAGCGATATAGAAAACAAAATTAAAAGCTTAAATATAAAATTACCTGAACCAAAAGCACCAGTAGGTGCCTATGTTGCGACAAAAATTGTTGGAAAACTATTATATATTTCTGGCCAAATATCTATCGATGAAAATGCAAAACTTATAACAGGTAAGATTGGAAAAGATTTAGATTTAGATAAAGGTTATAAGGCCGCCGAAAGATGTGGGTTAAGTATTATTGCACATGTTAAGAAAGCTTGTGAAGGAGATTTGAATAAAGTTAAAACTTGTATAAGATTAACTGGATATGTGAATTCAACGAATGATTTTAAAGATCAACCAAAAATTATAAATGGCGCTTCAGATATTATAGCAAAGATTTTCGATAAAAAAGGTGAACATACACGTGCTGCAGTAAGTGTAAATAGTTTACCTTTAGGAGTAGCAGTAGAGGTCGATGCTATTTTTGAACTTAATTAAAAGAATATATGACTAAAAAAGATAATAAGGTAATAAATGCGTTAACAAAGCAACACTCAGATCTTAAAAAATATATAAAATCTACACCTGATCTGGGAAAATTGTTATATCAAGGAAAATCGCTCAAATTTCATTCATCTGACTTAGGATTAAAAAAATTATTAATGGCTTATAATAAGAGAAAATATGATGAAATTTCATTGAATCACGGTTTAAAAAGACTTCAATTATTTAAAAAAAGTAAAGTTATATGGCACTACCCTACAATAAAATATAAAATAAGATTTAAAGACAAAACTATTAAAATGTTAAAGACTAAATCTCAAAAAATAAAAATCGAATCCTTAAATGCAATAAGAAGTCTAAAAAAATTTCCTGACAATGACACATTAGTTAACAAAAAAGGTCTCTGGAGTTATTTTCCTTTTTATAATAAGAACGGTTCCAAAATTAAATCAGCTCACAAATTGTGTCCAACGATATCTAAAATTTTATCAAAATTGGATTTGAATACATTAATGGGTTTCTCATTTTTATCTGCTCTGGCCAAAAAAAGTAAAATAAGTGCTCATTGTGGATCAACATCTCTAAGAAAAAGATACCATTATCCAATTATAATTCCTGAAAAAAAAAGATGTAAAATTAGAGTTGGTAAAAAATGGATATTTTGGAAAGAGAATAAAGCTTTTAGTTTCTATGATGCTGTTGAACATGAAGTTATTAATAACTCAAAAGATCTTCGTTTACTTTTAATCTTTGATGTATGGAGTGATAATTTGCCAAAAAGTATAAAAAGGTTTTTAAAAAAAAATAATAAAATTCTTAATTACGGAATTGTTAGTTAATTAAAGATTAAGATCTACCTATTGAATAATATTCTAAGTTATCTTTTTTCATTTCATCGTTATTGTAAAGATTTCGTAAATCGTACACTTTTACTTTTTTATTTTTTGTAATACTTCTAAAGTTAAGAGATTTAAATTCATCCCATTCGGTAAGTAATATAATTAGATCGGCTTTTAAACAGTTTGATTTAATATCTCGTTTAAAAAAACAATTTTTAATCTTCTTAAATTCTTTCTTATGACCAGATGGATCATAATAATTTACTACAGCTCCTTTTTTGCATAAATAAGGTATCATTTTAAGGCTAGTGGAATCTCTCATATCATCAGTATTAGGTTTAAATGTAACGCCTAAAAAAGAAATCTTTTTATTTTTTAAATTTGATCCTAAAATTTTATGAACTCTTTTTGTGAGTAAATTTACTCTTTCCTGATTAGATTTAATAACTGATTTTACAACTGATAAATTTATTTTATATTTCTCTGCAACTGATACAAGACCTTTGGTATCTTTTGGAAAACATGATCCACCATAAGCTGGGCCTGCACGTAAAAACCTACCACCTATCCTGCTATCAGAACCCATACCTAATGAGATATCCTCAACATTTACTCCAGACCTTTCACACAAGTTAGCAAGTTCATTAATAAAAGTAATTTTAGTTGCAAGAAAAGCATTTGATGCATACTTTATTAATTCAGCTCCTCTTCTTGAAGTAGTAAAAAATTTTGAGCCCTTGTTAGTTATTGGTGCATAAAGTTTTCTCATAATATTTAAGGGTTTTTTTTCGTTAGAACCTACTACGATTCTATCGGGATATCTAAAATCGCGTATTGCTTCACCTTCTCGTAAAAATTCAGGATTTGAAATTACTGTAAAAAGTTTTTTCTTTTTTTTTAAAATTTTTTCAATTTCATCACCTGTTCCTACCGGTACAGTAGACTTTGTTACAATAATTTTTTTTCTTTTTGAATATTTTAGAATTTCTTTTGTACATTTATAAACAAAAGATAGATCAACATTAATTGATCCTTTTTTAGTAGGCGTTCCTACACATATAAAAATTATATCTGATGTATTTATAGCTCTATCAATATTTGAAGTGAATGAGAGACGCTTAGCTGTAAAATTTTTTTTTATTAATTCATATAATCCTGGTTCGTAGATTGGAGAAATTCCAGAATTAAGTTTATCAATTTTATTTTTATCTTTATCAACGCAAATAACCTGGTTTCCTATATCAGCAAAGCAAACTCCGCTGACTAATCCAACATAACCAGTTCCTATCATACATAATTTCATTTATTTCCTCTTAGATATTTGAATTCCTGAATTAATATATCCACTTAAAGTTCCACAATCTAAATATTTTCCCTTAAAAATATTTCCATAAAATTTACTTTCTTTTTTAATCAATCTTCTAATTGCATCAGTAATATGTATTTCTCCACCTTGACCAGGTTTTAATTTTTTTATTTCATCGAAAATTTTTCTAGTCAATATATATCTTCCAATAATTGCAAAATTTGATGGCGCTTTTTTGATGCTAGGTTTTTCTACAACATCTTGAATTTGAAAATATCCTTTTTTTTTATTTCTAATTGATAAAATTCCCCATCTTGAAACTGTTTTTCTTTCTACTCTTTTTGTGGCAATTATAGATCCATTAGTTTTTTTATGTAATCGTATCATTTCTTTAGAACAATTCTTGTTTATTATTAAATCATCAGGTAAAAGCATTAAAAAATATTTACTTTTTATAAATTTTTTGCATTTAAAAACTGCGTCTCCTGTTCCTTTAGGTTTATTTTGATAAACAAATTTGATCATCTTTTGATATCTTTTTATTTTTTTATACTCTTCAAGCAGTCTTTTATCTTTTTTCTTTTTTAATATTTTTGTATATAAATTATCATTGAAAAAATATTTTTTGATTGATAGTTTTTTCTTTGAGATAATAAATATAAATTCCTTTACACCCGCATCAATACATTCATCTAAAATATATTGTAAATTTGGTTTACCATTGATTGGCATTAATTCCTTAGGCATCACACTTGTCAAAGGAAGCATTCTAGTCCCTAATCCTGCTAATGGAATAATAGCTTGTTTTATCATATGATTCTTATAATAGTTATTATCATTGCTTTATAGAAATGAAAATATTTAAAGATAAACATACACTTCAGAAAGAGATTTCAAAAACTAAAGGGATATCATTTGTGCCTACAATGGGTGGGTTACATAAAGGGCATATTTCATTAATCAAACGATCAAAGAAAAATAAGTTCAAAACTTTAGTCTCAATTTTTGTAAATCCGACACAATTCAATAAAAAAAAGGATTTTAGATCTTATCCAAGAAGCACAAAAAAAGATTTAAAAAAGCTAAAAAAATTAAAAGTTAATTACTTATATATGCCAACATTTAAAGACATATACGGATTTAAACCAAAGGAAAAGGTTTTCTTAGATAAATTTTCAAAGAAATTATGTGGAAAATTCAGAAAAGGTCATTTTGAGGGTGTTTTAAATGTAGTAAATCGATTTTTAGAAATAATAAAACCTAGATATATCTTTTTAGGAAAAAAAGATTATCAGCAACTGTATCTAATAAAAAAACATATCGAAAAAAGAAAGATTAAATCTAAGATAATTGTATGCAAGACTATTAGAGAAAATAACGGTGTAGCTCTCTCAACTAGAAATTCAAATCTTAATGACAATCAAATAAAGATTGCGTCTAATATTTATTATTATTTATATAAATTAAAAAAAAGAATAAAAAAGAATTATAATTTATTTAATCTCAATAGAATAAAAAGAGATTTAAGAGATTTAGGAGCTAATAAAATAGATTATTTAGAAAATTATAATACTAAAAATTTTAAAAAAGTTAAAAGACAAAGTAAAAAATTCAATATATTTATTGCCTATTATATTAAAAATATAAGATTAATTGATAATATCTAATTTAAAAAATAAAAAGATCCTAAACCTAGAAAAGAAAGAAATCCAATAACATCTGTGATTGTTGTTACAAAAACACTTGAAGCTAAAGCAGGATCAATATTTAATTTTTTAAGTGATACTGGGACTAAAATACCAAATAACCCAGCGACAATCATATTTAAAACCATTGAAATACCAATCAGCAGTGAAAGATTTAATTCTTTAAACCATAATTGAACTATTATTGCAGTAATTATTGCAAAAATTATCCCATTTAAAATACCTATAAGAAATTCTTTACCGACTACTCTACTGAAGTTACTTTTTGATAATTCCTTAGTTGCTATTGCTCTAATAGTAACTGCTAAAGTCTGCATTCCAGCATTTCCACCCATTGAAGCAACTATTGGCATGAGAAAAGCTAAAGCTACCATTTGTTCAATTGAAGCTCCAAAGAAACTTATAACCCAAGTTGCAAGTAAAGCTGTAAATAAATTTAATAATAACCAATTAAATCTTCTTTTTGTTTTTAGCATAACACTGTCAGTGATTTCTTCATCTCCAACACCTGCCAAACGTAAAGCATCTTCTTCGGCTTCTTCTTGCACAACAGTTACAACATCGTCTGCTGTAATCATACCGACTAATTTATTTTCTTTATTCACTACTCCTGCAGAAACTAAGTTATAATTTTCAAACGTAAGACCAACTTCTTCTTTATCCATATTAACTGAAATTAAAACCGGCATTTCTCTCATTATAGAGTTCATTTTTGAGTCTCTAGATGTTCTTAATACTCTTGATGAAGGGACAGTTCCAATTGGTTTAAAATCATTATCTACAATAAATATCTCTAAGAATTCATCAGGTAAATCTTTGTCTTCTCTTAAATAATCAATTGTTTGCCCTACAGTCCAGTTGCTTGGAACTGCTGTAAACTCTCTTTGCATAATTCTTGCTGCAGAGTCCTCGGGATAACTTAACCCCTCTTGTAGTAAAAATTTATCTTTTGGAGGAAGTTTTTGTAAAACTTTTTCTTTTACTTCTTTTGATAGGTTTTCAAGAATTTTTATAGCATTGTCAGACTCTAATCGTTTTATTATTTTAATAAGAGAGTCTATAGAAAGTAATTGTAAAACTTCACTTTGAACCGACTCGTTTAACTCAATAAAGATTTCTGGATCAATATTGAACGACTCGATTTCAATTAATTTGTTTCTTGTATCAGGATTTAAATTTTCAATTAAATTGGCAACGTCAGCCTCATGTAAATCTTTTAATGTTTGATTAATAAATTCAACGTTTCTATTCTCAATATTTTGAGTAAAAGTACTGATAAATTCTTTATTAAAATCCAAATTGACTTTTTTTGCCTCTCCTGATTTTGCTAAAGCCATAAATACCTCTTAAAGTTTTTTTGAGACTATTAGTCTATATAATGATAAAATTCAAATTAAATGAGTATAGAAATTAAAATTAGTAAAAAACGTATACCCTATAAAATGGCAATGCTTTATCTTAAAAAAAGAGTTGAAGAAGTAAAAAATGGGACAAATAGAGAATTATTGTGGATCCTAGAACACCCAACTACTTATACTGCTGGGGTAAGCTTCAATAAAAATGAAATAATAGATAAAAAAATAAAAATAATTAAATCAAATAGAGGAGGCAAAATTACCTTGCATAACCCTGGGCAAAAAATTATTTACTTTGTAATTGATTTAAATAAAAGAAAGAAAGATATAAGAAAATTAATAAATTCTATAGAAAAAAGCATTATAGGATTTTTGAAAAGTTATAAAATTCAAGCCAAAAGTGACAAAAAAAATATTGGCATATGGGTTAAAAACAAAAAAATTGCAGCAATCGGTATTAGAGTATCTAGATGGGTAGCATATCACGGTTGTTCGATAAATATTTCAAATAATTTAAATCAATATTTAAAAATTATTCCTTGTGGCTTAGATAATAAAAAAGTTACCTCCATTTTAAAATTAATATCAGTCAAACCTAAAAAATTTGAGAATAAGTTGGCTAATATCTTTATTGAGAATATTAATGAGATTTAGATATTTTTTTTAAGAAAATCCTCAAAAAAATTATTATATTTTGCTTTAAAATTATATTGAACATCGTTTATCATAAATTTAATCTTATATGCATGTAACATAAGATTTTTTATTTTTATTCTCTTTCTATCATTTAAAAAATATTTATCATCACCTATTATTGGACATCCAATTTTAAGTAATTGTTTTCTTAATTGATGTTTTCTTCCAGTAATTGGATTTAGCTCTAGGTATGAATAACCCTCGTTTGACTTAATAATTTTAAGGTTTGATACAGCTTTTTGAAAAATTTTTTTATTATTTTCGTAGTAGATTAGATTATCTCTCATCACTTTTATGGACTTGTCAACTTTTCCATAGACTATCGCTAAATAAGTTTTATGAATTTTCCTTATCCTAAAAAGTGAAGTAAATAATTGGGCAAATTTTCTGTTTTTAGCAATTATTAGCACCCCAGATGTTTCTTTATCTAATCTATGAACTATGTAAGGTTTTGAATTTTCAAAGTACTTTGAATTCTTCAAGATATCTATAATATTTTTAAATGATTTTGTGCCTGATTGAACTGGTATGCCAGTTGGTTTGTTAATAACAATAAAATTTTCATTATCCTCAATTACGTAATCATCATATAAACCAATTTCTTTTTTTTTAGGTAAATATTTTATCTTTTTTTTTCTGTCTACTGGTTTTAATTTAGAAATATCATAAATGTCGATTAAATCACCTGTCTGAAGTCTATAAGATGATTTAGATTTTTTTTTATTAATTTTAATTTTATTTTGTCTTAGTATTTTTTCTAATAAAGAGTGTGGTAAATTCATTATTTCGTTTTTAAACCATTTATCTAGACGTGAGTCATGATAATCATCGTCTACAATATATGATTTAGGCATGAAAGCTTAATTTATTTACTTGTCGTTTTGGGTTCGGGTTGAACTTCTTTTTTTTTATCTTTTGTTTCGGTTTTTTTTGGCTTGTCGACTTTTTTTGCTTCAGGATTTCGATCAACTAATTCAATAACAGCCATTGGCGCATCATCACCTGTTCTAAAGCCAGCTTTTAAAACTCTCGAATATCCGCCTTTTCTTGAGCTATATCTCTTAGATAATTCTTCAAATACCTTAGTTACAGATTTTTTATCTTGAAGTTTTGAAAATAATCTTTTTTTATTACTTAAATTTTTATCTTTCCCTATCGTAATAACTTTATCTATTTGAGGCTTTAATTCCTTTGCCTTAGGAAGTGTAGTAATAATTTGTTCGTACTTTATAAGAGAATTAAGCATGTTTTTAAATAATGCTTTTCTATGTTCGGTTGTTTTATTTAATTTTCTATATCCTAAACCGTGTCTCATTAGTAATTATTTTCCTCTAATTTCTTAGACAATTCTGCAATATTATCAGGTGGCCAATTAGGTATTTCCATTCCAAGATATAAAGACATTGTGTTTAAAACCTCTTTAATTTCATTGAGAGATTTTCTACCAAAGTTTGGCGTTCTTAACATTTCTGGTTCTGTTTTTTGAACTAAATCACCAATATAAATTATATTATCATTTTTTAGACAGTTCATTGATCTTACTGAAAGCTCAAGTTCTTCTACACGTTTTAATAAATTTCTATTAAACTCAGGTTCAGATGATTTAACTTCTTTAATAACTTCTTGTGGGTCCTCAAAATTTACAAACATTGATAATTGATCTTGAAATATTCTAGCTGAGTAAGCTATTGCATCCTCTGCATCTACTGTGCCATTAGTTTCAACCGTCATAACTAACTTATCATAATCTAATGCACTACCTGCTCTCGTATTTTCAACTGAAAATGAAACTTTTTTAACTGGGCTAAATAACGAGTCAATCGAAATTAACCCTAAAGGACTATCTTCTGATTTATTTTTTTGTGCTTGCACATAACCTTTACCAGTGCTTACCATTAATTCCATATGAAAATTTGTTTTCTCATCTAGGTTACATATAGTCTGTTCTGGATTTAAGATTTCTATTTCTGGTACTAATGTTATATCTTTAGCTTTTACTTCTTTAGGTCCTTTAATATCAAGAATAATTTTCTTAGGGTTTGATGAGGATGATTTGATAGCTAGGTTTTTTACATTTAAAACAATATCAGTTACGTCTTCTCTTACTCCTTTTATAGAAGAAAATTCGTGTAAAACTCCATCAATTTGAATAGCTGTTACTGCTGCACCTTGTATTGAAGATAATAATATTCTTCTTAATGAATTCCCAATAGTTTGTCCAAAACCTTTTTCTAAAGGTTCTGCAATTACTTTAGCTATTGTCTTATCGTCATTGCTTGTAATATTTAATTTATTTGGTTTAATTAAAGCTTTCCAATTTTTATCAATTACATTTGTGGTTGTTTGCATTATACTCTCCTTCTTTTTGGTGGTCTTGCACCGTTATGCGGCATTGGTGTTGTATCTCTTATCGATAAAATTTTAAATCCTTTTGATTGAAGTGAACGTAAAGCAGTTTCTCTTCCGGAGCCTGGTCCTTTAACTTGAACTGTCAACGTTCTTAAACCCTGATCATACGCTTTAGCTCCAGCATCATCAGCTGCTACTTGAGCTGCATATGGTGTTGATTTTCTTGATCCTTTGAATCCTTTAGCTCCAGCAGATGACCAGGAAACGACATTACCATTTTCATCAGCAATTGAAATAATAGTATTATTAAAAGTTGAATAGACATATGCTATTCCGGATGTAATATTTTTCTTTACTTTTTTCTTTTTTTTAAAAGAAGAGACTTTCTTCTCTTCAACTTTTTTAACTTCAACTTTTTTTTCAACTTTATCTTTTTTTTTGTTCATTTGCTTGTTATTTCTTTAATGGAGTAAGTTTTTTTCCTGCAATTGCTATGGCTTTTCCTTTACGAGTTCTTGCGTTACACTGAGTTCTTTGCCCTCTCACAGGTAATTTTTTTTTATGTCTTGTTCCTCTATAACATGCCAAATCAACCAATCTTTTGATATTTACAGAAACTTCTCTTCTGAGATCTCCCTCAACTTTATGATTACCATCAATGTATTCTCTGATTTTAAGTACTTCTTCATCGGATAAATCGTTAACTCTTTTAGTTGATGGTATGCTAAGCTTTTCACAGATTTTTTTAGATGAATGTAAACCTATACCGTGAATATAAGTGAGAGCTATGCTAACAACTTTATTTTGTGGAATGTTTATTCCTGCTATTCGCGCCATATGATTTATGAATTTAAGTTCCTGGGTATTTATATTGTGAAATCATTTAAAGTCAACCCTTGATAGCGTCAATTAACCCGCTTATTTCAACATTAATTTCAGAAATCGTATTTTCACCATTAATGACTTTAAGCAAATTTGATTGCTTGTAATAATCTAAAACTGGTTCTGATGATAATTCATAAGTCTTAAATCTTTTTATTGCTATTTCGTCACTATCATCAGTTCTTTGCTCCTGAGATTTTCTTTCAGTAATTCTTTTTTTTATAGTCTCCAAACTTACAGACAGTTTTAAAACAATATCAATTTGTTGATTATATTTTTTTAATAATTTATCTAAATTTTTGGCTTGATTTATATTTCTCGGATATCCATCAAAAATAAGTCTTTGTTTATTTTTTTGATCAGAAATATATTTTTCAATTAGTTTACTTACAATTTCATCAGAGACAAGATCACCAGAGTTTATAATTGATGATATTTCTAAACCTAGCTGAGTTTTATTTTTAATTTCATTTCTTAAAAGTTCACCTGTAGAAAGTTGTAATAAACTGTATTTTTTTTCTATGAATTTTGATTGAGTGCCTTTTCCTGCTCCCGGAGGTCCGAATATGATTATATTCATTATCCCTATTTACCAAATTTTGTTTTTCTAATTAAAGACTCGTATTGAGAGCTCATTAGTCTAGTTTGTACTTGAGTAACAGTATCCATCGCAACAACTACTACTATTAAAATTGATGTTCCTCCTAAATAAAAGGGTATAGGATATTTAGCTATTAAAAATTCAGGCATTAGACAAACAAAAGTCAAATACATTGAACCAACAGTCGTTAAACGTATTAATATAGTATCAATATATTCTGCAGTTCTTTCACCCGGCCTAATACCAGGAATGTAACCTCCATATTTTCTTAAATTTTCTGCAGTTTCTTTTGGATTGAAAACTATAGACGTATAAAAAAAAGAGAAAAATATAATCCCAGAAGCATATAATAACATATATAAAGGTTGACCTTGGGTAAACATCGAAGAAACTTTTAAAAAAGTATCAGACTCAGCAAATCCAAAGTTAGTTACAGTTATTGGTAATAATAAAAGTGCCGAAGCAAAAATAGCAGGTATAACTCCTGCTGTATTTATTTTTAAAGGAAGATGAGATGACTCCCCTCCATACATTTTATTACCTACTTGTCTTTTTGGATAATTAATCAATATCTTTCTCATAGCTCTCTCGAAAAATACGATAAATAGCACTGTAAGTATAACTAAAATAAATATACCAACAATCATTAGTGCTGAAAGTGCGCCGGTTCTTCCAAGTTCAAATGTAGAGGCTAAAGCTCTAGGAATCTCAGCTACGATACCAGAAAAAATAATCAAAGATATTCCGTTTCCCACTCCTCTCAAAGTAATTTGTTCACCAAGCCACATCAAAAAAGTAGTTCCTGCAACAAGAGATATTGTTGTAATTAATCTAAATGATAATCCAGGTTCTATTACTAAATTTCCAGCATTTTCCAATCCTACTGAAACTCCATAACCTTGAAGCATTGCAATCAATACTGTTCCATATCTTGTTATTTGAGTGATTTTTTTTCTTCCAATTTCCCCTTGCTCTTTTAAATTTTTAAAATAATCGGAAACACCAGTTAATAATTGAACAATAATTGAGGATGAAATGTATGGCATAATACCTAAGGCAAATATTGCCATTCGTGTTACAGCACCACCAGAAAACATATTAAACATTCCCAATAAACCTTTTTGACTAGAACTCATTATTTCTTTAAGAGCCATTGGATCAATGCCTGACAAAGGTACGTAAGTCCCTAAACGATAAATTGACAATATTATTATTGTGAAAAGAATTCTGTTCTTTAGATCTTTGGCCTGACTAAATGCACCAGTTGTGTTAAGTGTATCGCTAGACATTATTATTTTTTAACAATACTTAGTTTTCCACCAGCTTTTTCAATTTTTTCCGATGCTTGCTTTGAAGCAAAGTGTGCTGATATTTCAATATTTTTTTTAATTTCCCCAGTGCCAAGAATTTTTAACTTTGAGTATTTCTTGTTAATTAATTTTTTTTTTTTAAGAATTTTTATATCTAAAGTGTCCTTAATTTCATTTGTTCCTTTATCTAATATGCTTTGTATTTTTGATAAATTTAATATAGCAGTATTTTTTTTGTTAAAAGATTTAAAGCCTCTTTTTGGTAATCTTCTGTATAATGGCATTTGACCACCTTCAAAGCTTTTTATTGCAACGCCTGATCTTGACTTCTGTCCTTTATGACCTCTTGAAGAAGTTTTACCTTTTCCAGTTCCTATACCTCTTCCAACTCTGATTTTTTTTTTGTTATTTCTAACTAAGCTATCAAGTTTCATTATTTGCTCTCTCTTTTAGATACTATTTCAGATATTTTTTTGCCCCTAATTGCTGATAATATTTTTGGTGAATTTTGAGATTTCAATCCGTTTACACAAGCTTTTAAAACATTGTGTGGATTTGCAGAACCTAATGATTTTGCAACCACATCCTGAATACCTAAAACTTCACACACTGATCTTATTGCTCCACCTGCAATTATACCAGTGCCTGAAGGCGCCGCTCTTAAAAAAACTTTTCCTGAGCCATTTTTACCTTTTACATCATGATGCAATGTCCTACCTTCTTTTAGCGGAATTTTAATTAAATTCCTTTTTGCTACCTCTGTAGCTTTTTTTATTGCGTCTGGAACTTGTTTTGACTTTCCTTGTCCAATACCAATTGTACCCTTTTGATTTCCAACAACAACTAAAGCAGCAAAACCAAATCTCCTACCACCTTTAACGACCTTGGTAATCCTATTTATTGCAACAAGTTTTTCTTTAATTTCACTTTCTATTTTTTTACTATCACTCATTAAAATTTCATCCCATTTTTTCTTAATGTTTCGGCAAAAGTTTTAACTCTCCCATGGTATTTATACGCTCCTCTATCAAAATAAACATTAGTAATATTTTTTTCTTTCGCCCTTTTAGCTAATATTTCTCCAATTAAATTTGATTTTTCCATTTTTTTGATTTTTTTATTCTTAACTTCTTTTTCCGTTGAAGAAACTGAAACTAGTGTTTTCTTATTTTTATCATCGATTATTTGAGCAGATAAATTTTTAAGTGATTTTGTTATTGAAATTCTGAATTTATCAGTATTAACATCTTTCAGTTTTTTTCTGTTTCTTAATTTTCTTTTTATTTTATTATTAAATTTTCTCATTATTTCTTTTTACCCTCTTTTCTCAGAACGAATTGACCTCTTTCTTTTATACCTTTGGCTTTGTAGGGTTCAACAGGTTTCAAATTTTTTAAATCAGCTGCAATTTTTGAAACTAGTTCTTTATCGACACCACTAATTTTTATAATAGTTTGTTTCTCAACTTGTATCTTTATTTCTTTTGGTATTTTGAAGTTTACATCATGACTAAAACCAATTTGTAAATTTAAAATCTCTCCTTTAAGATTTGCTCTAAACCCAACACCACTTAATTCTAATATTTTTTCGTGGCCAGTTGTAACGCCAGTAACAGCATTATTTATTAGACTTCTGTAGGTTCCCCACATAACTGATGTTTTTTTGTCTACATTTTTTTCAATGGGTTTTATTTGTAGTTCGCCATCATTTAACTGAGATGAGAAAATTTTATCATTAATTGTTAATTTTTTTGTCCCTTTTGGTCCAGTAAAAGTTAAGTTTGATCCTTCAATCTTTACCGAGGAATCTTTTGGAATAACAATATTTTTTTTACCAATTTTAGACATTAAAATACCTTGCAAATTATTTCACCACCTAGATTGTTTTTTCTAGCATCAGTGTCACTCATCACACCTTTTGGTGTTGATAGGATTGCTATGCCTAGTCCATTCATAACCCTTGGAATACTTGTAGCTCTTGAATAAACACGTCTACCTGGTTTAGAAATTCTTTTTATTTCTTTTATAACTGGATCACCTTCATAATATTTAAGTGTAATTTTAAGACTTGTTTTATTATTAACTGTTTTTTCAATAAAATAATCTTTTATATAGCCTTCGGTCTTTAAAATTTCTAATATGTTCTTTCTAAATTTTGAAGATGGAATTTCAACAGAATTTAATGATCTCATTTGACCATTTCTAATTCTTGAAAACATATCGCCTATTGGGTCTGTTAATGTCATTTTCCTCCTACCAACTTGCCTTAGTTATTCCTGGAATTTTACCTGAGGACGCCATATCCCTAAGAGCAATTCTAGAAATTTTTAATTTTCTGTAAACGCCGTGCGGTCTTCCTGTAACCTCACATCTATTTCTAATTCTAATTTTTGCAGAGTTTTTTGGCAACTTATTAAGTTTTAATTGAGCATCAAATCTCTCTGATAAGTCTAATTTTTTATTATTAATTATTTTTTTAAGCGCAGCTCTTTTTTTTGCGTATTTTTTTACTAACTTAATTCTTTTTAAATTTTTTTGTATCGCACTCGTTTTTGCCATTTTTACCTCAGTTTTTCTTGTTGTTTAAAGGAAAGTTAAATTCTTTTAATAATTCTAAAGTTCCTTCTTTATTAGAGCTTGTTGTTACGATTGTAATATCAAGTCCTCTAATTTTATCTACTTTATCAAAATTTACTTCAGGAAATATTATGTGCTCTTTAACTCCAAATGAAAAGTTATTAGACTGATCAATACCTTTAGCAGATAAACCTCTAAAATCTTTTATACGAGGTAATGCAATATTTACCAATCTATCTATAAATTCGTACATTTTATAGGACCTCAAAGTTACTTTTGCGCCTGCATTTGATCCTTTTCTTGTCTTGAAATTAGAAATTGATTTTTTAAATTTAGTTACAATTGGCTTTTGACCAGAAATCAAGGCAAGATCATCCAAACATGCTTTTAATTTTTTTCCATCCGAAGCATCTTCACCTAAACCCATATTAAGTATAATTTTTGTAATTTTTGGGACTTCGTGCTTGTTCTTTAAAGATAACTTTCCCATTAATTTAGAGACTATTTCTTTTTCGTAAGATATTTTAAGTCTAGGTATCATTATTTTTTAACCTCTTTTGATTGTTTTTTTTTAGTATCAATGTTTTTAACATTTGATACATGGATGAAGTTTTCTTTTGAAATGATTCCACCTTTATTTTCCTTTGTGGGTTTCAAGTGTTTTTTGATCATATTAATAGACTTGATTTTTATTTTATTCATTTTTCTGTCAATTTCTAAAACTTCACCAGTCTTTCCTCTATCTTTACCAGTCAATATTTTAACTTGATTACCTTTTTTTAGAATCATTTATAGTACCTCTGGTGCAAGTGAAATTATTTTTGTGTGTCCTCTTGTTCTTAATTCTCTAGTAACAGGACCAAATATTCTTGTACCTATTGGCTCTCCTTTATCATCAGTTAAAACCACTGCGTTATTATCAAACTGTACTTTAGACCCGTCATTTCTGTATATTTCTTTTCTAGTTCTAACTACTACTGCTTTATGTACTGCTCCTTTTTTAACTTTACCTTTTGGTATAGCGTCTTTAACGCTTATAACTATAATATCTCCAACAGATGCATATCTTCTTTTTGAGCCACCTAAAACCTTAATACACTCAACTCTTTTTGCTCCTGTATTATCAGCCACTGTCAATTCTGTTTGTATCTGTATCATTATTCAACTACCTGCCAAGTTTTCTTTTTAGAAAATGGTTTACACTCAATTATTGAAACTTTTTCACCTTCCTTAAATTTGTTTTTTTCATCATGTGCATGATATTTTTTAGACCTTTTAATAATCTTTTCGTAAAAAGGATGCTTAAACTTTCTTGTAACTTCAACTACAATAGTTTTATCATTTTTTGCACTTGTCACAGTTCCTTTTAAAATCTTTTTTGTCATTTAGAATTCTTTATTGTTGTGTATATCCTAGCTATACTTTTTTTAATCTCATTATATTGAGCAGGATTATTTACCTGATTATTTACTTTTTTAAATCTAATATTAAAAAGATCTCTTTTTAAAGTGAGAATTTTTTTCTCAGCTTGATCTTTTGTAAGTTTTTTATCTTGTTTTTTTTTGTTCATTTTTATCTTTTAATAAATTTTGTTTTAATTGGTAATTTTGCTGAGGCTTTGTATAGAGCTTCCCTAGCTATTTCTTCACTCACGCCATCAATTTCAAATATAATTCTTCCTGGTTTTACTCTGCACGCATAGTACTCGGGAGACCCTTTTCCTTTACCCATTCTAACTTCGGTTGGTTTTTTAGATACTGGTATATTTGGAAAAATTCTTGTCCAAACTTTACCGGTTCTTTTCATGTATCTTGTTAGAGCAACCCGCGCTGCTTCAATTTGTTTGCCGATAATTCTCTCTGGCTCAATAGCTTTTAGTCCAAACTGTCCATAATTTAACTTAACTGCTCTTGAAGCGTTCCCATGTATTCTGCCTTTGAAAGCTTTTCTGTATTTAGTTCTGACTGGTTGTAGCATTTTTTACCTTTTCTTTTTTTTCTTTTTCAACGTCCTTGGCCATTAACTCACCTTTATAAATCCAAACCTTTACACCAATTATTCCATATGTTGTCAGTGCTTCTGCAAATCCATAATCAATGTCAGCTCTTAATGTGTGAGATGGTATGCTTCCCTCTCTTAACCATTCTGTTCTTGCTATCTCATTTCCTGCAAGTCTACCACTTAACATTACTTTAATCCCTTTAGCATTTAATCTCATAGCTGACTGCATAGCTCTTTTCATAGCTCTCCTGTAAGCAACACGCTTTACTAGTTGTTGAGCAATATTTTCAGCAACTAAATTAGAGTTAAGTTCAGGTTTTTTAATCTCTTTTATGTTCACGTTTACATCGCTATCGGTAATTTTCATTATATTTTTTTTGATTTTTTCTATATCAGCACCTTTTTTACCGATCACAAATCCTGGTCTTGATGTATGAATAGAAACTGTACATTTTTTTGAAGATCTCTCAATTATGATTTCTGATACACCTGAATTTTCAATATTTTTTTTTATAAATTTTCTAATTTTAAAATCTTCAATTAAATATCTTCCAAAGTCTTTCTTTTTTGCGTACCAGGTTGAGTCCCAACCTCTGTTTATTCCTAGTCTTAGTCCAATTGGATTAATCTTTTGTCCCATTATTTTGTTCCCTGTTTTTTATCTAATTTTTTTTCTTCAAGTACAATTGTAATTCTACTAAACGGTTTCTTTATCGGACTAGCTCTTCCTTTAGCTCTTGGTCTATACCTTTTCATTACTAAGGATTTTCCAACATAAGCTTCTTTAACAATTAAATTATCAATATCATATTGATAATTATTCTCTGCATTTGATATAGCTGATTTGACCGTTTTACTCACATCTTTTGCTACTCTTTTTCTTGTGAATTCTAAGTCTCTTAAAGCTATATCGGCTTTTTTTCCTTTAATAAAATTACAAACTAACGATAATTTTCTAGGGCTTGATCTCACGTTTTTATTTATAGCTTTCACAAGTGTGTTTTCTTTTGTCATTATTTTTTATCTCCTGTAGCAGTTTTGCTAGCATCTGGAGCTGCAGCTGCTGCTTTTTTATCTGCTGGTGTATGACCTTTAAATGTTCTTGTTGGAGCAAATTCGCCGAGCTTATGACCAACCATTTCTTCAGAAATTGTGATTGGAATAAATGTCTTTCCATTATGAATCATAAAACTATGACCGACAAAATCTGGAATAATTGTTGAGTTTCTTGACCATGTTTTTATAGGTTTTTTGTTAGATGAATCTTTCAGTTTATCAATCTTTTTTAATAAACTTGGGTGCACAAATGGTCCTTTCCAAACTGATCTTGTCATTTATCTATTTCTCTTCTTCCTTCTCGTTATAATTAATTTATCACTTCGTTTTGGCTTTCTAGTTTTAAGTCCTTTGGCTGATTGTCCCCAAGGAGAAACAGGACTTCTACCGCCAGAGGTTTTTCCTTCACCACCTCCGTGAGGATGGTCAACAGGGTTCATTGCTACTCCTCTAGTTTGTGGTCTTTTACCTCTCCATCTATTTCTTCCTGCTTTACCTATTTTAATATTTTTTTGGTCTGGATTTGAAACAACTCCTATTGTCGCAATACATTTACTACTCACTTTTCTAGTTTCCCCTGATGATAATTTTATAATTGCATATTCTCCGTCATAACCTGAAAGAGTCACAGAAGAACCTGCTGATCTAGCTAGTTTAGCCCCATTTCCAGGAATTAATTCAACATTATGCAATGAGGTGCCTGGGGGTATGTCACTTAAAGATAAAGAATTTCCAGTCTTGATTTCTACATTTTTTCCAGCTTCAACTTTATCTCCAACCTTAAGACCTTGTGGGCAAATAATGTAAGATTTTTCATTATCTTTATAAGTTAATAAGGCAATATATGCAGTTCTATTTGGATCGTATTCTATTCTATCTACAGTAGCAGTAATATTTTTCTTTTTTCTGTAAAAATCAATTATCCTGTACTTATGTTTTGATCCGCCACCAATGTGACGTGATGTTATACGACCATAATTGTTTCTTCCTCCTGTAAAATTTTGACCTTTGGTTAAAGGTTTGTAAGGTGTTCCTTTCCATAAAGAACTTTTATCAATTACAACAGTTCCCCTGGTCGATTTAGTATATGGTTTAAATTTTTTAAGTCCCATTGATTAAATTCCTGTAGTTAGGTCAATACTCTGACCTTTTTTTAGAGTAATTATTGCTTTTTTATATCCAGATTTTAAAGATTTTCTACCTTGTTTCATCTTAACTTTAGTTTTTTGATTAATAATATTTACCTTAACTACACTCACCTTAAATAATTTTTCAATATTTTTCTTAATAGTTTTTTTATTTGCTTTTTTATGAACTCTAAATACAGTTTTATTTTGCTCTGACAAAATCGTCGCTTTCTCAGTTATTATTGGATTTCTTATAGAGTCAATGTAATTAATTTTTTTCATTTAAGTATCTTTCCTGT
>CACFKZ010000007.1 GCA_902566945.1 uncultured Pelagibacteraceae bacterium | reverse complement strand
GGATTTTTAATATATTTCCTGAAGCTTATGGTTGGATAATTTATGTCGTTTGTTTGTTTACAGCCTTTGTTTCAATGGGTTTATTTGGGGTTTTTATTGAAAGAGTTTTCTTAAGACCTCTAACAAAAAAAGGTGGTGGTTACACAGTAGCTGGAATGGGAATAATCATATGTGGATTTGGTCTTTCAGTAGTTTTAATTAATGTTGCTTATTTAATTTGGAATCCAGTAGCAAAACCCTTCCCTGCAGAATTAGGTTTGCCAATGGAAATTGGAGGACTGTTTTTACCGATTACTTATATTTGGATGATTGTAGTTGGTTTATCTGTAGCAGCGGGTCTTTGGTTCTTTTTGAATAAAACAAAAATGGGATTAGGTATTAGAGCCGTAGCTTACTCTAAAGATGTTTCAAATCTAGTAGGAATAAACGTGCCACTATACATATCAATTATTTTTGGTATTGCTTGTGCCATAGCAGGTATTGGAGGAACTTTAGTAGGCCCAACTTATCAAGTTGTTGTATTCATGGGTTACATTATTCTTATGAAAGCTTTTGCTGCTGCGGTCGTAGGTGGTTTTGGTAATCTGCCTGGTGCAATAGTTGGAGGTTTTACAGTTGGAATATTTGAAACAGCCTCATCTTTTTATATTTCTGGAAGTCACAAAGATTTATACGCCTTTTTACTAATGATAGTTGTTTTAATGATCAAACCAACAGGCTTCTTTGGTGTTCAAGTAAAAATGAAAGCTTAATGATAAAGAAAGATACAAAAGTTGCAGTATTAGGTGCTGGTGCTATGGGCTGTCTTTTCGGCGGGTTGTTAGCTGAAAAAGGTTTAGAGGTTCATCTTATTGATGTTTGGAAAGAACATGTAGACGAAATTAATAGTAAAGGTTTAAAAATGATGGGTCATGGCGGAGATAGAACAATTAAAATCCATGCTACAACTGATCCAAAAACATTAAAGCCAGTCGATGCAATAATTATTATGTGTAAAGCTACAGCTTTAGAGCAAGCTTTATCTAATTCAAAAAATATTATTGGTGATAATACAATGCTGATGTCATTTCAAAATGGCATTGGGCATGAAGAAATCATGCAAAAAATAGCTGGTAAAGAAAAAGTTTTAGGTGGATCAACAACACAAGCCTCTAGTATTCAAGGTCCTGGAATAATCCAAAACCACGCAAGTTTGCCTTCATGGATTGGTGAATACGAAGGTGGTTCAAGCGATAGAGTAAAAGATTTAGCTGAAACTTTTACTGCACATGGCCTAGAAACTATTGCAGAAGAAAATATCAAAAGAAGAAAATGGATGAAATTATTTGCTTTAACAGCAATTGGTCCATTATCAGCAATATTTGATTTACATCATACAGATTTATACATTTCTAATAAAAATCAGACTATGTCTCGAAAATTAGGTAAGGATATAATCCTTGAAACTAGAGAAGTAGCTAAAGCCGATGGAGTTGATGTTAGTGAAAGCGATTGTTTAGAAATGTTCAATAGAATAGTAGACTCAAGACAAACTAATAAATCATCTATGGCATTTGATGTTGTAAAGCATAGAAAAACAGAAATTGATTTCATAAGTGGAGCTGTTTCTAAAATTGGAAAAAAGCATGGGATTAAGACGCCTTTAAATGATCTCATGTATAATATTATTAAGATAAAAGAGGGTATGTACGTATAAGGCCTGTGTCTAAAGAAATTATTTGGCAACCATCAAAAGAACTAATTGAAAATTCAAAACTAACTAAGTTTATACAACATTGTAACTTAAAAAATTACGATGAGCTTGAGAAAAAAAGTTTTTCTGATCCTGGATGGTTATGGGACAATGTAATCAAATTTTCAGATTTAAAATTTTATAAACCCTATTCAAAAATATTAGATGATTCAAAAGGTATTCCTTGGACTAGATGGTGTATAGAGGGAAAAACTAATATAGTTCTAAATTGTATTGATCGACATAAAGATAGAGAATTTTTCAAAAACACTTTTATTTATGCTGAAAGAGAAGATGGCAAAGAAAGTTCAATTACTTATAAAGAATTTGATAAGCAAATCTCAAAGGTTGGGAATACTTTAAAAATAAATGGTTTTAAAAAAGGGGATGTAATCGCACTTTACATGCCTCAATTTATAGAAACTTACATTGCTTACTTTGCTATTTTAAAAATTGGGTGTGTGGTGCTACCTTTATTTTCTGGATATGGATCAAAGGCAGTTATTGAAAGACTCAACATAGCAAAAGCTAAAGGTATATTTACAGTTGAGAAAACATTTAGAAAAGCGAAAGAAATAAGAATGTTTGATCAAATCAAAAATGAATTAGATCAAGTCATTTCTTTAGAAAAAATTTTTTTATTGGGAAAAGAGAAAGGAAAGAAAATCTTTAATTGGGAAAATTTTCAAAATGTTTCTGATAATTTAAAGACAGAGGAAACTGATGCTGAAGATCCTGCTATTATCCACTTTACATCAGGTACAACCGGAAAACCCAAAGGATGTGTTTATACTCACATTGGTTTAGTTGCTAAGATGTCATTTGATGAAGGAGTTTTAGCAGACTTTAAACAAACTGATATTCATTTGTGTATGGCTGATATGGGATGGATGGTGGGTTCTAAGTCTGCAACAATAGCTTCTACACACGGAGCGCAAATGGTAATCGCTGAGGGCGTGCCTGATTTTCCTGATGAGGTTCGTTTTTGGAAACTTATAGAAAAATATAAGGTCTCCTGGACAGAGCTTTCCCCTGCTCTCATCAGAGCACAAATGATTAAAGATGAAAAACTTTTTAAAGATTTAGATTTAAGCTCATTAAGAATGATTTGTACTGGGGGAGAACCTTGGACGGAAAAACCTTGGAAATGGTTATTTCAAGTAATAGGGAAATCTAAAGTTCCTATTATGAATTCAGCTGGGGGCACTGAAGTTTCTGGTTCTATTTTGCATTGTTGTTTACATCGTCCTTTTAAGGTCGGATCTTTTAATGCTCCCATTCCCGGAATGAGCGCAGACATCTTAAATTTAGATGGAAAAAAAGTTTCTACCAATGAAATGGGCGAATTGGTCATGAGAAAATCATCAATCGGATTAACGAAAAGTTTATGGAATGACGATAAGCGTTATATCGATAATTATTGGAGTGTAATTAAAGATTATTGGGTGCATGGTGATCTTGCAAGTAGAGATGCTGATGGTCATTGGTATTTACATGGAAGATCTGATGATACTATTAAAGTATCAGGTAAAAGAATAGGTCCTTCTGAGCTAGAGAGTGTTATAGTAAAAAGTGGAAAAGCAAAAGAGGTTGCTGCTGTTGGAATACCTGACGAAAATAAAGGGTCAAAAATTATTTTATCTATAGTTCCTGCAGAAAATAATGATCAAAAAGAAAGTTTTTTTGAAGATTTAGTTATAAAAGATTTAGGGAAATCATTTAAGCCTGATAAAGTAATTTTTGTAAAAGATTTGCCTAAAACAAGAAATATGAAAATTATGAGAAGAGTTATAAAATCATGTTTAGCAAACCAAGATCCAGGTGATTTATCAACGCTATTAAATCCAGAATCTATAGAGGAGATTAGATCTCATGCAATTTAAAGATATATTATATGAAGTTAAAGGTGATTACGCTCATGTAACTATTAATAGACCTAAGGTATTAAATGCTTTTACACCGGTAACTCTTCAAGAACTTAAGGCAGCTCTCGACAATGCAGAAAAAGATAAAGAAGTTGGAGTAATTGTTTTATCAGGTGCTGGAGATAGAGCATTTTGTTCAGGTGGAGATATGAACTGGGAAAGCTCTAAAGAATTTCAAGATCATGAATACGAATTTCACATTCACTTAACAAAATGTAGCAAACCAATCATAGCTAAAGTGGATGGATACGCGATTGGCGGTGGAAATCATATGGCTTATTTTTGTGATTTAACTATAGCAAGTGAGAATTCTATATTTGGTCAAAATGGCCCCAGAGTTGGTTCTCCAGCCGGAGGAGCTATCGTTGCCCACTCTGCAAATATTTTAGGACACAAACGTGCAAGAGAAATGTGGATGACTTGCAAAAGATATTCAGCAAAAGAGATGATGAATTGGGGCTTGGTAAATTCAGTAGTAAAAAAAGATAAATTAGACGAGGAAGTTAAAAAGTATGGCGATGAAATATTAAAAGCTGCTCCAACTTGTTTGAAGATATTGAAAGCCAGTTTTAGAAAACAATTTGAAGAAATTTTAAAGATTACCCAAAAAGGAATGGTTGAAGAAGTTGCTCCTGGTTATTTTAAAACTGGTGAACAGGCAGAAGGCGCTAAAGCCTTTCTAGAAAAAAGAAAGCCAAATTTTAAAAAATTTAGATAATGAAAGTTAAATCAATCAAAGCAATCACTTTGAGTATGCCGTTTAGCCATGGAGGAAAAAAGGTAATTTTTCATGGAAAAGAATGGAAAAGTTTAGAATTTAACTTAGTAAAAATTGAAACAGATAAAGGTATCACTGGTTGGGGTGAAGCTTTTGGTTATACAAGTTGGAAAGCAGTAAAAATAGCAATTGAAGAAATGGTGGCTCCCTTACTCGTTGGAAAAGATATGAGTAATATACCGGAACTTCTTTTAACCCTTCAAAAATCTTTGCACTTATTTGGTAGATACGGGATAACAATGTTTGCAATATCTGGTGTTGAAATTGCATTATGGGATGCTTTAGGCAAAGAAAAGAATAAGCCAATTCATGAATTGTTAGGAAAAAAAAATAAAGATTTATTCAAAGCTTATTCAAGTCTTTTTAGATATGGAGATCCGAAAATTATAGAACAGAAATGTAAGCAATCATTAAATGATGGTTACCAAGCTATAAAACTTCATGAAATAGAAAATGATTGTATTGAGGCTGGAAGAAAAGGAACAGGTAATCTTCCTTTGATGTTAGACACTAATTGTCCTTGGACTTATGAAGAAACACTATCCAAAAAAGATTTTTTAAAAAGCATGAAACTCACTTGGTTAGAAGAACCTATTTACCCACCAGAAGATTATGAAACTCTCGCAAAATTAAATAAAGAACTAGGATTACCTATAGCTTGTGGAGAGAATGCATGTACAGAATTTGAGTTTAAATCAATGATTAAACAAAAAGCAGTTACTTTTGTTCAACCGTCAGTAATAAAAGTTGGTGGTATTTACGAGATGTTCAAAATAATTCAGCATGCAGAAAAAAATGATATCTCTGTAATGCCTCATACTGCTTATTTTGGACCAGGTTTTTTAGCTACACTTCAATTAGCTGCGTTAATGAAAAAGGATACCTATATTGAGAGATTCTATTTGGATATTGATCAAGAATTTTACCCAAATTTTAAAAGAGCGTTAAATGGAAAGTATAAATTACCTTCAGGACCAGGTCTTGGAATTGATTTAGATTTTAATAAATTAAGTAAGTATGAAATATAGATCTGTTTTATTCGTTCCAGGACATGAAGAAAAAAAAATTAAAAAGGCTTATACATTAAATGCAGATTTAATAGTTCTCGATTTAGAATCAACAGTTCCTGAGGATCAGAAAGAACATGCAAAAAAAATAATTAAAGAATGCAATGTTAATAAAGACCATACATATATTAGAATAGATAAGAATTCTGATTTAGAATTTGTAACGTCTGAAAAATTTCCTGGTATATTCTTGCCTTTTACAGAGTCAAAAAAACAGTTAGTTGAGATAGATACATTATTAAAAAAAACAGAAAGATTGAAAACCGATGTAATACCAATTTTGGAAAGTATAAACGGTCTAGCTAATCTTGAGGAAATTTGTTCTTTTTCAGAAAGAATTCAAATTTTATCTTTTGGTTCTCATGATTTAGCAAAATCAATAAATCTTAAAGTTTCAGAAGATGAAAAGGAAATACTAGAATTCAGAAAAAATATAGTAAATAAATCTAAAAATATTCAAAAACCAATTGATACCTCATATTTAAATTATAAAGATTTAAATGGGTTTGAGACTTCATGTAATATAGTAAAAAAATTAGGTTTTGGTGGTAAAGCATGTATTCATCCAAATCAAATTGATATATCAAACAAATTATTTACATGAAGAAAAAAATAAATATAGCAGTTGTTGGTATTGGTTTGATGGGTAGTCAGCATTTAAAAGCTTTAAATCTTTCCAAAAAAGCTAAGCTACATTCAATTGTTGATTTAAATAAAAAATCAGAGTTGCATGCCAAAAAATTTAAAGTTCCATTTTATAGGTCATCAAAATATTTATTAAAAAATGATAAGCCTGATGCAGTAATCGTAGCTACTCCTAATCAATTTCATGAAAAACATACGATCAGTTTCTTAAATGCAAAAATACCTGTTTTATTAGAGAAACCAATTTCAAATAGTATCTCAAAAGCAAAAAAAATTATTCAAAGTTCCAAAAAAAATAAAACACATCTACTAATTGGCTATCATAGAAGACACAACAGTATCGTTACTAAAGTAAAGAAACAGATTGATAGCGGAAATCTTGGAAAAATTGTTGCTGCTAACGTTATGTGCTGGTTATATAAAAATAAAGATTGGTACAAAGAAAAATGGCGTATAAAAAAAGGAGGAGGTCCTTTAGGTATTAATCTAGTCCATGATATTGATCTTATTTGTTACTTGCTAGGTCCTATAACACATGTTCAAGCAACAACCTCAAATAAAATAAGAAAATACAAAGTTGAAGATACAGCAATTGTTAATTTTACCTTTAGATCAGGTGCTTTATGTACATTAAGTGTTTCTGATACAATTGTAGCTCCTTATAGTTATGAGCTTACAGCTGGAGAAAATCCAGCCTACCCTATAACAAATCAATCAGCATATTTTATTGGAGGAACTAAAGGCTCGATACAATTTCCTAACTTAAAACATTGGTATAATAAAGGTGAGAGAAGCTGGTGGAAACCAATTTATCATAAGGATTTTAATATTCGTTTAAGTAGATTTACTTTAATAAATCAAATTAATCATTTATGCGATGTTGTTTCTGGAAAGACTAAACCAAAAGTAAGTGGAAATGATGGCTTGCAATCGCTTAAAATATTTGATGCCATACTAAGAAGTACGAAAACTGGAAAAAAAATTAGAGTAAACTAATGAAAAGACTAAAACTTGGTATCATTGGTGGTGGCCCCGGATCTTGGATTGGTCATGTGCACAGAATTGCTTCAAGATTTGATGACAAATATGAAATTGTAGCAGGTGTATTTTCAAGAAATCATAAAATTAGTCAATCTTTTGGGATAAGTTTAGGGTTAAAGAAAAATAGATGTTACAAGAATTATAAAGATCTTTGCTATTCTGAAAAAAAGATTAAAGATGGTATCGATGTAGTAACAATTATGACTCCTCCTGGCAGTCATCAAGAAATAGCGGAATTGTTTATTAAAAATAAAATTCATGTAATATCTGATAAACCTTTTGCAGGTTCTCTACCTCAAGCTAAAAAGCTTTATAAAACTATTAAAAATAATAAAAAAATTGTTTACGGGCTCACACATAATTATTCAGCATACCCAATGGTAAGACATGCAAAAAAATTAGTGGAAGAAAAGAAACTTGGAAATATTGAATATATAAATGTTGAATATGTTCAGGACTGGTCTAATGGAAAAAAAGTTACACCTGGCTCTGCAAAAAAAATATTTAAATGGAAATTAGATAAAAAAATAGCTGGAGTTTCTACTGTATTGAATGAAATAGGATCTCATGCATATCATTTATGTAATTACATTACTGGTCTTAAAGGAAAAAGATTATTTGCAGACATCAAACAATATTCAAAAAAAATTAAATTTGATACAAATGCGCAAGTTTTCATTGATTATGAAAATGGGGCAAAAGGTTTATTTTGGGCCTCAACAACTGCTAAAGGTGGTATTTATGGATTAAGAATAAGAGTATTTGGAACAAAGGGAAGTTTAGAGTGGGTACAGAATGATCCCAACTATTTAAAATATAATGCTGCTAATGGGGCTACTAAAATTTTAGAAAGAGGTTTCAACGAAAGTGGCTTCTCAAAAAATTTTTCAAGAATCAAATACGGGCACCCTGAGGGATATTTGAGTGCTTTTTCTAATCTATATAAAGAAATTTCATCAAAAATTAATTCAAAAAATAGTAAGAAAAGGTTTTATTTTCCAACTGCGCATGAAGGTTTACTTACAGCAAAGTTTATAGATGGATGTGTAAAGTCATCATCTAGGAAAAAATGGGTATCTTTCTAAATGATTAAATCCTGTGTGATAGGGTTATCAAAAGTTGGTATAATTCATTGTAAGAGTTTATTAAAATTAAAAGATACCTCTTTAAATTATGTTTTCGATAAAAATTATAATCTTAGCAGAAAACTAGCTAAAAAATTTAAATGTAACACTTCTAGAGACTTCAATAATATATTAAAAAAAAAAGATATAGAGTTATATATAATTGCATCCCCCACGAAGACACATGTTTTTTACATTAGAAAATTAACAAAATTAAAGAAAATGATTTATTGCGAAAAACCAATTACTAATAATAATAAAAACCTTCAAGAGCTCAAAACCTTAATTACAAAAGATAAAATTAAATTTTGTGTTGGTTTAAATCGTAGATTTGCAAAGGAGTATGTAACCTTAAAAAAGAAAATAAATAAGAAAAAAATTGATAATATCCAAATAATATCTAGATCCATTAACCACAATATTGATTTATCAATAAGAAATGGAGGACTTTTTTTTGATAAAGGATTTCATTTTTTTGATTTAGCTTGTTGGTTAGGAAACTCAAAACCAAAGCAAACGTTCGTTATTTCAAAATCAATTAGTACTGAGGATTTTTTAAATAAAGGAGATTTCTCAGATGCGGTAATTATTCTTAAACTTAAGAATGAAATAGTAGTTGAAATTATATTTAGTAGAAGGTGCAAATTTGGAAATTTTGAAAAAATTAAAGTATATGGTGAAAGATTTTCTCTAGACTCTGACGACTATTCAAACAAAAAAACATTATATAAAGATTTTTCTGTTAGACACAAAAATTCTTACTTTTATTGTTTAAAAAAATTTGTTGAAAGTGGAAAAAGTCTTTTGATAAATGAAGCAATATTAACCCAAAAAATATGTGCTGAAGCTTTAAAAAAAGCAAAGTCTAGGTAATTTATAAAAATTTACTTAAAGCTCTACTTGCAAGTTTTGATGAAGAAATCTCAGTTTTAAATGTATTAAGTATTGATTGGGTCTCTTCTACTTGCTCCTTAATTTTATTTGGGCTATCGATAAAAGAACTTACAGCTTTAAATAAATCTTTTGGATTGCATTTTTTTTGGAGTAGTTCTGGTATTATTTCTTTTCCAGCTGCAATATTGATAATATTAGCGAATTTAACTTTTACTAAAGATCTTACGATTAGATAATTTAGAAAATTCATTTTATAGAGAATGATAGATGGAACTTTAGATTTGCATATTTCAAGTGAGACTGTCCCAGATTTAGCTACTGCAAATACTGATTTATTTAAAGTATGAGATTTTATCTTATCATCACTAATAATTTCACAATTGTTTATATTTTGGGATTTTACATAAGATTGAATTAAATCATTATGTTGTTTTGTTGAATGAAATATATAAATAAAATCTTGATAATTTTCATTCATTAATTTGATAAAATTTAAAAGAATGGGCATCAAGATATCAATTTCAGATTTTCTACTACCAGGAAAAACTGATATCAATGCTTTATTCTTTTCAAATATTTGATTGATGTCAATTCTACTTTCTGAAGACTGATCTAATAATGGGTGACCCACGAACTCATTACTCATATTTTCTTTATCAAAATATGGTTTTTCAAAATTAAATAATAATAATATATGATCAATAAACTTTTTAATCTTTTTTACTCTTCCCTCTCTCCAAACCCAAACTTGCGGCGCAACATAATGAATAGTTTTTATACTTGAGTTTTGTTTTTTTACTCTTTCAGCGACTCTTAAAGTAAAATCAGGACTGTCAACAGTAAATAAAATATCTGGATTAAAATTTTGTATAGCTTTTACAGTTTCATTAATCTTTTTATTTATTTTGAAAATATTTTTAAAGACATTTGTGAAACCAATATAAGTAATATCTTTTAAATCATAAATTGATTTTATTCCTAAGGCTTTTAAATTTTCACCTCCCACACTTAAATATTCAATTTTTGCATTATCTTTTTTAAATTCTTGAATAACTTTTGATGCTAATTTATCTCCAGATGGCTCACCTGTAAGAATAAATATCTTTTTCACTTGGACATTCTCCATAATTCACCATTATCGGAAAGTAAAAAAATATCACCGCTCTTATGTATTTTAATATCTCTTATTCTCCCTATTTTTCCCTTAAATATAATTTTCTCATTAATAAAATTTGATTTGTCAAATTTTATTTTTCTTAGAGATTGATCTTTAAGAGATGTAATTAAAGCCTCACCATTCCACTCTTTAAATGTTTCACCTTTATAAATTGCCATAGCGCTAACTGCGATTGAAGGTACCCAATATTTTATTGCTTTAGTAAAACCAGGTTTCCATTTCGGACCGATCTTGGTACCAGAATAATTAGTTCCACCCCAACCTAGAATCTTCCATCCATAATTTTCTCCTAGATTTGCTGTACCGAACCAATCACCTCCCCTTGCACCATGATTTGTTAAGTATATCTTATCGTCGAAAGGTGAATGAGAAATTCCTTGAGGATTTCTCACTCCAATTTGATAAATTTCAGGTAACCAATCTTTTTTATTAGTAAATTTTGGGTTATCCTTTGGTATTGATCCATCCAAGTTTATTCTAATAATACTCCCGGGGTGTTTGGTATGGTCTTGGGCGATCATTCCTTGCCCTCTCTCACCAGCAGTTATATACAAATGATTATTTTTTATTACAAGTCTGGAACCGAAATGATACCCGGAGTTTATTGGAGGCTGTGCTTGAAAAATATTTTTAAAATTAAGTCTTTCATCGCTAAATTTTGCTCTTGCGACTGAAGTGCTAGACATTCCATTAGATCTGTTTTCAGAGTACGAAACATAAACAGTTCTATCTTTATAAAGTATATCTAATAATCCCCCTTGGCCATCCTCTAATATATTAAGATTATGATCTATATCTTTTATTATTTTTTCTTTTAAATTTACAAACTTAATATTTCCAGGCTTTTCTGTGACGAGTAAATTTTGGTTATTTATGAATGTCAAGCTCCAAGGGCTATCAAATCCATCAATAACTTTCTCAAGTTTAAAATCATCAGCACTTAAATTTTTGAATAATAATAAGAAAATTATTAATATTTTTTTCATTTAATTAGAATAAACATTTTATTTTTATTTGCGTATTTCACACTTTGTCTTTTATTTAAAAATATATTCAATTTATGTTTTAAAACTATTCCTTTTAACCCAGCATTTTTACATTGTTTAAGAGTTTCTAGTCCAATAGTTGGAAGATCAACTCTTAAATCTTGTCTCTTTTTTGGAAATTTTAATAGAATTCCATATGGCGATTGAGCTATTTTTTTTACTTTTTTAATCATCTTTTGTGTTCCCCCACTTCCTTCTAATGCTACAATCTTATTGCCTCTACAAATCGCTCCTTGAATAAATGAGAAATTCCCTGACTTTTTAAGAGCTTTTTCCCCACAAAGTATGTCCTTTTTATCAGAAGCGTTCGGTTTAATTTTTGTATAATTTCCTTTGGACAAACTTATTTCAGGAGTAAATTTATTCGAGCTAACAGTCTGAATTTTTTCTTTCTTTAAAATATTTATTATTTGTTTTAAAATTGCTGCGTCACCCAATTTCGAACTTTTTATAATTTTCGGCATATAATAAATTCCTTTGAAATCTAATTTTATAGATTTAAAGTTTGGTTTAGCTACTTTTCCTGCAAATAAGACTTTCTTGCAGTTTTTGGATTTAAGTATTGAAATGATCTTACCGAATTGACCTAAGGATACTGAATAAGAATTTCTGTCATTTTTGAAAAGCTTTTTTTTTGTTAAATCTATAATTAAATATTTACTTTTTTTTTTTATTTTTTTTAATATATATTTTGGAAATTCTGTTTCTCCAAAAATTAACCCAATCATAAATATTTTAACTAAGTGGTGAACAAATAGGACGTTTTTTATCTTTTTCGATAAATTTTATTACTTCACTTACCAGTGTGTTGTCTTTGTACTCTCCATTTATTTTACTTAAATTTTCATATAAATTTTTTGAAGAAAATATTTTTTTGTATGCTCTATCTAATCCAATTATTAATTTATTTTCATATTTTTTTCTTCTCAAACCAATTAAATTTAGACCTTGTAAATAATTTCTGTTTCCGATTGATAATCCGAATGGGATGACATCTTTTAGCACACCTGTCATGCCACCTATCATCGCGAGTCTTCCTATTCTTGTAAATTGTTGTACTGCTGAGTTTCCACCTATAACAACTGAGTCTTCAATAGTTACATGGCCTCCTAATGGGACGTTATTTGCGATAATCACATTGTTACCAATTATACAATCATGTGCTATATGTGACGAAATCATAAACAAACAGCTATCTCCAATTACAGTTTTTGTTCCACCTCCCTCTGTGCCTGGGTTAATAGTAACATACTCTCTTATTATGTTATTTTTACCAATCGTAAGGCTATTTTTTTCATTCTTATATTTGAGGTCTTGAGGTTGTGTTCCTATGCTAGCAAATGGAAAAATTTTTGTTCCATTGCCTATATGAGTTGTTCCCTCTATATGAACGTTTGATATTAATTCAACATTTTCTCGTAACTCAACATTTGGACCCACATAACAAAATGGACCAATTTTCACATTTTTTGAAATTTTCGCTTTTTTATCAATTACGCTAGAATTGTGTATCATTATTTTCTATCCACTATTGTAGCTGACCACTCTGCATCAGCCATTCTTTTTCCATCTACTTTTGCTGTACCTTTGTATTTCCAAACTCTTCCGTGTGATCTAATTGCTTCAATTTCTAAATGTAACTCACATTCTGGAATGACTGGATTTCTAAACCTTGCTTTATCTACTCCCATTAAAAATACTAATTTATTTTTGTATTCTTTAGGGTCTATACCGTGAGCAGTTAAGGCAGCAGCTGCTTGTCCAAAGGCTTCAACGATTAATACACCCGGCATTACTGGTTGGTTTGGAAAGTGCCCTTGAACATAGAAACTATCTTTCTTGACATGCATAATAGCTGTGGCAGATTTTAGTGGGACTATATTAATTAATTTATCAATTAAAAGCATTGGCTCTCTATGAGGTAATAAACTTTCAATTTTTTTTTTATCTATTTCAGTTTCACTCATCTTTATTTCTTTTTAAAAAATCTTTTATTGGTAATGCAGGGTAGCCCATAACTGTTTGATTATCTTTAACGTCTTTTATTACACCGCTTCCACCACCTATCTTGACATTATTTCCTATTTTCAAATGACCAGACACACCTGCTTGACCGCCAATAGAAACGTTATTACCAACATTAGTACTTCCTGCAAAACCAACTTGTCCAGCAATCATACAGTTTGATCCAATTTGGACATTATGGGCAACGTGAACTTGATTATCTAAATAAGTATTTTTGCCTATTATTGTATCATTTAAAGATCCACGGTCTATTGTACAACCTGATGCAACCTCCACATCGTCTTTTATAAGAACTTTACCTATATGCGGAAATTTAAGATTTTTATTTTTTAAAGGTATAAAACCAAATCCTTTTTGACCTATTTTACAGTTATCTTGCAACACAACTCTATCTCCAATAATTGAGTTTTTAATAATTACACCTGATCCAATGATACATTCTTTACCAACTTGAACATCATGTTCGATTATTGAATTAGCTCCAACATAAGTATTTTTACCTATTTTAACGTTTTTACCAATTAAAACATTGTTTCCAAATTTAACAGATTTATATTTTGTTTTACTTGGTTTTTTTAATGTCTTGTCTGGGTAATCTACATCTGCTAGAGGAAACATTACTTTTAAAATTTTTGCCAATTCGAATAAAACATTTTTTACAATTACTTTTTCAACTTTTTTTGGCAAAAAATTTACTAATTTTTCTGTACTAATACATGCGCCAGCTCTGGTTTTAGTCGCATCATTTTTATACTTGCTTGAGTCAAAAAAAGTAAGATCACTTTCTCTCGCTAGATGTAGAGGACGCACATCTTTGATTAGGAAATCTTTTTTAAAATTGGTGTGTATAAAAGCTTTGCTGATTTTAATGTTTTTCTTTAAAAAAAAGAAATTAGAACTCATTTAAAACTAATTAAGATTAATTGATTTTAATTGTTTATTTAATAAACTCATTATATCTTTTGTGATATTCAAATTTTCATCTGCAAGCAAAAGACTTTTTTTATCTACAATCATTTTTATATTTTTCTCTTTCATGTAATCTTTCATTATAGGGTTCAAATTTTTAAGGAGTTCATTTTTTGCCTTAGCTCTCTTATTAGCAACTGATTTAAGAATATCATTTCTTTCTTTTTGTAAATTAGATACTTTTTTTCTTAAATCTGTAACTTTTTTTTTATATTCCTCAGCTGATACTAATTTCTTTTGCTGAATGATTTTTTTTTCTTCTTCCTGAATTTTTTTTTCTTTTTCCTTTATATCTTTGAATCCTTTTTCAAGTTTATTTTTAAGAAAAATTTGAGCTTTCTTTCCAGCATCACTCTCATTTAAAATATATTTAAAATCAATAAAGTGTGGAGTATCTGCACTCAAATTAATAAAACTAAACGAAAAAATAATTAAAACAAAATATATTATCTTTTTAAATTTCATATCTAAAATGTCGTTCCTAAATTAAAACTGAAACTCTCAGTTTTATCAGTGCTTGCCTTTGACAAATTGGTAGAAAAAATGAATGTCATTGGGCCTAAAGGTGACAGCCAGCTTGCAGCAACTCCGGTTGATGATCTTAATTCGTTAGATTCATCTAGGCTGCTATCATAATCAACTCCCCATAAGTTACCAAAGTCCAAAAATAAACCGACTTCAGTTTTTGTACTTTCTGGAAAAACGTTTGGAAGATTAACCTCAAAATTTAATGCTGCTGCATAATTTCCTCCGACGTGATCATCGCCATCCACTGGACCTACTTTCCCTCTTTCAAATCCTCTTAATCTACGTTGACTTAAATTTTTTCTTTTGCTAAGCCTCACGTCATCTTCTCCTAAACCATTTATTGCTGATAAATAGATTTTTGAGGAGCCTATTATGTTCTCTGAGAAAGATTTATAACCACTTGCTGATATTGTATTAGAAATAAATCTTTTATCCGCAACTATGGGCAATGTTTGATTAAAGCTGTAAACAGATCCTGATGTAGGCATAAATTTACGATCTCTCTTGTCATATTTAAAACCATACGATCCAGAAAGTTCGCTAAATTCTCCAGCTTGCTTTTTGAGTGATGCGGACGCAGAGTCAAAAGTTCTAAGATCATCATAAGAAGCATTAATTCCTAATGTTGCAAATACATTCTTGTACTGTTCAAAGCTGGTGCTTATACCGGTTGCTACAGTTGTGTTTTCGTATCCTTGATCTGGTTTATCATTACCAGTACTGGATATATATACGTTTAGAGCATTTCCTAAAAAATCATAATTTGGATCAGTAAAATTAAGTCGTCCAGACAATGACTCTTCGTCGAAATCAATCGCAAAATCTACTTGTTTACCTTCACCTAACCAATTGTTTTCCCTTATATTGAAAGCGAAATTTCCACCACTGGTACCCACACCTGCTCCTGCGCTAATTTCACCTGTAGGTTTTTCTTCTACTTTAATTTCAATATTTCTTAAATCATTTGATGATCCAGTTTTAGTTTCTGCTTTAACATCGGCAAAAATATTTCTAGCTTTTAAATTTGAAATAGATTTATCCAGTTTCAATTTAGTGAAAGGATCTCCTTCATCAAGTATCAATTCACTTCTTATCACGTTTTCATTTGTTATGTTATTTCCAACTATATTTACTCTTTCTACTAATATTTTTTTTGCTTCAAATATATTAAATAAAATTTCAATTTCACCTTTGCTTTCATCTAATTTTTCTTCAACATTATGTTCAACAAATTGTAGATTATTATTTTCAATTATTTCATCTATGTCTTTAAGTAAAATAGTAATTGAGAAAGGTGAATAAAATTCTCCAATATATTTTTGATATGATTTTTCTAATTCATAAAAGATATTTTTATCAAATACTTGATCGATATTAGTACTGATTTTTTTTATTACATATCTTTTTCCAGCTTCGATAGAATAAATTAAATCAACGTTACCTTCATCGTTTATAATTGCTGAATTAGAACTTATTTCAACGTCATAATAACCTAAAGACTTATAATAATTTGTTAACAATCGTTTATCCAAGTTGATTAGGTTTTCACTGAATTTTGTGTTTCTAGATATGATTTTCCAGAATTTATCTTCACCACTAGCAATAATATCTCTTAAACGTCTATCTCTAATAATTTTATTCCCTGTAAAATTAATTGATGATATTTTCGTGACTTCCCCTCTTGAAATTTCAATTATTAAATCAATATTATTATTATCAACCTCTCTAGTTTTAATTTCAATTATACTGTTATTATACCCCGCTGATGAATAAAGACGTTTAATATTTTCTATATCATCTGAAAGATATGATTTTATAAAAGAACTTTTTTGTCTGAGTTTAATAATTTTTTTTATTTGCTCTAAATATTTTTTATTTTTTTCACCTAAAATAACTAATTGATTTATTATTGGGTATTCTTTCAACTTTATCGTCAAAACACCTTCCGCTAAATTTATTTGAATGTCTTCAAAGAAATCAGTCGAATATAGATTTCGTAATATATTGTTTAAGTCACTTTGTTTATAATTTTTTCCTAATTCTATATCACCGTAAACTTTAATTGTTTCTTCACTTACTCGCTCATTACCTATGATCTTTAAGTTTCTAGCTATTTCAGCGTTAAGTGAAAGAGTGCTTAATAAAAAGAATAAAACAATAGAAATAATTTTGTACATTTTAAAATTTAAATTTTGTTCAAAGTAGTTAGTTTAGCCCAATTATTAATTGTTAGTATTTGATTAATATTTTTAGGCTTTCTTATAGCATATTTTCGATAATTTCTATCATTCAGTATAGTCATTATAGTTTTATAAATCTTTAAAAAAGGTATGTTTTTTTGGAGAAATTGATCAACTAATATTTCATTAGCTGCGTTGATAATTATTGGAGTAGATGGATACTCATTTAGTCTTTTTTTTAACTTTATAATTGGAAATATTTTCGGGTCTACATTCTGAAAAGATAAATTATCAATTTTATTTTTAAAATTATTTCTTGGTTTTAAATTTAAAAAATCCTTAATATTTATTTGACTATCAAATAAAGCATTTGCGATCGGTATTTTCATAGAGGTTTGATGATAGAGAAATTTAGTTAAACCATTTTTAAATTCAACAATTGCATGCACTAAAGATTCTGGATGGATTAAAATTTCTAACTTATTTTCAGGAATATTGAATAATTTTTGAGCTTCAATTAATTCTAATATTTTGTTCATTAAAGTAGAAGAGTCGATTGTGATTTTTTTTCCCATTTTCCATTTAGGATGCTTTAAAGCATCTTTAGGCTTTATCTTTTTAAATCTATTTAAATTATAATTCAGGAAAGGTCCGCCTGATGCAGTTATATAAATTTTGTTTATTTCAGTTATTTTATGATTTTCAATTAATTTAGAAATTGAATAATGTTCTGAGTCAATTGGAATAATGTTAGTCTTATTTATTTTTGCGACTTTATTTAATAGGTTCCAACCACAAATTACGGACTCTTTATTCGCGATAAGAATTTTTTTACTAAATTTTGTCATTAATAATGTGGACTCTAAACCCTCAATACCTGGAATAGCTGAAATTGTTATATCAATTTTTTTTTTTAAATTTAAGGACTTTAAGTTGTAAATTATCTTAACTTTTTTTTTTGAAAATTTTTTTTTTATTTTTTCATAAGTGGAAAAATCTGTAATTAGAAAGTAATTAGGCCTGTATTTTTGAATTTGTTTACAAATTAAATGAAAGTTTTTGTTTGCTGATAATAATTGTAATTTAAAATTTTTTTTTTTCTTTTCAAAAATACTTAAAGCCGTTAAACCTATTGAGCCTGTAGATCCAAAAATTGTAATACTTTTTTTCATTTTAATATAAAAATAGGAAGGTTATTAGCCCAACCGGAACACCAAAAAATATTCCATCTAATCTGTCAATCACACCTCCATGACCAGGTAATAGATTGCTATAGTCCTTAATTTTTGCTTTTCTTTTTAAATATGAAAAAAACAAATCTCCTAATTGGCACGAAAATGAAATTATAATACTTATAAAAAAAATATTTAAATTAAAATTTTTTGTTACATAAAAAACTAAACCCATAACAACAATACAACATGAAAAAAAGGATCCAATAGAACCAGATACAGTTTTCTTTGGACTTATTTTTGTTAATTTTGGACCTTTAAATAAATTACCAAATACAAATCCTCCAATATCTGAAGCAATACAACCAAGTAAAATAATAAGCATTACTACTTTTAGTTTTCCAAAAGAAAATAAGAAAAAAAATAAACTAAAAAAAGAAATAAATATTATAAAGAAAGAATTAAAAAGATAATAAGTAATATTTTTGAATATGCTTTTACTTATATTTAAAAATTCAAGTATTGAAAATATACTTAAAATTAAGAGAGAATAAATAAGTATAAATTTCGATTTAAAAATTAAAAAAACGAAAAAAAATAAAAACAACGATGTCAATAATCTTTTTTTTAAATTTTTTATGATCATATAGCGCCAAAATTTCTTTTACTCTTTTTAAAATTTTTTAAAATATTTTTTAAGTCTCTTTGGCCGAAATCTGGCCATAGCTTATCAAGAAAGAATAATTCTGAATAAGCTAGTTGCCATAACATAAAATTACTTAATCTTTTGTGACCGCCTGTTCTTATTAAAATGTCTGGATCTGGCATGTTTTGAGTATATAGGTTTTTTTCAAAATTTTTTAAATTTAAATTTTTTGTTTTCTTAGCTGCACTTAATATTTCTTGCTTAGATCCATAATTAATTGCTAAGTTTACTGTAATTTTTTTTTTTTTCTTTGTTAACTTGATTATTTTGTTTAATATCCTCTTTAAATCTAGTGGCAGTTTTTTTTGATCGCCAAAAATATTTATTTTGATACCTTGAGACAGTACATTTTCTATTTCTTGTGAAAAGTATTGTTTAATGAGCTTGAACAAAAAAGAAATCTCTGTTTTAGGTCTTTTCCAATTTTCTGATGAAAAAACATAGAAAGTAACTATTGGAATTTTGAATTTTATTGCGCTAGTTACTATTTTTTTTACAGTTTCGACACCTTTTAAGTGTCCGTAGTTTCTTCCTCTCTTCTTTTTTAGACCCCACCTACCATTGCCGTCCATAATGAAAGCGACATGATTGAGATTATTCATATTTGAATTATCTCTTTTTCTTTTGTAGTTAATATATTTTCAATATTTTCAATATTTGCATCAGTTAGTTTTTGTATATTTTTTTCGAATAATTTGTTTTGATCTTCTGATATTTTTTTATCTTTTAATTTTTTTTTTAAATCTTCATTAGCTTCTCTTCTTATATTTCTTATAGAAACTTTACTTTTCTCGCCCATATTTTTTAAAATTTTTATCAAATCTTTTCTCCTGTCCTCAGTAAGATCAGGTATTCTCAATCTAATTATTTGACCGTCAATTTGTGGATTGATGCCTAGTTCTGATTTTTGGATAGCTGACTCAATTAAATTAATATTACTTTTATCCCAAACTTGTATTGATATAAGTCTTGCTTCAGGCACGCTCACTGTTCCTAATTGTTCTATCGGCATTAATTGGCCATAAACATCAACTTTTATTGTATCCAGCATATTTATATTAGCTCGACCAGTTCTTAATGTTGAAATTTCCTTTTTAAATGAATTTATGCTCTTTTCCATTTTTGAAGAATAATTTTTTTCATTAAATTCACTACTCATCTCTAAACTCCTTCACCAACTTTGTATCTCACAAATTCTAATATACTTAATTTTTTTTCTAAAGAATTTTCCTTTAAGATGTCTGATACTTTTTTTTTAGAGTCCATTATCCATATTTGATTAAGAAGAGAGTTATCATTTAAAAATTTATTTATTTTCCCATTAGATATTTTTTCAACCATTTGTGATGGTTTTCCTGAATTTTCTATTTCAGCCTTAATAATTTCTAACTCCTTATCTACTATTTTTTTATCTATGTCTTCTTTATCAATTGCCAATGGACTAGAGGCAGCAATATGCATTGCTATTTTTACTCCTAAATCTTCATTTTTATCTTTTGTTATGCCATCAATTTTTACTATTGAAATTATCTTTCCTATATTTTTCTCAATAGCTGAGTGAACATAAAAAAAATTTTGTCCATTGGAGTTATCAAAAAAATGAGCTCTTCTAATTGTTATTTTTTCTCCTATTTTTGCAATTAAATTTACTAAATTGTCTTTTACTAAAATACCATTTTTCATTTTTGTATTTTCTAATTTTTTCAGATTTGCTTTTATCGAAAAATTTATTTTAGATAATTCTTTGCAAAAAGTTATAAAATTTTCATTTTTAGCAACAAAATCTGTTTCGCTATTTATTTCTATAATTGATATTCTTCCTTCTGCCTCTTGCACTAATGCCAACCCTTCAGATGCTGTTCTGTTCATTTTTTTTGAAGCTTTAGCTATTCCTTTTTTTCTTAGAAACTCGATTGATTTTTCAATATCTCCCTGATTTTCATCTAACGCAATTTTACAATCCTTGAAGCCAACTCCGGTTATTTCACGAAGTTTTTTTATATTATTTAATAAATCTTTGCTGGACATTGAAAATATTTAAAAAATTATTTATTTTTTATATCAGATTTTTTGTTTACTTCTTTTTCTTTTGAGTCTTTTATAAATTTTTCTGCGTCTTTAATTGTGCCTTTTAACAAATCACAATAAAGGTTTATTGATCTTCTTGCATCATCATTTCCTGGTATGGGAAATTCAATTCCTGTAGGATCAGAATTTGTATCAAGCACGGCAATAATAGGAATTCCCAATTTTTTTGCTTCAGCAACAGCTAATGATTCAATATTAGTATCAATTATAAAAATTAGATCTGGAGTTTTTTTCATCTCAGAAATTCCCCCCAATGATCTTTTGAGCTTTTCTCTTTCTTTGCCAAATTTTAATATTTCTTTTTTTGTAAAACCAATATTTTCTTTTGATAGTTGATCGTCTAGTTTTTTTAATCTTTTTATTGAATTTTGAATGGTGTTCCAATTAGTTAACATTCCACCTAACCATCTATAATTTACATAGAATTGACCTGTTTCTTTAGCTAAATCGCTTATTTGTTCAGAAGCTTGTTTTTTTGTTGAAACAACGAGGAGCTTACCTCCACTAGAAATAACTTTGTGAACTTGGACTAAAGCATTTTTTAAAAATTCGACTGTTTGGGTAAGATCAATGATGTGTATTGAATTTTTTTCACCAAAAATATACTTCTTCATCTTTGGATTCCATCTTAATGTTTTATGACCAAGATGCACTCCTGCTTCTAAAAGTTGTTTGATATCTACTTTTGGTACGTTCATAGTTTTCCGGTTAATCCACCACAGTAACTCCAATTTTATGGACCGGTAGGGCAACACCCTTATAACTGTGTGCGAAATTAAACTCTGATATATAGAAACAATTTAAAAAATCAATAGTCTAAACTGAAATTTTTATGACGTAATTCTTTGATTTTAGAGCTTTTAAATGTTCCAAATCAAATTTTCTTGTATTTTCAAGAGAATAAGATGCTTTTCTATTTTTGTTATTTATAACTAATTTAATGGCTGTTTTGCCTTCACTAGACAAGATTTCTTTTATTTCATTAATTTTTAAGCTATCTGCTAATTCTATTGTTACTTTTGAGTATGGCTCATTTAACATTTCCTCTATACTAACTATATTTTTAACATTAACTCTTTTTTTTACGTTTTCGCTAATTCCTTTGTCTTTTTGCAAAGTTAAAACAAATGACTCGGACTCTCTCAATTTTTCTCTATTTTTAATTAATATCTCAGAAAATAAAAATAACTCAAACTCACCTTTTTTGTCACTAAATTTGATTATTGCATAAGGTGTACCTTTCGAACTTTTTTTTTCTTGAATGGACATTACTGTTCCTGCAACTAGTCCTTCATTATTGCTATTATCATAAAATTGATCATATGGAATAATTTTTAATTGGTTAAAAATCTCAGCATATTCGTTAAGTGGATGATTGGAAATATAAAATCCCAGAGATTTAAATTCTTCTGCTAAGAGTTCTTTTTGTGTCCAAGTTTCTGAAGATAAAAATTCAAATTTATTGATTAAATTATCGTTACTGGAAAAAAGGCTTGATTGATTATTTTTTTTATCATCGTTATTAAGTTTAATCTGAGATATTATCTTCGGGATACTTTTAAATATTTTACATCGATTCAAATCAAATTCATCAAAAACACCAGCTTTAGTTAAGCCCTCTAGCTGTAATTTATTTACATCCTTTGAATCTACTCTATAAATGAAATCCTCAAACGATTTAAATTTACCATTTTTTTCTCTTTCCTCTATAATATTAGAAATAGCTTCAAAACCGACATTTTTAATCGCTCCCAAACCATAATAAATTTTTCCATCTATAGCTTTGAATTCTGCATAACATTTATTAATAGAGGGTCTAACAATATTAACTTTTAATCTTTTTAATTCTTCTACAAACTCTCTTAATTTTGAGGAATTGGTTAATTCTGTGGACATCGTTGCGGCAATAAAATCTTCTTTGTGATAAGTTTTTAAATAAGCAGTTTGATAAGCAATCAGAGCGTAAGCCGCTGCATGACTTTTATTAAAGCCGTACTGCGCAAACGGTTCGATTTTTGTAAATACGAAGTTTGCAACATCTTTTGCTATACCATTTTTAGTAGCACCATTAATGAATCTTTCTTTTTGTTTATCTAGTTCTGATTTCTTTTTTTTTCCCATTGCTCTTCTTAGAATATCAGCTTCCCCTGCTGTAAAACCTGCTAATGTTTGTGCAATTTGCATTACCTGTTCTTGATATATAATTATTCCATATGTGGGTTTTAGTATTTCTTTCAAAGTCGGATGAATATAATCTGGTTCTTTTGATCCATTTTTACAATCGTTATAAATCGGAATGTTACTCATTGGACCTGGTCTATAAAGTGCAACTAAAGCAATGATATCATCAAATTTATTTGGTTTCATTTGTTTAATGGCTTCTCTCATTCCAGCACTTTCTAATTGAAATAATCCAGTAGTTTCTCCAGTTGACAAAAGAGAGAAGACTTTCTTGTCATTTTGATCTATTTTACTTATGTCTAAATTAATATTTTTAGCTTTTAATCTTTTCAATGTTTTATCTATCACAGTCAGGGTTTTTAAACCCAATAAATCAAACTTTACCAATCCTGCATTTTCTGAAGAGTACATGTCATATTGAGTGGAAGGTAGAATAAGATTTGAACTATGATCTACATACAACGGAAATTGTTCAGCTAATTTATCTCCAGCAATCACTACCCCCGCAGCATGAGTAGCCATATTTCTATTAAGACCCTCTAATTTTAAAGAAAGTTCCAATAATTTTTTTACCTTTGGGTTACTTTTCACTTCATCTTTGAATCTTGGCTCCCTATCAATTGACTCTTGAAGTGTTAAAGGTCTCGAAGGATCAAAAGGAACCATTTTACAAAGTCTATCTACATGTCCATAAGATAAACCTAGCACCCTTCCTACGTCCCTTAATGCCATTCTAGCTTTAAGTTTACCAAAAGTAATAATATGGGCTACACCATCTTTGTATTTTTTTTTTAAATATTCAAAAACCTGGTCTCTTTTTTCTTCACAAAAATCAATATCAAAATCAGGCATAGAGATTCTGTCAGGATTTAGAAATCTCTCAAAAATTAAATCAAATTCTAAAGGATCAAGATCGGTAATATCTAAACAATAAGCTACAAGGGAGCCAGCTCCAGAACCTCTTCCAGGGCCAACTGGGATAGAATTTTTTTTTGCCCATTTAATATAATCAGACACAATTAAAAAATAACTAGAGTAATTCATAGAATTTATAATACTAATTTCGTGTGTTAATCTATCTTTGTATTTTTTTTTAAGCTTTTCGTCATTTAATGTATCTTTTTTGAAAATAAAATTTTTTAATCTGTAATCTAAGCCACTTTCTGCTTGTCTAGATAATTCTTCCTCTGGTGATCTATTATACGCATTTGAAACTGAAGGTAATATTGGTTTTGATTTTTTTGGTTTAAAATTAAACCTCAAATGAAAGTTATAATTATTTTCAAGAGCTTCAGGCAAATCAGAATATAATTTTGCTAATTCATTTGTGTGTCTTAAAAAATGTTGATCGCTAAGCTTAAATCTATTTTTATCATCAATGAAATTTTTCTCACCAATACACCTTAATGCATCATGCGCCTCATACATCTCTTTATTTATGTAAAAAACTTGTTGTGTTGCTATTAAAGGCACTTTTAAAGATTTAGATGCATTTAATATATAATTTTCGAAAGTAGTTTCTTCTTCCTCATTGTGTCTTTGAATTTCGAAATAAATCCTATCTTTAAAATTTTCTTTTAATGTCTTTATAGTTTCTTGAAAATCTCTCAATTTATTTGTATTAAATAATTTCCCAAATAAATCTCTATAATTGCCTGTTAGTAAAATTAAATCAGTATTATTTTTTGCAAGATCCTCAATTGTACATGATGGATCATCGGTCTCTTTACTTTTAATATAACTTGATGAGGACAACTTTGTTAAATTTTTATAGCCATCTTCTGATTTAGCATAAAGAGTTATCTTCCCTACTATATTATTAACTTTAAGATTGATTTGAGTACCAATTATAGGTTGGGTTCCAACCTTAGACAATTTTTCTGCAAACTCTAAAGCTCCGCACAAATTAAAACTATCAGCTAATCCAAGCGATTTAATTTTATTTGATTTACAATACTCAGCTAAATCATCTATTTTAATTGCTCCTTCGCAGATTGAATATTGAGTATGAATTTTAATATTGTTAAAATGTTTGTTACTTTCGAGCATTAACTCGTTTTATATCACCATTAGAAATAAACAACTTGTAATCCGCCCTGTTAGCAAGTTCTCTATTATGAGTTGCAAAAATTATTGTTTTTTTGAGTTTTTTTAATTTTAAAAAAATAGAGAATATTTCCTTTGAAGTTTTGTAATCTAAATTTCCTGTTGGTTCATCTGCTAGAATTATTTTTGTCTCAGCTATTAATGCTCTTGCTATTGCTACTCTTTGTTGTTCACCTCCTGACAGTTCATTAGGAAAATGATTAGATCGATTCAAAATTTTTAGATCTTTAAGAATTTTTTCTGCCTTTTGATTGATGATATCCTTTTTTTCATGATTAATTATTAGAGGCATCTTAACATTTTCAATAGCCGTAAAGTCTGAAAGTAAATTATTGTCTTGAAAAATAATAGAAATGTTTTTTCTTCTTAGTTCATCTTTTTGATCATTGGATAGAAATTTAGTATCTTGATTATTAATTGAAATTTTTCCATTTGATGGATTTTCCAGTAAAGCTAACAAGTGTAATAGAGAGGATTTTCCTGATCCAGAAGGGCCAACCAAAGCAACTAGTTCTCCTTCTTTAATTTTAATATTAAAATTATCAAATAAAGTTATAGAGTTTTTCATATGTTCAAAACTCTTCTTTAAATTAGATGTCTCAATTAAAGTTTTACTCATATCTTAAAGCCCTAAAAGTACTCGTTTTTGCTATTTTCATCGCGGGTAAAAATGAGGCGAGAGCAGAAATTACTAATGATATTAAAAAAATAAGAAAAATAGAATTTATATTTATTTCACTGGGCAATTTATCTAAAAAATAAATGTCAGAAGGAAAAATTTCTAAATTAAATACTGTTAATAAAAAAATTCTTATTTTTTCTATATTAATAGAAAATAATACACCTAAAACTATTCCGCTTAAAGTTGCAAAAAAACCTATCGTTAATCCAGTAAGAAAAAAAGTTTTTTTTATTGATTTATTGTTAAGACCTAAAGTTTTTAAAATTGCAATCTCTTTTGTTTTATTTTTTATTAAAATCGTCAAACCAGAGATGATATTGAATGCTGCTACTACAATAATTAACGAGAGTATGATGAACATCACATTTCTCTCAACTCTTAAAGCGCTAAAGAGAGATTTATTTAAATCAGCCCATGAATAAATGAAATAATTTTGATTAAGTTCTTGTATTCTTTTTTTATATTTGTCAGCTTTTAGGGGGTCATTTAAATAAATTTCGATATTTTGATCTTTGTCTTCTTTATCAAATATTGAAAGTGCATCTCTCAAATTTAAAAAAACAATATTTTGATCAAACTCTAAGAAACCAGTATTGAAAATACCAGCTACCTTGAAATTTTCTTGTTTTGGAAATCCTCCTAAAGGAGTTGCTACAAAAGCAGATGACATCAGACTAAATGTGTCACCTTCTTTTAAATTTAGATTAAATGCTAACTCTGTTCCAATAAATACATTATTCCTATTAAATTTATTTAGTTTTACATTAGGTATATAATTTTCAAAAAAATTAATTATATTTTTCTCGCTTTTATCTATACCTTTAAGTAATACTCCTTTCACATTATTATTACTTATTATTATACCCTCTCCAGAATAAGACTTGCTATAACTTATTTCTTTAAACTCTTTTTTTATTTTAGATATAAAATTTTTATCAATTTCATAACTATTTGGTTGTACTACAATATGAGGATTTAAACCCAAAATTTTATTTGTTAAATCTGTTTTGAAACCATTCATTACAGACATAACAATAATTAGAATCGCAACACCAAGCATTATTCCTAGAAAAGAAAAAATGGAAATTATTTTTAGAAACCCTTCCTTTTTTTTAGGTCTTAAATTTCTTAATGAAATCAGTCTTTCTGCTGCAGTAAACAATTTATTTTACTTTTAATTTTATTTTTATTTTATCAAGACTTAGTATTTCACTATTAGAATTTAATTCCTTAAATTCAAAATTATTACCTTCTGATTTAGAACCAATAATAATTTGATAGGGGGTACCGATTAAGTCATGTTTTTTAAATTTGTTAGACATATTTTCATCAACATCGTCTAACAATACGTCAATATTTTGTTTTTTTAGTTCTAGATAAATTTTTTCAGCTTTTACTAAGTTTTCCTTATTATTTTTGTTAATACTTGGTATTATGACTACATCAAAAGGTGATATTGATTTTGGCCATTTCATTACATCGTTATTGTAATTTGCTTCAATTATAGCCCCAACCAATCTTGAAACTCCAATTCCATAAGAACCCATTTTTACAGATGTTTTTTTTCCATTTTTATCATCAATTAAACAATTCATTGGCTTAGAATATTTATCACTGAAATAGAAAATATGTCCGACCTCTATACCTTTAGTAATCATTTGATTTTCTTTTTTTACATTTTTATTAAATTCATCTTTTTTGTATTTTTCATCTGTCACAGCATAAATTTTTGTAAATTCTTCTCGCATTTTTTGTAAAGATGAGTCGTTAAGTGGAAATTGATTTAAATTAATTTCAAAAATATTTTTATCAGCATAAATTTGACTTTCACCAGTTTCAGCTAAAATCACAAATTCATGAGAAAGATCACCTCCAATAGGTCCTGTATCTGCTGCCATTGGAATAGCTTTTAACCCTAATCTACTAAAAGTTTTAAGATAAGAGTAAAACATTTTGTTGTAAGATTTTTTTGCTTCTTCGTCTGAAATATCAAATGAATATGCATCCTTCATGTAAAATTCTTTACACCTCATGACACCAAATCTTGGTCTTACTTCATCTCTAAATTTCCATTGTATATGATAAAGTAGTTGAGGAAGTGATTTATAAGATTTAACACTCGATCTAAATACATCGGTAATTAATTCCTCATTTGTTGGTCCATAAAGCATTTCCCTTCCTTGACGATCTTTTATCCTTAACATTTCTTCACCATAATCATCGTATCTTCCACTTTCTTTCCAAATTTCTGAGGATTGAATAGTTGGCATTAACATTTCTTGAGCGCCAATATAATTTTGCTCTTCCCGAACAATTTGTTCAATTTTTTTCATAACTTTAAAACCTAAAGGTAACCATGAATATATTCCTGCAGAAGATTGTTTGATCATACCTGTTCTTAGCATTAATTGATGAGATTTAATTTTTGCCTCTGCTGGTAGATCTTTGGTTATTGGTATGAATAGCTTGGATAAGTACATTATTATTTTAAAAACTCTCTTAAATTCAACAAATCAATCTTAACAAGATAATATACCACTACAAAAATTAGAGTAGTAATTATTGTAGTAATTAAAAATTTTTTTACAATTTTTGGATTTTTTGGTGCACCAGGGTCAATTCCCTCTATTCTCTCTCTGAACTTTTCTTTATTAGACTGAATTCCTACTGGAAGAACTGAAAAAAATATTATCCACCAAATTATCACAAATACAATTATAGATCCTGTAATTCCCATCAAATCCTAAATATATTTATATTTGTAAAAGGTTTTTTTCCAGTTTTTTCTCTAACAATTTTTCTACAATTTTGTTTAATAGTTTCAATCAAATTTTGTTGTTGTTTTTTATTGTCCATAGAAAAAGTTTTGCAAATATTTAATATTTCGTCCTCGATTTCAAATATAAATCTATCTTCTTCTTCTTTCTCTGGTATTCCTTTGTATGAAATAACTGGTTTTTTAACATTACCATTATTCGAAACAATTAGAGTTATCTCTAAATATCCATTAATTGATAAATTTTTTCTTTCTTTTATTGATGGAGAGTCAGTATCAACATTTATATTTCCATCTAAGTAGATTTTTCCAGATGGAGCTTTATCAATTATTTGTGGTTTATCACCAGGAAGAATTTTAATAATATCTCCATTTTCAATAAGTAAAGTTTTTGGAACTTGCATTTCTTTTGCAAAAGACACATGTTCTGCCATGTGACGATGTTCTCCATGTACTGGAATTACACACTTGGGTTTTACCCATTTATACATGTCTTTAAGATCTTCTCTATTTGGATGTCCTGATACATGTACAAAAGCGTTTTCTTCGCTTATCATTTCCATATTATTTTTTACGATCAAGTTTTGTAAATAGTATAATTTTTTTTCATTGCCTGGAATTATTTTTGATGAAAAAATAACACAGTCATCTTTTTCTAAATGTACTTCTGGATGAACTCCATTTATAATTCTATTCATCGCACCCATTGGTTCACCCTGGCTTCCTGTAGCTAAATAAATAATTTTGTTTTTAGGAACTTTTTTGGCGTCTCTTGGCTCTAAAGGTTCAATTATTCCTTTCAAATAACCACATTTTTTTGCAGCTTTATATATTCTCTGCATCGAACGGCCAACTAAACTAATGTTTCTTCCTGTTTTTTTCGCACAGTAAAAAATAGACTCCATTCTTGCAACATTGGAAGCAAAAGAAGTTACTAAAATTCGGTTAGTTTTTGGCGTCATAATTCTAAGAAGACTATCTCTAACATCTGATTCTGAGCCAGCTCTTCCAGGACTAAAAATGTTTGTAGAATCACAAATCATTACAGATACCCCAGAGTCTCCAATAGACTTCAGTTTCTTTTCATCTATTTGGCTTCCTATTAATGGATTTGGATCAATTTTCCAATCACCAGTGTGCAATATTTTACCTAAGGGAGTTTTAATACTTAAACCATTTGGTTCTAATATTGAATGAGTTAGTGTTACGAAATCAATTTCAAAATCACCGAGTTTAATTTTGCCATTTAGAGGCACAACTTCTAAAAATGAAGAAATATCTATTTTTTTTTCTTTAAATTTTTCTAGAATAAGTGCTGCAGTGAAGGGAGTTGCATATATTTTACATTTCAACTCTGGCCAAATATGTGCAACAGCACCTATATGATCTTCATGAGCATGAGTTAAAACAATTCCAAGCAAATCGTTTTTTTTATCTATTATAAAACCAGCATCCGGCATTATTAAGTCTATTCCAGGAATAGACTCATCTGCAAAAGAAACGCCCATATCAACTATAATCCATTTTTGATTATCCGCTTTTCCATATGCGTATAAGTTCATATTGCCACCAATCTCTCCTGATCCACCTAATGGACAAAAAATTAATTCTTCTTTATTGTTCATAATAATTCACTGTAAGCTTTTGACAGACCTTTAATAGTTATATTTTGATCAACTACTGTTTTTTTTTTAATTATGTTTTTAAAAAACATTGCATATCCACCTGTTAATATTATTTTATATTTAATTTTCCATTTTTGAGTGATTTTATTAATTATATTATTAATTAATCCGTCATAACCCCAAATGAAACCTGCATTTAAAGCATCTATAGTATTTTTTCCATAGCTTTTTTGCTTACTTTTTAAATTAAATATAGGAAGCAAAGCTGTGGATTGACTAAGATTTTTCATTGATAATTTTACCCCAGGCGCGATCACACCACCTTCATATATTTTATTTTTAACTATATCAAAGGTAGTTGCGGTACCAAAATCAATAATCAAACAATTTTTAAATTTTTTTCCTGCTATTGAGTTTACGATTCTATCTGATCCAAGCTGTTTAATATTTTTAATATTAATTTTTATTAACTTATTTAATTTTAATCTTTTAATTTCTAAAATTTTATAGCTTGTTTTTTTTAAATCATTTTTAATCTTTTTGAAAGCAAGCGGTACAACACTTGAAAATAATATATTTTTTTTAGTATCATCTTTTGAAAATTTTTTAAATAATATTTTAATGAACCCTTTTTTAAAAATTTTTTTTGTATCAAAAATAAATGATTTTTTTATTTTAGACTTTTTATTAATAAGGCAAATTCTAGTAGATGTGTTTCCAATATCTCCAACAATGAAGTACATTTTACTATTTATATTTCCTTTTTAATTCAGAAAAAGATTTTATTTCGGCATCTTTTAAAAATTTTTCATATGTTTTTATTATACTTTTTAATATTTTTTGATTGCTTACATTTTTTTTCACTATATTTTTTAAACTTGTTGATTTAAAGCTTTTGTTTTGCGGCACTACATTAGTATTTAACCCAATACCAACAATTAGAAAGTCAAATTTGTTGAATTTGACAACTTCTTGTAAAATTCCACAAAACTTATCTTTTTTATACAGTAAGTCATTAGGCCATTTAATTTTAATTTTTCTCAAAATTTTATTAGAAATAATTTTTTTTATCAGAAATGCATTTAATACAGCAAACTGTTTAAAATTAATTTTTTTTTGATTTAACTTAAAAAAAATACTTATGAATAAATTTCCTTTTTTTGAAACCCATTTTTTTCCAATTCTTCCTCTACCGCCAGTTTGTCTTTCAGACATGATCAAAGTAGGTTTGGATATATTTTTTTTTATAAGCTTAAGGGCTGTATCATTTGTGCTTTTCACTACTTTGAATTTTTTAAGATTGATCTTCATTAATTAGAAAATAAAGAACCAACTAAATTATTTAATACTGATGGATACAAAAAAAATGTTATTAAAATCGTGCAACTAGTAAAAATAGAAATTTGTGCTACTTTGTTTTTAACTGGCTCGAAAGAAATAACATTTTCATCAAAATAAATAGTTTTTATAATCTTTAAATAATAAAATGCTGACATAACTGTCGTAAGCAAACCTATAATTGCTAATGCATACATCTCTTGTTCTAGTACTGCCATAAATACATAGAATTTAGCAAAAAAACCGCCTAATGGAGGGATGCCAGCTAGCGAAAACAAAATTATTAGTAAAGACATTGCCAAAAGAGGATTTTTTTTGGATATACCTGAAAGATCGGCAATGTTCTCTTTATATTTACCATCTATCTTGAGTAAATATAGACAAGAAAAAGCACCAATGTTCATAATCACGTAAATTGAAATATAAACAACAGCGCTTTCATAACCAGAAATCACCCCCGTAGCCACTCCAGCTAATGCATATCCAATGTGCCCTATCGAACTGTAAGCGAGTAGTCTTTTAAAGTTTGTTTGAACCATTGCAGCTATCGCACCTAAGATCATAGAAGCAATAGAAATAAAGATTATAATTGTTTGCCACTCAAGCAAAATGTTTGAAAAAGGTATAAACATAAATTTTATAAGTAAAGCTAACCCTGCAACTTTAGGTACTACAGCAAAATAACTTGTTATTGAAGTTGGAGCTCCTTCGTAAACATCAGGAGTCCACATGTGGAATGGTACAGCTGATACTTTAAATGCCAGTCCAACTAAAATGAATACCATTGCAAAAACTGCTCCTGTGTTCTCTTTAATTAATTGATCTGCTATTAAATCGAAATTAGTAGAACCAGTAAATCCATACAGTAACGAACAGCCATATAATAGTAAACCTGAGGACAATGCGCTTAAAACAAAATATTTAATTCCAGACTCTGTGGATCTTAAATTATCTCTATCAATAGATGCAAGAATATAAAGTGATAATGATTGTAGCTCTAATCCTAAATAAAAAAGTATTAGATCATTAGAGCTTACCATAAAAAACATTCCTAAGATCGATAATAAGATAATGATAGGATATTCAAATTTGTCCAGTTTGTTGTCTAAAATAAAATTTTTAGAGGAATTAAGTACAAAGAGAGATGACAAAAGAATTAATATTTTGAAATAATTTGAAAATGAGTCTCTTGTAAAACTTTCGAGAAATATTTTTACCTCATCGTTTGGATTATTAAAAATTATAACGATCGTGATAATTATTATCACTGAAGTAAGATTGAATATTAGATTGAAACTTTTCTTAATAAAAACACCCAAAAGGAGAATAAAAAAAATTGATAAAGATAAAAAAATTTCAGGCAACATTATATTTAAATTATTAATCATATTTATTTTGCAGTTAGTGCTATTTGATAGTTGTTTATTAAACTGTTAACTGAAACGTTAAAAGTTTCCATTAATGGTGCCGGGTAAAAACCAAAAAAAACTACAAAAAAAGCCAAAGTAACCAGCATTAGTATCTCGGATTTATTTATATCGGGTAAGCTCTTAATTTCCATATTATTTGCAACTCCAAATATTACTCTTTTAGTTAACCACAGCATGTAAGCGGCACCTAAAACTACTCCAAAAGTTGCTAACATTGCTGCTAAATAACTTTTTTTAAAAGTTCCTGCTAAAACTAAAAATTCACCTAAAAATCCTGATGTACCAGGTAAACCGAGTGCAGCTAAAGCGAATACTATAAATAAAAAAGAATATTTTGGTAAGTAATTAACCAAACCACCATAAGTACTTATCATTCTAGAGTGTAATCTATCATAGACTACTCCAACACATAAAAATAAAGCTGCTGAAATGAGACCATGACTTATCATTTGATAAATACTTCCCTCTATTCCTTGTTTAGTTAATGTAAAAATTCCTAAGGTTACGTAACCCATATGTGCTACAGACGAGTATGCTATAAGTTTTTTCATATCGTCCTGCATCAGAGCTACAAGTGAAGTGTAGATGATTGCGATAATACTTAAGGTATGAATTAACGGAGTAAAAAATTCTGATGCTATAGGGAACATTGGAATTGAAAATCTCAAAAAACCATAACCTGCCATCTTAAGTAAAATAGCTGCAAGTATAACTGAGCCAGCTGTTGGTGCTTCAACATGTGCATCAGGTAACCATGTGTGAACTGGCCACATTGGCATTTTTACCGCAAAAGAACTTAAGAACGCTAACCATAATAAATATTGATACTCTTTAGTTATACTTATTTCATAAATTTGGGTGATATCAGTGGTTCCTGTTAACCAATAAATTACTATTATAGCTACTAACATTAAAACTGATCCAAGCAGGGTAAATAGAAAAAATTTAAATGCTGAGTAAACTCTTTTTGGGCCACCCCACACACCAATGATTAAAAACATTGGAATTAGGCCTGCCTCAAAGAATAAGTAAAAAATTACTAAGTCTAGTGAGCAGAATACTCCGATCATGAAAGTTTCGAGAATTAATATGGCTATTAAAAACTCTTTAACCCGCGTTTTAACACTGTTAATACAAGAAATAATGCAGATAGGCGTAATGAAAGTAGTTAAAACGATAAATAGAATTGATATTCCATCTACGCCCAATTTAAATTTTATGAAATTATTTATCCAAGATTTTTCCTCAATAAATTGAAATTCAGCAGTGCTAAGATCTAAAGAATACCATAAAAATAACGAGAGTATAAAAGTAGCTGTACTACTAAAGAGCGATATATAAATTGCTCCATAATTATTTTTTTTGTCTCTAGTAAGAAAAATAAAAATAGAGCTTAGTAAAGGTAAAAAAATTAGAGTTGATAAAATTGGAAAATTCATTTTACTTCAAAATTAAGTAAGTTAAGAGAATTGATAGACCCAACAACATTACAAAAGCATAGTCATAAATAAACCCAGTTTGAAGACGTCCGGTTTTATTGGATAAGTTTTTAACTAACTTTGAAATTCCATCAGGACCATATTTATCTATTATTCCAATATCTCCTTTTTTCCAAAAAAATGATCCAATTTTTTTTAGCAGGATTAACAAAAATTTTTTCATAAAGTTCATCTATATACCATTTATTTAAAAGAAAATTATACAAAGGCATATTTGTGAGTTTGAAATCATCTAAAATTTTCGGATTTAAAATATACAGATAGAATGAAATAGGTATAGATATTAAAACTATTACTGGAGTGGTTAATAAGAACCAGAAAGGTATTGAGCTATGAGATATTTTGTTTAAAAAAAATATTGATGCTTGCCAAAAATCAATACTGAGATGACCTATAAAAATATTTTTAAAAATGTAGCCAGAGAAGATTGCACCAATACTTAAAAATACTAAAGGAAGTAACATAATGATTGGTGACTCGTGAGTTTCATTAATTAATATTTTTTTATTGTTATAAGGTCCATGAAAAACTTTAAAAAATAATCTCCAGGAATAAATTGATGTAAAGAATGCTGTTAAAATACCAACTGAAGCTGCGTAATTCCCTAAAGGAGTATTTGCAAGATAGGCAAATTCAATTATAGCATCTTTTGAGTAGAATCCTGAAAGAAAAGGAAATCCTGTAAGCGCTAAAGTCCCTATTAACATAAAAGCATAGGTGTATGGTAATTTCTTTCCTATCCCACCCATATTTCTTATGTCTTGTTCATCTTTAAAGGCATGTATCACTGACCCAGCCCCCAAAAATAATAGTGCTTTAAAAAAAGCGTGAGTGAATAAGTGAAACATTGCTACATGGTATGCCCCTATTCCAGCTGCAAAAAACATATAACCCAATTGACTGCAAGTAGAGTAAGCAACTATCTTTTTAATATCATTTTGAACTAAAGCTACTGAGGCAGCAAAAATTGCTGTAACCATACCTACTATTGCAACTAGATTAAGCGCGAATTGTGAGTACTCAAAAATCGGTGAGCATCTAACTACTAAAAAGACACCTGCGGTTACCATTGTAGCAGCATGAATTAAAGCTGAAACTGGCGTAGGACCCTCCATAGCATCTGGTAACCAAGTATGAAGTAAAAATTGAGCAGATTTTCCCATTGCACCAATAAATAGAAATACACAAATTAAAGTGATTAAACTTGTCTCAACTCCAAAAAATACTAATTTTTTTTCAATTAATGTGGATGTTGCTTGGAAGACTTCTTCAAAATTTATTGTACCATAAAAGAAAAAGATTAAGAAAATTGCAATCGCCAGCCCGAAGTCTCCAATTCTATTTACTATAAAAGCTTTTATTGCTGCATTATTAGCTGTTTCTTTTTTATACCAAAATCCTATTAATAAATATGAACATAACCCCACTCCCTCCCAACCAAAAAAAAGTTGAAGGAAGTTGTCTGAAACTACTAAGGATAACATTGAAAAAGTAAACAATGACAGGTAAGACATAAATCTTGGTTTATGTGGATCATGACTCATATAGCCAATAGAATAAACATGCACTAAAGCTGAAACGAAAGTAACCACTACTAACATTACGGAACTTAATGGATCAATATTAATTGACCAATTGGCTATAAAGTTTCCAGAACTTATCCATTCAAAAATTTTGTAATTTCCATATATATTATTTTGAATACCTCTCCAAAAAACTAATATTGATAAAACTGCAGAGATACTAACAAATAAGCTTGTTATAATTTCTGAAAAATATTTTGCTAAGGATTTACCTAAATATCCTATTAATGAGCCTAAAAGTGGCAAAAACAAAATTGCGTATTCCATTTAACCTTTCATTCCATGAATATCCTCAACCCTGATTGAGCCTCTATTTCTATAATAAACTACAATTATAGCTAAGCCTATTGCGGCCTCAGCAGCAGCAACTGTAAGTATAAGCATTGTAAAAATTTGTCCTACTATGTCTCCTGAAAAAATAGAAAAAGATATCAAATTAATATTTACTGCTAATAAAATAAGTTCAATAGACATAAGAATAACGATCACGTTTTTTCTATTTAAAAAAATGCCGATTACTCCCAAAAAGAAAATTATAGCTCCCAAGGATAGATAATGCCCCAATCCAATTTCAATCATCTATCTTTACTCCCTCATTAGATTTAACTTCTCTGAGTTCGATTGCAGTAGATGGACTTCTTGAAATTTGATTTAGATAACTTTGTTTTTTAACACCAACTCTCTCTCTAAAAGTGAGAAGTATAGCCCCAATCATAGCCAAGAGAAGAACTACTCCGGCCAACTGGAAATATAAAATATAATCAGTATACATTACTAATCCCAATTGATGTGTATTTGAAATATTTGATAAAACTAAAGTGCTACTAGACATTACGTCTTCTTTGTATTTCCATCCACCTACAACTACTAATAACTCTAATAAAATTAATACGCTTACTATCAAACCTGTTGGTATATGTGTCGACTTTTTACCTATAAACCACGATTGTTTTTGTTCAGCAACATTCAACATCATAACCACGAACAAAAATAATACAGCCACTGCTCCTACGTAAACTATCAGAAGTATCATTCCTAAAAATTCTGCGCCAACCATAATGAATAAGCACCCTACCGATATAAAATCTAATATTAAAAAGAATACTGAGTTTATTGTACTCCTAGACGTAATAACCATTAAAGAAGAAAAGATTGCAATTATAGAAAAAAAATAAAAAAAAATTGAGTGAACTATCATCTATCTGTACGGCTTATCTAATTTTATATTTTTTGCTAAAACAGACTCCCACCTATCACCATTTTCTAATAGTTTTTTTTTATTATAATAAAGTTCCTCTCTGGTCTCTGTTGCAAATTCAAAATTTGGTCCTTGCACTATTGCCTCTACTGGGCATGACTCCTGGCATAGGCCACAATAAATGCACTTAAGCATATCAATATCATAGCGTGTTGTTTTTCTACTGCCGTCGGATCTTTCAGTTGACTCTATCGTTATAGCCTGAGCTGGGCAAACAGCTTCGCATAATTTACAAGCGATGCATCTCTCTTCGCCGTTTGGATATCTTCTTAAAGCATGTTCACCTCTCATTCTTGGGCTGATTGGTCCTTTCTCAAATGGATAATTAATGGTCTTTGATTTTTTAAATATTTGTTTAATTGCCATGTACAATCCGGAAATAAATTCAAGAAGAAAAATGGTTTTAAAGAGTCTGCTTAAATTCATTAAAAGTTTCCTTTTGGAAGTTTATCAAAGTAAAATAAGAAGCTTGCAGTCAGAACAAGATATACTAATGAAAATGGTAAGAAAACTTTCCACCCTAATCTCATTAATTGATCATATCTGTATCTTGGAACAATAGCTTTAACTAAGGCAAATAATAAAAATAAAAACAAAATTTTCAAAATCATCCATATCGGAGAAGGAACAATATTCAATGGGTAAATATTAATGATTGGAAGCCAGCCTCCAAGGAAAAGTATAGATCCCATTGCGCACATTAGAAGAATATTCGCATACTCTCCTAACCAAAACATTGCATACATCATTCCAGAATATTCAGTTTGATAGCCGGCAACTAGCTCTGCTTCAGCTTCAGGTAAATCAAAAGGAGGTCTGTTTGTTTCTGCCAGAGCAGATATAAAAAAAATTACAAACATTGGAAAAAGTGGAACAACATACCATAATTCTTTCTGAGCAATTACGATATCTTTTAAATTAAGAGAGCCAACACAAAGAAGGACATTTATTATAATTATTCCAATAGAGACCTCGTATGAAACCATTTGTGCAGCTGATCTGATAGCACCCAAAAAAGGATACTTGGAATTCGAAGCCCATCCTCCCATAATGATTCCATAAACACCAAGTGATGAAACTGCAAACAAATATAAAACACCAACATTTATATCTGATAGGACTAAATCCTCGCTCATAGGTATAACAGCCCATGCTACTAAAGCTAAAGTCATTGTTACAATCGGAGCTAAAATAAAAACTGTTTTATTAGCACTCGCAGGTATGATGATCTCTTTAAAAATATATTTTAATGCATCAGCTAAAGTTTGAAACAAGCCAAAAGGTCCAACTACATTTGGGCCTTTTCTTTTTTGTACTAAGCCCCAAACTCTTCTGTCTAACCATACGATCATTGCTACAGAAACAAGAATTGGGATAAGTAGAAAAAAAATTTTATAAACTTCTTGCCCTAAAAACTGTAAATATTCTATCATTAATTATTAGTGCCTGTTTTTTTTGTATTTTGTTTTATTTGACGACATTCGCTCATTGTTTTAGATGCTCTTGAAATTGAATTGGTAAAATAATAATCTAATGCTTTTATATTTATATCCTCACTAAAAAAGCTAGAGGAACGTTTTTTACTTCCACTCAATTTATATTTTGGTAGCTCATTTATTTTTGTAAAATTAGGGATTAGATCTAAAACTTCTTTTCTAAGATTATCGAAATTAAGCAAGTTTTCATTCTTGCCCATTTTTTTTAATATTAAATTAAATATTTTCCAATCTTCTAATGCTTCGCCAATTGGATAAGAGGCTTTTTTGCATTCCTGGATTCTTCCTTCTAAGTTTTCAAATAGTCCATTTTGTTCTGTATATGCTGCACTCGGTAAAATAATATCAGCTATCTCTGCACCCCTATCTCCATGACTACCTTGATAAACGATAAATTCATTATTTTTTTTAATCTCTAAATTATCTGAACCTAAAAGATAAATGAGTTTAAATTTACCACCATCTAATTTTTTAAAAAATGATTTATTTTCCTCATCATCACTTGAGATAATTTTTAAATCTAATAAACCTACTGTCGAAGCGTTTTGTGGTAAGAAGTTTAAAGCATTCCAATGTTCAGTTATAAATTTATTCCCTTTTAAAAAATCTTTCAACTCTTCAAAGATGTACTTACCACTTTTCAAGTCTAATGCTGATTCTCCAATTATCACTATTGGTTTTTTTGCTGATAATAATTTTTTTGCAAATTCTCCTTCTTTATTAATTATCTTTTTAATATCATCAGTTTTATCACCAATTTTTGTATATTCGTAAGTGAGTTCTCCTGGGTCACCAATTGAGTAAATAGGAATTTTTTTATTTACAAATGCTTTTCTTATTCTTGCATTAAGCATAGTTGCTTCATATCTTGGATTAGTTCCAACTAAAAGTATCAAATCAGTTTCCTCTATTCCTTTTATTGATGAATTGAATATATAATTAATTTTTTCTGATGGGTTAAAATAAAAATTTTTTTCTCTAAACTCTAAGTTTTTGCTATTAAAAATGGCAAATAATTTTTTAAAACCTAAAGCACTTTCTAAATTTACCATATCTCCGATGTGTCCGCCAATTTCATTAGGTTCTATAGATTTAATTTTATTCAATAAAATCAAGAGTGCTTCATCCCACGTGGATTTTTGCAATTTATTATTTTTTTTAATATACGGAACGTCAAGTCTTTGTTTCAGTAATCCATCACATGAATATCTTGTTTTATCTGAAATCCATTCTTCATTAATATCTTCATTAAGCCTCGGTAGTATTCTTTTTACTTCCCAATTATAAGTATCTACTCTAATATTAGATCCAACAGCGTCAGTTACGTCTATACTTTCAGTTTTTTTTAATTCCCAAGGTCTTGCTTCAAAAGCATAGGGTTTTGATGTTAAAGCTCCCACAGGACATAGATCTATCACATTAGCTGAAAGTTCAGACTCCATTGCTTTTTCTAAATAAGTAGTGATCTCCATATTTTCCCCTCGACCGATTGCACCAATCTCTGGTACTCCTGCGACTTCAGTCGCAAATCTCACACATCTGGTACAATGAATACATCTAGTCATTTGAGTTTTTATTAGAGGTCCCATATATTTTTCTTTGACTTGTCTTTTGTTCTCTACAAACCTAGATTTATCTACGCCATAGTACATTGATTGATCTTGTAAATCACATTCACCTCCTTGATCACAAACAGGGCAGTCAAGTGGATGATTTGCGAGCAGAAACTCCATTACACCTTTTCTTGCTTTCTCAACAAACTCCGTATTTGTTTTAATGTTCATGCCTTCTGCAGCAGGCATTGCGCAGGAAGCAATCGGTTTTGAGGATTTTTCCATTTCAACAAGACACATTCTACAATTACCTGCAATCGATAATTTTTCATGATAACAAAATCTAGGAATTTCAACGTTGGCAAGTTCACAAGCCTGGAGAACGGTCATTCCTTTTTTAAATTCTATTTCTTTACCATTAATTTTTATCTTAGGCATTTTTGTTCTCCAACAAATGTTGATCTACTAAATAAGGATTATCAATTTTTTTCTTAATTAATGGTTCCTCTCTACAACGACTTTCGACTTCTTTTCTAAAATGCCTTAATAATCCTTGAACTGGCCAAGCAGATCCTTCTCCAAAAGCACAAATGGTGTGTCCCTCTATTTGTTTTGTTACGTCTGACAATAAATTTATATCGCTAAACGTTGCTTTTCTTTTGACTACTCTATCTAAAATTCTCCACATCCACCCAGAGCCTTCACGACATGGAGTGCATTGACCACAACTTTCGTGTTTATAAAATCTAGCTATTCTTGCCATACATTCAACTATATCTTGATCTTTGTTAATTACGACAATTCCAGCAGTTCCCAATCCACTTTTGTTTTCAATTAAAGAGTCGAAATCCATTGTAATTGTATCGCATATTTTTTTTGATAATAATGGCATTGACGAACCTCCAGGTATTACTGCTTGAAGATTTTTCCAACCACCAACAACACCTCCTGCATGTTTTTCGATTAGATCTTTAAGTGGAATACCCATTTCTTCCTCTACGTTACAAGGTAAATTTACATTTCCAGAGATACAGAATATTTTTGTCCCAGTATTTTTTGGTTTACCCATAGACGCAAACCATTTTCCTCCTCTTCTTAGGATAGTTGGAACTACAGCTATTGTTTCAACATTATTAACTATAGTTGGGCACCCATATAATCCAACTAAAGCTGGAAATGGAGGTTTTAATCTTGGTTGACCTTTGTTACCCTCAATGCTTTCCAATAAAGCTGTTTCTTCTCCACAAATATAAGCTCCAGCTCCAAAGTGAATGTGAATATCAAAATCCCATCCAGAGCCACAAGCATTTTTTCCTAAGTAATTTTTTGCATAGGCTTGATTGATTGCCTCTTGAAGTCTTTTACCTTCATTAAAATATTCTCCCCTGATATAAATATAACAAATATGAGCATTAACTGCGTAACCAGCAATCAAGCAACCTTCAATTAATTTTTGAGGTTCAAATCTTAAAATATCTCTATCTTTACAAGTTCCTGGTTCAGACTCATCTGCATTGATAACCAGATAATGAGGTCTTGATCCAACTTCTTTTGGAGCAAAAGACCACTTGAGACCAGTTGAAAAACCTGCGCCTCCTCTGCCTCTTAATTCAGATGTTTTTACCTCACTTATTATCCACTCTCTACCTTTAGAAATTAAATTTTTTGTATCTTTCCAATCATCTCTTTTAATTGCATTATCAATTTCCCATCCCAAATTGTTATAGAGATTTTTAAAAATTTTATTTTCTTCTTTAAGCATGCTTTTCTCCATTAATTGACTGTTTCTCTGGCGCAGTATTTTTTCGACCTCTGTAAGAACCTGGTTTAAGTGGTTTATCTTTAATCAAAGAGTCTAAAATTTCTAAAGTGCTTTTTTCGTCTAAATCTTCATAATAATCATCATTTATTTGTATCATAGGGGCACTTACACAAGCTCCAAGACATTCGACTTCCATCCATGAACAATTGCCATTTTTGGAAATTTCATTTTCATTTTTTGATATTTTTTCTTTACATAATTTTACTATTTTATCTGCCCCTCTAATAAGACAAGGCGTTGTAGTACAAACTTGAATAAAGTGTTTACCAACTGGAGCTAAATTATACATTGAGTAAAATGTTGCTATCTCATAAACAGAAATGTAGGGCATAGATAAATAATTTGCTATGTACTTCATGGCTGCCAAAGGTATCCAATTGTTATTCTGTTTTTGAGCTAAATATAAAAAAGGCATTACTGCGCTTTTCTGATTTTTTTCAGGATATTTTGTTAAGATTTCTTCAGCTTTTTTTAAATTTTCTTCTGAGAATTTAAAATCATTTGGTTGGTTGTCATGTACTTTTTTTAAACTCATCTATCTACCTCGCCAAATACAATGTCTAAAGATCCCAGAACTGCTGGGACATCAGCTAGCATATGGCCTCTTATTAAATAATCCATTGCTTGGAGATGTGAAAAACCCGGAGCTCTTATTTTACATCTGTAAGGTTTGTTGCTTCCATCAGAAATTAAATATACTCCAAATTCTCCTTTTGGGGCCTCAACTGCTGAATAGACATTACCTTTTGGAACTCTATAACCTTCAGTAAAAAGTTTAAAATGATGTATTAAAGCCTCCATAGATTGTTTTAAATCATCTCTATTTGGAGGTGATATTTTTCCATCTATAGACTTAACAGGTCCCTTTGGAAGTTTTTCAATACACTGTAAAATAATTTTTACACTTTCCCTCATCTCTTCTGTCCTGCAAAGATAACGATCATAACAGTCTCCATTTTTTCCTACTGGTATTTTAAAATCTAAGTCACTATAAATTTCATAAGGTTGAGATCTTCTTAAATCCCACGCTACACCCGAACCCCGTAGCATCACACCAGAAAAGCTATGATCTAAAGCCTCTTGTTTACTAACTATTCCGATTTCTACATTTCGTTGTTTAAAAATACGATTGTCTGTTAATAATGCCTCCAAATCATCTATGATTTTTGGAAACGATCTACAAAATTCCTCGATATCTTCAACCAGCTTTAAAGGTATATCTTGGTGCACACCACCTGTTCTAAAATAATTTGCATGCAATCTCGATCCTGAGGCTCTTTCATAGAATGTCATTAAAGTTTCTCTCTCCTCGAAACCCCAAAGTGATGGTGTCAAGGCTCCAACATCTAATGCTTGAGTTGTTACATTTAATATATGACTTAAAATTCTTCCTATTTCACAAAATATTACTCTTATATATTTTGCTCGAATTGGAACCTCAATATTCAATAGTTTTTCTGCCGCAAGAGCAAAAGCGTGTTCTTGGTTCATCGGAGCGACATAATCTAATCTATCAAAATATGGGAGTGCTTGAGTATATGTTTTTTGCTCAATAAGTTTCTCTGTACCTCTATGAAGTAAACCAATATGCGGGTCTGCCTTTTCTACAACCTCGCCGTCTAATTGTAGAATAAGTCTTAAAACACCGTGAGCAGCAGGATGTTGAGGGCCAAAATTTAAATTTAATGACTTAGTTCTTTTTACCATTTTTTTCAATTTTTTTTATTTCTTTTATATAGTTTGTCCCTTCCCAAGGACTCTCAAAATCAAAATTTCTATAGTTTTGTTCAAGTTTGACTGGTTCATAAATTACTTTCTTTTCTTTCTCGCTATATCTAACCTCATTAAAACCGGTCAACGGAAAATCTTTTCGCAGAGGATGTCCTTTAAAACCATAATCTGTTAAGATTCTTCTTAAATCTGGATGATTTTTAAATTTAATCCCATACATATCAAACACTTCTCTTTCCATCCAATTAGCTGATGGAAATATCTTTGTTAAAGAATTAATAATTTGTTTTGAGTCGAATCTAATTGAAAGTTTTACCCTGATATTTTTTTCATGAGATAAAAAAAGATAAACAAGTTGGAATCTTTTTTCTTGATCAGGATAATCAACGCCCGCAATGTCAATTAATTGTCTAAATTTTAAATTCTCATCTGACTTAAGAAATTGAACTACTTCAATTAAATCTTTATCATCAATCTCAATTAATAATTCACTATTTTCAATAATAGAATTTTGAACCTTGCTTGTTAATTCTGAGTTAATATGTTTCTCCAATTTATTTAAATGTTCTAACATAACTATCTTTGAATATTTCCTTCTCTTCTAATTTTTTTCTGTAACTGTAAAATTCCATATAAAAGAGCTTCAGCTGATGGAGGACAACCAGGAATATAAATATCCACTGGTACTATCTTATCACATCCTCTAACCACTGAATAAGAGTAATGATAATAACCACCTCCATTTGCACAACTTCCCATCGATACCACGTACCTTGGTTCTGGCATTTGATCATAAACTTTTCTAAGTGCTGGGGCCATTTTATTAGTTAGTGTTCCTGCAACAATCATTACATCTGATTGCCGTGGTGAAGCTCGAGGAGCTGCACCAAATCTTTCAAGATCATATCTTGGCATTGAAGTTTGCATCATTTCAACTGCACAACATGCAAGACCAAATGTCATCCAGTGTAAAGAGCCAGTCCTTGCCCAATTAATTAAATTTTCAGATGAAGTTGTTATAAAACCTTTTTCAGCAAAATCTTTTGCTAAATCCTTAAATTCTTCAGGGATCTGCTTTTGTTTTTCTTGATTAAAATTAAATTTTATTCCCATTCTAAAGCTCCTTTTTTCCACTCATAAATAAATCCAATTGTTAGGATGGATAAGAAAACCATCATTGACCAAAAACCTAAGGCACCTAGGCTACCCAGAGATATTGCCCATGGAAAAAGAAATGCGATTTCAAGGTCAAATATTATAAATAAGATGGCTACTAAGTAAAAACGTACATCAAATTCCATCCTTGAATCGTCAAATGCCTCAAATCCACATTCGTAAGCTGACAGTTTCTCTGGATCAGGGTTTGATGGAGATGCTAAAAAATTTGCTACAATAAAACCTATGCTTAAAAATAAAGATATAAACAAAAATATTATTATAGATAAATATTCTGATAAAAAATTATAAATCATTGTTTTTTAATATCTACCCCAATACCGTAGTTTAGGGATTCTTATATTAATATTGTTTCTTATAGCATTTATTTCCAAAGAGTACAGGACAGAAGGAAGCATTAATGTTGATTGAAAATGATTGTTTATTAAACTCTAGATGAAAATCATTATCAACTAGTGGCGGGAGTGACGGGACTCGAACCCGCGACCTCCTGCGTGACAGGCAGGCGCTCTAACCAACTGAGCTACACCCCCTTATTTAATGGTGGGCGGTAAAGGACTCGAACCTATGACCCTCTCGGTGTAAACGAGATGCTCTACCAACTGAGCTAACCGCCCATATTAAATAAAATCGAGATATACAATAAAAAGTTTACAAAGTAAAAAAGTATTTAATTTCTAGTGTAATTTATATAAATAGCAGTATTATTGAATTTGTATGATTTTAACTTGTAATTCATGTGATAAAAAATTTGTTGTTCCAGATAGCGCAATTACTGCATCAGGAAGAATGGTTCAATGCGGCTCATGCGGGAATAAATGGAAACAATTTCCTATAGGAGAAGTTAAAAAAACTCAATCAATTGCTCGCCCTAAACAGATGGTATCAAGACCTCGGCCTATACAACAAAAAATACAAAAAACCAAAAAAGTAAAAAAAACTGCTCCCAAAAAAACAAGAGAAATCAGTTTATACTCACCCGAATATTTAGCAAAAAAACATGGTATCAATATTAAAGATACACAAACTGTAAAAGAAATTAGTAATAAAGAAAAAAGTAAAGTTTCTTTTGGGTTTTACAGATCCTTACTTGTTTTTATTGTTTTATTAATATTTATCTCAAGATCATTATATTTTGCGCAAACTTTCATAGTAGAAATATTTCCTGGACTGGAGTTCTACCTAAACTATTTTTTTGAGAGTATGAGAAATATTTTTGAAATTTGGAAAAGTCTTATTGCAAATTACTAGTCTCTAAATCTTTTATATTAATTATATTATTTGACAACTTAGAATTATTTTTTTTGATATCTTCATAAAAATTCCAAGCTAAAACTACAAGTGTATTATTCTTATCTTTTATTTGATCTTTATTTTTTATTTGAATTTTTACTCCAGGGATAAATTTATTATGTTTGAGTTTATTATCTTCTACTATGTAATCAATTTGGTCTGTGATTCCAAAAAAATTTAGGGCTGTTGTAGCTTTTGCTGGCGCTCCATAACCAATAATTAAATTGTTTTTTTTTAATTTATTTATATTATGCCTTACATTGTCTCTAATTTTATAAACTGACTCTCCAAATTTCTGGTATGTTTTAAATTTTTTTATTCCAAATTTTTCCTCTTCCCTAAGCATATTCTTTACACTACTTTCAATTTTCACTTTTTTATCTTTTTTCAAATAAATCCTTAATGAACCTCCATGGGTATCGATTTTTTCCGACCGGAATATTTTTGTATTAAGTTTTGAGAAGAAATTGACTAGAGAAGTTAAGGACCAATAATTATAATGTTCGTGATAAATATTATCAAAAGTTAAATCTTTTAGCGTATTCATTAGATATTGAACTTCTATAACGATTGTACCTTTTGGACTTAATAATGCTAACATACATTCGGCCATTTCTTTTAATTTGTCTGAATGTGCAAAAACATTTGAGGCTAATATTAAGTCTGCTTTTTTTTTAATTTTTTTAAGATTTTTTTTCTCTAAAAAACCATTAAAAGTTTTAATTTTATTTTTGTTTGCTAATTTAGCTAGATTTTTTGCTGGCTCAATTCCTAAAATATTTTTAAATCCTAGCTCTTTAAATGGTCTTAAGGCTACCCCATCATTGCTACCAATATCAATTATATAAGATTTTTTTGAACGTAATTTTAACTCTCTAATATATTTCTTAGATGCTTTGACAAAATGATCTCTAAATACCTTTGAAGTTGAGGAAGTGTATAGATAATTGGAAAACATTTTTTTTGGATTTACTGCAACTGAAAGTTGGCAGTTATGACATTTGTCACAATAATTAATTTCAAGAGGATAAAGATCACATTTTTCATTCTTTTTCTTGAGTAAATTATTAGCTAAAGGTTGGTAGCCTAATGAAACAACTCTTTTAAGATTTGTATTACCACAACATCTGCAATCAAACTTATAACTTTCTAATAATAGATTTTTTTCTTTTTCGTCAACAAAAACATGTTTAATGGTATGAGTAATTCCATAATTCTCGTGATCTCTCTCTCCTCTTACAAGATTTAAAAAAGTAGTATCTTTTGTAAATACCATTGCATGTGCGACGTTAGGTTTAATTACAGATAATTGTCCTCCATTAACTACTTGGGTAATTTTAGGAGAATCAGGATTAAGTAAATCTTTGAATACTTCTATAATTTGACCTTTAGTAAATAAACATTTTTGCTCCTGTTGAGGATGGTAGTGATTTGCTCTTACTGTTCCTTTTTTTGAGTCTATTAAACCTATTAAGTTTATTGGTTCTGTTAATTCATGATTGCTTATCTT
>CACFKZ010000006.1 GCA_902566945.1 uncultured Pelagibacteraceae bacterium | reverse complement strand
ATCAATGTCCATACATAAATATTATTTAAATCTGCCCAAAGTAAGGTGCTCGAAATTATACCAATTATAATTATTACTCCTCCCATAGTAGGAGTTCCAGTTTTTTTGACAATATGATCTATGGGACCGTCTTGTCTTATTGGGCCAGTGATCATTTTATCAGAGAATAATTTGATTAAAGGCGCTCCAATTACAAAAACAACAATTAAAGAAGAGATTACTGATAGGCCAGTTCTGAAAGTTAAATATTTGAATACATTAAAAAAAGAATATTGATCGATTAGAGATGTAAAAAAATGAAATAACATCAGATTCCTTTAACTATTTTTTTTGTTAAACTGTTTAGCCCAGTTGCGTTAGATCCTTTAATCATTAAGTAATCATTATTAGATATAATTTTATTTAAAGTAAAATCTACATCTTCTTCTTGTTGAAAAATATTGCCCCTTTTATTTATATCTAAATATTTGTAGGTACCAAGTGCTTTAACGCCTTTAATAAAAACTTTATCAATATCTGAATTGTTAATAACTTTAGATAAACCTTTATGGAGAAGTGTAGATTTTTTTCCTAATTCTAACATATCGCCTAAAACTAAATATTTTTTAAAATTTTGTTTTTTTATGTTATTTAAACTATAAATCGCATTTTTCACGGAAAGTGGATTTGCATTGTAGCTTTCATCAATCAATTTGAACTTTTTATTATATCTTTTAATTGTATAAATTTTTCCACGTCCTTCGACTGGCTCATATGTGCTAAATTTTTTAATAATTTTTTGAATGTTTAAATTTAACACATTTAATAATGCAAGAGAGGAGAGAACATTATAAATATTTATATTTTTTACTACCAAATTAAAATTTTGTTTTTTAATTTTAATTAATATTTTTGTTTTATTATAATTTTTTTTGATCGAAATTGGATGAATATCTGACCTTTTGCCCATTCCAAATGTAATTATATTCAAATTTTTCAATTTTGCTCTAGATTTTAAATAATGAAAAAACTTATCATCTTGATTTAAAATTATTGTACCGTTTTTTTGAATATTATTAATTATCTCCCCTTTAGCTCTAGCTATACCTTTTACATTTTTAAAATTTTCAATATGTGCTTCACCAATATTTGTGATGATTCCAATATGAGGTTTGATAAGTTTTGTAAGTGAGTTTATTTCCCCTACTTTACTCATGCCTACCTCAAACACACCATAATTATGATTTGGTGTTAAAAAAGATAAACTTATGGGTACACCGTATTGATTATTGTAAGATTTTGGGGAATGAAGTGTATCTCCAAAATTTTGAAGCAAATCTTTGATAAGATTTTTCAAAGAAGTTTTTCCAGCACTTCCAGTAATAGCTATAATCTTAGCTGATGAGTCTTCTCTCTTTTTCTTTGCAAATTCATTTAGAAAATTTATTACGTTGTTAACTTTTATTATTTTTTTTTTAAATTTTTTTATTTTTTTATTAGCGATGATGTATTTAGCACCTTTTTTTAATGCTTTCGGTATAAAGCTTATGCCATCATTATTTTTACCTTTAATTGCCAAAAAAAGATTATTTTTTTTAGTCACTCTTGAATCAATAGCTATTCCATGAAAATTTTTAAATCTTTTTACATTTATTATATTTTTTAAAATTTTATCGTTTTGCAAAAATTTTTGATCTTTTTTTGCAAGAGTTTTAATTTTAATCTTTAAATTTTTAACAATTTTCCTGTCTGAGACTTTTATAATCTTATTCTTATATATCTGTTCTTCTTCATGACCTTTTCCGGCGATTAAGATGATTTCATTTGGATTTGCATTTTTTATTGAGTCCCTTATTGCTTTCGCCCTGTTAGCAATATTGAAGCAATTAATATTTTTTATGTGTTTGAAAACTTCTTGTCTAATTTTTTCTGGTCTTTCATTTCTTGGGTTGTCATCCGTAATATATATTTTTTTACAATTTTTATCTGCTATCTTTCCCATTAATGATCTTTTCTTAAAATCTCGATCTCCTCCGCATCCAAATACCAAAGAAATATTGTTTCCGTATCTAGACTTTAAAGTAAAGAGAGTTTTGTCAAGAGCATCTGGAGTATGAGCAAAATCCACAAATACCTTGATATTATTTGGAAAAGTTCTTACATGCTCCAATCTACCTTTAACGTCTTTTAACTTGTCTAAAATATTAAAAATCTTTTTTTCAGACAAATTACATAATTTAGCAGCTGAAATTGCCATTGATAAATTTTTTAATTGAAACTCATTTAAAAAATTAATTTTTTCATATTTATGTAGTTTATTTTTAAGAGCGGTTATATCAATTAAATGTAGTTTTTTTCTTTTTGATATTTTTTTTAAATGAGGAAATTCTTTTATTGTACTATCGGAAATTAGCGTTCTTCTTTTAGCCAGTAAATTGTTAAATAATATCATTTTAGCTTTAAAATAAGATTGCATAGTTTTATGATAATCAAGATGGTCTTGGCTAAAATTTGTAAATATGCCAGCTTTAATATCCAAATGATCAATTCTATGTTGATATAAACCATGACTTGAAGCTTCAATAATAACATTATTAATATTATTTTTTTTTATTTTCTGTAGAGCCTCGTGTAAAAATATAGTATCTGGAGATGTTAAATTAGATTTAATTATTTTTTTTTTATATTTAATACCTAAAGTTCCTATAGATGCTACTGGTACATTATTTAATCCTAAAATTTGATAGAATAAATCAGCTACTGAAGTTTTTCCATTTGTGCCAGTGACTGCAATAATATTTTTTGGCTTCGATTTGTAAAAATCGGAACAGACTTTACTCAAAAAACGTCTTGTATTTGAAGTTTTTATGATCGGTATATCTTTTTGCTTATACTTACAATTTTTAGCGCAAACAACAGCTACTGCACCTTTTTTAATTGCCTCATCAATATATTTTTCGCCACTAAAGTTTTTGCCTTTAATTGCAAAAAACACATAGCCTCTCTTAATTTTTTTACTATTATTTGAAATTCCGTAAATCTTTAATTTTTTTTTTTCTTTCGGAAGATTTTTACTTATTTTTTGCAGCAACATAATTTTCATTAAAATCTTTATTCTTTATGGCTAAAATTGGTCCAATTCTTTTTATTATTTTGCCTGCAACATAAACTGAATTCCATCCTGCTTCGTTTCTAAAAGCTTTAATTTTCATACCTCTATAGTCGTATATCAAATCTTTTGCGACTTGAGGGTTTTCTAGCATTACTAACAAAGCGTACTTAGGCTCATGAGTTGGAAAAATTGATATAAAAGTGTTCAAATTTTCATTTTTGTTAGTATAGTTTTGAGAAGTTCCAGTTTTCCCACCAACAAAATAACCATGAATATCAGCAAGATTAGCTGTTCCCTCTTTTTCTGTAACTACTTTCCTTAAAATTTTATTTATTTGATTGCTCGTTTTTTTAGAGATTATTCTTCCATGATCTTCCTGTTCTTCTTCTATTTTTTTTATCAAGTTAGGTTTTACAATTTTACCTCCATTTGATATTGAAGAGTAAATAGTCGTTGCTTGTAATGGAGTTGTAGTAATTCCATGTCCGTAAGAAATGGTCTCTAGTTTACACTTATTCCATTTAAAATTGATAGGATTACCAACTTCCTCTAATTGAATGTCTGAATTTTTTAATAATTTAGTATCTTCAATAAATTTTTTAAATTTTTCTTCACCAATTTTTCTTGCTAACAATAAAGTTCCAACATTTGAAGATCTAATTAATATATCTTCTACAGATAAATTTATTGGAAATTCTTTAATATCTGAAATTTTATAACGAGAACATCTTATTGATTTTGGTATATTTTCGAAAACATAACTTGGAGTAACAAGATCATTTTCCAAAGCTAAAGCAATTGTAAAAGTTTTAAAAATAGACCCCAATTCATAAACACCCTTTGTAATTTTGTTAATATATTTTTTATCGTTAATATTAGCCCTAGTATTTATATTAAAATCAGGAAGGGAAACTAAAGATAGTATGTCTCCATTATCAACATTCATAAGTAAGGCTCCCCCACCAGTTGCTTCAAAGGTTTCTAGGGCTTTATCTAATTCTTTTTTAATCAAAAATTGAATATTGGTATCAAGAGTCAATTCTAAAGGTTTGTTGATCAGATTTTTGTTTCTCAAATCTTTATCAAAAAATTTTTCTATACCTGAAACTCCATAATTGTCATAATCAACCTGACCAATGATATGGCTAAATAGTTTTCCATGTGGATAAATTCTTGATTGAAACGGTTCAAAAATAATCCCCTTTTCTCCAAGAGCCCAGAGTTTTTCTCTATCTTTTTGATTAATACGTTTTTTAAGATAAAAATATTTATCGTTGTTAATTTGTGTTTTTATTTTTTCTATTTGAAATTCAGGAAAGTTCAGTCTCAATTTTATAAGAAGGTTCTCTTTATTAGTGACTAGACGTGGGTTAATTGCTGCGTGAAATGATTTTACATTTCTTGAAATTAATATCCCATTTCTATCAACAATATCTCTTCTTAGTAATGAAAATTTTTGAGGTGAATTAATATTGTTAAAAATTTCAATTTTATTCAGTGAAACATGAATAATTCTAATACTAAATATTAAGATTAGAGAAATAAATAAAAAAAATAATAGATAGATTCGATCTTGAAATAAGCTATTTTTTTTTAAATACTTTTTTTTTCTATTCGTTTCTAGATAATCTTCAAAGTAAAAACTGCCTTGGTTTTTATTTAAACTTTTATTTTTTCTTAATTTCATTTTGATTTCTTTGGATTGCTAATTTATTTTGTAAATCAAGAAAACTTGACATGCTCAAAAAAATTTTTGAGTATTCCATTGTCACATATTTCTCATTATCAATTAGTTTTATTTTATTATGAATTATCAATGGAGATGATAAGTAGACAAAATCTAATTGCAACTCATTCAGATCTTTTTCTTTGGTTTTAATTATCGTGCTTAAATTAAGGATTTTTTTTTCAGTTTCTCTTGTTTGGTTTTTAATAATTGAGGTTACTATTAACAAAATTGAAAAAGTGATTACTGATACGAAAATTTTAATTTTAAACATTTATAGCCTCTAGATTTAAATATTTAGTAAATTTTTTAATTAAATTTGATGGATAAACAAATTGATTTTGACTTCTGATAGCAAGTCTTAATTTTGCTGATCTCGATGGGTTATTATTTTCTATTTCACTTTTTGTAGGTTTAATTATTTTGTTAGAATATTTTTCAAATAAAGCTGTATCGTCATTACTATTTTCGGGAAGATACCGAGAAGGTCTTGATTTATTTTTTGAAAAATTGCTAAAAAAAAATTTTATAATTTTATCTTCGATTGAATGAAAGCTGACTACCAGAATTTTTCCTCCTGGTTTTAAAATTTTTGTAGCTTGAATTATTCCGTATATAAGTTCAGAAATCTCCTTATTTACGAAAATTCTTAATGCTTGAAAAGTTTTCGTACTTGGGTTTATTTTTGAGGAAAAATTTCTTTTTTTACTATTTTCAATTATTTTCACTAACTCGTCTGCCCTTGTAATTCTTTTTTCTAATCTTGTTTTAACAATATTTCTTGCTATTCTTGAGGCATCTTTTTCTTCCCCTAATATTTTTATTATTAATTTTAATTCATTTTCATTTAAATTATTTATAACTTTTTCTGCAGACAAATCAGATAAACCCATTGTCATATCTAATTTTTTATTAGACTTAAATGAAAAACCTCTATTCAAATTCTTAAGTTGAATTGATGAAATGCCAAGATCGAAAACGATCGTATCAACTTTATGATTGACGATTTGATCTATCTGGCTAAATTTTGATTGATAAAATTTAAATCTTTTTTTGAATTTTTTTTCTATCTTTTTCGCAATTGAAATTACTGATGGATCTCTATCTATTCCTATTACTTTTGTTTTAGAAAATTTAAGAAATTCACTTGAGTATCCTCCGCCTCCAAAAGTACAATCCACAAAAAAACCTCCTTTTGATGGAGTTGAAACTTTTATGACTTCATTCAACATCACTGGAAAATGGGATAATTCCAGTGATGATGTTTGAGGTTTCATTAATTTTTTTTTTGATCATTAAAATTTTTGTCTTCTTAAAAAAGCAGGTATTTCAAAGTCTTCGTCTTCGTTTGTTTCTTGATCAAATAGATCTAATGAAACGTCGTTTTGATCTAAGTTTTCTGACTCTGAATTTTCTTGAGTTTGCTCATCTGAGAAGAGCATAGGAGTACTTTCCTCTTCTACTATGTTATCGATTTGATTGTTATCTGCTGATACTGCTTCATTAATTTTAGTATCTGAGTTATTTTCCATATATGATGCACTTTCAATAGAAACTCCGGCTGGAATTTCCTCGGTCAAATTATTTTGAGACAAAGTTGCTTCAGCAATGCTATTTTCCTCATTACTTTCAAAACTATCTATTAAAGCGTTTTGTTCTTCGTTGCTTTTTATCTCATAACTTTCATCTAACTTTAAAGCATTAGCTCCATCAATAGAATTAACTATATTTTGCTCAATATTTGTTCTGGAAAATAAATTGTCAGAATAATTACTGTTTCTTACATTAGATCCACTCACTACATTTAAAACTGGTTTAGGATCTGGAGTGATTGTAGATCCTTTTAAAGAAGTTGCTACTATAGAAACTCTAATTTTTCCGTTCATATTTTCATCTTTGATCGCACCAAATATTAATTCTGCTTCGGGATCAACTTCAGCTCTAATCTTATTAACTGCTGCATCTACTTCAAAAAGTTTTATATCACTTCCACCTGTAATATTTACAAGTAAACCTTTTGCACCTTGCAAAGTATATTCATCGATTAATGGGTTGTTTAAAGCCAACTCTGTAGCAGCCATAGCTCTATTTTCTCCCTCTGCTTCACCTGTTCCCATCATTGCTTTCCCGCTAGAACTCATCACAGTTTCAACATCTGCAAAGTCTAAATTTATCATTCCAGGTCTTACCATCAGATCTGTAATACTTTGTACACCATGTTTCAGAACATCGTTGGACAAACTGAAAGACTCCTCAAAGCCAGTAGACTCATTTGCTATTTTAAAAAGATTTTGATTAGGAACAACAATCGTAGTATCTAAATGTCTTTTTAATTCTTCAAGACCTGCAGTAGCTCTTCTCATTCGTTTTGGACCTTCATATGCAAAAGGCAATGTAGTTACCCCAACAGTTAAAATATTCATTTCTCTCGCAGCTTTAGCAATTACGTGAGATGCTCCAGTTCCAGTTCCCCCTCCCATACCTGAAGCAATAAAAACCATGTTGCTACCTTGAATATAGTTTACGATTTCGTTGATTGATTCATCTGCAGCTGCTTGGCCAATATCATGTTTAGCGCCAGCACCAAGGCCTTTTGTTAAATTCATTCCTATTTGTATTTTTGCATCTGCCTTGCTCATTTTAAGATCCTGTGCATCAGTATTAACAGCTACGAATTCGACACCTTGCATACCAGCTTCTATCATAGCGTTTATTGCGTTACCGCCAGCGCCCCCAACTCCTATAACTAAAATCCTAGGTTTAAGTTCTCTCAGTTCTCCTCCCCCAACATTTATACTCATTACAACTCTCCTTTCTGTTTAGTGTCCCATTTTAAATTAGATCTATTTTGAAAAGCTTTTTTTCTGGCAAAAATTTTAAATTTATCAAAGTTTGCAGGTTCCCAAATTTGAAAAGTTTTTCCTAATCCTACAAATAAAACATTATTTTTAATTTTTGCATGATTTAAAAGTTTTTGAGATATTGAAACTCTACCCTCAGTATCAAACTGTAAGTTTTCACTTTCTGACAATACAGAGGTGGCAAAGTAATCTCTTTTTTCCTCGAAAGGATTAAGTGAGTCTATAGTGTTAGATAGTTTTTCAATTCTATCTTGAGAACATGCCTCAAGAGCTGAATGATTAAATGAAGGATAACTTATAAAACCGTTATATCCTAAAGTATTTAAATGTGCTCTAAATGTTGCTGGCACAGATACACGACCTTTCTTGTCTAATTTGTTTACGAAACTTGATAAAAACATTTTTGTTTATAAATTCTTTTTTTTTTATAATTTTCAAATTACCCTCCATAATGGGATTATTTGGGATAGTATGGGTTTTTATGAAATAGTCAATATTTTTATAATTTCACAATCAGTACAAAAGTAGAACAATTTTATTAGATTTATAGCCAGATAATCTATAAGCCGGGTTCTGTCATTGAAGATATCATTTCTCTAGGCTTAAATTCACACTTAAGCTCAAGCGGTTAACCCAGAAGACTAACTTAAGACTGTTTTTAGCGCATTAACGCAGTGTCTTCTCTATTTAACCTTGCTCCCAGTGGGGTTTGCCTTGCGTTTTTTGTTACCAAAAAACCGGTGAGCTCTTACCTCGCCGTTTCACCCTTGCCTTGATAAGGCGGTTTATTTTCTGTGGCACTATCCCTAAAGTCACCTTTGCCAGTCGTTAACTGGCACTGTGTCTTAATGGAGCCCGGACTTTCCTCTATTAAATTAATTAATAGCGATAATCCAATTATCTGGCGGTAAGCTTTTAATAAAAAAAACTCTAAAATTCAAGAAAATTACTGTGGCTTAGCCAAAAAATCGCTAATTAAAAGGGTTTTTTGATTCAATTCCCCAGTTACATTTCTAGGCGTATACCTTCTTTGAAAAGCACTAATGATAAGCCTATCGCTTTTTTTGGGTACGTTTACACTAAAATATCTATAACCAATCTTAAATAAATTCTTAAAAAATAGATTTCTATTTTTATCTGTTTTTGATTGTTTTTTATCATTTCCTAATTTTTTATACCAAGAACCTAATTTGTATTGGCTGAGTTTTTCCCAGGGAAATTTTTCACCAGGATCAATTTTTCTTAAAGGTGAAATGTCTGAATGACCCAAAATATTATTTTTATTTATATTATATTTTCTTCTAATATTTTTACACAAAACAATTAATTTATTTATTTGTAAATCACTAAATTTTTCGTAGCCAAATCTATGTCCTTTGTTTACTAGTTCGATGCCAATTGAATTAATATTTAAATTTCGATAATTTTTCCATCTTGAGATACCCGCGTGCCAAGCTATTTTATTTTCATGAACCATTTGAATGATCTCTCCTTTCTTATTTATCAAATAGTGACAACTAACTTTCGCTTTTTTGTTTTTAAGTCTTTTAATAGATGCAATTTCTGATTGCATTCCGGTGTAATGAATTATAATGAATTTTATTTTGTTGGATTTTCGAGTTTTTTTTGAAAAGTTTGGAGATAAATTTAATATTTTCCTCATAAATAATGCAAATTATTATCAAATTTAGGGCAAAATTAAGAGTTATTTTTATTAAGTTTACTATAGCATATAAGAAAAAATTATATATATAGCTTAATTAAATGCTAAAAAAAGTCATTTCTATAATCTGCACTATAATGCTCTTTTTTTTGAGTTCTACCTATTCAAAAGCTACAGAAGAATGCTTTGAAAACGTAAGTAGGTCAATTTTTAAATTTAATTTAGCTTTCGACGAAAAAATATTAGAACCAATTGCAAAAGGTTACAGTCGATTACCTAAACCTTTAAAAACTGGTACAAGTAATTTTACTTCTAATGTCTCAAATCTTTTATCAATACCAAATTCAATCTTGCAAGGAAATTTTAGAGAATTTGGTCATTCTGTAGGAAGTGTTTTTATCAATTCTACAGTTGGAATTTTAGGCTTTTTCAATCCAGCTGAAAAGATTGGTTTAAAACCTTCTAAAGAAGATGTTGGACAAACTTTAGGTAGTTATGGAATTGGTCAGGGATGTTATTACGTGCTTCCTATACTTGGGCCGACTACTTTAAGAGATTCTTTAGGTCTTGTTGCTGATAGTTTTATTGACCCATTTGCCCAAGTAACGATTAGAGATAAAGAGCTGCTAGGTATTTCTGGAAATCACTTAGATTACTATTCGGTTAAAGGAACTAGTGCTGTGGATTTCAGGTCAGATAATTTAACAAATTTTGAAAGTTTAGAAAAAAACTCAATTGACCTATACTCATCATTTAAAAGTATTTATCTACAAGATAGAGAAAATAAGGTTAAAAATACTACTTCTAATGATGATGATTGGGGAAGCTTGGATAAATAAAAAATATTAATGAAAAAGTTAAGAATTTTATCAATTTCTTTTTTTTTATTATTCTTAAGTAATTCTTATTTACATTCTTATAGTTCAGATCCAAAAGAATTCGTTACAGAACTTGTGAATGAAGCAATTAGTAAATTAGCAGATAAAAATTTAACAAATGTGGAAAAAGAGCAATTTATTGAAAAAATTGCTTTAGAAAATGTAGATATTGATGCGCTGGCTCTATATACACTAGGAGAATTAAGAAAAACATCTGAAAAACAGGACGTTAAAAAATATCAAATAGTTTTTGAAAAATACTTTTTAAAAAGTCTAACATCGAGATTGAGTGATTATTCCACAAGTATATTTGAGGTAGTAAGCTCTGATAAAAAAAGCGCAAATTATACGATTATAAGTTCAGTAGTTATTCCAAAAGATGGAACCCCAAAGATAAAAATTGATTGGAGAATTTATACAAAGAATCCTGAAAAACCTTTAATCAGAGATTTAATAGTTGAGGGTTTAAGTTTGGCAAGAACACAAAAAGAGGAGTTTTCCTCAATTCTTAGTTCAAACAACAACGATATAAATATTTTAATAAGTAAATTAGAAGAATTTGTAAAAAATTAGATTATTGGTGGGCCCGCCAGGACTCGAACCTGGGACCAATACATTATGAGTGTACTGCTCTAACCAACTGAGCTACAGGCCCTCATTAACAGTCTCTTTTCTTTTATATCACAAATAATTATTTTTCTAGGAAACTTTTTAGTTGTTTAGATCTACTAGGATGTTTAAGTTTTCTTAAAGCTTTTGCCTCAATCTGCCTAATTCTCTCTCTAGTGACCGAAAACTGAAGACCTACCTCTTCAAGCGTATGGTCAGTATTCATACCAATACCAAATCGCATTCTTAAAACTCTTTCTTCTCTTGGAGTCAATGAAGCTAAAATTTTTGTAGTAGACTCGCTTAAATTTGATTGAATCGCAGTGTCCAAAGGTTGAAGAGCGTTTTTGTCTTCAATGAAATCACCCAAACTGCTATCTTCTTCGTCTCCTACAGGAGTTTCAAGTGAAACAGGCTCTTTCGCTATTTTTAATACTTTACGAACTTTTTCTAATGGCATCGCTAATTTCTTTGATAATTCCTCTGGAGTTGGTTCTCTTCCAAATTCACTCATGATTTGTCTTTGAGTTCTTACAATTTTGTTTATTGTTTCGATCATATGAACAGGTATTCTGATCGTTCTAGCTTGATCTGCTATTGAACGTGTAATTGCTTGTCTTATCCACCATGTTGCATAAGTAGAAAATTTATAACCCCTTCTATATTCGAATTTATCAACTGCTTTCATTAAACCAATGTTACCCTCCTGAATAAGATCTAAAAATTGTAATCCTCTATTAGTATATTTTTTTGCGATTGATATAACTAACCTTAGATTCGCCTCTACCATCTCCTTTTTAGCTATTCTCGACTCTCTTTCACCTTTTTGAATTCTATTAACAAGCTTTTTAAATTCTCCAACTGAAAGACCTATTTTTTTACTAAATTCTACTAATCGATCTTTTATTTCTGTAAAATCTTTTTTATATTTTTTGAAGAATGCTTTCCATGTTTGGTTCTCTTTAAGAAAAGTCTCAAACTTAGGATTGATTTCATTTCCTAAATAATACTTTAAAAATTCATCTCTTGAAATTTTATTGTCCATCGCTAGTCTTAAAAGAACACCTTCTAAAGAAACAATTTTCTTATTTTCTTTGTAATGAGACTGTACCAATTCTTCAACTACATGGGGAGCCAATTGTAAGTTTTTAAAATTATCAACTAGCACCTCTTGAATTCTTTTGAAATTCTTATTTTTAGATACTGAAAGTTCTTTTGAGGCTAATAAACAATTTAATTTTTCTATTTGGTACTTTTGAAGTTTTGAATAATTTTTATTTAATGATTCTAAAATACTAATGATTTTTGGTTTAATTTCTTCTTCCATCTTAGCAAGTGAAATATTAAATTCATCTTCATCATTTGAACTGTTTTCTTCTTCTTTTTTAACTTCATCCTCTTTTGCGCTCTTAGTTTTTGAACTTTTATTAAGTTTAAGCTCATCTTCTTCCCCAGAAGTCTCGAAGTCCTCATAGGTAGAGTCAATATCAATTATATCTCTAACTAAAAGTTGTTGAGCTTCAATTAGGTCTTTCCATTCTTTAATTTTTTTACCAACGAGAGGGCTTTGAGTTAGTGCATTTATCATCACATCTTTTCCAGCTTCTATTCTTTTAGCTATGGCTATCTCACCTTCTCTGGAAAGTAATTCCACACCTCCCATTTCTCTCAGATACATTCTAATTGGATCGTCACTTTTATCTGAAGCTTTTTCCTCGGCTGAAGTGGAGGTTTCCTTCTTCTTATTTGATTGGAATTGTGATTTCTTTTCAACTAAAGTAATTTTTTCGTCAACTAAAACGATGAAAGCCCTCTCTAAATTCTCATGAGTACCACTTCTTTTGCCTAGTGACTTTCCTAGCTCTTCATAAGTCACAAAACCTCTGTGCTTACCTTTGTCTAAAAGTCTTTCGAATGATTTTGTTATAAGTTTTTGAGTCATAGAAAAAGTGAAAGATATATATAATGACTAAAAGATAAAAATCTATACTTTTTTACTCCCTATTTATTTGGTTTTTAAGCTTAATTAGTTCAGAATACGAGTTTTCATCTAAGTTGTTGATTAATTTCTGTTCTAGAGATTCTATTTTTTTTAAATTATTTTGATCTTTGTGATCTTTAATAAGCTCGCCAAGTAATTCTAAAATATCTTGATGAGTTTTGTTTTTTGTAATTATTTGTATAGTCGAATTTTCGTTGATTTCATTTACAATATGATTATATCGCTCTTTAATTTTTTCGTTAATGAAATCTTTATTATTTCCTTCAATTAAAGAATTTACAATAAAACTTTTAAAAGTTTCATTTTTTTCATCAAGAAAGTCTATATTTGAAAGATCCTCTAATTTTTCTGAAGCGATATCAATGAAATTTAAAATAATATATAGTATTGAAAACTCAATTATTTGTATTTTAGATAAGTTTTCATTTTTTTGATGTAGAATTTTTGTCTCCTTCAAAATTTTATAATCTTTTTTTTTGCTAAATGGAAAATATTTATAATTCTTGTTTAAAGTTTGATTGGGAGTTAAATTTCTCAACTTTTCAAGAAAGTCCTCGAGGACATATTTTTTTAGTGTTTCATCTCGAATAGAAAGCGCTAATTTTTTTATATCCTTTTCAAATTTAGAAATTTCATATGGATTATTCTGATTTATTTTTCCAAGTTGATAATTCCAAATAAAAGATTGTATTATTTGTTTCTGTTTAATTAGATTCAGAAAGCCATCTTTACCATTTTCTCTAATGTAATCATCGGGGTCTTTACCATCAGGCATTATAATAAAATTAATTCTGTTGATTTCATTTATTAATGAAAACAATCTTTCTGCAATTCTTATAGCAGCTCTTTGACCGCTTTCATCTCCATCTAAGCATATGACTGGGTTTGAGAAAAATTTCCAAACCAGATTTATTTGATTCTCAGTAAAAGCAGTTCCTGAATTAGCTATCACATTTTTGATACCAGATGCATAAACACTGACTACATCCATATAGCCCTCAACAATTAAAACATTGTCAGTTTCTGACCTTAAGTTTTTTGCTTTATCAAGATTAAAAATCATATTTCCTTTTTTATAAAATTCTGTTTCAGGCGAGTTAATATATTTAGCTAATTTACTATCCTTGATTATTCTTCCACCAAAAGCTACCGTGTCGCCTGTTATATTATTCACAGGAAAAATTATGCGAGAATTGAATCGATCAATAAATTCCCCTGTTTTGTCACTTTTATAATAAAGACCTGTTAAAGAAATTTCTTCCTCAGAATATTTTTTTGATAAGACATTATAAAAATCGTTCTTCCAAGGAACATAACCTAGCTGAAATTCCTCAATAATTTCTTTTTTTAGTCCCCTTTTGTGGAGATAATCTAATGCCTCCCGATTATTTGGAACAGATAACTGTTTATGAAAATAATCAGAATAGTCTTTATGAATATTTTTATAATTTTGAAATCTTAAATCTTTTTTTTTATCAAAGTTCGAAAATCTATAAGGTTGCATTCCAGCCTCTGCAGCTAAAGTTTTAACTGCTTCTCCAAATCCAACAGATTTTGTCTTCATCAAAAAATCAAATATATTCCCATGCTCTCCTGTACTAAAACAATGATAAAATTCTTTCTCATCATTAACAGTAAAGGATGGGGTCTTTTCATTTTTAAAAGGAGATAAACCTATAAATTCTTTTCCTCTTTTTTTAAGTTGAACGGTTTTTCCAACAACTTGGGATACTTTTAGTCTTAATTTAATTTCATCTAAGTACTCTTTAGGATATTTCATTATCAATTTAATAATCCTTTTAAAATGGAACTTACTTTTGAAAAATCTAAACTGTCTGCATGTTTTGATTTAAGAACTCCCATGATTTTACCCATATCCTTCATTGATGCAGCACCAACAGATTTAATTGTATCTTGGCATATTTTTTTTGTTTCCTCATCACTAAGTTGTTTTGGTAAAAAAAGATTTATGACCTCTATTTCTTTTTTTTCATTTTCTAAAAGCTCATTTCGTCCGGCTTTTTGATACACTTCGCAAGACTCGTTTCTTTGTTTTATCATTTTTTTAAGCAGTAAGATAATGTCACTGTCTTTAATTTCCTTTTGACCTTTTGAGCGGCCAGCGATTTCAGCGTCTTTAATAGCTGAAACAATTAGTCTTAAAGTTGGATAAGTATTTTTATCTTTAGCTTTTAAGGCTTGATTTAGCTTATCATCTATTTGTTTTTTTAGAGACATGTGAGTTTCTATTTTAATCACAATTCTAATACAAAATAAAAAGAACTTTCTTGACGATTTTGTTTCTATTTCATATGTTGCCCAAAATCATGTTTATAAGTTTTTTACTTTAACTTATGAGTTGTATTTGAAGAAGATTGGTCAAAATATAAACTCAAAAAAAAATCTTAAGAAGATCGATTCCACCGCTATTTTAATTCTTCAAAACGGACAATTTTTTAAAGGAATAGGCTTAGGTTATAGAGGTACAGCTACCGGAGAAGTCTGCTTTAATACCTCAATCACAGGATACCAAGAGATAATTTCTGACCCTTCGTATGCTGATCAGATAATTAATTTTACTTTTCCTCATGTAGGAAATGTTGGAACCAATAAAGAAGATCATGAATCTGATAAAATTTGGACTAAGGGTGTAATAATAAATACTGAAATAACAAGTCCATCAAATTACAGATCTTTAAAACATTTAGATCAATGGTTAAAAAAGAATAAGATAGTTGGGATAACTGGAATTGATACTAGAAATTTAACAAATTTTATTAGAGATAGAGGTGCTCCTAAAGGGACAATATCTTTTTACAACAAAAAAAAATTAAATATTAAAAAACTTATCAAAATAACAAATAAATGGAGCGGTCTTAAAAACTTAGATTTAGCAAAATTAGTATCAACAAAGAAAAATTATTTATGGCAAGATTATAAAACTTGGAAAAAAGAAAATGGATATTTAAAAAATAAAAAAAAAATATTACACATAGTTGCTATAGACTATGGGATTAAGAAAAACATTTTAAGATATTTCTCAGATTTTAATTGTAAGGTTACAATCGTTCCTTGTAAGTCAAGTGCAAAAGATATTCTTAAACTTAAACCTAATGGAATATTTTTATCAAATGGTCCAGGGGATCCTGCTGCAACTGGAAAATATGCTATACCGACAATACAAAAGTTAATCAAAAAAAAGCTGCCACTATTTGGTATCTGTTTAGGTCATCAAATACTTGCTTTGGCACTTGGTGCTAAGACAGAAAAAATGAAGTTAGGCCATAGAGGTGCTAACCATCCGGTCAAAAATTTAATTGAAGGCAATGTTGAAATTACAAGCCAGAATCACGGATTTGAAGTTGTTAAAAAAGGTTTACCTAAAAATATAAGAGTTACTCACGAGTCTTTATTTGACAACAGTATTGAGGGTATCGAGTTAAAAGATAAACCTGTTTTCTCAGTTCAATATCACCCAGAGTCCAACCCTGGCCCTCAAGATAGCGTTTATTTATTTGATAAATTTGTAAAGAGTATGAAAAAAAATGCCAAAAAGAAAAGATATTAAAAAAATTTTAGTTGTTGGTGCGGGACCAATAATTATTGGTCAGGCTTGCGAATTTGATTATTCGGGCACTCAAGCTTGTAAAGCTTTAAAAGATGAGGGGTTCAAAGTAATTCTAATTAATTCAAACCCAGCTACCATTATGACGGATCCAAATGTTGCTGATAAAACTTATATAGAGCCAATTACAATAGAAGTTCTCGAAAAAATTCTTATCAAAGAAAAACCTGATGCTATCTTGCCAACAATGGGTGGTCAAACTGCTTTAAATTTAGCAATGGAGGCTGAAAAAAAAGGGATACTTAAAAAATACAAAATTGAACTTATAGGCGCTAACTCAAAAGCTATATCCAATGCAGAGGATAGAAAAAAGTTCAGAAAAAATATGATAGAAATTGGTCTAGATCTTCCCAAATCAAAAATAGTAAATAACTTCAACCAATCTTCAAAGGTATTAAAACAAATCGGACTACCGGCTATTATAAGACCAGCTTTTACTCTAGGAGGTTTAGGAGGTGGTATCGCAAAAAATAAAAAAGATTTTTATAGGATAATAAAAAATGGGCTTCACGAGTCACCTGTTAGTCAAGTCTTAGTCGAAGAGTGTTTAGAAGGTTGGAAAGAATTTGAGATGGAGGTTGTCAGAGATAAAAATGATAATTGCATTATCATTTGCTCAATAGAAAATTTAGATCCCATGGGAATTCATACTGGGGACTCTGTAACTATAGCTCCAGCACTAACTTTGACAGACAAAGAGTATCAAGTTATGAGGAACGCCTCTATAGCTTGCTTAAGAAAAATTGGTGTAGAAACTGGAGGATCAAACGTTCAATTTGCAATAAATCCAAAAAATGGAAGAATGGTAATTATCGAGATGAACCCTAGGGTTTCAAGATCATCAGCGCTAGCCTCAAAAGCCACAGGTTTTCCAATAGCAAAAGTAGCAGCAAAGTTAGCTGTAGGTTACACCTTAGACGAATTAAAAAATGAAATTACGAAAGTTACACCCGCATCTTTTGAGCCCACAATAGACTATGTAGTCACTAAAATCCCAAGATTTACTTTTGAAAAATTCTCCTCTTCAGCTGCAGTTTTAGGAACGTCAATGAAATCGGTGGGAGAAGCAATGGCTATTGGTAGAAATTTTAAAGAGTCTCTTCAAAAGGCCTTGGTTTCTCTTGAAACTGGTTTCTCAGGATTAGACCAAATATTTAATTTAAATATAAAACAAATTAAAAAAAAACTTAAAGAAAATATTCCTAATAAAATTTTACTTGTTGGAGAGGCCATAAGAAAAAAAATAAATTTAAATGATATAAACAAACTTTCAAAAATTGATCCTTGGTTTTTGAATCAAATAAAAGAAATTATAGATAATGAAATTAAAATAAAGAAAAAAGGTCTTCCTAAAAGTTTCAATGAATTTAATTATGTAAAGTCTATAGGGTTTTCTGACAAAAAATTATCTGAGCTTACTAATGCTTCAGAATCTTTAATTAGAAAGAAAAGAACTGCTTTAAAAGTTTTACCAGTTTATAAAAAAGTCGATACTTGTGCTGCAGAATTTAAATCTTTCACTCCATATATGTATTCTACATATCAAAGAAGTTTCTCCTCTTATTCAGAATGTGAGGCTGATCCCTCTGATAGAGATAAAATTATAATTCTAGGTGGGGGTCCTAATAGAATTGGTCAAGGAATAGAATTTGATTATTGTTGTTGCCAAGCTAGCTTTGCTCTTAAGGAAGCTAAATATGAAACAATCATGGTCAATTGTAACCCAGAAACTGTATCTACAGATTACGATACAAGTGACAGACTATATTTCGAACCTTTAATAGATGAATATATTTTCAATATTATAAAAAGAGAAAAATCAAAAGGTAATGTAAAAGGTGTTATTACTCAATTCGGAGGACAAACTCCAATTAAACTTGCAAAATTTTTACATGAAAATAAACTTCCGATTTTAGGAACACAATATTCATCGATCGATCTTGCTGAAGATAGAGATAGATTTAGAAATCTTTTAAATAAATTAAATTTAAAACAAGCTGAAAGTGGTATAGCTAGAACTTTTTCTCAAGCAATAAAAATTGCGGATGAGATTGGTTTGCCTTTAATGGTAAGACCATCTTATGTATTAGGTGGAAGAGCAATGGAGATTGTTCATGAAAAAAGCCAACTTAAAAACTTTGTAAAAGAAGCATTTAAAGTTGCTGAAAAAAATCCAATCTTAATTGATAAGTTTATTGATAATGCAATGGAAGTTGACGTTGATGCAATATCAGATGGTAAAAATGTTTTTGTAGCCGGCATTATGCAGCACATTGAAGAGGCTGGCATACACTCGGGTGACTCTGCATGCAGTCTGCCTCCAGTATCAATAAAACCCTATTTAATTAAAGAAATTGAAAATCAAACGAAAAAATTAGCTTTAGCTCTTAAAGTTAAAGGTTTCATGAATGTTCAATATGCAATTAAAAAAGATGAGATTTATGTGATAGAGGTCAATCCAAGAGCTAGTAGGACTGTTCCGTTTGTCTCAAAAGCGAAAAATTTACCTCTTGCTAAGATAGCCTCAAGAGTGATGGCAGGTGAAAAATTATCAAAGTTCAATTTAAAAAGTAAAACAAAAGATATGTTTGCAGTAAAAGAGGCGGTCTTTCCATTCAATAAATTTCCGAACAGCGATCTTTTACTTGGACCAGAAATGAAATCAACAGGTGAAGTTATGGGTTTTGATAAAAATTTTGGTATGGCTTTTGCTAAAAGTCAAATCGCGGCCTCAAACTCCCTTCCTAAAAAAGGTTTAGCTTTTATCTCTTTGAAAAATAGTCATAAAAAAGAAGGTGTACAATTAGCAAAACAATTAGTTAAGTTAGATTTTAAACTTTGTGGAACTGGCGGTACCGCTGATTACATAAACCAGCATGGAATTAAATGTAAAAAAATAAACAAAGTTAATCAGGGCTCCCCACATATTGTAGATGTTTTAAATGCTAAAAAAATAGCTTTGGTTATAAACACTGGAGGAGGAAACAGTGAAGCACAGTTGAGTGATGCTGTGGCTTTAAGAAGAGCTACTTTAGCTAACAAGGTTCCTTACTGTACTAATATGTCCACGGCTAAAGTTTGTCTGGAAGGAATAAAATCTCTGAAATTGAAAGATATTAATGTAACTTCTTTGCAAGATATCTAGCTTTTTACTTTCCAGTCAGTCTCGAAAGTTACGTAGTTTATTTGGATGCATCTTCTTTCTTTTTTAATCTCTTTTTTTTCCATTCCATGCCAAGTGTTTGGTCCACTTGTAAAGAAATATCCATAATTATGTCTATAAGGAACTGTTTTAACTTTATTTAATTTTGTATCATAAAAATCCGTTCCTAGATTTTCCGACTCATTGTATAAATTTACAAAAACTATTGAAGACATTAATTTTTCTTCAATATCGCAATGAGGTTTAAGCCAAAATCCTTCTCGATCGCAAATCACCTCTAGTCTTACGAAAGAATTGCTTAAATTTTTTCCAATTAATGATCCAATTTTTTTATAAACTTCAGGTGATCTTAATTCTTCAATAAATTTTGTTAAATTTGGAAATTGTGTAGAGTTTTCTTTGGTAACATAACATCTGAGTTTTTTTGCTTTGCCGCCATCTTTAATTCCGGCTCTGAAGGCACCTTCCCCTCCATCAAGAGCTCTAGTACCGTCATATTTTAAATTTTCTTTTCTTGGATCAGCTATTTCTGCATTACATATTTCGTCAATTGCATTTTGTGTTAATGGTTTATTGATTTCAAAATGTTTGAAAGGGTCACTATATAATTTTGTTCTAGTTTCTAAAGATTTAAATAATTCCATTTTTTTTCATTTTTGCTTTTACGATTGGAGCAATTCTATTTACTTCGTTTAAACTATTGTAACTCCAACTTTCAACTCTATCTTCTAACTCTCTTGTTATACCTAAATCTTTCAATTGTGAATAAAATTTTTTAAATCTTCCAGTTGGCTTAAAAGACTTCATCATGGCAATATAAACAGGTTTTCCAGTCATTGCAGCTTCTGAAATCATTGACGTGGAGTCGCATGTTACAATTATATAATTTGAAATCGCTAATGCAGAAAGATAAGCTTTTTTATCAATACTTTTTACCACGTGATGATTAATACTAAAGGTGTTAAATGCTATTTTTAAAATATTTTCAGGGGTTCTGTAAGAAGGAACAACAATAATTTTAAATTTATCTGGAGTAAATAAAGTCTTAACCTTGTTAAAAAGTTCATGAATTTGTTTTTCTGAATATTTGTAATATTTATTCGGTCCTCCAATTATAAATGCAACTAGTTGTCTTCTCTTATCTTTCTCAATTCCAAGATATTTTGAGTTATCGTTTATTTCTTTTTTATTTAGATAGTGAATAGCTCCTGTTGTATTTATTATATTTTCTCCTTTTAAATTATCGTGTTCTGGACTTATTATAAGATCAAAGTGTTCAAAAGAAACTTTAGGATCTTGAATATGAATATTGAAAATTTGATTACCTAGTCTTTTTTTTAAAGCTATTGACGATATCACGCTTTTTCTTCCACAAGATATAATAACTTTACAATCACAAACGAATTTATTTTTTACCAATTTTTCTGATATTGGGCTGATTTTTGGCGGAATAAAATTCCAAAAAGATTTTAGTTCAATTTTCTGGTGTTTATAACTTAGACCCAAAGCTTTAGCTAATCCCTCTACTTGACTAACCATGCCGTGCATACCTTGCGTTAAAAGAAGTGCTTTTAATTCTAACATTAGTTATTATATACCTTTACTAAATGAATAATAAATCAACAAAACATACAAAAGTGTTAATTCTTGGATCCGGACCTGCTGGATATACAGCAGCTATTTATGCGGCTAGAGCTATGCTTAAACCAATACTTATTCATGGTTCTCAACCTGGAGGACAACTAACTACAACTACAGATGTTGAGAATTACCCTGGGTACTCAAAAGTGATTCAAGGACCATGGCTAATGGATGAAATGAAAGGCCAAGCAGAAGCCGTGGGAACAGAGATGATACAAGATCATATTAGCAAAGTAGACTTAACAAAAAAACCTTTTACAGCAAAAGGTGATAGTGGTCAGATTTACACTGCAGATAGTTTTATAATTTCAACAGGAGCACAAGCAAGATGGCTAAATCTAAAATCTGAGCAAGAGTTTAGAGGATTTGGTGTTTCGGCATGTGCTACTTGTGACGGATTTTTTTTTAAAGAAAAAGAAGTAGCTGTAGTTGGTGGAGGAAATGCTGCTGTTGAGGAAGCAATGTTCCTCACTAAATTTGCTTCAAAGGTTTATTTGATACATAGGAGAAACGAACTTAGGGCAGAAAAAATGCTTCAAGCAAAATTGAACTCTAATAATAAAATAAAAATTATTTGGGATTCAGTAGTTGAAGATGTTATTGGCACTAAAGAGCCGAAAACTGTTAATGCATTAAAAATTAAAAATGTAAAAGATAATAAAGTTAAAGATCTTAAAGTTGATGGTTTATTTATTGCTATAGGTCATGATCCAGCAACCTCTTTATTTAAAGATCAACTTAAAATGGATAAAGAGGGTTATTTAATTACAAAACCTGACTCTACTGAAACAAATATTCCAGGAGTTTTTGCTGCAGGAGATGTAAAGGATAAAATTTTTAGACAAGCTGTTACTGCTGCTGGAATGGGTTGTATGTCAGCACTTGAAGCTGAAAAATATCTTTCTGAGTCTAATTAAGGCTATCACAAAAAGTTTTAATTCTTTTCATTGCTTTTTTCAAATTTTCCATTGAGGTAGCGTAAGAAATCCTAAAGTAACCATCTAAACCAAAAGCAGAACCTTGAACCACAGCTACCTCAGCTTTTTCTAACAGTTTTTCTACAAAATCTTTATCTGTTTTAAGTTTTGTTTTCTTGTTTAGTAATTTTTTACAGTTTGGAAAAACATAAAAAGCTCCTTCGGGACTTAAACAGCTTATACCTTTTATGCTATTTAAACTATCAACAACAAAATTTCTTCTTTCTTTAAAAGAATTTGATCTTTCTGAAATAAAGTCCTGTGTTCCATTTAAAGCTTCGACTGCAGCTGCTTGACTTATGGATGTAGGATTACTAGTCGATTGAGATTGGATTTTAGCCATCGCTTTAATTATTTCTTTTGGACCTGCAGCATAACCTATTCTCCAACCAGTCATTGAGTAAGATTTACTCACTCCATTCATGGTTAGAGTTCTGCTTTTTAATTTTTCAATTTGCGCAATTGTAAAAAATTTAAAATTGTCATAAGTAATATGTTCGTAAATATCATCGCTTAAAATATATAAATTTTTAAATTTTAATAAAATCTTCGATAAAGCTATTATCTCATCTTTTGTATAACCAGATCCTGTAGGATTAGATGGAGAGTTTATAATTATCCACTTTGTTTTCTTTGAGACTGCTTTTGTTAATTTTTCTGGTGTTAATTTAAAATTATTTTTTTCATCGCACTTTATTATTTTGGGTTTTCCCCCAGCTAAAAGAACAATATCGGGGTAAGAAACCCAATAAGGAGCCGGAATAATTACCTCGTCACCTTTATTTATTGTTGCCATAAAAGCGTTATATAAAACTTGCTTTCCACCAGTTCCAACTGAAATTTGATCAAGCTCGTATGATAAATTATTTTCTCTGGAAAATTTGGCTTGGATAGCTTTTTTTAGAGCTGGAGTTCCATCCACTGCAGTATATTTTGTGTCCCCTTTTCTAATCGCTTCTATTGCTGCTTCTTTAATATTGTTTGGAGTATCAAAATCAGGCTCTCCAGCTCCTAAACCTATAATATCCTTCCCGGAAGCTCTCATTTCCCTTGCTTTTGAGGTAACCGCTATTGTAGGCGACGGTTTTATACGTTTTAAACTATTGGAAACTATGCTCATTGAAATTTATAATATAATTAATTTATTATTAACACAAAATGCAAAATACTTATCAAGAAAAATTAGCTGATCTAGAAGTTAATAACTCAAAAAAAATTAAGAAGTTAGAGGGAGGTATTAACTTTAAAATCAAAAGTGATTTTCAACCTAGCGGTGACCAACCAGAAGCCATAAAACAAATATTAAAAAACTTAAAAGATAACAAACAAGAACAAGTGCTTTTAGGGGTCACTGGATCAGGTAAAACGTTTACAATGGCAAAAGTTATTGAAAAGGCTAATAGACCAGCTCTAATTCTAGCACCAAATAAAACTTTAGCTGCTCAATTGTACGGGGAGTTTAAAAGTTTTTTTCCTGATAATGCTGTAGAATATTTTGTATCATATTACGATTACTATACTCCAGAAGCATACGTTCCGAGATCTGATACTTATATTGAAAAAGAGGCTTCAATAAATGAGCAAATTGATCGTATGAGGCACTCGGCAACGAGATCTTTGTTGGAAAGAGATGATGTGATTATTGTTGCGAGTGTATCATGTATTTATGGTTTAGGTTCTGTAGAGGCATACTCAAAAATGACTATTACTTTAAAAAAAAATTATGAGTACGAGAGAGACGATTTAATTAGAGCGTTTATAAACTTACAGTACAAAAGAAATGATCAAAATTTTTTTAGAGGGACTTTTAGGGTAAGAGGAGAAAATTTAGAAATCTTTCCATCACACTTAGAAGATAGAGCTTGGAGAATAAGTTTTAATTTAAATAAATTGGAAAAAATTGAGGAATTTGACCCGCTTACTGGAGATAAGACAAATGATTACTCAATTATAAAAGTTTACGCTAATAGTCATTATATAACTCCTAAACCTACAATCGAGCAAGCAATCAGGCAAATTAAATCTGAGTTAGCTGAGACTTTAAAAAAACATAGGGAAAATAATAAACTTTTAGAAGAACAAAGATTAAGAGAACGAACAAAGTTTGATCTAGAAATGATTGAAGCTACTGGAACTTGTGCAGGGATAGAAAATTATTCAAGATTTTTATCAGGAAGAAAAGCTGGTGAACCTCCTCCTACTCTATTTGAGTATTTTCCAGATAATGCAATTATATTTGTAGACGAAAGCCACGTGACAGTCCCACAATTAAATGGAATGTATAAAGGTGACCGTACAAGAAAAAGTACGTTAGCCGAATATGGATTTAGACTCCCTTCATGTATGGATAATAGACCTTTAAAATTTGAAGAGTGGGATTTAATGAGAACACAAACTGTTTTTGTCTCTGCTACCCCAGGACCTTGGGAACTAAAACAAACAAACAATAAATATATTGACCAAGTCATTAGGCCAACAGGTTTAATAGACCCACCGGTTGAAATAAGGCCAGCCAAAACTCAAGTTGACGATCTTATGCACGAGGCAAAAGAGATTGTTAAAAAAGGATATAGAGTTCTTGCTACAACGTTGACAAAAAAAATGGCTGAAGATCTAACTGAGTACCTTCACGAAAATGGAATTAAAGTAAGATATATGCACTCTGATATTGATACTCTTGAAAGAATAGAGATCATAAGAGATTTAAGGATGGGGGTGTTTGATATTCTTGTAGGAATTAATTTGTTGAGAGAGGGATTAGATATTCCCGAATGTGCTTTAGTAGCAATTTTAGATGCTGATAAAGAGGGATTTTTAAGATCTGAAACTTCTTTAATTCAAACAATTGGAAGAGCAGCGCGAAATGTTGATGGTAAAGTAATTTTATATGCTGATAAAGTCACGAAGAGCATTGAAAATGCAATTAAGGAAACAGATAGAAGGAGAAATATACAATTAGAATATAATAAGAAAAATGGGATAACTGCTGAGACAGTTAAAAAAGAGATAAGTGATATTTTAGAGTCTGTTTATGAAAAAGATTACGTTAAAATCAGTGAAGGTTCAAACGTAGGTGGAAACTTAAAAAAACATCTTAAAGCTTTAAATAGAAAAATGAAGGAAGCTGCATCTAATTTAGAATTTGAAGAGGCTGCTAAACTAAGAGATGAAATTAGAAAACTAGAAGCTAGTGAACTTGAAATAACTTTGAATCCTAAAATATCTCAATATAATTTGAAAAGTAAAGTTTATCCAAAAGGAAGATCGACTATGGGCATGCCTGGCACAAAACCAAGAAAAGCAATAAAAAAATGGAAGCCAAAAAAATAATAATCACTGGTGGAGCTACTAGAATAGGGTCTGCAATCGCTAAAAGTTTAGTTAGCTTTGAAACAAAAATAGGTATTCACTTTAACAAATCTAAAAGTAGCGCTTTAAAATTAAAAAAAGAACTAGAGGAATTAGGGGCTGAAGCATACTTATTTAAAGCTGATTTAAATAATCTTAAACAAACTCAAACTTTAATAAAAAAAGCTTATAAAACTTTGAAAGGATTAGATTGTTTAATTAATAATGCATCTGTTTTTGAAAACGATAATCTTGAAAATTTTTCTGAAAAATCCTTTACAAAACATATGAATATCAACTTAAAAGCACCAGCAATAATGACACAAAATTTTAAAAGATTAATTAAAAATAAAGAGGGATGTATCATTAATATTATTGATCAAAGAGTTGAAAAATTAACTCCTTTTTTTTTCTCTTACACTCTAAGTAAATCTTCGTTGGCCACTTTTACAAAAACATCAGCTATGAAATTAGCGCCTAAAATTAGAGTGAATGGTATTTCACCCGGACCAACATTAAAAAACAAAAGACAATCTGAGAAGCATTTCAAAAAACAATGGAAATCCACGCTCTTGAAAAAAAAAGTAGATTTAGAAAATATATGTAATGGAGTAAAGTTTCTTATTGAAAATAAAAATATAACAGGAGAGATAATAAATGTTGATAGTGGGCAAAGACTGGCATGGCAAACACCAGATATTATTAATACAAAAGAATGAAAATAATTAAATTTAAGAAAAAAGAAAAATTTAAATATAAAAGAAAAGTAATTATAAAAGATTTAATCTTAAATATTTCAATAGGAATACACAATTTTGAGAAAAAAAAGAGACAAAGAGTAAAATTTAATATTGAAATTTTGACAAATCCATATGTGACACCAAATAACAAAGATTTGAATTCAATACTTAATTATGAGGAAATTGTTAGTAAAATTGAGAAAATTACTTACCTAAAACATCACGAGTTACTTGAAGACTTAGCAGAAAATATTTTTAATATGATATTTAGAAATAAACTTGTAAAAAAAATTAATCTTAAGATAGAAAAGTTAGATATCTTAAAGAAAACCAAATCTGTTGGCATTGAGGTATCAAAATCAAAAGTATGATTAATAGTTTAGAGTTAGGAAAAAAAGTAATTAAAGAAAAAATACCGCTAGTACCAAAAAACCCCGGTGTTTACAAAATGATTAGTTCCACTGGTGAAATTCTATATATTGGTAAAGCTAAAAATATCCCAAATAGGCTCAAAAGTTATGTCACTGAGTCTAATCTTCCTATTAGAACTGAGAGAATGCTTTCTCTTACGCATAATCTTGAAACTACTACTACAAGTAATGAAAGTGAGGCTCTACTATTGGAGGCAAATTTAATAAAAAAACATAAACCTCGATACAACATACTTTTGCGAGATGACAAATCTTTTCCTTATATTTACATTGGTAATAAAGATAAGTGGCCACAACTTACAAAGTTAAGAGGGAAAAAATCAAAAACAGGATATTATTTTGGTCCATTCGCATCAATTGGTTCTGCTAATTGGACAATAAAAATTTTACAAAAAATTTTTCTTTTGAGAGTCTGTGATGACACTGTTTTCAAAAATAGAGAGAGACCTTGTATCTTATACCAAATTAAAAGATGCTCTGCTCCATGTGTTGGACACATAAATGAAAAAGAATACGTTTCATCAGTTGCAGACGCTATTGATTTTATTTCGGGTAAATCTAGAAGAATTCAGAAAAACTTATCGAAAGAAATGGAAAAAGCTAGTAAAGAATTGGATTATGAGAGAGCAGCAATAGCTAGGGATAGAATAAAAGCATTAACTCAAATACAAACCTCTCAAAAAATAAATCAAACAAATTTAACAGAAGCTGATGTTGTCAGTATATATAAAGAGACAGGAAAAACATGTGTACAAGTGTTTTTTTTCAGGTCAAAACAAAACTGGGGCAATCAGGCTTTCTACCCGAAACATGATCCAGATGACAGTGTAGAAGATATAATAAGTTCTTTTATATCGCAATTTTATGAAAACAAAACTATTCCTAGGCTGATATTAACTAATTGTGAAGTCAAAGATAAAAAGCTTATTGAAAAAACATTCTCAGAGAAGGATAAAAAAGATATTATTATTAAACTAGCAAAAAGTAAAAATGAGATAAATATTTCTAGTCTTGCAGAGAAAAATGCAAAACAATCTTTAAAACAAAAACTCGTACAATCTGATACTAACAATAATCTCATCGAAGAATTAGCATCTAAATTTAATATTAATAACAATATAGAATTGATAGAAGTTTACGATAATAGCCACATTCAGGGGACTGACTCTGTCGGATCATTAATTTGTTTCGGTAATGAAGGTTTTGTTAAGAAAAGATACAGGAAATTCAATATTAAAGATGAAAAAGTAAAAAATGATGACTATGGTATGATGAAAGAAGTTTTATTTAGAAGATTTTCTAAAGCTATAAAGGAAAAATCTGGCTCTTTGTCACTGCCAGATTTAATAATAATAGACGGTGGAAAAGGACAATATTCTGTATCTAGAGAGGTTCTTAATGAACTAGGATTGCATGACTTACCAATTTTAGCAGTAGCCAAAGGTAAAAGAAGAAATGCTGGGGAAGAGAAAATCTATTACAAAAATAAAGAGCATATTTTACAAAAAAATGATCCACTGTTATTTTTTATTCAAAGACTAAGGGATGAAGCTCACAGATTTGCAATTAGCACTCATAGGGCTAAAAGAAAGAAAAACCTCAGTAAGTCTTTACTAGACCAAATTCAAGGAATAGGAAAACAAAGAAAAAGAGCATTACTTAATCATTTTGGGTCTGCACGAGCAGTGGAATCAGCAAGTTTTGATGATTTAAAATCAGTCGATGGAATAGAAGACAATATTGCAAAGAAAATATATGATTATTTTCACGAATAAATGATATTAAAAATACCAAATATTTTAACCATTGGTCGAATAATCATTGTACCAATATTTGTTTTCACTTTCTTTATTCCAGGTTTGTTTGGGGATTTAATACCATTCTTTTTATTTGTTTTAGCAAGTTTTACTGATTATTTAGATGGCTTGTTAGCAAGGTTATTTAAAGAAGAGTCAAAACTTGGAGAGCTTTTAGATCCAATAGCAGACAAGATCTTAGTTGCAGCGGCATTAATTTTACTTGTGATGAATGGAACAATTAAAAATTATGAAGTAATAGCAGCAATTATAATACTAACTAGAGAAATTCTTATATCTGGTTTAAGGGAATTTTTGGCAAAAGGAAAAATAACGATGCAAGTAACAAGTTTGTCAAAATTAAAAACATTTATTCAAATGACTTCGATTGCAATACTTTTAACCGGTGAAAGTGGAAATAAAATCTTTAATTTTCAAGATTATAATGCTCAAACAGTCGGAATTATACTCTTATGGCTATCATCTTTTCTTACATTGTATACTGGTTATGATTATATAAGAAAAGGAATTGATCATGCAATTAATGAAGATACAAAGAACTAAAAATGAGTTTAACTGAAAAAAATATAAGAGAAAAAATTTTTCACAATGATCTACAATCAAAGCCTAAAGGTAGATTTGAAAATATTTTTTATAAAGCACTTTACAATTTAACAGAAGATTTTTTTAATAAATTAAAAATTTTTTCAAAAAATGCTAAAGTTCTTGACTATGGTTGTGGTACTGGAAGCTCTTTGAAAAAGGTTATTGAGTTTGAACCAAAAAAAATCGTAGGTATTGATATTTCTGATGTTTCAATTGAAAAAGCTCGCAGCAATATTGGAAGTCATAAAGATTATTTGGAATTAAAAGTTGATAATTGTGAAAAAACAAAATTTGGTGAAAACGAATTTGATCTAGTTTATGGAACTGGAATTTTACATCACCTACAGATAAATCAATGTTTAAATGAAATATCTAGGGTATTAAAACCAGGTGGAAGGTTATTATTTATTGAGCCATTAGGTACAAATCCATTTATTAATTTTTATAGATACCTTACTCCTGGTTCTAGATCTAAAGACGAACATCCACTTCTAAAAGAAGATTTTGATAACATAAATAAAAAATTTTCAAAAATGGAAATTAAATATTACGGTTTTTTTACACTTGTTTTTTTTCCTTTTTATAAAAATCCTAAAGACTCTAAATTTTTTAAAATTCTTAAAGGATTGGATCAATATTTATTTAAATTTAGAATATTTAGAAAACTAGCTTGGTCCGTTTTAATTATTGCTGAAAAAACCTAAGCAGCAGTATCTTTTCTTACAAGGTTTTGGTAGGAGTCATTTAAACCTGAAATAACATTACACACTTTAAATTCGTAATCATTTATTTGTGAAACTGGAGTAACCTCTGCAGCAGTTCCTGTTAAAAAACAACCTACAAAATTTTTCATTTCTTCAGGTTTTATTTTTCTTTCAACTACTTTAATTCCTTTTGCTTTCGCAATTTTTATTACTTCACGCCTTGTAATTCCATCTAAGAAAGAATCTGGAATTGGAGTGTGTAATTCTCCGGATTCACTTTTAAAAAATACATTCGCCCCCGTTGCCTCTGCAATATTTCCCTCATGATCAAGCATCAAAGAATCTGTAAATCCTTGCGCCTCTGCCTCATGTTTAGATAATGTACATATCATGTACAACCCTGCAGCTTTAGTATCCCAAGGAATTGTGTTAGGGGCAGGTCTCCTCCAGCTAGAAATATTTAATTTGATACCCTTTAATTTTAGTTTTGGATCAAAATAAGATCCCCATTCCCAAGTGGCAATAGCAACATGAATTTTATTTTTTTGAGCAGAGATAGCCATCATTTCACTTCCTCTCCAAATTAAAGGTCTGACATATCCATTTTTGACTTTTTGAACATTAACAATATTTTTACAAGCATCATTTATTTCTTTTTGAGAGTAAGGAACTTTTATTCCCATTCTTTTTGCTGAGTAAAAAAGTCTTTCAGTGTGCTCTTCTAACCTAAAAATTTCACCATCGTAAACTCTTTCTCCTTCAAAAACACAACTAGCGTAATGCAGACCATGATTCAAAATGTGGATATTTGCATCCTTCCATTCAACTGTATTACCGTTGAACCAAATTTTTCCTGATCTCTTGTCGTAAGGTATACTTTCCATCTAATGTAAATATATAGATTTTTTATTTTTAAAAAAGTATATTCCTATTTAGGATAAGTCAATATAACTTACCATTATGAAAGATTTACTCTATCTTAAAGATGAACAAATTAAAGAGTTTATACAGCTTCTCTATTATGCTTATAGAGAAAGCTTCTCTGATCCGAAGGAAATTTTATCAAAGAAATTTTTTGGAGCTGCTCACTTGCGAGCTTTAAATCTTATAGAGCAAAATCCAGGAATAAATTTAGGAGAATTAATATTTAGATTAAAGATTACAAAGCAAAGTTTGAATAGAGTTTTAAGAGATTTATTAAAATCAAAAATGATAAAACAAATTCAAGATGAAGAAGATACGAGAAAAAAAAATTTATTTTTAGATAAAGAAGGAAGAATTTTCTTTGAAGAGGTTTATAATTCTCAAAAAAAAAGAATTTTTAACGCTCTCAAAAACTCAAGTTCTGACTCTGTTATAAAATTTAAAAACGTTTTAAAAAAGATTATAAATGGAAAATAATAATTTACATATCTTAGTAGTTGATGATGATGATCGAATTAGATCTTTATTAAAAGATTACTTATCTACAAATAGTTATTTTGTATCAACAGCAGAAAATGCGGATGAAGCAAAAACCAAAATTAAATATTTTAAATTTGATATTATTATCCTAGATGTAATGATGCCCGGTCAGAGTGGGTACGACCTTACAAAAGAAATTAAAAAGAGTTTCAATATACCTATTATACTCCTAACTGCTAAAAGTGAGGTTGAAAATAGAATTTTAGGCCTTGAACTAGGAGCTGATGATTATTTAGGAAAGCCATTTGAACCAAAGGAATTGTTACTAAGAATAAAAAATATTATAAAATCTAAAAATAAAATAGATTTGAACATAAAACATTTTATTGGATCTGCAGAAATAGATTTAAATAAAATGTTAATAAACTTAGACGGAAAACGTAAGCGAATTAATCCTACAGAAAAAAAAGTTCTTTTAGAGATGTTGGCCAATCCTGGAAAAACATTTTCTAGAGAGGATATGGGAAGAATTTCAGGTATTAATCAAGAAAGATCAGTAGATGTGATGATTACAAGATTGAGACAAAAAATCGAAAAGGAACCAAAAAAACCTAAATATTTACAAACAATTAGAGGATCAGGTTATGTTCTCTGGATTTAACAAATTTTTAAAAATTATTTTACCAAAAAGATTATTTTATAGAGCTTTGATTATTGTTGCAGCTCCAACAATATTATTACAATTAATCATAACAATCGTTTTTTATGACAGTATATGGATTAAAGCTAATAAAAACATTACTAGATCTCTAGTTGCACAACTTAAGGCTGTTCAAGATGTTTATCAAAATGACAAAAAAAATTTGGATTTTTTAACAGATAGTTACAAAAATAATTTTAACTTTGAGATAGGTATAGTTAAAGAAGATTTTCCAAATTCAACTGGTGAAAGAAGATTTAGTCCAATGGACAGGTCGTTGAGACGAGAGCTAAAATCAACTTTTGGAAATAATAATTACTGGTTTAGCACTTCAAAATTTAAAAATGCAGTAGAAATAAAAATAAGATCTGAAAATGAAATTATTGAATTTTTGGTTCCAAAAGAAATGGTTACAACTTCATCAGTTAGATTATTTGTTTTATGGACAACTTTACCTTCGGTTGTTTTAATAATAATAGCTTTAATATTTTTAAAAAATCAAACAAAACCTTTAGTAAGGTTAGCCAAAGCAGCTGAAAGATTCGGAAAAGGAGACTACGTTAACGACTTTAGTCCATCAGGGTCTCAAGAAATTAGAAAAGCTGCTTATGAATTTGACAGAATGGCCAAAAGGATAAATCGACATCTAAATCAAAGATCAGAGATGCTATCAGGAATAAGTCATGATTTAAGAACACCACTAACTCGACTTAAACTTCAACTAGCAATGATAAAACAAAAAGACTTAACCGAAAAAATGTCAAAAGATATAGATGAAATGGAAAAAATGCTAAATGACTATCTTCAGTTTGCAAAAAATCAGGTAACGGAAAATACTCATCAAATTGATCTAAATAGCTTATTCAATGAAATAAAAAATTTGATTAATAATAAAAATCTTCAAATAGAATGTGAAAATGATATTAATTTTAAAGGACGACCAGGTGCTCTAAAAAGATCTTTTCAAAATGTAATACAAAATGGCTTGACTTATGGCAAAAGTGTTAATGTCAAAGTTCAAAAAAGTAATAATCGTATCTTTGTTTTCATTGAAGATGATGGGCCAGGAATCCCTGAAGATCAGTATAAAAATGTTTTTAAACCATTTTTTAGACTAGATAAAAGTAGAAGTTTAAATAAATCTGGGGTCGGTTTGGGCCTAGCTATTGTTGAAGATGTAATTAATTCTCATGGTGGTAATATTCAAATGGGCAAAAGTAAAATGAACGGTTTGTCAGTCAAGATTTCTTTACCCTATTAGTTTTTTTATTTTCAAGTTTTTTTATTATCTTGTCTTGTTTTTGTACGATTTTTTTTAGTACTTCAAATTCTTCTCTTGAAACAAGCTGAAGTTTATTAATTATTTTATCTTTTTGAAATTTGAAATCAGTTGAAATTTCTTTCTGTAAATCTTTTGAAGTCAAAATACCATTTTCTAATAAATTAGATATTGTTTTTAAAATTTTCTCTGAATTGCTCATATCTTATCTTATTTGATAGGCTTAATAATTTCAAATATGATATAAAGTATCATGTTTACTCACAATTTAGACCCGGTGCTCATTGATTTTGGATTTATAGCTATTAGATGGTACTCGTTAGCTTATATTTTTGGAATTTTCTTTGGCTGGTGGTACGGCAAGAAACTAATAAAAAGTAGGTTTTCAATAAAAAGTGAAAAATTTAATTCTAAAGATTTTGACGACCTAATTACATACATAATTTTTTCTATAATTATTGGAGGAAGATTGGGCTACGTAATTTTTTATAATCCTGTATTCTTTATTTCGAGTCCAATTGATATTTTTAAAATTTGGGAGGGAGGGATGTCCTTTCATGGAGCTTTGATAGGAATCGTATTAGGAACATATGTATTCTCTATTAAGAAAAATTTATCAGCTCTATTTTTATTAGATATAATTGCCTGTGTATCTCCAATAGGTATTTTTTTGGGACGTATTGCAAATTTTATTAATGGCGAGTTAGTTGGTAAAATTAGTAATGTTCCTTGGAGTGTAATTTTTCCAAGTATAGATATGATGCCAAGACATCCATCACAGTTATATGAAGCATTGTTGGAAGGATTGATATTATTTGTAATTTTAAGAATAGTGATCAATAAAAATAATTACATAACTGGAACTTGTTCTTATGTTTTTTTAATTTTTTATGGTGTTTTTAGAGTGTTCTCAGAGTTTTTTAGAGAACCTGATATCCATATTGGATATCTTTTTAATACATTTAGTATGGGAACTTTATTAAGCTTAATAATGATTTTATTTGGTTTGATAATATTTAATTTTTTGAAAAAAAAAAATGAAATCTAATTTAAAATTTTTTAAAAATTCTCAAAATCTACCAGCAGACGAATTTTTTAAAAATGTTTTATTCGATAAGAAAATTGGATACTATAACTCAAAACAACCTTTTGGAAGACGTGGAGATTATATAACTGCACCAAATATTTCTAGACTTTTTTCAGAAATGATAGCTATTTGGGTAATTTCTACTTGGGAAGCAATCGGTAAACCAAAAAATCTAAATTTCATTGAACTAGGTCCTGGTGATGGAAGTTTAACAAAAGTTTTAATAGATGTTTTTAATAGATTTCCAGAATTTAATAATACAATAAATATTTATTTATATGAAATAAGCAATTTTTTAAAAAAAAAACAAAAAAATAATATTAATAATAATAAAGTGAAATGGATTTCAAATTTTGATGGAATTAAAAAAGGTCCTGTAATATTTTTTGCCAACGAATTTTTTGATGCAATTCCAATTAAACAATTTAAAAGAAAAAATAATTCTTTATTAGAAAAATATTATATTTTAGAAAAAAATTTAAAGATAAAAGAAAAATTTGTGAAAGCCTCCAAAGTAGACATCAAAATAATTGAGTCATTTAAAACATTAAAAAATTTGAGGTTTATTGAATTTCCCAAATCGGGTTTGAAAATACTAAAAAATATTATAAAAAGAATTTCAAGATCTGAAGGGTTTTTATTAATAATTGATTATGGATATATAAAACCAAACAATCAAAATACTTTACAATCAGTAATTAATCATAAAAAAAATGATATTATGGATAACTTAGGGAAAGCTGATATAACTTCACATGTTAACTTTTCTCTTTTAAAAGAATTTTTTGAAAAAAATAATATAAAAGTAAAAAAGACTATCACACAAAAAGAATTTTTAGAAAACATGGGCATCATTCAAAGAGCTCAAATAATTGCAAAAAAAATGAAATTCAGTGATCAATCTAATTTGTACTTTAGATTAAAAAGATTATTAAGTTCTAAATCTATGGGAAATTTGTTTAAGGTAATTTTAGCTTACAATAGTAAAGACAAAAAAATTTTTGGATTTAATTGATGTTTCGTTCAAGTAAATTAAAAAAATTTAATGAGATAAATCATTACTTTTTTTCAAGAAAAGGCGGTTTCTCAAAAGGTATTTATGCAGGGTTAAATTGCGGAAGAGGGTCTGGAGACAGCAAGAAAAACGTTTTAAAGAACCTTAGTTTTGTATCCAAAAAAATGAACATAAGAAATGATAGGTTGATTATGATGTACCAAACACATAGCAAAAAAGTTGTGGAAATAAAAAAAAATAATCATAGAAAAGTGATTTATTCAGATGCAATGATAACGAAATTAAAAGGCATTGCATTATGTGTAGTGACCGCGGACTGTGCCCCTATTTTGATTTATGATAAAAAAAGTAAAATCATAGGATGTATTCATGCTGGCTGGAAAGGAGCTTTCAAGGGTATTATAGAGAATACAATAAAAAAGATTAAAAAACTCAATTCAAAAAACAAACTTTATGCTAGCATTGGTCCTTGTATAGGCAGGAAAAGCTATGAGGTGGATTTTCTTTTTTATAAAAAATTTATAAAAAAGTCTAAAAAAAATATTCTATACTTTTCAAATAAAAAAAATGGAAAAAAATTATTTAATCTTAGAAAATTTGTAGAAGATAAGCTTTCTGAGCAAAATGTGAAAGTCGATCATGTGAATCGTGACACTTATGTGGAAAAAAAGAATTTTTATAGCTATAGGAGGTCTTCTCAATTAATGGAAAAGGATTATGGTAGATGCCTTTCCTCTATAAGCTTAATTTAATTAATTTGATAATAATCTTAAATAATTGTATACATGGTCTTATTTCATGAAAATCTTATCTGGAACAAGTAACTTAAAACTCAGTAAGAGCATTGCCAAAAATTTAAAGCTAAAATTAATTAATACAAATATTAGAAGATTTGCAGACGGAGAAATTTATATTGAAATTAATGAAAACATCAGAGGTAATAGTGTTTTCGTAATTCAATCTACATCTCATCCTGCTAATGACAATGTTATGGAGTTGTTGTTAGTTATAGATGCTCTAAAAAGATCTTCAGCTAAAACAATTACTGCTGTTATCCCTTATTTTGGTTACGCGAGACAAGATAGAAAGGTTGCACCTAGGACTTCAATATCAGCAAAAGTAATGGCTAATCTAATCACTAATGCTGGAGCAACAAGAGTTGTGACTGTTGATTTGCATGCTGGTCAAATCCAAGGTTTTTTTGATATGCCGGTTGATAATTTATATACAGCACCTTTATTTGCAAAATATATAAAAAAAAAACTTTCTAGCAAAAAATTAATTTGTGTTTCACCAGATGTTGGTGGAGTTGCAAGAACAAGAGATTTAGCTAATAGAATTAAAGCTGATCTTGGTATCATCGACAAAAGAAGACCTGCACCAGGAAAATCTGAAGTTATGAATATCCTGGGAGATGTAAAAGACAAAACTTGCATAATAGTTGATGATATAATTGATAGTGGAGGTACAATAGTAAATGCTGTGAACGCACTAAAGAAAAATGGAGCTAATGAGGTTTATGTTTTTATTTCTCATGGGGTTCTGAGCGGAGATGCGGCAAAAAAAATTCAAAATTCAAAGATAAAGAAATTAATTGTAACTGATACAATTGATAATTCAAAAAAAATTAATAATAACAACAAAATTGAGGTTTTATCTGTTTCTTCATTAATGTCAGAAGCAATAAAAAGGATAGCTAATTCAAATTCGGTTTCAGATTTGTTTAATTAATACTTGTTTTGATTAAGATCATAGGTTATATACCCTTTTCAATAAAATTATGAGTGACTTAAAAGCAACAAAAAGAAACAATACTTCAGCAGGCTCGAACAATAAATTAAGAGAAAGTGGGTCTATACCTGCAATTCTATACGGAGGTAAAGATCCAAATCAAAATATATCAGTAAACAAAAAAGAAATTTCCATGATTATAAACTCAGATACTTTTTTATCTAAAGTTTTGGAACTTGATATAGATGGAAAAAAAGAAAAAGTAATACCGAGAGATGTAGCCTTTAATGTAGTTTCTGAAGAGCCAATACATATAGATTTTATGAGAATAGTTTCAGGTAAAAAAATAATTTTGGAAATTCCAGTAAAATTTATAAATCATCCTGACTCACCAGGTTTGAAAAGAGGTGGTGTTTTAAACATTGTCAGAAGAAAGGTTGAGTTAAAATGTCCAGCTGAAACTATACCAGATGAAATTATAGTTGACTTAGCTGGAACCGACATAGGCACAAGTATAAAAATTTCTTCAGTAAAGCTTCCAGAAAGTGTCATTCCGACGATAACAGATCGTGATTTCGTAGTAGCTACTGTAGCGGCTCCTACAGTAATTAAAGAACCAGAAAAACCAGCAGAAGAAACAGCAGCAGAGGGAGCAGAAGGTGAAGCACCGGCAGAGGGTGCCGAAGCAGCTAAAGAGGGTGAAGCAGCCAAGAAAGATGAAAAAGGAAAAGATGGAGCTTCTGATAAAAAGTCTGAAGAAAAAAAACCTGCTGAAAAAAAACCTGCTGATAAGAAATAATTGATATGCTTTTACTCGTTGGTTTGGGAAACCCAGGTTCAAATTATACAAACACAAGACATAATATAGGTTTCAAAATAATCGACGCAATTAACTTACATTTTAAACTTTCAAAACAAAAACCAAAATTTAAAGGCCTTCTCACCACTGGTAATATTGAGGAGAAAAAAATTTACGCCATAAAACCTCTGACGTTTATGAATAATTCTGGAACAGCTATTAAGGAACTAATCGATTATTTTAAAATAGATGCTAAAGACGTAATAGTTTTTCATGATGATATGGATATAGATTTTGGTAAAGTAAAAGCAAAATTTGGCGGAAGTAGTGCTGGTCACAATGGGATAGAGTCTATTGATAAATTTATTGGGAAAGATTACTCAAGGGTAAGAATTGGTATAGGTCATCCAAAACAAAAAAAGAAGGTTAACAATCACGTTTTAGATGACTTTAAAGAAGATGAAGAAGAAAAAATTAAAGAAATCACAGAAAATATTGTAAGACAAATACCAACATTAATTGATAAAAAAATAGATTTATTTTCAAGTAAAGTTAATCAAAATTTGAATGGGATTTAAATGTGGAATAGTTGGGCTACCAAACGTTGGTAAGTCAACTTTATTCAATGCTCTTACAGCATCTAAAAATGCTGAGGCAGCCAATTTCCCATTTTGTACAATTGATCCAAATGTAGGCGTTGTTGATGTAATCGATGAAAGACTTGATAAATTAACCGAACTATCGAAATCAAAAAAAAAAATTTATACTAATATAACATTTGTTGATATTGCTGGTTTAGTCAAAGGAGCTTCTAAAGGAGAAGGTTTAGGTAATAAATTTTTATCACATATAAGAGAAGTTGATTCTATTTTACATTTAGTTAGATGTTTTGATTCTGAAAAGATTACACACGTAAATCCAAATATTAACCCAGCAGAAGACTTAGAAACAATTAAGACTGAAATAATTCTCTCGGATTTAGATATCATTCAAAAAAAACTGGAAAAGGGTAAAAAAAAATTGCTAAATGAAAAAGAAAAAATGATTTTAGAAGAAAATTTTTCAACTCTTTCTAAAGGTGGAGAGATAAAAATTAAAAATATAGAAGAGGAGAAATTTCTATCTAATTTAGGTTTACTGAGTATAAAACCAAAAATTATAGTTTGCAATGTTGACGAAGAGAATTTGACTAAAGGTAATTCTCATACCGAGCAGATAAAAAATAAGTATCCTAATGAAAAAATTATTAATATTTGTGCAGATATAGAAGATCAACTTTCTGGTCTAGATAAAAATGAGAAAGAAACTTTTATGCAAGATATAGGGTTGAACAAAACTGGTCTTAATAAACTTATCAAAGAAGGTTATGATTTATTAGAATTGGAAACTTTTTTTACATCTGGACCAGAAGAAAGTAGAGCTTGGACTGTTAGGAAAAATACACCTGCACCAAAAGCTGCGGGTGTGATTCATACAGACTTTGAAAAAAATTTTATCAGAGCTGAGGCGGTTTCATGTGAAGATTTTATTAAATTTGGCAGTGCTGAAAAATGTAAGGAAAATGGTAAATTAAGAATCGAAGGTAAAGATTATATTGTGAAAGATGGAGATGTTTTATACTTCCGTGTCAACCCTTGACCATATTTTCTTCATACTTAGGTAAACTAAGATTGTCAAAAGTACCAAATAAATAATCACCTTTACTCCAGTTTTGTGTCTTTCCTCAAGTTCAGGTTCAGCCGCCCATGCTAAAAAAGTTGTTACATCTTTAGCCATTTGGTCAACTGTTGACTTTGTTCCATCCGCATATTCGACTAGACCATCCATTAAATTATTTGGCATTTTAATTTTATTACCAACCATGAACTTATTGTAATAAACACCATCATCTAGGTCTACACCTGGTGGTGGATCTTCATAACCAACTAGCACTGAATAAATATAGTTTGCTCCACCTTTTCTTGCTTTAACTAAAACTGACATATCAGGTGGGTACGCTCCACCGTTCGCGGCTGTTGCTGCTTGAACATTCGGGTATGGGCTCTTGAATTTATCTGATGGTCTGCCAGGTCTAGTAAACATTTCACCCTGAGAGTCTGGCCCATCCTCTATCTCAAAACTAGCTGCTATGGCTTTCACTTCTTGTTCTGAAAACTCGGGTCCACCAGGTTCCCCTAGATTTCTGTAGCTGAGGTATTGCATTGAGTGGCAGGAAGCGCAAACTTCTTTATAAACTTGAAAACCTCTTTGCAATGATGCTCTATCAAAAGTTCCTGTTAAACCTTTAAAGCTCCAATTCACTTTAATTGGATCAACCATTTCGGCGCTATTTAAAGGTTTAAATGAGATGTATAATAAAAAGGTTAAAAAAACAAATCTTAAACTAGATTTTATCATTAACCTTCCTAGCTATAGATGGTTCTGCTACCCCGGTTAATACTGGCTCAGAGATACTCATAGGAATTGGATCGGTTTTCTCTAAATAACCGACAACAGGCATGACTACTATAAAATGTAGGAAGTAATAAATAGTGCCTACTCTGGCTAATACTAAATAAATTCCTTCAGCTGGCATCGCGCCAACATAACCAAGCATTAAAACGTCTATTACTAATATCCAAAAAAATTGTCTATAGATCGGTCTAAAAACAGCTGATCTAACTTTTGATGTGTCTAACCAAGGTAAAACAAACAAAATAAAAATTGCACTGAACATTAAAATTACACCACCTAATTTATCTGGCACAGATCTTAAAATTGCATAAAACGGTAACAGATACCACTCTGGAACAATGTGAGCAGGAGTTACTAAGGGATTAGCTGGAATATAATTGTCCGAATGTCCTAAGACATTAGGCGTAAAGAAAACGAAACCTGCAAAAATAATCATAAAAACTAAAAGAGCAAAAGCATCCTTAATTGTTATATAAGGATGAAAAGGAACTGTATCTTTAGATGGTTTCTTTATGTCAATTCCTACAGGGTTGTTATTACCTGGAACATGTAAAGCCCAAATATGTAAAACTACTAAACCTAAAATTAAAAATGGGATTAAATAATGTAAGCTAAAAAATCTGTTTAAAGTTGGATTATCAACTGAATAGGCACCCCATAACCAAGTAGTGATACTATCTCCAACTAATGGAATTGCACTAAATAAATTTGTTATTACGGTTGCTCCCCAAAAACTCATTTGACCCCAAGGCAATACATAACCCATAAAAGCTGCTGCCATCATTAATAAATAAATTAAAAGACCTATAATCCAAATCACTTCTCTAGGTGATTTGTAGGAACCATAAAATAAAGATCTAAAAATGTGGATGTAAACTGCTAGAAAAAACATGGATGCACCATTACTATGGATATATCTGATTAACCAACCATAATTTACGTCTCTCATAATATGTTCTACACTTGCGAAAGCTAAATCTGCATGTGCTACGTAATGCATAGCCAAAACTATTCCTGTAACTATTTGAGTGATTAAGCAAAAAGTTAAAATTCCTCCAAATGTCCACCAATAGTTTAAATTTTTTGGAGTAGGATAATCTGTAAGGTGTGCTCCAAGAGTTAGTAGTGGTAGTCTATCGTTGAACCATTTACCTGCTTTGGACTTTGGTGTATATTCGTGTTCGCTCATTTTTTTTATCCTATTTTTATTGTATTATTGTCTACAAATTCAAATTTTGGTATTTCCATGTTAGTAGGTGCTGGACCTTTTCTAATTCTCCCTGAAACATCATAATGAGAACCGTGACAAGGACAGAACCATCCGTTGTAATCCCCTTTATCTTTTAAAGGAACACATCCAAGATGAGTACAGACTCCTAACATTACTAACCATTCATCTTTACCCTCTTTTACTCTTTCCTCATCTTTTTGAGGATCGGGCAAATCGTCCAAGTTGACTGCTCTAGCCTCAGCGATTTCCTCTGGAGTCCTTCTTTTTAAAAAAACTGGTTTTCCTCTCCATAATACAGTGATTGATTTGCCTGGTTCAATACTGCTTATGTCCACTTCTGTAGTTGCCAGGGCTTGTTGAGCTTTATCTGGGTTCATTTGATCGATCATTGGCCAGATAACTGCACCTATTCCAACAGCACCAACTGTATAACTCGCAGTAAATAAAAAATCTCTTCTATTAACTTTTTTTTCTTCTTTGCTCATTTATGTAAGTGCTTATAATGTAATTATTAAATAAAACCATATCATAAAAAATTCTAGGGTCAGAATGACACATAAATTAAGCTCAATTAATGCACATAGTTCTTTATAAACCTGATATCCCTCAAAATACAGCTGCGATTATTAGATTAAGTGCGTGTTTAAACTTGAATGTACACATAATCGAGCCGTGTGGGTTTAATCTAAGTGATAAGAGATTTAAAAGAGTGGTTATGGATTATATGGGTTTAAGTAGGATTTCTAGATATAATGACTACGAAACCTTTTTAGAAAAATATAAAAAATCTAGAATAATTCTGATGACAACAAAGGCTAAACAATTATATCATAATTTTAAATTCGAAAAGAATGACATGCTTTTATTTGGAAGAGAAAGCTCCGGTGTGCCAGAAAACTTACATAAAACTATAAAAAATAAAGTAAAAATTCCAATGAACAAAAAAACTAGATCACTCAATGTAGGGATGAGCGTTGCAATCATTGCCTCTGAAGCATTGAGGCAAAATAATTTATTATAAAAATTTTAAATGAATAAATCTGATTTTAGAAAAAAAATTACAGATAGTTGGTTTTCATATTTACAAAGTCAAATCTGCAAAGAATTTGAAGTAATAGAAGGTAGTAAATTTAAGTTTAAAAGAAGAGATTGGAACAAAAAAAATAAAAAGGAAGGTGGAGGAACATCATATATTTTATCAGGAGGAAAAATATTTGATAAAGTTGGAGTTAACAAATCTACAGTTTCAGGAATTTTTCCTAAACAATTTAGAAAAAATATTTTGGGAGCTGGAAAAAATGGTAAGTATTGGGCCTCTGGTGTATCAGTCGTTGCTCACATGAGAAATCCAAAAATGCCTGCTCTTCATTTTAATACGAGATTTATTGTTACTTCAAAAGAATGGTTTGGTGGTGGAATGGATGCCACGCCAAGTTTTAATGACAATAAAGAGAAAAAAATTATTCATGATAAATTAAAAAAAATTTGTAAGCAAAATAAAAAAAATTATAAGAAATATAAAAAATGGTGTGATAATTATTTTTATTTACCGCATAGAAAAGAAGCTAGGGGAATAGGAGGCATATTTTTTGATTATGAAATGAGAGACTGGTATAAAAATTTTAAATTTGTAAGAGAGCTTGGTTTAACTTTTATAAATATCTCTCAACAAATTATTAATCGTAAAAAAAAGACTAGATGGACAAAAAAAGAAAAAGAAAAACAGTTTATTAAACGTGGAAGATACATTGAGTTTAACCTTTTATATGATAGAGGAACTAAGTTCGGCTTGAATTCAGGAGGAAACGTAGACTCAATTTTAATGTCTCTACCACCTGAAGCTAAGTGGAAATAATTATGGAAAAAGAACCTATAACTTTAAATGGCCTTCAAAATTTAAAAAATGAATTAGAAGACTTAAAAAATATTCAAAGACCAAAAATTGTTGAAGCAATTGCTGAAGCAAGATCTCATGGTGACTTGAAAGAAAATGCTGAATACCATGCCGCAAAAGAACAACAGGCTTTGATTGAAAGTCGTGTAATTGCGATTAATGATTTGATAGCAAGAGCTAATGTTATCGATGTAACAAAAATTGATAATGATGGAAAAGTTATTTTTGGTTCAACAGTAAAAGTTCAAGATTTAGATAATAATAAAGATATTACTTATAGACTTGTAGGACAAGATGAGGCGGATATAAAGAAAAACTTAATTTTTTTTAAAAGTCCAATAGGAAAAGCTTTGATCGGTAAGAACGAGGGTGAAATGATAAGTGTAAATACCCCTTCTGGGGAAAGAAATTTTGAAATAGTAAAAGTTGAATATATTTAAAATCTACAAAGAATAATTTTTAATTAAATCTTTAATTCTCTCATTAGATATTTCAAAATTATTATTTACCCACTCACTCTCAATTTTTTTTAAAACTTTTCCTAAAGACTCCCCTTCTTTCATTCCATTTTTCTTGAGATATTCCCCATTTACATGAAGCTTTGGAATGTTAGATTTTAATACTAAATTCAAAGTTTTTGAAAACTCATCTATTTTAATTTTAGAATTTATTGAAAAATTAATTATACTTAAACTTATTAAATGCTCTTTACCATAAAAATAAATATTTCTAATTAAGTCTTTATCAAAAAAATTCTTATTTTTTTTAACTTTTATAAGATTGCTAGATAAGTTCTTTAAAGTCTCTTTAATCTTGCTTGAAACATTATATTTATGTGAAAAATATTCGTCATTATTTTTATCATCAATAAGCAAAACTGCTAGTAAAAGTTCTTTGTTTATATTGTAATATTTACATATTTTCTTTAATCTTTCTAATCTGTTTAAATATAAAAACTCAGGGAAAATCATTAAAAAGATTTCTTTTAAATGTTCGCTTTCGTTTATTTTAAAAAAACTTTGGAGTTCCAAAATCTTAAGTAGCTCGTCTAAAATTCTTTCTTTAGAAATTTTTTTAATTCCGATTAAATTATGTTTAACAGTATCAATTGTAGTTTTTTCTACTTGGATATCGTACATTACTTTGAATCTTATAAATCTTATTATTCTTAAATAATCTTCTTCAATCCTTTTTTGTGGATCGCCTATAAACTTCACATTCTTATTTTTTAGATCAATGGTTCCATTTTGAGGATCAAAAATTTTACCATTAATATCCATATAAATTGCATTCATAGTAAAATCTCTTCTCTCGGAGTCTAAATGCCAGTCGTCTGTGTATTCAATTTCTGCATGCCTTCCGTCGCTTTTAAGGTCTTTTCGAAGTGTTGTTAGCTCAATCTTTATAGTATCTGATAATATAGTAACTGTTCCATGTTTAATACCTGTATCAATTATTTTTAGATTAGTGTTTTTCAATTTTTCCTTGATTTGTTCTGATGTAAGAATAGTTGCTGCATCAATATCATCTATCTTTTCCCTAGAAAGATATTTTCTCACACAGCCACCTACAAATCTCACAGCTGTTTTGTCTTCAGAGTATCCATCTTCCAATTTTTTAAAAATAAATCTTAATTCTTTGTTTTTATAGAATGGAAAAAAAGTACTTTTTATTTTTTCGATGAAGTTTAAACTTAAACTGAGCATAAATCATTGGCTGGGGCACTAGGATTCGAACCTAGGATGGCGGTATCAAAAACCGCTGCCTTACCGCTTGGCTATGCCCCATTTATGATGACTGATATATCATAATTAAATAAATTTAAATAGTTTTTGCGATTGAAAATGAAAATTTAGGGTATTTTTTTCTTAACTTTTTAAGTGCGGCTTTTGAACTTCGATTGTTATTAAATAAACCGTAACAAACCGAACCAGATCCTGACATTCTTGATAAAAAACACCCCTTGGTTTTGTAAATATCCAAGAGTAAACTACGAATAATTGGGTGTTCTTTTTCAACAATGGATTGTAAATCATTATTGGATTTTATTATGTGGTCTATAAATTTTTTCTTTGATTTTAAGCTTTCAATTTTAACTCTTTCTTTTTTGGAATATTTTTTTACTTTTGAATAAATTTTCATTGTAGAACATTTTATCTTTGGATAAATCAGCAAAAAATTTAATTGGTAATATTGGTCAAATTTTGTGACAGTGGATAGATCTTTTAAAAATCCTTGGTTGTAAAAAAAGAGAAAAAAGTCTGATCCAATTTTTGATGAAATTTTTTGAAGTAAATCTTTTTTTATCTTTTTTTTAATTAAATGCTGAAAAATTATCGCCGCATTACTAGTTCCGCCTCCTAACCCTCCAAAGACTGGGATTCTTTTATTTATCTTTATATTGTAATAATTAGAGATTAATTTGTTATTTCTTAGTATATCCAGAATCGCTTTAACAGAATTTTTAGAGCGATCAATATATTTTGAATAAGTTCCTGTAAAAGATATATTATCATAGTTTTTATCTTGGTTTTTTTTTATATAAATCGTATCAAATTTGTTTACTAAGCAGTAAATTGATTGAATTTCGTGTAAACCATTTTTTGTTTTTTTATTTACATTCAAAGTAAGATTAATTTTTGCAAAAGACTTAAGTGCCATTTCAAAGGCCTTTTATTAATTTTTGTTGCACCAAATCTTTTAAATCTTTTTCGGTCTCCTCAAGACCTAAAACGTAGCTCCAATAATATCGAGCTTGTAATTCTTTTCCGTTTTTCCAAAGAACGTCACCGTAATGGTCGTTAACTATAGGGTCAGCGGGCATTAGTTTTACTGCTAGTTGAAGGTAATCTTTCGACTCTTTAAATCTTTTCAATTTGAATAAAGCCCAACCAAGTGAGTCTATTATATATGGATCGTTTGATCTTAACTTGTTTGCTTTCTCTAGCATTTCTAGAGATTTTTCAATTTTTATACCTTGCTCAATCCAAGAATAAGCAAGATAATTTATCACGTAAGCTTGATCTGGGCTTGCCTCAAGTGATGCTAAAAGATCTTTTTCGGCTTTATCCCATTTACCTATTCTCTCATAAGCAACTCCTCTTCCGTCAGTCACATCTGGATAAAGGGGGTGATTGCTATTTATATTATTTAAAATTTGAGAATAATAAATAATTGATTTTTCAAATTCCTCATTATTTTTTAAAAATTCTGCATAATCAAAAGTTTCATAAATACCTTTACTAGTAACTTTGTTATATGAGTCTTTCAAAATATTAAGGGCATCTGTTTTTTTTTCTTCTTTTATTAAAATTCTTGCTATTTGTTTATTTGAATACCAGCTTAAAGTATCTCCATGGTAAGTTAATTTTTTATAAATTTTTTTTGAATTTTTAAAGTCATTAATTTTATACATATTTTCTGCCAGCAAAGTATCGTAAGCATGAAAATCTTTATTTAAATATTTCGTTAAATTTAAGTAGAAATTAGATGAAGGATAAATTGATTGAGATGATAAAGCATTAGCAGCAATGTACATTAACTCTGCAACTACATCTTTTTCATTTTCACAACTAAAATTAAAACTATTTTTTGAATTTTCTAAATCAACTAAGTATTGATTTAGTAATAAATTTCTTGGATGTTTGATTAAAGACTCTTTTAAAATTTTCTTTGCCTTTTCAATTTTTCCAATGCTGCTTAGGTATTTTGCATAAAAATAATTATACCTAGAAAAATCAGTTTTTTTATCAATTAATAAATCTTTAAATAAAATTTCTGTGTTTGAATTTTTGTAAAAACAATTTAAAAAAACATTCTGAATTCTTTTTAAATTTTCAAATCTATCATCTAACTTATCAAGATTTGATATAGAGACTTCTGGTCTTTCGCTATTCATGTTTGACCAAAGAAAAAGAGTACTAGCCATATAGCTATCTAACATCGATCTAGATTTTCTATTTATAGCACTTGCGAAATATTTTTTTGATGTTTCAAAATTGGAATTTTTAAAATAATAAATACCAATTACAAGATCGCTTTCGAAATTTTTTTTATTTTCTTTCTCCAATTTTTTTGAAAAATTATATGCTTCGTTGAAATTTCCAGAATTGATTAAGGAATATAAATATTTTAGAGAAAAGGTAGAATGTATTTTTTCAAGGCCGTCCAATGATTTAAGGTATTTATATGACTCACTATATTTGCTCTCGTTTAGAAGTACAATTCCTGAAAAATAACCAGCGATGTTATTGGCTTTATTATATTTATCTAGGCTTCTAGCTTGCAGTGTGGAAAAAAAAATAAAAACAATGACAAATATAGTGATTTCTGTAATCTTTAAGTATCTTTTTAAAATATACATAAATGTTAAAAAAAAATAGCTCTATAAAACTTATTAAATATTACAATTTTATTAACTACAATTTAATTTACAATAATAAGGCAATCAATAGATATAAAAAAGACAATTATGGATTATCAGAGGACAAAGCTAAAAACTTAGAGTCTTTAAAAAGATCAATTATTAATTTAAAAAATTGTAATTTAAAAAAAACTGCAAAAAATGTTGTATTTTGTGATGGTAATCCAAAATCACAAATCATGCTCATAGGTGAAGCTCCTGGTGCTAATGAAGATGAAGAGGGCTTACCTTTTGTGGGAAGGGCAGGAATTTTATTAGATAAAATGCTAGCATCAATAAATTTAGATAGAAAAAAAGTCTATATATCTAATATAGTAAATTTCCGACCACCTGAAAACCGAAGACCAACAGATGAAGAAATCAAGAGATATCTACCTTTTATAACAAAACATATTGAAATAATTAATCCAAAAATTTTAGTTCTCTTAGGTAGTACTGCAATGAATGCGCTTATAGGAAAAGAGATAGTGATATCGAAAATGAGAGGAAAATGGATAGAAAAAGAATTCGGAAGCTGCAAAACTTCTGTAATAATAACATTTCACCCGGCGTTTTTAATGAGGCAACCAGCACAAAAAAAATTATCTTGGATAGATTTAAAAATGATAAGAGATAAAAAATCTAACCTTAATATTTAATTGAAAAGATTAATTACAGCAGGTGTTGACGAAGTTGGAAGGGGATGTCTAGCTGGACCTGTTGTTTCTGCAGCTGTTGTTCTCAAAAAAGGTATAAATCTAAAACTTTTAAAAGATTCAAAAAAAATTTCATTTAAAAAAAGAGAAAAAATTTCAAAGCACATCAAAGAAAATTCTTATTTCGCTATCGGGATTGCTTCTGTAGAAGAAATTCTTAAATTAAATATTTTACAAGCTTCGCTTCTTTCAATGAAAAGAGCGCTTAATCAACTTTCAATAAAACCAGACATAACTTTAATTGACGGGAATTTTGCACCAGAAGGTATTAAAAAATACAAAACAATTATAGATGGAGATGAAAAAGTAAAAGCTATTAGCGCTGCTTCTATTATTGCAAAAGTTTATAGAGATAAGATAATGATAAAATTATCTGAAAAATTTTCAAATTATTCCTGGGAAAGGAATTTCGGATACGGTACCAAAGCGCATTTGGAAGGTTTAAAAAAATTTGGGGTGACTGCGCATCACAGAAAAAGTTTTAAACCAGTACACAAGATATTGTCGAGTTAGGAATCTCAAACACAAGAAGTCTCATTTTTTTTTAAAATAGTTTGACCACAGATTCAATTTAGAGTTGAATCTAAAAATGTTAAAATTTTCTAATCAAATCGTTAATGGAGATTGCTTAAAGGAAATAAAAAAGATTCCTGATAAATCCTTTGATTTAGTTTTTGTTGACCCTCCATACAATATGCAGATTGGTGAAAAATTAACTCGGCCTGATGCAAGCAAAGTGAATGGTGTGAATGATAAGTGGGATCAATTTAATAGTTTCAAACATTACGATGAGTTCTGCATTGCTTGGCTTAATGAATGTAAAAGAATTTTAAAAAATAATGGCAGTATTTGGGTAATAGGATCTTATCATAATATTTTTCGTCTAGGTTATCACTTACAAAATTTAGATTTCTGGTTGCTAAATGATGTCATCTGGAGAAAGAATAATCCAATGCCAAATTTTAGAGGTACGCGATTCACTAATGCACATGAAACTCTAATCTGGGCTTCAAAAAATAAAAAATCAAAATATACTTTTAATTATCAATCGCTAAAATGCTTAAATGATGACTTGCAGATGAGATCGGACTGGACATTACCTATTTGTAACGGAAAAGAGAGACTTAAGAAAAATGGGAAAAAAATTCATTCTACTCAAAAACCAGAGGCTCTTTTACATAGAATTATTTTAGCTACCACAAACAAAGGTGATGCCATCTTTGATCCTTTTTTAGGCACTGGAACAACAGCGGTGGTTGCTAAAAAATTAGGTAGAAAATATTTTGGAATAGAAAGAGATAAAAAATATTTTAAAGCTGCTAGTGAACGAATAAAAAAAGCTAGGGTAATTGAGGATGAATATTTAGATACTATAGAAAACAATAAATCAAAACCAAGAATTCCTTTTGGCTCTCTTGTTGAATTAGGAATATTAAAACCTGGCACTACCCTCTTTGATCCAAAAATGAAGATTAATGCTAAAATCATGGCTGATGGAAGTATTAAATGTAAAGAGTCTGAAGGTTCTATTCATAAAGTGGCAGCAACAATTATGGGTGCTGAAAGCTATAATGGTTGGACTTATTGGCATTGCAATATAAATGGATCTACTGTTTTGATAGATAGCTTAAGACAAAAATTTATTTCCGAAAATAAAGCCTAATTATAATAAACTTTACCTAAATATCTTTTTACAAAAAATTTGCGCTTTACTAAAAACTTAAGAAATATATTTCTTACTTTTTGCATGATTGAGTTTGAAAAATGGAATGTAAAGAAATTAAAGTTTGATCTACTTCTTATAATTTTTGCCCTTTTTGATCTAACCTCAAAATAATCGTTATCTTTATCAAGCTTATCATTTTTTAATAAATTAAATATTTCAAAGGCGCTTTCAATAGATTGTCCTGCACCTTGCGCAAGGGTTGGTAAAAATCCATTAAAAGCGTCTCCTATATAAAATACTTTTTTGTTAGTAGAAGGAATAATTTTAGGAGAAAAATATAATGGCCATGTTTTTATTTCATTGTCAAAAAAGTTCTTTAATTTAGAGTTTTGTTTTAAAATAATTTCTTGAACTAGCTGTTTAACATTATCTGGTTCATATTTTTTACATCTGATTATGCAAACCATATTTAACTCTTTTTTTTTATTAATCGGATAAATAACCATATGACTGTTACTGCCTAGCATGAGACTAATATTATCCTCAATAATATTAAAATCAGATCTTGAATTTAATATTACCCTTACTGCTACAGCTTTCTTAAACTTTGGCTCTATTTTTTTCTTTTCAAAAAAAGATCTAGTATTAGAAAATATTCCGTCAGCAGCAATAACAAAATCTACAAGATCATTTGTATTGTCATCAAATTTTATTAAAACTTTATCTTTAAGTTCAGAAACTTCTTTAATTTTTTTTCCAAATCTTAAGTGTTGTGTGTAAATATCCTCTTTTAAAAATTCAATTAAAGTTGATCTTTGAAGGGTTGTATATTTTGCTTCAGCACTGTTGAAATTGGATAAATTTAAATCGCATATTTTTTCGTTTTGGATATTATAAAAATCAATTATTTTTGGATGAAATATTTTTTCATTATTTATTTTGTTAAAATTTATTTGATTTAAAATTTTAACTCCATTAGCTCCTAATTGAATACCGTAACCTTCCTCAAGAGATAAACTTTCTTCTCTCTCATAAACCATAAATTCATGATCTGAATATTTTTTAATAAAATTTGCTAGAGTTAAACCCGCTATACCTGCACCTATGATAGCTAATTTTTTTTTCATTAAAACAAAGTTGAAACTTGTCTAAATATTTTTTTTGTAAAATTTGGAATAAATTCTTTATTTTTTTCTAAAGAATACCAGCTGTATGATGAAGGAATTTTATTAGAAAATTTGTAATATATTTTGATATTTAATCTTAAATTTGAAATAGAGTTTTTATAGCTTTTGAGAAATTTCCAATCTTGAATTCTAATTGAGTCATTTGACTCTTTAATTTTTGGCATATTAAAATTTTTTAAAAAACTAATTTGATTATTTTTAGCTAAAGCAATTTGTTTTTTTTTATTTATGTAACAAAAAATATCATAATCTTTATTTTTAACCATCTTTTTTCTCAGATTTTTTACTTTTTTATTAGATTTAAAATACTTACAAGAATTATTCAAACAGCATGTAAGACAATTTGGGTCTTTTGGTTTGCATTTCATTGCACCAAATTCCATTAAGGCTTCAACAAAATCGGCGTTTCGATTTGTATTAAAAAGGTTTTCTTTATTTTTATAAATTAATTTATCAAAATTTATTTTTTTTTCTTCTATATTTAAAATTCTTGAAAACACCCTTTTTACATTACCATCTAATGCTAAAGTAGGTTTGTTATGTACTAGTCCTAATAATGCATTGCTTGTGTAATCTCCAATACCTGGAAGTTTTTTTAATTCCTCAAGTTTATTTGGAAGCTGTGAATTATATTTATTTACTAGTTCCTTTGAACAAGCTAATAAATTTCTTGCTCTTCTATAATAACCTAGGCCTTCCCACATTTTTAAAATTTCCTTCTCATTGCTTTTTGATAAAGAGCGAAGCGTTTTAAATTTTTTTGTAAAATTATTAAAATAAGGAATTACAGTTTTTACTTGAGTTTGTTGCAACATAAATTCACTTAAAAGTCGATAATAGAGCTTTTTAGGTGACTTTTTGCCAACACGCCATGGCAATTTACGCTTGCTATTATCATACCAAGCTAAAATTTTTTTTGATAAAGTTGGAATTAAATGCATAGTAAAAATAATAATAAATCCCAAACATTCATACAAGGACTTCGTCCCTTTTCAAGTTCGATTCCTAAAACCTTGAGGAAACATTTAAAAAAAGGGGGATATAATTATTCACACATAGTTGATAACTGGACTAGAATTGTTCATAAGAAAATTTCTGATGCTTGCTATCCTGTCACGATAAAAATGGGGAAAGAAATGAAAGATGGTACGTTAGTGTTAAATGTGGTGCATGGAAAAGAGGTGGAAATTGAGTATGAAAAAAAAACAATAACCGATAAAATTAATAGTTTTTTCGGATATAATTGTATTTCAAATATTACATTAAAGATTATTCAAGAAAAGATTGAAGAAAAAAAATTATTTCCAAAAATAAAAGATATAGATGAAATAACAAAAAAAATTCAAAAGGTAGATAACAGTCAATTAAAAAATTCGCTTAATAAATTTTTGAAAGCATACAATGAAAGAAATAAGTAATATCATTTATAAGTTCGTATTTTTATTTTTTATTTTAATTACCTCTCAAGCTGAAGGGAGCATATTAAGCGTTGGTCAATCAGATGCGAAAGTAACTGTAAAAGTGTTTTCATCTTTGACATGTCCTCATTGTGCAAATTTTCATACAAAAATTTTTTATAAGCTTGAAAAAGATTTTATTAATAAAGGTAAGGTTAGATTTGAACACCATGCTTTTCCTTTGGATTTAGCAGCTTTAAATGCAGAAATTATAGTGAGATGTCATGTTAATAATATTACAAAAATAAAACTTTTAGGAAAAATGTATGAAAAACAAAAAATATGGGCGGTTGGATCTGATATAAATAAGATAAATGAATCTATTAAAAAAATTGGCTTAGAGCTAAATTTGGATGATGTAAAAATGGATGAGTGTTTAAAAAGTGAGGAAGCGCAAGATAATGTTTTAAATCAAAGGATTGAAGCTCAAAAAAAATATAAAATAGACTCGACTCCCACTATACTTATTAATGAAAAAAAATATGATGGAAAAATTGATTACAAACAATTTAAAAAAGCTATAGAGAAAAATTTATAAATGAAATTTAAAAACTTAGAAATGACAGGGTTCAAATCTTTTTCTGAAAAAACAAATATATTAATTGAAAAAGGACTTACTGGAATAGTTGGGCCAAATGGATGCGGAAAATCTAATATTGTAGAAGCCCTAAGATGGTGTATGGGTGAAAACTCTGCAAAAAGTATGAGAGGTTCAGGAATGGAAGATGTAATATTTTCAGGAACTTCTAATCGTCCTTCAAAAAATATTTCTGAAGTAGCTTTGTTATTAGATAATAGAGAAAAAAACGGTCCTATTCAATTTAAAGAATTTGATGAAATTTCAATCAAAAGAAAAATTGAAAAAGACAAAGGTTCAAAATATTATATTAATGATAAAGAAGTGAGAGCAAGAGACGTTCAAACTTTTTTTGCTGACCTCTCTACAGGAGCACATTCTCCATCATTGATAAGTCAAGGCAGAATTGGTCAATTAGTTACTGCAAAACCAATTGAAAGGAAAACTGTTCTTGAGGAAGCTGCAGGAATATCAGGAATTCATGCTAGAAGACAAGAAGCAGAAACAAGATTAAATGCAGCTGAAAACAATTTAAAGAGAGCTGATGAACTAAAGAAACAACAGCAAAAGCAACTTGATAATCTCAAAAAACAAGCCGAGGAAGCCACTAAATATAAGGAAATTTCAAATGAAATTAAAAAAATTGAAGCTGGGTTATATTTTCTTAAAATAAGAGAAGTAGAAAAAGATAAAAAACAAATTCAAGAGAAATTAAGCGAGCTAGACGATGAGATTAGTGCAACAAATATTGACTATAATCATAATAATACCTTGCTAGAGGAGGAAAATAAAAAACTTGCTCCTTTAAGAGATAAAAAAATAGAGAGCGCAGCTTCACTTCAAAAATTAAATTTAGATATTTCAAACCTCGCAGAGGAAGAAATGAGAGTAAAATCTCTTCAAGAAAAACTTGAGAAATCAATTAAAACGGTAGACTCTGATCTGGAAAGAGAAAAAAGTATCTCATTAGATGCAGATCTTAATGAAAAAAGAATTTTGAAAGAAAAAGAAGACCTTTTAAATACAGAAAATAAATTATTAAATTTAGAAACAAGTTCCTCAAATGAGCTTCAGTTATCAAAAGCTGAGCTCGATAAGTTGCTGAGTCAATTAGATGCAATGTTAAACGAAATTGAGAAAGATATTGAACAAGATAAAAAGCTATCAAAAGAAAACTTTAAAGAACTTAAAAAATTGGTCAAAAAAATTACTCTTTCTCAAGAGGAATATGCAGAAAAATACGGAAAAAATAAATCTATAGAAAGCGATTCTATTAAAAGAAAAGAAAGAATAAAAAATATCGATGTTGAATTAGAGAATTGGCGAAATTTGAAAACTAATTCGGAAAAAATGATATATGAATTGAATGATAGAAAAAATAAAGTTCAATTAGAAATCAGCGAAAATCGGAAAAACCCTGAAAGGATAGCTACATCAAAAGGACAAAATTTACAAAATCTTGAAAACATTAAAAAAAGAAACGAGGAAATTGAAAATGAATTGATTGAAGCTGAAAAAAAATATAGATCAATTAATGAAAACTTAAGAGAAATTCAATTAAAGCTTACTGGGCTTAAAGAAAACAAAGCAAGAAATGAAGCAACTATTGAGGGTATTGAAAACAGAAAGAAAGATTTTTTATATTCTCTTAAAAATGAGCTAAATATAGATAGTGAATCCTCTATATTACCACAATCAGACTTAAGCTCATTAGATGAGCAAAATTTTCCATCAATTGACGAACAAACTAAAAAAATTGAAAATACAAAAAAAGAAAGAGAATCTCTCGGATCTGTAAATCTTAGAGCAGACGAGGAAACTAAAAAATATGAAACTGAAATAAAAAAGATGGAGGACGATAGAGCTGATCTCTATTCAGCTATAGTTAAGTTAAAAACTAGCATTGAAGAATTGAATCAAAAAGGTAGAGAAAGATTATTAGATGCCTACACAAAGGTGAATAGAAAATTTAATGAAGTTTATACAAAACTCTTTAATGGTGGTACAGCAAAAATTGAGCTAGTCGACTCGGATGATCCACTGGAAGCTGGTTTAGAGATGTTTGTCTCCCCTCCTGGAAAAAGACTTCAGTCAATTACATTACTTTCTGGTGGTGAACAGGCATTAACTGCTTTATCACTAATTTTTGCAGTTTTTCTAGTAAACCCATCTCCAATATGTGTTCTTGACGAAGTAGATGCACCTTTAGACGATGCAAATGTAACAAGATTTTGTGGACTACTTGATGACTTGACAAAGATCACTAATACAAAATTTATAATTATAACACATCATGCTCTAACTATGTCTAAAATGGACAGA
>CACFKZ010000005.1 GCA_902566945.1 uncultured Pelagibacteraceae bacterium | reverse complement strand
AAATGAAAAGAATATTAAGATATTGAAAAAAAAATTATTAGATATATTAAATAATCATGAATGAAGTTTTTTTAGATACTGAAACTACCGGGTTATCTTTTAGAGAGGGGCATAAAATTGTTGAAATTGCTTGTATTGAAACAAAAGAACTGATTCCAACTGGAAAAGTCTTCCATAAACTTATAAATCCAAAAAGAGATGTACCCGATGCCGCTTTTAAAATTCACGGTTTCTCCAGAGAATTTTTGAGCGATAAAGAAACTTTTGACAAAGTTGCAGATGATTTTATTAAATTTGTCAAAGGTAAGAAAATTATAATTCATAATGCACCTTTTGATTTAGGCTTTCTCAATGGCGAGTTGAATGGTATAAAAAAAGAACTTATCGATAATGAGTTAGTTATCGACTCTCTAGAGATTGCAAGAAATAAATTTCCAGGCACTTCCAATTCTCTGGATTCACTTTGTAAAAAGTTCAATATTGACTTGTCAAAAAGATTAAAACACAATGCATTGTTAGATTGTGAATTGTTAAGAGAAGTATATATTAATTTATTGGACGCTAAAGAGCCAAAATTTAATTTGTCATCTAATGCTTCCAAAAAAAATATTGAAAAAAAAAATGAATATAACAAAGAAATTGTTAAAATTTCAGAGGATGAAATAAATATGCATAAAGAATTCTTAAAGAAAGAACTTAAAAAAAATTTTTATTGAATACGCTTCATATTATATAATTTTTCAAAGTCCACACTTTCGTTAATTTTGACGTCTTTAAATCCTGAATTTTCAAATAACCTCACAAATATCGATCTAAGTTCTGGATATATTTGAGAGGGAACTTTTATTAAAATAATTTTTTCAATTTCACTTTTTTCGATTTTATCATCTGTTAATTCAATAATTGTTGCAAAAACAATTTTAGTCTCAATTTTTTCAAAGTCATCTTTAATTGGTGCTAAATTCAATGTAGCCAATATTTCAATAATGTTTTGCTTGATTTGATTACTTTTAATATCAATATTTATTTTGTAATTAGATATATCTTTTGAAAGTAAAAAAAAAGACTTAGGATTAGGGATTTTAAAATTGAGATCTCTTATATATTTACCAATTATTTTATAACTCATCTTTATCTCTATTAACTATTTCTCCATCAATAGTTTTATTAGTTTTTTTATCTTTACTTTCCACTAAATTCTTGTTTATAAAAATTTTAAATATTATTTTTCTAGTAAAAGGGATTAATAACAAAAAACCTATCAAATCAGTAAAAAAACCTGGCAAGACTAATAATAAAGATGCAAATGCAATTGTTGCCCCGGAAATTAATTCATAAATTGGCGTTTTGTTTTGGTACAAATTAATTAACCCTGACCTTAGTGTTTCAATACCCTGAATCCGTGCAAAAAAAACACCCACAACAGCTGTTAAAAATATCAAGGATACAGTGTTTAAAGCGCCAATTTTACCTCCAATTTTAATCATGAAAAAAATTTCTAAAGCGGGTAATCCTATAAAAATTAGTAAAAATGTGTTCATTTGTCTGATACAAAATTATATTATTCATGTATATTTATCAAATTATGAGTAATAGTTTTGGATATTTAGATATAATTTTACTAGGAATGATCGCAGGTTTCATAATTTTGCGACTAAGAAGTATTTTAGGTAGAAAAACTGGGCACGAGTCTAAGGTCTATCCAAATTTTGCAGAGAAGAATTTTAGTATTCCAAAAAAAGAATCTGAGCCAGCAAAGCAAAACTTGAATGTTTTAGAAGGCAAGGAAAAAAAAGAATTTTTAAGGGGAGCGGAAATTGCTTACGAGAGTATTTTAACTTCTTTTTCTACAGGTGACTTAATTAAGTTAAAATCTTTACTTTCACCAAATATGTTTACAAATTTTTCTGAAGCTATCAAGGCAAGAAAAAAAGAAAATATAAAATCAGAGTTTACTTTTATTGGCGTAAAAGAGTCTTCAGTAGAAAAATATGAAAAAATAAAAGACAATTTATTCGCTACTGTCAAATTTGTTGCAGAAGTAATTTCTGTAAAAAAAGACAAAGATAACAAAATCGTTGAAGGAAATCCTGACAAGATCAAATTTGTTACGGATAGTTGGAAATTTACAAAAAATATAAATAATAAAAGTCCAAATTGGTATTTATCTGAAATCATCAGCCAGTGATTAAAAAAAAGGATCTTTCTCAAGAGGATAAACAAATCTGGGAAGATTACATTAAAGATCCTTCTGGAATTTACGATAAAGATAATAAAATTCAAAGATATATCAGAAAAGAGAGATTCAAATTTGATCTTCACGGTTTTACGCTTGAACAAGCAAATAGTAAAGTTAGAGAAGTAATCATATATTGTGTTGAAAAAAAGTACAAAGAGTTATTATTAATAACTGGTAAAGGGATCCATTCTACAAATGAAGAAGATGCTTATGTTTCTAAAAATTTTGGAAAATTAAAATATTCTGTTCCAGACTTCATCAAATCTGACAATGAATTAAATAGTTTAATAATTTCTATTAATGAAGCAGATATTAAAGATGGTGGAGAAGGTGCAATTTTAATTAAATTAAAAAAATTATAATATAAATTTAGATAGATCTGTGTCCTTAACTAAATTGCCTAAATTATCTTGTACAAATTTTTTATCGACAATAACAGTTTCTCCAGCTTTATCAGTCGCATTGAAGCTTATATCATCCAATACTTTTTCTATAATGGTGTGAAGTCTTCTTGCACCAATATTTTCGACCGAGGAATTTACTTCTGCGGAGATTTTTGCAAGCATATCAATTCCGTCATCTGAAAACTCAAGATTGACATCTTCAGTTTTTAAAAGAGCTTTGTATTGCTTAATTAAACTATTATCTGGTTCTTTAAGAATTCTTTTAAAATCATCTTCGTTTAAAGCATTTAATTCTACTCTTATTGGTAACCTTCCCTGAAGTTCTGGTAATAGATCTGAAGGCTTTGCTAATTGGAAGGCACCTGATGCAATAAATAAAATGTGGTCAGTTTTTATAGGCCCATGTTTAGTACTTACTGTTGTTCCCTCAATTAATGGCAATAAGTCTCTTTGTACTCCTTCTCTTGAAACATCACCACCCACCCTATCACTTCTTGCAGAAACTTTATCAATCTCATCTAAAAAAACTATTCCGTTTTCTTCAGTAGCTTTTTTAGCCTCTTTAATTATCTTATCTTCTTCAATCATTTTATCTGACTCTTGAGCAACTAAAATACTGTGAGATTCTTTAACTGACATTTTTTTCTTTTTACCTTTTTTTCCTCCCATAGATTTTCCTAAAATATCTCCAAGATTAACCATTCCTACGTTTCCACCAGGCATTCCAGGTATTTCAAAGCTTTGCAATCCTGACTTCGAGTCCTGAACTTCTATTTCGATTTCATTATTATCAAGATCACCATTTCTTAGTCTTTTTCTAAAGCTTTCTCTTGTGGCAACACTTGCTTTATTACCAACTAATGCATCTAATACTTTTTCCTCTGCTTTTAATTCTGCTTTTGCTTTAACTTCTTTTCTTTTTCTTTCTCTTTCCATTGCAATAGCTATTTCGATTAAGTCTCTAACTATTTGTTCTACGTCTCTACCAACGTATCCAACTTCAGTAAATCTTGTTGCCTCAACCTTTATAAACGGTGCTTCAGCCAATTTTGAAAGACGTCTTGATATTTCAGTTTTACCAACACCTGTAGGACCAATCATTAGAATATTTTTAGGTAAGACCTCATCCCTCATTTCATCAGTTAGTGCCTGCCTTCTCCATCTATTTCTTAAAGCTACAGCAACAGCTTTTTTTGCATCTTTCTGACCAATTACATATCTATCTAATTCAGAAACTATTTCTCTAGGCGAAAGAGCACTAACTTTTGATCTGTCCTCTTTCGAACCTTTAACTAATTTAAGATTTGTCTCTTTTTTTGATTTAGACATTAAATTTTTTCCATTGTAACATTATTGTTTGTAAATACACAGATATCTGATGCAACCTTTAATGCTTTTTTCGCTATCTCCTCAGCTTTCATATCAGTTTCAATTAAAACTTTTGCAGCTGCTAGCGCGTAATTACCACCAGAACCTATTCCAATAATTCCATCCTCAGGTTCTAAAACATCTCCAGTCCCAGATATAATAAAACTATGATTTTTATCTGCTACTGCCATCAATGCTTCCAATCTTCTTAAAAACTTATCACTTCTCCAATCTTTTGCTAACTCAACAGCTGCTCTTTGTAAGTTACCAGCATGTTTCTCTAACTTGGCCTCAAGTCTTTCAAATAATGTTAGAGCATCCGCGGTTGAGCCGGCGAACCCTGCGATTACTCCTCTGCTCTCAATTTTCCTAACTTTTTTGGCCTTGCTTTTTAAAACTGTATTACCAAGACTAACTTGACCGTCACCTGCTACAACAGTTTCTCCACCCTTTCTAAGAAGGACAATTGTAGTACCGTGCCATTTTTCAGCTGTATTCATGAAGTTATATGTGGAGATTAATTTAAGATCTTCAATAGTGATTTATTGATAAAATAACGATTTAAATATATATCAAAGGTAAATCGGACATAGTTTATGAGTAGAAAAGCAAAAATTACGAGAAAAACAAAAGAGACAAGCATTTCTGTCGCTGTCAATCTAGACGGAAAGGGAAAGTATAAAGTTAAAACTGGAATAGGATTTTTAGATCACATGTTGGAACAACTATCAAAGCACTCTCTAATAGACTTAGAGGTTAAAGCTAAAGGTGATACCCATATTGACTTACACCATACTACCGAGGACACAGGAATTGCTATAGGTGAAGCTATAAAAAAAGCTGCGGGTAACCGAAAAGGTATAACAAGATATGCATCAACAATGATACCTATGGATGAAACTCTAAGCCGAGTTTCAATAGATGTGTCGAATAGACCTTATTTAATTTGGAAAGTAAATTTGCCGGTTGAGAAACTTGGCGAGATGGACACAGAATTATTTAAAGAGTGGTTTCAAGCTTTTTCACAATCAGCTGGAATTACTTTACACATAGAAAACATTTACGGTGAAAATAGTCATCACAAGATTGAGTCGTGTTACAAAGGTTTAGCTAGATCATTAAAAGATGCTTTAGCGATTGATAAAAGAATTAAAAACTCAATACCTTCGACAAAAGGCTCTATTTAAAATTGATGAACGTCACAATTGTTGACTACCAATCGGGCAATATTAGCTCTGTCATAAATTCTTTTACAGAGGTTGCTAAAGGTAAAGTTAATATAGAAGTAACCTCAGATATTAAAAAAATTAAATCCAGTGACAAAATTGTTTTACCAGGACAAGGTTCGTTTAAAAGCTGCGTGGACTCTCTTAATAGTATTAACGGATTAGTTGATACTCTAAAAGAATTTGCGACGACAAATAAGAAACCTTTATTAGGAATTTGTGTTGGTTTACAAATGTTTGCAGATGTAGGTTATGAAGAAGCAGAAACTAAAGGACTAGGTTGGATACCTGGAAAAGTTTCAAGAATCGATAATCAAAAAGGAAAATTTAAACTCCCACACATTGGTTGGAATGAAATTGATATTCAAAAAGAGAGCAAACTATTTAAAGACATTAAAAATAAATCTCACATGTACTTTGTACATAGTTATGAGTTTATACCCATGGATAAATCAGTTATTTCAGCTACAACAGATTATTCATCAAAGATTGTTTGTACAGTTGAGAAGGAGAATTTGTTTGGAACACAATTTCATCCTGAGAAAAGTGATAAAATTGGATTAAAAATAATTGAAAATTTTATGAAAATTTAAAATGTTTGAAAAAATAATTACAGATTTTTTTATGTTTTGTGTTTACATTCTTCAGGTAATTGGTGGTGCGCCTGGTGAATATGGATTTGGATATTACTTAGCAAACATAATTATATTTGTTATTTTACAACCAGCACTTATTTTATTATTTTTTATTCTTTGGAGGAAAGAAAAGAAAAAAATCAAAAATGAAAATATTTCCAGCTATAGATATTAAAGATAAGAAATGCGTAAGATTAATCAAAGGAGACTTTGAAAACAAAACTGAATATGAATTTTCACCCATTGATCAAGCTGGTAAATATAAAGACCATGGCTTTAAAAATTTACATATTGTTGATTTGGATGGTGCATTAACTGGAAAGACGATAAATTTAGATATTATAAAAGAAATAGTAAGTAAATACGATTTGAAGATTGAAATAGGTGGTGGTGTTAGATCTCTCGATAGCATCAAACAATATGTTGATACTGGTGTTGAGAAAGTAATTTTAGGGAGCGGTGCGATTAAAAATAAAGAATTTTTAAAAGAGGCCTGTGAAAAATTTAAAGGTCAAATTGCTTTAGGGCTAGACGCAAAGGATGGAAATCTTTCTGTGTCAGGCTGGAAAGAAAATCTTAATATTAAAACCACAGATTTTCTTAAAGAAGTAAGTAACTATGGAGTAAGTCGAATTATTTACACAGATATTAATAGAGATGGAATGAAAACTAGCCCTAACTTAGACGAGACTATAAAAATTGCTGAACTTTCTAATTGCCCTGTTGTAATTTCAGGAGGTGTTTCTTCATTAAGCGATGTTAAGAAAGCTAAAGAGTTAAATAATAAAAAAATTGAAGGTATTATCGTTGGTAAAGCTATTTACGATGGTGATATTAAGCTTGAAGAGTTAGCAAAGGAGATTAATGCTTAAAAATAGAATTATACCTTGCCTTGATGTTAAAGATGGAAGAGTCGTTAAAGGTATTAACTTTGTTGAATTAAAAGATGCTGGAGATCCAGTAGAACAAGCTAAAATTTACAGTGACGGTGGCGCTGACGAGATTTGTTTTCTTGATATTACCGCTTCAAATGAAAAAAGGGAAACCATTATTGATATTGTTAGAAAAACTGCAAAAGAATGTTTCGTTCCTTTAACTGTTGGAGGTGGAGTTAGAACTATTCAAAATATTACCGATTTATTGTTAGCCGGTGCAGATAAAGTCTCTATTAATACTGCTGCTGTAAAAAATGTAGACTTCGTTAAGGAAGCATCAAAAAAATTTGGATCTCAATGCATTGTTGTTGCGATCGATGCAAAAAAAGTTTCAAATAATAAATGGGAAGTATTTACACACGGCGGAAGAAATAAAACTGGTATCGATGCAGTTGAGTTTGCTAAAAAAGTAGAAGAAAATGGAGCTGGAGAAATTTTATTAACTTCGATGGATAAAGATGGAACTAAATCTGGTTACGATGTTGATTTATTAAAAACAATCACAAATAGTACTAATATTCCAGTGATAGCTTCAGGTGGAGTTGGAACTCTAGATCACTTATATGATGGTATTGTTAAAGGCGGTGCAAGTGCAGTTTTAGCGGCTTCTATTTTCCATTATGGAGAATATAAAATCAAAGATGCTAAAGAATATTTGAATTCTAAAAATGTATCAGTAAGGTTATAAAATGTTTGAAAACTTAGAACAACTAATTAAAACAATCAGAGAGAGAAAAAATTCTTCTCCAGATAAGTCTTATACTAATAAACTTTTGAACGATAAAAACTTAAGTGTTTCAAAAGTAAAAGAGGAAATAGGCGAATTAATAGAGTCTGTTGAAAAAAATTCAAATAAGATACACGAAGCTGCTGATGTTGTTTATCATTTGATGGTCTATTTAGAGGCTAACAACATAAAAATTGAAGATGTGATGAGCGAACTTAAGAAAAGACAGAAATGAGTTACGACAAAAATAATATATTTGCTAAAATTCTAAGAGGTGAAATTCCGTGTAAAAAAGTTTATGAAAATGATCATGTTTTAGCTTTTCATGATATTAACCCTCAAAAGAAAGTTCATGTTTTAGTTATTCCTAAAGGTGAATACGTAGATCTTAATGATTTCAACAACAAAGCATCAGATAAAGAGATTGTAGAGTTAAATAAAGCCGTGACACATGTCGCAAACTTAATGGGAGCAAAAGACAAAGGGTATCGAGCTTTAACTAATATAGGAAGTGATGGTGGTCAGGAAGTTCCTCATTTACACTATCATATATTCGCAGGTGAAAAGATTGGAAAGATGGTAAGCTGATGGTTTCTAGAGTAAAAAGATATTTTTTAGAAATTAAAGATTTTTCAAAAACAGTTGATTTAAACCTGCCAGAAAATTTTCAAATTATTTTGGATGACAAAGATAATTTTCACTTAAATAAATTTTTTTATAAACAAATAGGTGTAGACCACTATTGGAGAGACAGATTACTTTGGTCTGATAGTGAGTGGGTAAAGTATGTTACGAATAAAAATTTAGAAACGCACGTTCTTAAAAAAGGTGAAGATCTTGTAGGATATTACGAACAAGAATATCATCCTGGATCAAATGAAGTAGAGCTTATAAATCTAGGAGTACTAAAAGAATTCAGAGGTTTGAAGCTTGGTTCAACACTTGTAAATCATGCAATTGCAAGTGCATCAAGAAAAAATCCTGAAAGAATGTGGGTTCATACTTGTAGTTTAGACCATAAACATGCATTACAAAATTATAAATCTAAAGGTTTTGAGATTTTTAAAGAAGAAGAAATTGATTTTGTAGCTTAGTTTATTTCAGGCACTTTAAAGGTACCCTTATTAAAAACGTTATTTTTAGCAAAAATGTTTAGTGAGAAATTTATATTATTGTTGTATTGATCTTTAATCTCCCATCCTTTCAAATCTAGATTTTTTTTGTCAAAAAAAACTGTAATTTCGTTGTCACCAAAATAAATAAGCTTAATTATTTGATCATTTACTTCTAATTCTCCTAATTGCACAATTTCTAAAAGTTTATCTTTATATAAAATATTTAAGAATGGTGATTTTGAAACAGGATAATGATAAGTTTTGTTGTACCTTTTCTGTGTTATTGATAACCTCTTATTATTAATAACTAATTCTTTTTTCTTTTCATCAAAGTAATTGCATTTTAATTTTCCAGGAAACTCTAAAAGACAACTACCTTTTTCTGTTTTTTCATTAATTAATTGATCAAATGTAAATTCTAAAGTGTTTAAGCTATTTAGTTGAGCAACGATTTGATCCTTTTCATTAGCTGATAAACTCGTTGTTATTAATAGAAAAAACGAGATTAAAAATATTTGTTTACAGAACTTCACGTTTACCAACATGATTTGCCTTACTTACAATTCCTTTTTCTTCCATCATATCAATAATTCTAGCAGCTCTATTGTATCCGATCTGTAATTTTCTCTGCAAGAAGCTTGTAGAGGCCTTTCCTTCAGCTTTAATAATTTCTACAGCTTGATTATATAATTCATCTTCATCTCCTTCACCTACAGGAGTTAATGAGCTTTCAGTTGTTTCTTGGGAAGTAATCTCTTCCATATAATCTGGCTCTCCCTGAGCTCTTAGCGAGTTTGTAATTTTCTCAATTTCTTGTTCAGAAACGTAAGGGCCATGAATTCTAACTATTCTGTTTGCTGATGACATGAATAACATGTCTCCTTTTCCAAGTAATTGTTCAGCACCCTGTTCTCCTAAAATTGTTCTACTATCAATCTTGGAACTAACTTGAAAAGATATTCTTGTTGGGAAATTCGCTTTTATTGTACCTGTTATTACATCAACGCTTGGTCTTTGTGTAGCCATGATGATATGAATACCGGCAGCTCTTGCCATTTGAGATAATTTTTGAATGTAGTTTTCAATTTCTTTTCCAGCTACAAGCATTAAGTCTGACATTTCGTCAACTACTACAACGATGTAAGGCATTTTAAGTTTATGCTTAGTGTTATATCCATCAATGTTTCTAACCCCTACCTTGCTCATTAATTTATATCTGCTGTTCATTTCTTTTACTGTCCATGATAAAGCCGATGTAGCTTTCTTAGCATCAGTAATAACCGGAGTTAACAAATGAGGTATTCCTTCGTAAGTAGATAGCTCTAACATTTTTGGATCGATTAAAATAAATTTACAAAGATCTGGACTTAGTTTGTAAAGCAGTGAGACGATTATAGTATTAATACAAACAGACTTTCCTGAACCAGTGGTACCTGCAATTAAAAGATGAGGCATTGAAGTTAAATCACCAACAATTGGCATTCCTGAAATACTTTTACCTAATGCTATAGGAAGTCTTACATCATTATTTTGAAATTTATTATAAGAAATAATTTCTCTTAGAGATACACCTTCTCTTTCCTCGTTTGGAATTTCAATTCCAACAGTGTTTTTTCCTGGAATAACTGAAACTCTTGTAGAAGTTGAACTAGTATTTCTGGCTAGATCCTCAGATAAATTTATTATTTTTGATACTTTTACACCAGGAGCTGGCTCAAATTCATAAAGGCTAACTACAGGACCATTATTAATTGTTTTAATTTTTCCGTCTATACCAAAGTCTAATAATATTTTTTCCATAAATTCAGCGTCAGGACGATTTTTATTTCCATCAGAACTAAGTTTAGATAAATTTTTTTCTAAATAATTTATATCTGGTAATTTATATTTAGTTTTAGCAGTAAATTGCTCTGTTTGAGCGCTTGTGTCAGTGCCAAATGAAAAAGATTGCTGTGGTTTTTCCAAAGTCTGTGGCTGCTCTTCAATATTAATTTTGCCAAAATCCGGTTCAATATTTTCCGCAGGCTTTCTTCTAAAAAGAGAAATAATTACTGAGAATACTTTTTTATAATTTATATCAGCTGAAATTGAAAAAAAAATTATAGTTAATAAAAGGAGACCATAAATTGAATATGTATTATCAATCCACGGAGCCCAAGTATTTATAAAATTATACGTTATTTTTCCAACAAAACCTGAATTACCATTATCAATTAACCAAAAAGAATTATCGAATGTTAAATAGATAAAAACTGTTCCAACAGTTAAATAAGCAACAACTAAAAATAGTTTCAAAATTATTCTTTTTAATTCTTTCTTTATTATTAAATCTAATCCCCAAAATAAAAAATTAAGTGATAATAAAAAAGAAGCCAAACCAAAACTTTGTAATAAAAAATCTGCAACGCTACTTCCATAAATCCCAAAAAAATTCTTGATCTCGAAACTCCTATCTCCATAAATGAATGAAGGATCTTCAGGAGAATATGTTGTAAAGGCAATTGCAAGTGCGACACTTGATAAAACTAAGATTAAACCTAGTAATTCAAAGGTTCGTTTTTTCAAAAAATTTGTTACACTATTTAAAAAGTTTGTATTCATTTCGAATCAATTTACATACTTTTTACCATTTTTATGAAAGTGTTAAAATTTTTAATATGAACAAACAACGAGTATGCATAGTAGGCGATGGCCTTTCCGGCTTAATGACAGCAGTTGTGATAAGTAAAATGTCAGGCGTACATGTGAGTCTAGTGGCAAAAAACACATTAAAATATCGTGATAAAAGAACAACTGCAATTTCAGAGTCGAATTTTAAATTCTTTAAAGAAAATATTCTGAGTTTTAAAAGCAATCTTTTTTGGCCTTCTAAAAATATAGAACTTTATTATGAGTCATCTAAGGAGAAAATTAATTTTCTAAATTTAAATGAAAAAAAAGATAATTTAATGTATGTTTTTGAAAATCAAAAGATTAAAGAACTCCTCTTTAAAGAAATAGTAAAAAACAAAGTAAATATAATCAGAAAAGAAATAAATGATATCAAGCAACTTAAAAACTTTGAATTAATAATTCTTTGTTTAGGCGGTAAGTCAAAAATTTATAACAACTTATTTAAAAAAAGATCAATTAAAAAAGATTATAAAGAAATAGCAGTAACTGGACATGTGAAACATAAATTTAAGAATTTAAATACAAGCCAATTCTTTTTAAAAGAAGGTCCATTAGCTATTTTGCCTTATTCTAAGGATTGTTTCTCATTCGTTTGGAGTCTGAAAAAAAGCTTCTATGAAAAAAATGCAAAAGAAATTAATAATTTAGTTAAAATTAAAATTTTAGAGATATTTAATGCAAAAGAGAATTTGATTTTAAGTAATTTACAATCTTACCCAATATTTCTTGTTTTAAAAAGACAATATCACGAAAAGAATATTTTAGTTTTAGGAGAAGGACTTCATGTTATACACCCAATCGCAGGACAAGGCTTTAACTTGGTAATTAGAGATATTAAAAAATTAAAAGAAATTTTAAAATATTATTTTGATCTTGGTATTTCTATAAATAATAGTTATGCGTTAAATGATTTTTACAAAAATAGAAAACCAGAAAACATGATTATGGGTTTAGGTATTGATGCAACACATAATTTTTTTAAGCAGAATAAATTTTTAGATCCAATAAAAAAAACAATCTTAAAACAGGTTTCTAAATCTGAATTATTGTCTAATTTAAGCAAGAGGATTTCCGATAAAGGATTGTATTAATTAACTGATATTAAATAGTAACCCCAACATATGAATGTTTCATCATTATCTGCATCAAATTTTCTAGAGATATTTTGAAATTTTTTAAGAGCATTACCTTTATATTCTTTTTGAATTTTATAATTAAAATCATTAAATAATTTCCTATAATCTTGGTGTCTAAGCCTATTTTGATATAAGTATTCATTGTTATACTTCTTCCAATTAGACTCATCGTATTTTAAAAAATTAAGTGAATTAATGCTATTGTCTGTGTGAGAATAATGATCGCTATAATCAATTAAAGATGAAACTAATCCATTTAGATTTAGATTTTTTTTTACATCTTTTAGAAAGTTTTTCAAATCGTCTAATGTGAAATGTTCAAGAGTAGTTGTTGAAACACAAATATCAAATTTCTTGTCTTTTAAATCTTCTATTTTACATGGAGCTATATATTTGATGTTGTATTGATCTAAAATATCTTCCTGATTAGAAACATTACCTTTGAATTTAAGGTTTAATAAATCTGAGATTTGTCTACTTGCCTCATTAAAAAGTTGGAAATCAATCATTTTACTTATGTCAATTACAGTTTGATCTAATTGACCATTTAAAATATATGAAAAATAAATATTTTGTTCTAAAGATTTACCAGCACCAATTTCTAGTAAATTTTTACAACCGTTGTTTTTAATTGATGTTTCGTGTCTTTTCCAGTGAGGATTTATTTCATGGATATTAACTCTCGATCTTCTTGTAATGTACTTTTGTATAAAATAAAAAGTTTTTTTAAGTTTTAAGAATTGGAAAACTTTGTATAGAAAAGCTTTCAATTTCCAGTTAATTTGAAACATAAATTAATAATAGGCTTTTATAGATGAATATATACGCATTATCAACGGGACGTGGCCCTTCCGGAATAGCTGTTGTCAGAATATCAGGAAAGGAAACTCTTAAGATTTGTCAAAATTTGACTAAGTTAAAAAATATAAAGTCTAATGAAGTTAACTTTTGTAAATTTTATGATCCTAAAAACGATAATGTTATAGATCCAGAGGCTCTATTATTATGGTTTCCTGGACCAAATAGCTATACAGGTGATGATCTAGCTGAGTTTCAGGTTCATGGAAGTAATGCTGTTATTAAAGCATTATTAAAGGCATTATCAGAGCAAGATAACTGTAGGCTAGCTGAACCTGGCGAGTTTACAAAGATAGCTTTTCAAAATGATAAGATTGATCTTCTAAAAGCTGAGAGTATTGGTGATTTAATTCATGCAGAGACAGAACTTCAAAGAGATCAAGCTGTTAAATTAGTTCAAGGTAATGCTTCAAATTATTACAATGATTTAAGAGAAAAATTAATAAAATCTTTATCCTATATAGAAGCCAAAATAGATTTTGCTGAGGATGATTTACCAGAAAAAGTTTTAAAAGAGGCACAAAAATCTATTAAAGAAATCCATAAGGATATTCATAAGATAATAGAAGACAATAAAGTAGGAGAGAAAATAAGAGACGGATTTAGAGTTTCTATAACAGGTGAAGTTAATGCAGGTAAATCCTCTCTTTTAAATTTGATAGCAAAAAGAGATGTTGCTATTGTTTCAGATGAAGCAGGTACTACAAGAGATGTAATCGAGACTTATTTAAATTTAGATGGTTATCCTGTAATTTTAGCTGATACCGCAGGTATAAGAGATGCTCAAAATGAGGTTGAAAAAAAAGGTATATCTTTAGCATTAGGAAAATCAAAAGAGGCCGACTTAAATATTGTTGTAATTGATAATTCTTCAAAAAGTATAAATAATGAAATTAAAAAAATGATTAATAAAAATACAATCGTTTTGCTAAACAAGTCAGATGTGCAGAATAAGCAAAATCACAAATTTGATGCAGATACAGTGTTAGCTTCAGTTAAAGAAAATAAAAATATTGATAGTTTGATAAAAAAAATAAAAGAAAAACTAGGTAAAAAATTCAAGTCTAATAATAATGTTTTAATTACAAGAGAGAGACATAGAATTAAACTTAATGAATGCCTAAAAGAAATAGATAACTTTCTTAAAAAGGATCAAAATAAAGATTTAGAATTAGCTGCCGAAGATTTAAGAATTGCTACAAGGCATCTTGGAAGTATTGTTGGTAAGGTTGATGTTGAGGAAATTCTTGGATCTATATTTAAAGATTTTTGCATAGGTAAATAAAATACCTCTTGTATTCCTAATATACCTCGTTACATTCATCATATGACTAAACAAAGCTATGATGTAGTGGTTATAGGGGGTGGACATGCTGGATGTGAAGCAGCTGCAGCATCCGCTAGAATGGGTGTAAATAGTGCCCTTTTTACACATAAAATAGAGACTATTGGTGAGATGTCCTGCAACCCTGCTATCGGAGGACTTGGAAAAGGCCATCTTGTGAGAGAAATAGATGCTTTAGATGGAGTTATGGGTGTTGTAGCTGATAAATCTGGTATTCAATTCAGATTATTAAACAGAAGTAGGGGTCCAGCAGTACAGGGCCCACGTACTCAGTCAGATAGAGCTCTTTACAAAGAGCATATGCAAAAAATACTACTTAATTATAAAAATTTAGAGATTATAGCAGATCCTGTTGTTAAATTTTTATTTGAGAATGGCAAAGTAATAGGCTTTGTATGTCAAAGTGGCAAAGAAATAAGGACAAAGGAACTTATACTAACTACAGGCACTTTTCTAAATGGATTAATACATATAGGGGAAACTCAAATTCCAGCCGGTAGGTACGATGAGAATCCATCAACAGGTTTAAGCGAACAGTTAGAAAAATTTAAAATGCAAATAGGAAGATTGAAGACAGGAACACCACCTAGGCTTGATGGTAGCACAATTAACTATGATGGTTTGGAAATGCAGCCAGCTGATAATGATCATTTTTATTTTTCTTTCCTTACAAACAAAATCGATAACAAACAAGTCAAATGTGGAATGACTTATACTAATAACGAAGTTCATAAGATCATCAGTGATAATATCTCTCGCAGTGCAATGTATTCGGGAAACATTAAAGGTGTAGGACCGCGTTATTGTCCGTCCATAGAAGATAAAATTGTAAAGTTTAAAGAAAAAAAACAGCATCAAATCTTTCTCGAACCCGAAGGATTAAAGGACAATACTATTTACCCAAATGGTATATCTACATCTCTTCCAGAGGAGATCCAGCTAAAGATATTAGCTAAAATCAAGGGTTTAGAGCATGTTAAGATGAAAAGAGCAGGTTATGCTATAGAGTACGATTATGTGGATCCAAGAGAACTTAATGCTACCTTAGAAACTAAAAAAATTAAGTCATTATTCTTAGCAGGACAAATTAACGGTACCACTGGTTATGAAGAAGCAGCAGCTCAGGGTTTGGTAGCTGGAATTAATGCCGCTTTAAAAATTAAAAATAAATCTGAATTCATTTTAGATAGATCAACTTCTTACATTGGCGTGATGATTGATGATCTAATAACTAAAGGTGTTTCTGAACCTTATCGTATGTTTACTTCTAGAGCAGAGTATAGATTAACTTTAAGAGCTGATAATGCTGATCAGAGGTTAACCGAGCTTGGTATAAATTTAGATTTAGTAGGACCTGAAAGAAAAAAAATATTTTTAAAAAAGAAAAAGAATATTTCTTCACTCAATAATTTTTTAGAATCGAAATTCCTGACTCCTAATGAAGCAAAAAAAAATGGTATCAAAATTGCTATGGATGGAGTTAAAAGATCATGTTTGGAAGTTATGGGTCAACGAAAAGTAAATATGGCAAAAATAAGGCAAATATTTACTGATATACCAGCCTTTTCTGACTCAATAGAAAAACAGGTTGTAACAGATGCTCACTATATGGGTTATTTGAAAAGACAGGAGCGAGATATTAAATCTTTTAAGAAAGACGAGTCAGTTATTATTCCTGAGAATATAAATTATGAAAATTTAAGCGGTTTATCAAACGAAGTAAAGTCGAAGCTGATATCTATAAGACCTAAAACGTTAGGACAGGCAATTAGAATAGACGGTATAACTCCAGCAGCTATAATAATCTTGTTATCTCACATCAAAAAGCTAAAATTTAAAGCTACTGCTTAATGCAGGATAAAGAAGTTATAAGCACTCTTCATCAGCTTAATTTTAGTGAAAAAAATATATCCGATATAAAAATCTTTATAATTGAATTGCTTAAAGCCAATAAAAAGTATAATTTCATCTCTAAAAGTACTGAAAACGTAATTTGGCATAGACATATTCTTGATTCAGCACAATTAGTAAAATTTATTGACTTCTCTAAAGGTTCCTTGTCAGATTTAGGCTCTGGAGCTGGGTTCCCAGGTTTGATTTTAGCTATATTTAACAAAAATATGGACTTTCACGTGAAATTGTATGAAAAATCACCTGTTAAAAGAGCCTTTTTGAAGGATATAATTGATCGATTATCATTAGAAATAGAACTCAGGGGAAATGTTTATGATGAAATTATCGACACAGACTACATAGTCAGTAGAGCATTCAAGAAATTAGAGGCAATAATACAAGTTTCACGTGAAATCGCTAAAAAGTCCCATAAATTAATAATTTTAAAAGGTCAAAACGCACAGGAAGATTTAAAAAAAGCTTTCAAAAAGGAAAAATACGATTATAAACTTGAAAATAGCATTACAAATAAAGACTCTAAAATAATTATAGTCGATTTTAAAAAATGACGACAACAATTTCGGTGATTAATCAAAAGGGTGGAGTGGGTAAAACTACAACGGTAATTAATTTAGCTGCTTCACTGTCCATTTTGGGTCAAACAAATCTTGTTATTGATTTAGACCCTCAAGGAAATGCTACTACAGGATTTGGTAAAAGTAATACAGATGAAAATAAAAATATTTATAATTTGTTAATCAAAAAAATTGATCTTGGGCATGCAATACAAAAAACTAATATTAAAAATTTAGATATCGTAGGATCACATGTAAACTTATCTGGTTTAGAAGTTGAAACTGCAAACGACTCTAAAAGAGCATTTGTATTAAAAGAAATACTTTCATCAGAAAAATCAGGATTACTTAAAAAGTATGATAACATATTTATAGATTGTCCTCCTTCATTGAGCTTGCTTACTATTATGTCTTTAGTAGCATCAGATGAGCTACTAGTTCCTTTGCAAACAGAATTTTTTGCATTAGAGGGTATTACTCAGTTGGTAAAAACGATAGATAGAATAAAAGAAAATCTTAATCCCACACTTTCTATAAGAGGAATTCTTTTAACTATGTTTGATAAAAGGAACAAACTATCATCAGAAGTAGACAGGGAAGCGAGAAATTATTTCAAAGAGAAAGTTTATGAAACTGTTATTCAAAGAAATGTTAGATTGTCAGAAGCACCCTCACACGGATTGCCTTGTGTTGTTTATGATAAAAATTGTGTTGGTAGCAAATCTTACTTTAAATTAGCTAAGGAATTTATGAAAAATAATACAATAGAAAGTGCTGCTTGAATCTATGAGAAAAAAAGGATTAGGTCGAGGTTTGTCAGCTTTATTTGGAGATGAAAAGCCTTCAGAAAAGCTCAAGGAAACTAGTAAATCAAACATGATCTCTATAAGCGATTTGAGCAGAAATCCATATCAACCAAGACAAAATTTCATTGAGGAAAAATTGGAAGAATTAGCGAATTCTATTAGGAAAAATGGTATTATTCAGCCAATAGCAGTTAGACCTAACAAAAAAATAACAGGAAAGTATGAGATAGTTGCTGGGGAAAGAAGATGGTTAGCTGCGCAGCGTGCTGGCTTACATGAGATTCCAGTAACCATTTTAGATTTAAGCGACGTAGAATCTTTGGAGGTTGCTATTGTAGAAAATATTCAACGAGATGACCTCAATCCGATTGAAGAAGCTAAGGGCTATAAAAGATTGAATGAAGAATTCAAGTACGATCACGAAAGTATTTCAAAGTTAATGTCCAAAAGTAGAAGCCATGTAAGCAATACCTTAAGACTTTTGACTTTACCAAGCGACGTAATAGCAATGCTAGAGGAAGGTACATTAACATCTGGTCAAGCTAGACCATTAATTGGAATATCAAACGCCTCAAGTATAGCTGAAGAGATTGTAACAAAAAATTACAGTGCAAGAAAAGTCGAATACCTTGTAAGAAATAAAAAGGGAAGCTCTAAAGACAAATTTGTAGATGCAAATATTATTAAGGCACAAGAGAAAATTCAAAGATCTCTAGGATTAAAAGTGAATATTTTAAACAAAAAGAATAACTCTGGAAAAGTTACAATTGAATATAAAGATCTAGATCAATTTGAGCTGATATCGGATTTATTGACTAAGCATTAGCTAATTCACAAATATCTATAATTAGTTTTTTAACTAGAAGATTTTTATTAACAGTCGAATTTGACTTGATGTAAACTTCAAAATTATAAGTCTTTTCTCTCATTTTTTTTGTTTTTTCCAATGACCATTTTTTCGCTTGCTCAATCATTTTAGGTTTGTCTTTCCAGAATATTGGTGGTTTCAAATTATCAATTATTCCAACGAGGTTTTTTTCATTAGATTGATAAATTTCAATAAGCTTATCTAATCTTTGGTTGATAGAGTTTAGATAATACATAACTTTTTCAGTTTCTATTATTGTTTGGCTTAATAATTTGTTGGTTTTTATTTTATTTCCAGCCAAGGCTTCGTCTTTTAAAGAGTCAAAATTATCACTTGATTTAATGTTAAGTAGCATTTGTAAATCATTAGTTTCTATTTTTTTTTTATCAAAAAAAATTCTAATTTTTTCTATCTCATTTAATAATTTTGACCTATCAAAATCACAATTATCGAATATTAAATTTACATTGTAAGGAGTTAATCCTTCATATCCTTTAAGTTTATAATTTATAATTTTTTTTAATCCTATTTCGTTATCTTGGTAACAGGGAACTATTCCGTATTTTTTTGATTTTTCAAAATAGTTTCTTATTTTTGATTTCCTCTCTAAAACTTCGGAAAAAATGTACATTTTAATATCATTTAATTTATCTTCTATTTCTTTCAGTGTTTCTAAAATTCTATCGTCAACATTATCGATAAGTATTATTTTTTCTTTTTCAAATAATGATACGTTATTTATCTCGTTAAAAAGTATATTTTCATTTTTCAATATTTGATCTTGGATAAATTTGATTATTTCTTTATTTTTATTATTTAATTTGATTAAATCTTTAAATTCCTTTTTCAAACCCAAATTTTCACCATAAAAAAGAGTTATATTACTTTTTAAAGTGCTAAAATTTTGCTCAATTAAATAACTTTTATAAAGCATTAAGTTTAGTTTTTAACTCGTTAAGAATTTGATCAGCTATATTATCAGTTAATAGTTCAACTAATTTCTTTTCATTGCTCAAAGTTTTAGAATATTGGTTAGAAACGGTATAATCACCTGATTTTGACTTAGAAAACTCAAATCCAGAACCATTTGAAATTTCTGTACAAGTGACGTTTACTGTTATTTTAATTTGGTATTTTGTGATCTCATTTTTTATATTTCTCTCTTTTACTTGTTTATCTTTGTTAGTTTTTAATGAGATTTGTATTAATTTATTTTCACTTTCAGTTGACTGTGAAGACAATTTGTTTTTTAAACTAAAATTTATTCTTTTATCTCCCTCTGTAATTATGTCAGAAATGCTGAAGTTGTTAAAACTTGACTTTTGGACAACTTTAAATCCGCAGCTCGTTAAAACTAAAGTCAATAAAATAGCAATTAGTTGTTTCATTAATTTGAAATTATGTAATTAATTATTTTATTTTTCACAAAAATTATTTTCATTGTTTTTTTCCCGTCTAAATATTTTTTGGCTTTAGAGTTTTTAATTATAAAATTATTAACATCTTTTTCCATTAAATCTCTTTTTATATTAATAATATCTCTGGTTTTACCATTAACTTGAACTGCCATTTTTATCTCTTCCAACTCATCTTCACCACTAATGTTAGGCCATTTATTTTTGTCGCTGCATTTTAATAAATCCAAACATTCATAAGCTAAATGAGGTACAAAAGGTATCATAAGTTTTAAAATTTTAATTAAGTTATCACTTAAAGTTTTATTTCTAATATCGTTGTCAAGGTGATCTCTAAAATAATTGTAAATCTCATAGATTTGAGCGACACAAACATTAAATCTAAAAGTTTCTATAGATCTATCGATTTTATAAACATAATTATTTATCTTAGCATTAAATCTATTTTCTAAATCTTTATCAACTTGTGTTTCTTTTCGATTAGAAATTAGAAAACAGATATTCCAGATTTTTTGCAAAAATTTATTTGCAGAAACGACCCCATTATCTGACCATTGTATATCCTTTTCTGGAGGACTATCAGATAAAATAAACCATCTAACGGAGTCAGCTCCAAATTGCTCGATCATAGTTTCTGGATCAACAGTATTTTTTTTTGATTTAGACATGGACTCAGGGGCACCCACAGTAACTTTTGATTTATCACTCTTTTTTATTACAGTTTTTGAGTCAATTTTTTCTATTTCATCTGGATACAACCAATTACCATTTGCATCTTTATAAGACTCATGACAAACCATTCCCTGTGTAAATAAATTTTTAAATGGTTCATTTATTTTAAAATCTTTATTAGATTTTTTAATGGCTTTTGTAAAAAAACGAGAATAAAGCAAGTGAAGAATGGCATGTTCTATTCCACCAATGTATTGATCAACTGGCATCCAATAGTTTATTTTTTTTTCGTCAAACGGAGAAACTTTGTGTCTTGGTGAGCAAAATCTTAAAAAATACCAAGAAGAGTCAACAAAAGTATCTAAAGTATCCGTTTCTCGAATTGCTTTTTTTCCTGTAGACTTTTGAGTTGTTATCTTCCAGGTTGGATGATTATCTAAGGGATTTCCATTTGAATTTAGATTAATATCTTCCGGCAATTCAATTGGTAACTCACTTTTATCAACGGGTGCTACACTACCATCCTCTAGGTAAATCATTGGAATTGGGCATCCCCAGTATCTTTGTCTTGAAACACCCCAGTCTTTTAACCTAAATAAAGTTTTTTTCTTACCAAGCGATTTTTCTTCAATCACTCCTATAATTTTTTCTTTTGCACTTCGAACATCTAACCCATTTAAAAAATCAGAGTTAATAATTTTACCGTCCCCAGTATATGCTTCTTTTAAAATTTCCTTATCATCTTTTGATTTGTCTGAAACAACTTTTAAAATTTTTAAATCGTATTTTTTAGCAAATTCAAAGTCTCTTTGGTCATGAGCTGGGCAGCCAAATATTGCTCCAGAACCATAGTCCATCAGTACAAAATTTGCAAAATAAATCGGTAATAATTTATCTTTAATAAATGGATGAATTACAGATAATCCAGAGTTAAAACCAATTTTTTCTGCATTAGCTAATGCTTCTTCAGTTGTACCAGTTTTATTACATTCTTTTTTAAATTGTACAAATTCTTTTGAGTTAATAAATTTTTTACTAATTATATGATCTGCAGAAAGAGCAATAAAGCTAGCTCCGAAAATAGTGTCAGGTCTTGTTGTGAATACCTTGATTTTATCCTCACTATTTTTAATCTCAAAATTAATTTCACAACCAAAAGATTTTCCAATCCAATTTTTTTGCATTAATTTTACTTTTTCTGGCCATCCTTGCAGTGACTCCAAGTCATCAAGTAGATCATCTGAAAAATTAGTAATATTAAAAAACCACTGAGATAGTTTTTTCCTTTCAACCAGAGAATTTGATCGCCATCCTCTTCCGTTAATTACTTGTTCGTTAGCTAAAACAGTTTTTTCTACAGGATCCCAATTGACATATGTTTCTTTTCTGGAAATTAAACCTTTATTGTAGAAATCAATAAATAATTCTTGTTGGTGCTTGTAATACTCTTTATCGCAAGTTGATATTTCCAAATTCCAATTTATCGAAAGACCAAGCATTTTTAATTGTCTTTTCATTGTGGCGATATTTTTATTTGTCCATTTTCTAGGATGAAGATTATTAAGTTTCGAAGCGTTTTCAGCTGGTAAGCCAAAAGCATCCCAACCCATTGGGTGAAGAACGTTAAAATCATTCATAAATTTGTACCGAGCTATAACGTCTCCAATAGTATAGTTTCTAACGTGCCCCATATGAATTTTGCCAGACGGATAAGGAAACATTTCTAAGCAATAATATTTTTTTTTAGACTTATTATTTATAACAGAAGTAGCAGAGTCTATTGCTTGCCATTTTTTTTCAACTTTCGAAAAATTGTAACGTTCCATACAAAATTAATTTACTGTTTCTTTTTTTTGGATTTGTCTTCAACCTCTAAAAGTGCAGCTTTTTTTAAAATAGCAGAAAGTAGTTCAATCTTAATTTTTGAGTTTTCAGGTAATAATGAAGTAGAGCAATTATTGGATGTGCTACAATTTTTTTTATGGATTATTACCTTTAGGCTTTCTGATCTTACTTCGTTAGATAAAAATCTTACAGTAATCTTTAATGATTGATTTTGATTACCGCTTCCTTCCGAGTACCAATCAGTTATAATCATCCCTCCAGAATAATCTACAGTTGTTAAAGGAATAAAGTCTAAAGTTTCTAAAGACGCTCTCCACATAGGATTTGAGGTGCTGAATTCATAAGTCGTTTTTTTATTCCCAAGTCCTTTCAGTGAAATTCCTCTACCTTCTTCGATGTTTCTTCTTGCTCTTTCATCGGGATCCAAAGGAGATTTGCTTAGATCAACTGGTTTATGAAAATCTTTTAATTTTTGGCATCCATTTAACGATAAACTAAGCAGACTAGTGAGAACAATTGCAATTAAGAAATTAAAGTATTTTTTCATCAATTAAGTATCTTAATATGGTTGTATTAAAAAATATAATATAAATAATCATTTAAATACGCTAAAAGTCGCAAATTTTGTGGTCTTTTTAACTGTTGCAAAAATAACACAATTAATAAAAAAACTAGATATTTAGCTCATTATTTAACAATTTCTAGGTAAAAAAAGCTAAAAAAGCGATCTAAATATAAAACTTTATATTTAATTATTAAATAAGGAGTAAATATGAAACAACTAAAAACAATCGTAGCTTTAATTGCTGGTTTATTTGCATTTACATCTGTGCAAGCAGGTGAATTGACAGTATCTGGTTCAATGCAAGCTACATATCAGTCAGAAGTTGATGATGTTACTGGTAACCCATTAGGTATGAATACAGACATATCTTTAAGTGGTTCAACAGACACAGACTTCGGTACTGTAACAATGTCTCTTGCAACTGATGGAACTTTCTTAGGTGACTCAGGCGCAGACCACACATACGCATTAGCTACAGATTTTGGTACTATCACAGTTGGTAATGCCGGTGACTCAGGTAATGCAGTGGATGACATTACACCATCAGCTTTTGAAGAAGCTAACGGTTCAGGATCAGGAACATACTCAACTGACTTTGGTTCAGGTATGGACGGATCAATGAGCTTAAAATACAGCAACGGTGACTTATTAGGTTCAGGTATTTCTGTATCTTACAGTTACTATCCAAAGCTTGACGGAAAAACGAACAATGAAAAAGGTTCATCAGCAAATGAAAATGCTGGTGTGAAATCTGCACAATCAATGAACGTTGGTATCCCATTATCAGGCTTACCAGTAATTGGTGACTCGCCTCTAGGTGGAGCTAAAATTACTTTAGGTTATGAGAAGAGTGATGCAATGGCAGATACTTACCAAGCAAAAGAAGGTGGTACTGTGGCAGTAGTAATGCCATTAGGACCTCTTTCAGTTGGTTACCAAAAGAAAGCTTATGCACCAGTTGCAACAGCTGACGGAACTAAAACATTCTACAAAGATGATGTTATAGGTATCGCTTACGCTGTAAACGATGACTTTGCAATTTCTTACAACTTGTACGAGTCGCATCAACACAATAACGATGGTACAAACACTGAGCAAGAATCTGAAGCTATAAACTTAGCTTACACAGTAGGTGGTTTAACTCTTGGATTCCAAGACGCAAAAACAGCTAACGCTGGTTACTCAGCTGGAACTGATGACGACACAAGAACTTTAAGTATTAAAACATCGTTTTAATAACTTTTATTCTTAATTTAAAAAAGCCGGTTAATTATTTTAACCGGCTTTTTTTTTAACTCTGATAAAACTGCAAAACCTTCAGAAATTACAAACCTAAGGCTATTTAAATTTGATAACTTAATTCCACCTAATGGAATAAGCTTGTTTTTACGATACTGAGCATATTTATTGAATTTTATTAGACCTAGAGTAGGCGATTTTTTATCGTAATTTACAGTGAATAACTTAGAAAGAAGGATATATTTACAATTTTGTTTTTCCTTTAAATTAATCTCTTTCAAATTATGAGCTGAACCCATGATACTAAAATTATCTTTTCTTACGTTAAGGGCCTTAAAATCATTGTTTTTTGATGATAAATAAACACCGTCAGCTTTTAGTTTGATAGCCAATTTTAGATTATTTGCGACGAAAAATCTTATACGCCTTAATCGACATTTCTTTCTAAAATTAAATAAATCTTCGGTATTTACAATGTTTTTGTTATTTCTATAAATTATTAAAAATTTATTATATCTTTTTATATCTGATAAATTAATATCACTTATATTTTCGATAATTAAAAAATATTTTTTTTTAAAAATAAACATATGGACACAATAATAGATAGATTCAATAAAATAAATTCCAATATTAATAACTTAAACCCTAATAAAGTTGTAAATATTGTAGCAGTTAGTAAAACTTTTACATTAGAAAAAATAATGCCTTTAATTGAATACGGTCATATTCATTTTGGTGAAAATAAAGTTCAAGAGGCACAAGCTAAATGGAATGAAATAAAACTTAAAAGAAAGAATTTAAAACTCCATATGATTGGCAAGCTTCAGAGCAATAAAGCTAAAAGCGCAGCACAATTATTTGATTATATACATTCATTAGATAATCAAAAGCTTGCAGATATTTTCTCTAATTTTGAAAACAATAATGAAAAAAAATTAAAATATTTTATACAAGTTAATATTGGTAATGAAACTCAAAAAACAGGAATACCGATAAGTGACCTTGAAGACTTTTTTAATTATTGTTCAAAAGAAAAAAAATTATCTATCTTAGGCTTAATGATTATCCCACCAAATGATAACAATCATAACAAATATTTTGAACATTTAAATTTTTTAAATAAATCCTTAGGCTTAAATGAATTGAGCATGGGAATGTCATCAGATTATGAAGATGCGATCAGACACAACTCAACCTATATCAGGCTTGGAAGCTCTATTTTTGGTGAAAGATCTTAACTTATAATAATTTTTGTCTTTTTATTTATAAATTTAACTAATTTTATCAAATCCTTTTTTTTTAAAGCAATGCATCCCTGTGTAGGACTATATTTATTATTAGATACATGAATAAAAATAGCACTTCCTTTATTTTTTTTAATAGGTTGCATATTAAAGTTTAATACTAATATAATGTCGTAAATATTGTTAGATCTATAAAGTTTTTCTGATTTATAATTAAAAGGAAATTTAATAAGCTTGTTGTAATCTTTTGATTTAGGATCATCACACCATCCCATATTCCTTTTTATTGTAGTTTTTTTTATTAAAGATTTAAGATAATTTATTTTATCTTTTCTGTATAAAATATTCCTAACTCTAAATGTGCCTCGAGGTGTTATTTGATCACCTTCTTTTTGTTTTCTGCCAATTCCTCTTTTACCTATCGCACATTTTACTTTATTATTCTGATAAGTAAGGTATTTTTTATTTACGTATATATGCATAAAATAAATATTTTAATTCTTGGGCCTGACAGTTTTATTTCCACATTAAATGAACTTAAGCCATTTTTAAAGTTTAACTTAATTAACTTTAAAAATATTAATGTTTTTGAGGAAAAAAAATTCCAAGGATTGATCTGTTATGAACATGAACTTAGCAAATTTAAAAAAAAAATAATTAACATAAAGGATTGCTTAAAAGTACTTGCTTGTTCTAATAAAAGTAAAACTAATGAAAATTTCGATCATATAATTTACCTTCCTACCTCAATCAAGGAGATAAATAGAATTATTGAGGACAGTTTTGCAAAAAAAAGGTTTAATAAAAATTCCTCAATTGAAGTAAAATCTTATATCCTGGACAAAAATGAAAAAAAACTTGTAAAAAAAGATAATTTTGCAATTTTGACAGAAAAAGAAATACAACTTATTGAACTCTTTTTAAATTCAGAAAAACCTATTTCAAAAAAAAATATACTATCATCTGTTTGGAATTACTCATCAGATGCTGATACCCATACAGTGGAGACGCATATTTATAGACTTAGAAAGAAAATTAAAGATAACTTTTTAGATGAGAATTTTATTTTAAATGATAAAGACGGATATTATTTGTGAAAAAGAGGAATAAGATAGCCATAGATTTGTTTACTAAGAAATATCGCAAAAGAATCATAAAGCCAAAAAAAGGTAAAGGTAGTTTTAAAAGAAGAAAAAAGTAATTTAATTCAACCTAGCGCCAATAACTTGAATTATTTTAGAGGACATTTTGGTTCCATTTTTCAAACACTCATTTATCTTTTTTCCTTTAATATGACTATCAAGATAACCACTAGCAAATAAATCACCCGCTCCAGTTAAATCAATGATTTTTAAATCTTTTTGCGCAGAACACTCAAAAACTTCCTCATTGTTTACTGCAAGCGCACCTTTAGAGCCTCTAGTTATAATTATTAGTTTTTTAATTTCTTTTGAAAACTGAATCACATCATCAAAATTTTTGGTATCAATCAAAGACATAATTTCTTGCTCATTAGCAAAAGTTATATCTAACTTTTGTTTTACTAAATTTAAAAAATTTTTTTTATGCCTCTCTACACAAAATAAATCAGATAAAGACATTGCTACTTTGTTAGCGTAATTAATTGCCTTATCAAAAGCGTTTCTTGGCTCACCTTCATCCCACAAATACCCCTCGAGAAATAAAATTTCACTTTTTTTTATTGCATTAGTATCAATATCATTTTCATTTATTTTGCCAGCGGTGCCAAGAAAAGTTACCATTGTTCTTTCAGAATCAGGTGTGATTAAAATTAAGCAGGTACCAGTTGGTACTGTCTCTTTTTTCTTTGAATAAAAATACTCAACATTCTCTTTTTTAAGACCATCCTCATATTTTTTACCAAGTTCATCGTCACTTATTTTGCCAATAAAACCTACATTGTTTCCTAATTGTGATAAACCAACAATAGAATTAGCAACTGAACCACCAGATACAGTCTCTTCTATTTTCAAATTAGTAAGTAATCTTTTAAACTCTTTTTCTTCAACTAATTTCATTGTACTTTTTGTCAATGAATGTTGCTCCAAAAAACTATCTTCTACTTTGCAAATAACATCAACTATTGCGTTTCCTATACCTAAAATTTTCATATAATTTTATGCTTTTTTAGTTTTTATTGGCTTTTTTCTATTTGGATAACAGCTTTTACAAATTTTACAAGTTATTCCATAACAATCTCTTGCTTTACAATACTCTCGACCATACCAAATTATTTGAAGATGTAATTTGTTCCAATATCTCTTTGGAAATATTTTTTTCAAATCTTTTTCTGTTTGCGAAACATTTTTTCCATTAGTAAGACCCCATCTTTGTGCAAGTCGATGAATATGAGTATCGACAGGAAAGGCAGGGAAACCAAAACCTTGAGACATCACAACGCTAGCTGTCTTATGCCCAACGCCTGGTAACTGTTCAAGCTCATTATATGTATTTGGGACTTTACCATTATATTTCTCAACTAATGTTTTAGATAAATAAAAAATACTTTTAGCTTTGACTCTAAAGATCCCAATCCTTTTAATTAAACTTTCAATTTTTTTTCTACCCAACTTTACAAAATGCTTTGGTTTATTATATTTTGGGTAAATCATCTTTGTGACATTATTTACATTTACATCAGTGCATTGTGCAGACAAAAGAACTGATATTAAAAGAGTAAATATATTTTTATAATTAAGAGGAATTGGAACTTTCGGATAGGTATTATTTAAGATCCTGATGATAATCTTAGATTTTTCCTTATTATTCACTTAAAGTTTAAAAGGTCTCTCATTGAGTAGAGTCCTGGTTTTTTATTAAGTATCCACTTTGCAGCAGCTAGAGCACCTTCTGAGTAGAGAGCTCGATCAAAAGACTCGTGATTTAAGGTTACTATTTCCTTGCCACTGGAAAAAGTGACTTCATGTTCGCCGATTACTTCTCCTTTCCTTACTGAGTTAAAATTTATCTTTTTTGCAAATGGAAATGATTTCTTATTTAAATATTTCTTGCCAATTAAACTGTAAAATTCTTTATTTCTTCCAGTTGCGACTCCTCGTCCAAGCATTAGAGCAGTTCCTGATGGATAATCTTTTTTATTCTTATGGTGAACCTCGTAAATTTTACTTAGAAAATTTTTTCCTAAGGACTTTGATGCAATTTCAGTAAGATACATAAGTAAATTAACGCCTAAACTCATATTTCCAGCTTTTAATATTGGAATTTTTTTAGAAAATTTTTTTATTAAATTTTCATTTTTTTTTGAAAAACCTGTTGTCCCAATTATGATTTTCTTTTTTTGTTTTGCTGCAATTTTGAGAATTTCTATAGTACATTTAGGAACTGTAAAATCAATTATCACATGAGCTTTTTTAAATGAATTTATAGAATTTAATTCAGGTTGTATCCCTGAAATTTTTTTATTTATCTTTCTGTTTTCGGTTAGAGAAACAATTTTAAAAGCTCTATCTTTTTTTGATGACCTAATGAGCTGTTGACCCATTCTACCCATGCAACCAGTTATGGCTATATTAATTTTTTTCATTGTTCAATCAAATAAATAACTATAATAATTACTAGTACAATTATAGTCCAGATAGATAAATTGTTTAAAAATTGCTTCAATCTATTATTGGTGGATAAAAAACTCGGTAAGATTAAAGCAAGAACTGCAATGAGAAATATTGCAGACATTATTTGATCTGTTTCCATTTAAATTAAGTTTTTGTCCAGAATTTTTTAGCCTTTTCAAAAAAGCTTTTAATTACCGGATCTGGTTTACTTGACTCGATTTCATTAAATTCTTCTAATATTTCTTTTTGCCTTTTAGAAAGTGACGTTGGTACTTGAGTTACAATTCTAATATAGAGATCACCAAACATGCTTCTTTTTAGAATTGGCATACCTTTACCTTTTAATCTGAATTGTTTTCCATGTTGAGTTCCTGAAGGAATTTTTATCTTAGATTTTCCTCCGTCAATTGAAGGGACTTCAACCGAAGCACCTAGTGCTGCATCTGAAAAAGAGACAGGCAACTCATAATACAAATTTTCATCTGATCTTTTAAAAATACTATGATTGTCAATTGATATGAATAGATATAAATCTCCACTTGACCCACCTTTTGATCCGGCTTCACCTTTACCTGACAACCTTATTCTTGTTCCATCATCAACCCCTTTTGGAATTTTTACTGTCACGTTTTCGTTCGCTTGCATTTTTCCATTACCACTGCATTTGTTACAAGGAGTGCCAATCATTTCTCCATAACCACTACATTGAGGACATGTTTGTTGAACAGTAAAGAATCCTTGATTTGTTCTTACCTTTCCTCTACCCGAACAATAATCGCATCTGATTGGTTTTGATCCTTTCGCTGCTCCACTCCCTGAACATGATTTGCAAGATTTATAGGTAGTGTATCTGACATTTTTTTCGGTTCCTGTATAAGCATCCTCTAAGCTTATACTGACATCATACCTTAAATCATTTCCCCTATTGCTTGTCCTTCTTGAAGAACCACCACCAAAGTCACTAAAGAAATCCTCAAAAATATCTGAGAAAGATGAACTATCAAATCCTCCGAAACCTTGAAATCCACCTGACCCTCCGCCACCTTCAAAAGCAGCATGGCCGAATTGGTCATAGTTTGCCTTTCTCTTGTCATCTGAAAGTATGTGATATGCTTCGCTTGCTTCTTTAAATTTTTCTTCAGAAGCTTTGTCACCTTTGTTCTTGTCTGGATGGTATTTAAGTGCTAATTTTCTATAAGCTTTTTTAATATCATCTTTTGAAGCTCCTCTAGGAATACCTAAGACATCATAACAATCTCTTTTAGCCACAGGACGTCTCCTTATTTTTTATCTTAGGCGCTCTTTTCTTTATCTTCTTTTACGTCTTCAAAATCTGCATCAACAACATTATCTTTCTCACCAGGTTTTTCATTCTTCGGTCCACCACTACCTTTATCATTATCATCATTACTTGTTTTTTGTTGACTTTTATATACCGCTTCACCCAGTTTCATTGAAACTTGAATCAAACTTTGAGTTTTTTTCTTAATATCTTCAACGTCAGTTCCCTCCAAAGATTTTTTTAGATCAGCAATTCCATTTTCTATTCCTTTTTTCTCTTCAGCTGAAACTTTGTCTCCATGTTCTTTCAAGCTCTTTTCTGTCGAGAAAACTAAACTATCTGCTTGGTTTCTTGCATCCACTGTCTCTCTTTTCTTTTTGTCAGCTTCTTTATTAGCCTCAGCATCTTTAACCATCTTTTGTATTTCCTCATCAGAAAGACCGCCGGAAGCTTGAATTTGTATTTTCTGCTCTTTTCCAGTTCCTTTATCTTTAGCGGAAACGCTAACTATTCCATTAGCGTCAATATCAAATGTAACTTCTATTTGTGGTGTACCTCTTGGTGCTGGAGGAATACCAACTAATTCGAAGTTACCTAAAATTTTGTTATCTGCGGCCATCTCTCTTTCACCTTGTAAAACTCTGATAGAGACAGCAGGCTGATTATCTTCTGCTGTTGAAAAAACCTGACTTTTTTTTGTTGGTATTGTTGTGTTTTTTTCAATCAATTTCGTTGAAACGCCACCAAGTGTTTCTATACCAAGCGAAAGTGGGGTTACATCTAAGAGCAACACATCTTTCACATCACCTTGAAGCACTCCGCCTTGAATTGCTGCACCCATCGCAACTACTTCGTCAGGATTTACACTTTTGTTAGGCTCCTTTCCGAAGAAGTTTTTAACAGTTTCAATTATTTTTGGCATTCTTGTCATCCCACCTACAAGCACTACTTCATTTATTTCAGCAGCTGAAAATCCAGAATCTTTTAAGGCTGTTTTGCAGGGTTCTAAAGTTCTATCAACTAATCCTTGCACTAAGGCCTCTAGTTTAGCTCTGGTGAATTTTAGGTTTAAATGTTTTGGACCAGATTTATCTGCAGTTATAAATGGTAAGTTTATTTCAGTTTGAGCAGCAGAAGAAAGTTCAATCTTAGCTTTTTCAGCTGCTTCCTTCAACCTTTGCAGTGCTAACTTGTCAGTTTTTAAATCGATACCGTTATCTTTTTTAAACTCAGTAGCAAGATATTCAACAATAGCATCGTCAAAATCTTCTCCACCTAAAAAAGTATCTCCATTTGTAGATTTTACTTCAAATACTCCATCACCTATTTCCAAGATTGATATATCGAATGTACCTCCGCCCAAGTCATAAACAGCAATTTTCTTACCACCTTTTTTATCTAACCCATAAGCAAGAGAAGCTGCGGTAGGTTCGTTTATAATCCTTAAAACTTCTAATCCAGCAATTTTACCTGCATCTTTTGTTGCTTGTCTCTGTGAGTCATTGAAATAAGCTGGTACAGTTATAACTGCTTTCGTTACAGCTTGACCTAAATATTTTTCAGCTGTCTCCTTCATTTTTTGTAAAACAAAAGCAGAAATTTGCGCTGGAGAATATTTTTTACTTTTACCCTCAACCCAGGCATCACCATTGTCCGATTTTACAATTTTGTATGGAACTTTCGAAATATCTTTTTGAACTGAAGGGCCATCAAATTTTCTACCAATAAGTCTCTTAACCGCAAATATAGTATCTCCTGCATTAGTAACAGCTTGTCTTTTTGCAGGCTGTCCGACTAATTTTTCATCATTTTCTAAAAATGCTACGACTGATGGAGTCGTTCTTGCACCTTCAACATTTTCTAAAACTTTTGCTTGTGATCCATCCATGATGGCAACACAAGAATTGGTCGTCCCTAAATCAATACCTATTACTTTACTCATTATTTTGTTCCTTTTGTTGATTTCTATATGGGTGTTTTTTTTCCTACTACAAGGTTAATTCTTGTCTTTTTTTTCACTTTTTTCCTCACTTTTTGAAACCTTTTTCTTTGAAACCCCTACCAATGCCGGTCTCAACAGTCTTTCACCAAACATGTAGCCACATTGTATTTCTTGTACTATTGTTCCCACTTCTGAATTTTCATCCTCTATTTCTGCCATTGCTTGATGAAGATTTGGATCAAACTTTTTCCCTTTGGCATTAATTTTTGTAATTCTATTTTTTTCAAATATTGTAACCAAATCCTTTTCAATTATTGAGATATTTTCTAAAAACCTCTCTAAATCTTTATTTGTTTTTAAAACTTCATCATTTTTAATAGCATTCTTTGCTCTGTCCAAATTATCAAGGATAGCCAAGCTTTCTTTTGCAAAATTAAAAGACCCAAATTCAAAAGCATCTTTAATTTCCTTTTCAAACCTTCTTCTCTGATTTTCAATCTCAGCTAAAGATCTAAGAAGTTTATTTTCAGCTTCTTTTAACTTTTGATCAACCGAAAGTTCCTCTTTTTTTTCTTCAGAGGTTTCATGGCTCTTTTCAGCTTCTTTTATGTTTTTTTCATTATTTTCAGACATCTAATTGCTATATAATAAACATTTATTAAATTACTAGGTGGAAATGAAAAAAATATTAATCGGCACACATAATAAAGGAAAATTCAAGGAAATCTCATTTTTGATATCAAAAAAAATTAGAAAAATTAATCCAACTTTACTCAAAATACCCAGTCCCAAAGAGACGGGAAAAACATTTACATCAAACTCTAAACTTAAAGCAAATTTTTTTTCACAATATGTTGACTTCCCTGTAATATCTGATGACTCTGGTTTATGTATTAGGGCGCTTAATCAAAAACCAGGAGTCTACTCTGCTCGGCTAGCAAAGAGACATGGTAGTTTCCTGAAAGCTATGAAATATATTCTAAATAAAATGAAAAATAAAAAAAATAGATCTGCAACTTTTGTGTGTAGTTTATCTTTTAAGTTACCTAAAAAAAAACCAATCAATGTGATTGGTAAAATCAAAGGTAGCATCTCATACAATATTATAGGGAAAAATGGTTTTGGATATGATCCGATATTTATTCCAGATAATTATAATAAAACATTTGGTGAAATGCAGAAATCAAAAAAAATTAGAATCGATCACAGGTTTATTGCATTTAGAAATTTAAAAAAAAAAGTTAAAATTTTGTAAATTTATTTTTATCTGTTTTGTAGATATCAAGTTCCTGAATAACTTTCTTATTTGCAAAGCTAAAAGTTCCTATCTTCCCTTTGATTTTACTTTTAAACGCAAAGTCGTTTATAGATTCAACTTTTCCATAAGTTCTCCATGCATAATAAATTAGCCCAAGTGCATCATAAGTTAAAATTGAGATTTCATTTGGGTAAGAACCAAAATTCTTATAATAAGTTTTATTGTATTTTTTAAACTCTTTATAATTAATTGATGGGTAGTATAAATTCCTAATGGTATTTTCATAAAATATACTTTCATCAAACCATTGATTTACAGTAGTGAATAAAACCTTATCTTGATTAACATCAGAGTATACTAATGAGGTCAAAATACTTTTAAGACTATTTCCAAAATCTATTATTATTACAGAGTCAAAATTAACATCTCCAAGTGTGTAAAGTTGTTCAAGTTTTTCCAGCTCTTTGACAGATTGTTCGTCTTCTTTGTCTTCAAAAATTTTTTTTCTTAACTCTAGATTTCTTTTTCTTTGTGAATAGTTTGTAAGTTTTTCTATCTCGCCTGTAAGAACTTCTGGATTAGGATCATATTTAAAAATTTTAGTATTATCTAAATTTAATTTAGCAAGTTTTTTTTCAATAAAGTTAGTAAATTTATTTTCAGGAAATAAAATAATTGTATTCGTTTTCTTTTTCTTCTTTAAAAAATCTAATAAAGCAATTAATTGAGACTCTAAGCTAACACCAACACTTATTACATTATTTGTAAACTCAGGGTTCATATTTGAAGGAGATATAAAAACAGTGTCATTATATTTTTGAACCTCACCAAAATCTTCGTAACTTATCGGCCCAATTATAATATTAATTCCCTCAGACCTAAATTCTTTTATTGCACTATTTAATTTTTTTTTATTTTCAAAACCAGAATCTTTTGGAATGATAAAAACATTTTTGTCATCAATCTCATCTAAAGCTAATTGTAAAGAATATAAAAGAGAATTTCCTAATTCTTTAAATTCACCTGTTAAAGGCGCAAGCAAACCCACTTTGAGAACTTCGTTCTGTTCTTTGCTTAAAAGATTAAAGTTAAAAAAAAGAGCTACATAAGCTATTATAAGAATAATTTTTTTTTTCATATGACAAAATTACTTAATAACACTCTATATATTGTTTCGACTCCTATTGGAAATTTAGATGACATTACTTTAAGAGCAATACAAGTTTTAAAGAGCTCTGATATAATCTTATGCGAAGATACAAGACATTCATTAAAATTGCTCAATCATTTAAATATTAAAAAAAAATTAATCTCTTATCATAAGTTTAATGAAAAGAAACAAATACCAAACATAATAGAATATATAAATCAGGGCAAAATTTTGTCTTTAATATCTGACGCCGGCACACCTATGCTTTCAGATCCTGGTAAACATCTTCTTAACGAATGCCTAAAAAATAAAATCAAGATTACTCCCATACCTGGTGTTTCCTCAATAACAGCGTCTACAAGTGTAGCAGGATTTGAAGACAAATTCTTATTTTATGGATTTCTACCTAAAAGAGATAAAGAACTTGAAAAAGTATTAACCAAGCTTTCAAATTTAAATTACTCACAGGTATTTTTTATACCCGCATTAAAAATTAACTTTTATCTGAATAAATTTAAAGTTTTTTTTAAAGACAGAAAAATAATGATTGCTAAGGAAGTTACAAAAATGCACGAATTTTTTTATAGAGGAGATGTTCAAAATATTTCAATATTTAAAAAACCACTTAAAGGTGAATTGACTGTTGTTATCTCAGAACAAAATTTAAAAATAAATAAAGTTGATAATGTTGATTTAATTATTAACAAAGCAAAAAAATACTTAAAAAAGTATAGCTTAAAAGACACAGTTGAATTAATTTCAAATTTAGAAGATACAAATAAAAAAAAAGTTTACGATATTTGTTTAAAGATTAAAAATGAAGAAAATAACTAGTATAATATTAATTCTTTTTTTGGCTTCATGTTCGTCTCTTACAAGATTCGGAGCAGGTGTTGACATTACTTTTGATCCAAGAACAATTGGTATGCAGATAGATGATACGATCATGCAAAAAAATCTATCTACTAGGTTAGCTTTACAAGATAAAAAATACTTTCTTTCTATACAGTCAGAAGTGCTTGATGGGAGAATATTTTTATCAGGAAAAGTTGATGAGCCAGAAGAAAAAATAAAGATAACTAAAATGGCATGGGAAACGAAAGGCGTAAGATCCGTAAAAAATGCAATTACCATAAAAGGGCAAAGTAATTTTAAAAGTACTGCAAAAGATATTTTAATTACAAGTCAATTGAGGTCCGCTTTGATATTTAACAAAAAGACTAAATCAAGAAATTACACTTTAGAAACTATTAATAAAAATATTTATATTTTTGGAATAGCAATGGATCATAAAGAAAAAGAGGAGGTTATTAATGAAGCAAATAAAATTTATGATGTTGAAAAAGTTTTCCCTTCGATTTATTTAGCAACTGAATTGAGTAGAAACAAACTTTAGTTGGAATAATCAATCACATCAGATGAATAGGCTGCTATTGAAGCCAAATTGAGTATTTCTGATGTACTTGCTCTTAAAGGTGCGACCTCTATAGGTGAGCCTAAACCAATTAATAAAGGACCTATCAATTTTCCACCACCAAAAACCTTCATTAATTTTGTAGAAATTGCTGCACTATGCAAAGCAGGCATAATTAAAATATTTGCATTTCCAACAATTTTTGAAAACGGATATATTTCTTGATAAATTGGATTTAAAGCAACATCAGGCTGCATTTCGCCATCAAAATCAAAATCAACTTTTTGTTTTCTTAATAGTTCTATGGCCTCTCGAACATGTTTTGTATTTTTAGAAATAGGTTTACCAAATGTTGAATGAGATAAAAAAGCTACTTTCGGGTCAAATCCAAAAAGTCGAGCTACTCGAACGCAAGATTTTGAAACCTTAACTAATCTCTCTGGTGACGGAAAATCTTGAACATTAGTGTCTGCAACCAGAATTGTTTTTCCTTTTAAAGTGATCATTGTCATGCCGAATATTTCTTCTCCTGGCCTAGGGTCTGTAACTTTCTTTAATTTCTCTATTGAAGCCGCATAGTGTCTTATGTTTCCTGTGACCATTGCATCTGCATCTTTACAAGCAATCATAGAAGCACCCCATGCAATTCGCTCATTACGAACTAAACGATCTACATCTCTTTCCAATTGACCTTCTCGTTGAAGCCTTTTGTATAAATGTTTTACGTATTTTTCACGTTTTTCTTTGTCAGTAGAGTTAACAATATCAATTTTATAATTTTCATCTAAACCAATATTTTTTAATTGTTCTCTAATTCGTTTTTCTGCACCGATTAAAATTGGTGTTCCTAATTTATTTCTTCCAAATTCAATCGCTGCTTTAAGCATATTTTCATCTTCACCTTCTGCAAAAATAACTCTTTTAGGATTTTTTCTTACTTTCGCATTAATTCCTTGCATTAACGACATAGTTGGATCAAGCCGATTTGTTAGTTGATCTTTGTAAATTTCCAAATCTGTAATCTTTTTTCTTGCAACACCACTCTTCATAGCAGCTTCAGCAACTGCAGCTGGAATAACACTTATCAATCTAGGATCGAAGGTTGATGGTATGATATAATTTTTTCCATATCTTGGTCTATCTCCTCCATAAGCTGAAACTACTTCATCTGGCACATTTTCACGTGCAAGAAGAGCGATAGCATTTGCTGCAGCTACTTTCATCTCCTCATTGATTTCTTTAGCTCTTACATCTAGTGCTCCTCTAAAAATGTAAGGAAAGCCAATTAAGTTATTTACTTGATTTGGATAATCAGATCTTCCAGTAGCAATGATTGCATCAGATCTAACTTCTTTTATCAATTCTGGTTTTATTTCTGGATCAGGATTTGCGCAAGCGAAAATAATTGGATTTTTGGCCATAGATTTAACCATTTCTTTTGTAACAACGTCTTTAGCTGATAAACCTAAAAAAACGTCCGAATCCTTTATTGCTTCATCTAACGTTCTAAGTTTAGTATCTATCGCAAATGCAGATTTAAATTGATCTACATTTTTTCTACCTTTATAAATAACACCTTTACTATCACACATGATAATATTTTCATTTTTTACGCCTGAGCTTTTAAATAGATTTGCACAAGCTTGAGCAGAGGCACCAGCACCGTTAACAACAACTTTCACTTCACTAATTTTTTTTTTAGAAATATTTAATGCATTGAAGAGGGCTGCAGTAGTGATAATTGCAGTTCCATGTTGATCATCATGAAAAATAGGAATATTTAAAAGCTCTTTTAGTTTTTGTTCTATAATAAAACAATCTGGTGCAGCAATGTCTTCAAGATTTATACCTCCAAAAGTCCCTCCAATATTTTTTATTGTTTCAATTATTGACTCGGGATTGTCATTGTCTATTTCAATGTCTATGGAGTCTATATCTGCAAACCTTTTAAATAAAACAGATTTACCTTCCATGACTGGTTTTGATGCTAAAGCTCCTAAATTACCTAAGCCTAAGATTGCTGAACCATTGCTTATTACTGCAACTAAATTTCCCTTACTTGTGTAGTCGTAAGCTAAATCTGGGTTCTTAGCGATTTCTTTTACTGGAGCAGCTACACCAGGAGAATATGCTAGAGATAGATCTCTTTTTGTTGTTAGAGGTTTACTGGAATTAATCTCAATTTTGCCTGACTTTCCTTTTATATGAAAATCAAGTGCCTCTTTATCTGAATAATGATCAATTTCTGTTTTCTTTGGCATTTATTTTAATGAGTATGTAATATAAAGAAAATTAATTCACTATAAATTTATGGCTTAATTTAGATCATATATGAACTTACTTTCCTCAACTTCTATATTCAGTTTTTTTACAATAATAAGCAGAATTCTGGGCTACATTAGAGATATTTTAATAGCTGTCTTTCTAGGAGCTTCAATTTTTGCAGATGCTTTTTTCGTTGCTTTTAGGCTTCCAAATACATTTAGACGTTTATTTGCTGAGGGTACTTTTAATGCAGCCTTCATACCAAGCTATACAACAGCAAATTTAAAAAGTAAAAAAATTGGAAAAATATTTGCTGACGATATTTTTAGTATAATTTCATTAATTTTACTTTTAATAGTTACTGTTGCAGAAATATTTACACCTTATTTGGTTTATTTAATTGCCCCAGGCTTTATTTCCGATGACTTAAAATTTAAACTCGCAGTTGAGCTTACTAGAATTACATTTCCTTTCTTATTATTTGTAAGCTTATCATCTTTTTTTTCTGGTATATTAAATTCAAAAAATAAATTTGCAGCTGCTGCTGCTGCACCAATAATTTTAAATTTAGTCTTAATAACAAGTATTTTAGTTTCCTATTATAATAACTATAATATTGCAAAACAGCTCTCCTATGGCGTAACTATTGCTGGAATTATACAATTAATATTTTTAATTTATTTTACTTCCAATTTTTATAAACCAAATTTAAAAATTAATTTTAAAATTTCTAGTAAAGTAAAGTTTTTTTTCAAAAAATTATTGCCAAGCATTTTTTCATCTGGAGTAACTCAGATTAATATTTTGGTTGGAACAATAATTGCATCTTTTCAATCAGGTGCAGTATCCTATCTATACTATGCAGATAGAGTTTATCAAATTAATTTAGCTATCGCTGGAATTGCAGTTGGAACTGTTTCATTACCAGTTTTGACGAAAGCATTTAAATCTAAAAATTTTTTAAAAGTTTCACGCATTCAAAATAAATCTATAGAATTATCTTTATTACTTTCAATTCCTGCAAGTCTTGGTTTGATAATTGCGTCGGAGGAAATTATTAATGGGTTATTTGGCTATGGTTCTTTTACAATTGATGATGTAAAAATTACATCTGATGCTTTAATGTTTTTTGGATATGGCGTAATTGCATTTGCGCTTGTAAAAATCTTATCCAACTTTTTCTTTGCTAGAGATGATACAAAGACGCCATTTTATATTTCCTCTTTTATTGTTTTCTTAAATATATTATTAAGTGTAAGTTTTTTCAAAAAAATTGGTTTTTTAATTATCCCAATTTCAACCTCTCTTTCAACTTGGATCGGTGTTTTGATCTTTATATATTTATTAAAAAAAAGGAAATACTTACAATTGGAAAATAAACTATTAGGCAATTCGATCAGAATTGGAATTTCATCTACTATTATGGCTTTCGTACTTGTTTTAGCATTGAAAAATTATTCAAGTTATCTTGATTATGCCTATGATTATAAGTCTATTTATTTATTAATTATTGTAGGTATCGTAGGAATTGTTTATTTGTTATCTTGTTATTTATTAGGACTATTGAAAATTAAAAATTATAAAACAAATTAAATGGTTAAAAAAAATTTAGTGTTTTCTGGGGTTCAACCAACTGGAAATTTACATTTGGGAAATTACTTAGGTGCTTTGAAAAATTTTGTTTCCCTTCAAAAAGAAATGGAATGTATTTACTGTGTTGTTGACTTACATGCTATCACTACATTTCAAAATCCAATGGAATTAAAAAATAATGTTTTAGAAACAGTAGCAAGTTTTTTAGCTACAGGCCTTGATCCAAATAAAAGCATAATATTTAATCAATCATCAGTTTCTGGACATGCCGAATTGGCATGGATTTTAAATTGTGTTTCTCGTATTGGATGGCTAAATAGAATGACGCAATTTAAAGATAAGGCTGGATCAGATAAAGAAAAAGCAAGTGTTGGCTTATACGTTTATCCAAATTTGATGGCAGCAGATATTCTTTTATACAAGGCAACACATGTTCCTGTAGGAGCGGATCAAAAACAACATTTAGAATTGTCGAGAGATATAGCTCAAAAATTTAACAAAGATTTTAATTGTAAAGATTTTTTTCCTCTTCCTGAACCTTTAATTCCTAAAAATATCTCAAGAGTAATGAGTTTAAGAGATGGAACTAAAAAAATGAGTAAATCAGAAGAGTCTGATTATTCTAGAATTAACCTCAAGGACAGCCCAGACGAGATAACTAAAAAGATCAAAAAGGCTAAGTCCGACTCAGAAGAAATTCCAGATAATTTAAAAAGCTTAGAAAATAAACCTGAGTCTCTAAATTTGATAAATATATTTGCTGAAATATCAAAAAATAGTTTAGAAAATGTTCTTAATGAAATGTCAGGAAAAGAGTATTCTTTTTTGAAAACCAAACTAACAGATCTAATTATCAGTGAAATAGGCCCAGTCGGCCAAGAGATAAACAAATTACTTAAAGATAAGTCGCATCTTGAAAAAGTTTTAAAAAAAGGTAAGGAAAAAGCCAATATTAAAGCTGAGGAAAACATAAAAAATATACGTGAAAAAGTGGGATTGATATAATATAAATTTCAAATGATACAAACAGAAACTACACCTAATCCAAATTCGTTAAAATTTCTTTCAGAAAAGACTATCTCTTCTATTGGGAGTGAAGAATTTCAGAAAAGCAATATAAAGAATTTAAATAACCGATTTATTAAAGAACTTTTAGGTTTTCAGGGTGTAGAACTAGTTCTGTTATCTAAAAATTTTTTATCAGTAAAAAAAACAGATGATGTTTCGTGGAATGATTTAAAACCAATGGTAATTTCTCATTTAAATGATTATTTTGAAAAAAATAATGAACCTATTTTAAAAGAAAATAAAAAACCAAATATTTCATCAATTGATAATGATGAAACTGTAAAAAAAATTATTGATGTATTAGATACTAAAATAAGACCTGCAGTTGCCAGAGACGGAGGGGATATTAAATTCAAATCTTTTGATAACGGAGTTGTAAAGGTTGAATTACAAGGGAGTTGCTCAGGCTGCCCAAGCTCATTAATGACTCTTAAACAAGGAGTTCAAAATCTTTTAAAGCATTACGTTAAAGAAGTTAACTCAGTAGAGGCAAATTAATTTATGAAAAAAAAATTAAGTTACAGAGATAAACTTTTAGAACTGGCATACATCTACAATGTAAAAGAAATTCAAGATTACACTAAAAATAGAAAAAATTTAACTACTGGCCAAATTGAGCTAATCTTAAAAAAAAATAAAATTGTTATACCAAAAGATTTTAAAACAAATTTTTTCAAAGAAAATTTTGTTAAGCCAGTTTCAAGAATTAAATCTGGCATAATTAACTATAAAGAGGAAAAAATAAAAGATAAAAATAGATTTTTCAGACAAGTTGAAAATTATAAACATGATACATCTAGAAAGTTCAATCATGGCTTAAACAATTTATGGAAAGGTGCTGGAAACGCAGGAATTAATTTTTTAAACGTGTTGCCTAAACTTGGAAGCACAGTAGCTGCTTTTTTTGGTAATCTTTTTACAGATGTGTTCAACTCAATTTACAATCAACAGATTGATCAAAAAAGCGCTAGAAATGTAATTATTGGTTTTTTCGCAGTTATTGGAATAACAACAGCTATTTTTGTCGGACTCAATACTTACAAAAATTATGATTTTTCAGAAAAAAAAATTGAGGCTAAAAAACCTGAAAAAGAAATCAAAAAAGAAATAAAAAAACCTGAAATAAAACCAAAAAAAGAAACAAAGAAATTAGAGGAAAAGGTTAAACTAAAAAAGGAAACCAAACAGCCAGAACTTAAAGTTAAAAGAAACAATGTTGCCGAGGTAATATTGCCTGATCTCAACTTGAAAACTGAAACAGTAATTCAACTTTTTAAAGACGTGGATTATGATTTAAGAAAAGTAAGAAACGAAAAATTAGTTAAACCTATTTATTTTACCCAATTCCCTCGAGATTTAGATAACTTACAAAGTGTGCAATTGAAAAAAGAAACATTTATAAAAATTGTTTTACCTTTGATAGTTGCTGAAAATGAAAAAATTCTTGACGATAGAGAAAAATTAAAACTTTTAGCAGAAAAAAAATTCACCTCTGATTTAGAAAAACAGTGGCTAAGACAAAAATTGCTTGAGTATAAAGTAAAAAAAGGGAACTTGGATGAGTTAATGCAACGAATGGACATGATACCAGTCTCGATAGCATTAGCACAAGCAGCCAAAGAAAGTGGATGGGGGACTTCTAGGTTTGCTTTAGAAGGAAATGCAATTTTTGGTCAGTGGACATGGGATGGGCAAGGTATAGCCCCCCTAAAGAGAGATGGTAATAAAAACCATAAAATTTTAAAATTTCCAATCTTAAGAGCTTCAGTTAAGGCCTACAAAAACAATCTTAATACTCATAAAAGTTATTCAAAATTTAGAGAAAAAAGAAAATCTCTTAGAAGTAAAAATATAAAAATTACTGGTTTAGCTTTAACAGATACCCTTAAAAACTATGCACAAACAGGCTCAGAGTACACCAAGATTTTAAATCAAATAATTACTCAAAACAGATTATCAGATTTTGAACTAGTCAGGCTTGTAAACTCTGTCAAGCAAGTTGAATTGAATTCTTAGCTATTTATCACTGATTACAAATTGAATACCTAGCCATCTCCAAAAATTATTTTTTTCCTTAAGAGAGCAATTAATTCTACCTCGTTCACCACCAAATTTTGCAACTATATCAATTTCTAAAGTATTGTTTTCTTTGAAATTAATTTTTGAATTTCGCCATTTATTTTCTTCATTAGAAAAACATGTTGTTTGTTTTAAATTATTTATATTTTCATAAAATTCAATTTTTACTTTTGGTGGGTTTTTTGATTGTAGTAAATATTTATCTTCGGGTAAAATTCTTTTATATTTAAATGGCAAAGTTTTCATTAAAGTTTTAAACCTCTTTATCTCACCGTACTTTTCGTTAATTGGAAATCTAGGCAGTTCCCATAAATCTTTAGTTTCGTCTATCACCCCTGAATGTTGACCAAAAGCATACTTAAAACCTAACTCTTGAATAATTTTTTTAAATTCTGAGCTATATTCACCAAAAGGATAAGAGAAAAAATTTGAATTTTCGCCAAGATTTTCTTTAAAAATCTTAATAGATTTTTTAATATCCTTTATTATCACATCTGATGCCTCATCTACTAAATATTCGTGAGAATGACTATGATTTCCAATTTCTACATTTTCATTTTCATGAAGTTCTCGAATTTGATCCCAGTTCATATAATTATAAGATCCAACTTCTCTTGTATTTACAAACAAAATAAAAGGTATCCTCTTTTCTTTTAAGATTGGCCAAGCATTTTCGTAAAATGATAGCAAACCATCATCTACTGTAAATAATATTTTTCGTTCACTTTTTTCTTCTTTAATACTTTTCTCGAAATTGTCTGGATGAATAAATTTTATTCCCTCTTCTTCAATTATATTTAGTTGTTCTTTAAAAACATCTAACTGAATATTAGTTGAAGGATATTTTGTTTCATTAAACCGATGATACATTATTGAAATTAAGCCATAATCATCAAAATCTTTATTCGTAGCAATTGCTTTTGAAAAATCGTTACTAAAAGCTATAATGAGTATCAAAATGATAAATAATTTTCTAATAATCAGCTGCATCGGAAAAGATGATAAATTAGGTTTACGAATAAATAAAGAATTTTTTGTTTACAAATATGAAAAAAAAGAAATCAGTAGAGAATCATTGGTTTTCTGCATTAAAAATTTTTTGAAAAGCCATAAAGTAATATTAGATGAGAAATTTAGTGTTATCATTAATCAAGGTCCAGGAAGCTTTTCAGGAATAAGAATATCCTTGGCTATCGCAAAAGGTCTTGTAATAGCAAAAAAAATTAGATTATATGGATATAAAAATGACGATTTATTGGAATTTAATTTGAAAAATATAGAGGAATTAATGAAAAAAAAATTAATCGAAAATAAATTGATTAAGCCCATTTATTTGAGTTAAATTAAGATATGAGTGTTATTGAAGAAAAATGTAAACAAAAAGGAGTAAGACTTACCGATCAGAGAAAAGTAATTGCAAAAATCTTATCAGAGTCAAAAGCAGTTTATGGATCAAAAGATCATCCGGATGTAGATGAATTACATAAAAGGGTAACCGCGATAGATGATAAAATAAGTATTGCAACTGTTTATAGGACAGTAAAACTCTTTGAAGAGTCTGGAATATTAATTAAACACGATTTTAAAGCAGGTAAAGCTAGATATGAAATTAACGATGATCACAATCATCTTATAGATATTAATAGTGGAGAAATTGTAGAATTCGTCGATAAAGATATTGAGGAGCTACAAAAAAAAATTGCGAAGAAACTAGGTTATAACCTCGTAGATCATAAGCTTGAGTTATATGGATCAAAAATAAAAAAATAATTTGAATAAAAAAATTTTCATAAAAAATTTTGGGTGTCAAATGAATGAATACGACAGCAATCGTATTTACGATCTAGCAAAACAAATTGATTATAAAAAAACTGATAATCATAAGGAAGCTGACTGTTATGTTATTAATACATGTCACATCAGAGAAAAAGCAACTGAAAAAGTTTATCATGATGTTGGTAGAATAAAAAAAGTTTTTAGAAATAAAAAAAAACCGATTGTAGTTATAGTCGGATGTGTTGCTCAAGCTGAAGGGGAAATATTACTAAAAGAGGAAAAGTATATCGATGTAATATTAGGCCCTCAATCTTATCATCAATTCAATGAAAGTATTTTAAGAATAGAAAAAAAGTCTAAAAAAATAAATTATACAGACTTTGAAGTTGTAGAAAAGTTCGATACTTTAAATTTAATAAAAAATTCAAGTAGTAAAGTTTCATCTTTTTTAACAATACAAGAAGGTTGTGATAAATTTTGTAAATTTTGTGTTGTGCCATATACTAGAGGCTCTGAATTCTCTAGATCAACGTCTGAACTGCTCAATGAAGCCAAAGATTTAGAAAGTAATAGAGCTAAAGAAATTACTTTACTTGGTCAGAACGTCAATGCGTATAATCATAATGGAGAAAAACTTTCAGATTTAATAATCAATATTTCAAAATTAAGTGGCATAAAAAGAATAAGATATACAACATCACACCCAATAGATTTTACTGATGATTTGATTAAAGCTCATAGTTCTTGCCATAAACTTATGCCATTAATTCATTTACCAGTTCAATCAGGTTCTAACAAAATACTAAAAAGTATGAATCGAAAACATACAGTAGAAGATTATCTTGAATTAATAAATAAATTAAAAAAAGCTAATCCATTAATTAAATTTTCAAGTGATTTTATAATTGGTTACCCTGGAGAAACAGATTATGATTTTGATCTTACTTTAAAATTACTTAGAGAGGTTGAATTTATCAATTCTTATTCATTTGTATTTAGCGCAAGACCTGGTACACCAGCAGCAAAATTTAAAAAAATCGAAGCAAGTGTTGCAAAGTACAGATTGATGCAATTTCAAAGAATTGCTGAGGACATTAAGCTTAAATATAAGAAAAGCTTAATTAACAAAAATACCACAGTCCTTTTTGAAAATAAGATGAAAAATAAAAAAGATGAATATTTTGGAAGAGATGAGTTTTCAAATCCTATAATTGTGAGAGCTAAACACAATTTAGAGGGAAAGATAAGAAAAATAAAAATTATTAGTGGTAATCAAAATACACTATTTGGTGAAATCATTGAGCAAGATGAGACGCAGGAATTTGCTGCTTAGACTATGTCAGAAATTAGCAAACTAGATCAAAATTTAATTATAAAAAAAATCGATAATGAAACTGTAAATTTACAAATAATTGGCAATGAAATGTTGATGTCGATAGTGGGGCAATTTGATCAAAATTTAAAAGATCTTTCCAAACTTACAGATACAAATATTTTTTTTAGAGGAAACTCAATTACCTGCAAAGGAAAGAAAGAGAACACCGATTTATTCTGTAAAGCAATAAAATTTTTAATAAACAAATATTTCTTAACGAATATTATCGAAAAAGAGGATATAGTTTCGTCTGTGAAAAAAAAGATAGATATAGAAGAGTCAAATGTAAAATCTTTTAAACAATTAATAAAAACTCCAAGAAAATCTGTAATAGCTCGATCTGAAAAACAATCTGAATATATAAAAGCTCTTAAAGAAAATGAAATAGTAATATCTCTTGGGCCAGCTGGAACTGGAAAAAGTTTTTTAGCGGTATCGGTAGCGGTTACTCTTTTGATGGAAAAAAAAATTGAAAGAGTGATTTTATCAAGACCAGCCGTAGAAGCAGGAGAGAAACTTGGTTTTTTGCCTGGTGATATGAAGGAAAAGGTCGATCCATATTTAAGACCACTTTATGACGCCTTATATGAACTTTTTGGAGCAGATAAAATAAATAAAAAAATTGAGTCTGGAGAAATTGAAATAGCACCCTTAGCGTTCATGAGAGGGAGAACACTCAAAAATTGTTTTGCAATTTTAGATGAGGCTCAAAATGCAACTGAAACCCAAATTAAAATGTTTTTAACAAGAATAGGTGAAAATTCAAAATTAGTAGTAAATGGTGACCCATCGCAAATAGATCTTATAAATAAGAGTCAATCTGGATTAATAAAATCTAAAAAATTATTAAAAAACTTAAATGAAATAAAAATTATCGAATTTGATTACAACGATGTAGTAAGACATCCATTGGTTTCAAAAATTATTAGGGCTTATCAAACGAGAAGCACTGATGATCAAGATTAATACAATTTCAAATAACAAAAATTGGAAACGATATTTAGAAAATCCGGAAAAATTTATAGAAAAAAAGATAATTAATTTTAACAAAAAATTTAGAAAGTATAAAAAAAAGAGAATTTTTTGCACCCTATTACTTTCCAACAGTAAAGAAATTAAAAAATTAAATAAAAGATTTAGGAAAAAAAATAAAAGTACTGATGTTCTATCTTTTCCATTTTATTCTAAAAAAGATCTTCGTAATAAGTTAAAAAAAGAAAAAGAAATTTACTTAGGTGATATAATTATAAATTTAGAAAAGATTAAAATAAAAAAAAATACAAATTTTAATTTAGAATTCAATAAATTATGGATTCATGGTTTAGTTCATCTTTTTGGACATGATCATAAAAAAGATAAAGACTTTAAAAAAATGACTAAAGTGGAAAAACAATTTCTTTCGTATTTAAATTAAATGATTGAAAGATACCAAAATAATAAATTCTTAGTTTTATATCTTTTACCTTTTTTTATTGGTTCCTTAACAGTTTTTTCTTTTCAGCCATTTAACTTTACAATAATTAATTTTATAATTCTTCCAGTTTTTTTTTATTTTATTGTTTTTATAAAAAAAAAATCTCAAAATATTTACAGAAAAAAACCTTATAAGATAAATTTGTTTATTTTTGGCTCTGCTTTTGGTTTCGGATTTTACCTAAGCGGTATCCACTGGATAACATATTCGCTTACATTTGAAGAAAATTTTAAAATTTTGATACCTTTCGGATTAATATTAATACCCTTGTTTTTAAGTTTATTCTTTTCAATTGTAACCCTAATATTAGGCCCCTTTCTAAAATATAATTTTTCTTCTTTGTTGCTTCTCTCGTCAGGTCTAGCATTTTCTGACTTTTTAAGATCAAAAATTTTAAGTGGGTTTCCATGGAATTTGTGGGCTTATAGTTTTTCGTGGGCGAGTGAAATTATACAAATTTTAAATAAAATAGGTCTTTTTGCATTTAATATTTTGTCAATTACCATTTTTTTAATTCCTGCTTTTTTATTCTTTAATGCTAAATTAACTCATAAAATTTTATCACTAATATTTGTTTTATTAATTCTTTTCTTTTTCTATATTTATGGAAACCACTCTATTAATTTGAACAAAGAAAATTTAAGTTTAACTGATCAAAAGATTAACGTGAAAGTAGTATCTCCTAATTTTAAATTAAAATACGGTCTTACTGTTGAAGAAATAGAGACAAGACTTAAAAAATTATTTAGATATAGTGAACCAAACAATGTAGAAAATACTCTCTTTATATGGCCTGAAGGGGTTTTTAGTGGTTTAAATTACAATCAACTACTAAAATTTAAAAAAGAATTTTCCAAAAATTTCAAGAAAAATCATTTTATTTTATTTGGTATCAATAGATTTAATGAAGATAAAAATGGGTATTACAATTCTTTGATTATTGTTAATAATAGTTTAGAAATTATTCAAGAATATAATAAGCAGAAACTTGTACCTTTTGGGGAGTTTCTTCCGCTAGAAAATATTTTAAATAAATTTGGATTAAAAAAAATTACTGAAGGTCATGGATCTTTTCTAAGCGGTAATGATAATGGAAGTTTAAAGATATTAAATGCAAATATCCTACCTTTAATTTGTTATGAAATTATTTTTCCAGAACTAATACAATCGTCCGATCAAGACACTAACTTAGTAGTAAACATTTCTGAAGATGGTTGGTTTGGGAACTCTATTGGACCTTATCAACACTTTGCAAAAGGAATTTTTAGGGCAATCGAACAAAATGCTTTTTTTATAAGGTCCGCTAATAAAGGCATAAGTGCTATAATTAACAACAAAGGTCTTGTATTAAAAAAACTTTATCCAAATGAAGCAGGAAACATTGAGTTTGAAGTGCCTTTAATATCAAATAAAAATAAGAATAAAAATGATTTGATATTTTTTGTGCTTTTAATTACATATATTTTTATCTTTAATTTTTACAAAAAAAACAATGTCGAATAATAACTATCTATTTACAAGCGAATCTGTTTCAGAGGGACATCCCGACAAAGTTTGTGACAGAATTTCTGACATGGTAGTGGACTCTTATTTATCAAAAGATCCTGTATCACGTGTAGCTTGTGAAACTTTAACTACGACTAACAAAGTAGTCTTAGCAGGAGAAACAAGAGGTCCAAAAATTGAGAAAGATGAATTAATTCATAATATTAGGGACTGTATTAAAGACATAGGTTATGACCAAAAAGGTTTTAGTTGGAAAACAGCAAATATTGAAACTTTTCTTCATGAGCAGTCTTCAGATATTGCGATGGGCGTTGACTCTAAAGATAACAAAGATGAGGGAGCTGGAGACCAAGGAATTATGTTTGGCTACGCTTGTAAGGAAACTGAAGATTTAATGCCTGCACCTATTCATTATTCTCATAGGATTTTGAGACTAATGGCTGAAGATAGAAAAAAAGGGACTCTTAAAGGAATAGAACCTGACTCTAAAAGTCAAGTGACAATGCTTTATGAAAAAAACAAGCCTGTTAAAGTTACCTCAGTTGTAATATCAACTCAACATTCAAAGGATTTGAATCAGGAAAAAGTAAGAGAGATTATTATTCCTTACATAAAAAAATCTATTCCTCAAAATTTACTAGAAGACTTGAGTCCTAGTGAAATATATATAAATCCTACTGGCCAGTTTATAATTGGGGGACCAGATGGTGATACAGGATTAACTGGAAGGAAAATAATAGTAGATACTTACGGTGGAGCAGCTCCTCACGGAGGCGGAGCGTTCTCAGGCAAAGATCCAACGAAAGTAGACAGGTCAGCAGCTTATGCTTCGAGATATCTTGCTAAAAATATTGTTTCAGCAGGTGTTTCAGACAAATGCTTAATACAGCTGGCATACGCTATTGGAGTGTCAAAGCCATTATCCATATTTATAAAACTAGCGAGTGGAGACGAGGATAAAATTGAAAAAGTTAAAAAAATCATTAACGAAAATTTTAATTTATCTCCTAGAGGAATAAGAGAAATGTTGAGTTTAAATAACCCGATTTACGAGGTTACTTCAGCATACGGACATTTTGGCAGGAAACCTAACAATAAAGGTGAGTTTTCTTGGGAAAAAACAGATAAAGTAGATTTATTTAAACTGTAATCTTGAAAAACCCTTAAATTTCTTTTAAAAAACAATTATATTATTGAAATTCAAAATGGGCAGTAGCCCATTTTTTTTTAGGAGCATTAAAATGTTAAATAGAGGATTAGACAAACTTGAACTTTTAAGAATCGTCGAAGCGGTAGCTAATGAGAAATCAATAGACAAAGAACTCGTAATTGGTTCAATGGAAAGTGCTATACAGAAAGCTGCTCTGACTAAGTTTGGAAACGATAATAATATTGAGGTTCTCATTAATAGAGAAAGTGGTGAAATAAAGATTCAAAAGGTTCTCAATGTAGTTGAAACTGTTGAAGACTCAGCTCGAGAAATAACAATAGAAGATGCTAAAAAAATTAACAAACAATATAAGGACTTAAAAGTCGGTGAAAAAATCTATGAGGAATTACCACAAATAGATTTCGGACGTATAGCAGCCCAGAGCGCCAAACAAGTTATAAGCAGCAGAGTAAGAGAAGCTGAAAAAAATAGACAATATGAAGATTTCATTGATAAGCAAGGTCAAATTTTAAGTGGAATTATAAAAAGATTAGAATATGGAAATGTAATAGTTGATTTAGGAAAAGCCGAAGGAGTTATCAAGAAAGACGAATTAATTCCAAGAGAAATTTTAAAGACAGGTGATCGAGTAAAAGCTTATTGTTATGAAGTAAAAAAAGAGTATAAAGGACATCAAATATTTTTATCAAGAGCCCATCCTCAATTTTTAGCAAAATTATTTTTTCAAGAAGTCCCAGAAATATATGAAGGAACTATAGAAATAAAATCTGTAGCAAGAGACCCTGGAAGCAGGGCTAAAATTTGTGTTTACTCACAAGATTCTTCTATTGATCCAGTGGGAGCTTGTGTTGGAATGAGGGGTAGTAGAGTTCAAACTATTGTCAATGAACTTCACGGTGAAAAAATCGATATTATTAAATGGACCGAGGATTTACCAACTTTAATTTCAGAGTCGTTGTCCCCAGCGGAAATACAAAGAGTTTTAATCGATCAAGAAAATAAAAGAATAGATATAATTTTGACTGAAGAAAATTTGAGTAAGGCGATTGGTAGACGAGGACAGAATGTTAGGCTAGCTTCAAAGTTAACAAATTACGAAATTGATATATTAACGGATAAAGAAGACTCAGAAAGAAGACAAACTGAATTTAAAGAGAGAACAGATACTTTGATCAAAAATTTGGAGGTAGATGAGACTTTAGGTCAATTACTTGTGTCCGAGGGTTTTACTTCAATCGATGAAATAGCTCAGTCTAATCTAGAAGATATTTCAAAAATAGATGCGATAGACGAAGATACTGCTAAAGAACTTATTACAAGATCTAAGGAGACTATAATTAAAGAAAAAGAAGCAGTTGCAGTTAAACTTAAAGAATTAGGAGTAGAAGAAAGTTTGATAAGCCTAAAAGGTATGACTCAAGGAATGTTAGTTATTTTAGGTCAAAAAAATATTAAAAAATTAGCAGATTTTGCAGATCTCTCCTCTGATGAATTAATTGGAGGATTTGATGAAATAAAAGGAAAAAAAATAAGAATTGAGGGTTATCTAGAGGAATTTTCTCTTTCCAGAAAAGAGGCTGATGACTTGATAATGGCCGCACGAGAAATAGCTTACAAATAATGTTATGGAAAAAGATAAGAAAAAGACTCTTACTATATCTACAAATTTAAAAAAAAAGATTGATACTTCGGCTATATCCTCTGGAAATAAAAAATCTTATTCAGTAGAAAAAAAAAAGAGTTTTAGGCTTAATAAATCAATTAATCGACCTAATAATTTTAATGATTTAAGCTTAAATAAAACTTCAAATAACAAAAAAAATTTTGCACGAAAATTTGTTGAACAACAAGCTACTAAAGATTTTATTAAAAAGGACAACAAACCAGCTGGTAAAAGCAAACTTAAACTAAAAGGACCAGTTGATAAGAGAGATTTCAAGTTAACAGTTTCCAGAGCACTTAATGTAGAAGAAATCGAAATTAAACAAAGAAGTTTAGCTTCAGTTAAAAGAGCTAGGCTTAAAGAGAAAAAAAGTAAGCCTGATGGAGATGAAAAGAAGGAATTCAAAAAAGTTATAAGAGATGTAAAAATACCTGAGCAAATTACTATTCAAGAGTTGTCCAATCGTATGGCAGAAAAATCTAGCGAAATAATTAAATTTTTATTTAATATGAAGGTGGTTGCAACAATTAATCACAACATAGACAAAGATACAGCTGAGTATATAGTTAAAGAATTTGGACATAAACCAATTGTAGAGGAAAAGCCTTCAATTCAAAAAAACAAAACACAAAAAAAATTAGCAGGAGAGGTCAAACCAAGGCCTCCAATTGTGACTATTATGGGCCATGTTGACCATGGAAAAACATCTTTGCTTGACGCTTTAAGAGACACAAATGTTGTTTCCGGGGAGCATGGAGGAATTACCCAACATATCGGCGCATACCAAGTAAAAGATAAGAATGACAAACTCATTACATTTATAGATACCCCAGGTCATGCTGCATTCACTGAAATGAGAGCAAGAGGATCCAAAATAACAGACATAGTAGTTCTAGTTGTAGCAGCAGATGATGGAATAAAACCTCAAACAATCGAAGCTATTAAACACGCAAAAGCAGCGAAAGTACCGATTATAGTTGCAATTAATAAGTGCGACTTGCCCGAAAAAAAAATAAGCAAGATCAAGAATGAAATGATGCAATTCGAATTGATATCAGAAGACTTAAGTGGTGACACTTTATTTGTAGAAGTCTCAGCTTTAAAAAAAATGAACTTAGATAAACTAAAAGAAAGCATTCTTCTGCAATCCGAAATGCTAGACCTACAAGCTTCATATAGTGATAGTGCTAAAGGTGTTGTCATAGAGTCAAAGATCGACAAAGGAAAAGGCCCGGTTTCAACAATTTTGATTAACAATGGCATTCTTAAGAAGGGAGATTATTTTATTTGCGGTGACACATGGGGAAAAATAAGAGCAATGATTAGTCATGAAGGAAAAATGGTAAATGAAGCTTTACCATCAATGCCAGTAGAAATTTTGGGAATGAACAATTCGGCATACGCAGGTGCAGATTTTGTAGTAACAAAAAATGAGGATGAAGCAAAAGAAATGGCAGAGTTTAAACGAACCAACACTGCGAAAACTAAATTATTAGCAAAAGATAAAACAACATTATTTGAAAGCGACAAAAAAAAAGACGAATTGAATATAGTCTTAAAATCAGATGTTCAAGGATCAAGTGAGGCGTTAAAAATGGCTATTAATAAAATGGAACATGGAGAAGTTGAGGCAAAAATAATTTTATCTGATATTGGGATGATTAACGAAACAGATGTGTCATTAGCGAAAGCATCAAATGCATTGTTAATCGGATTTAATGTCAAACCGAACAGAGAAGCAAAAAAATTAGCTGAAGACCAAAAAATAGAAATTAAATATTTTAATATTATTTATGAAGCTCTAGACTATATAGAAAAATCCCTTTCAGGTCTTTTAGAACCTGATGTAAAAGAAACTTTACTTGGTAGCGCTGAAATTCAAAAAATATTTAAAGTTTCAAATGCTGGAAAAATTGCTGGATCAAAGGTATTAAGTGGAGAAATTAAAAGTAAATCGCGAGCTAGAATAATTAGGGATGGTGTGGTTGTTTATAGTGGAGAGATTTTATCAATTTTTAGAGAAAAAAATCAGGTAAAAGAAGTTGGTGCTGGACTAGAATGTGGTATCAGTATTAAGGACTTCATTGACTTTAAAGAAAAAGATGTAATTGAGTCGTTTTTATCAGAAGAGATACAAAGGACCATTTAATGAGTGAGCAAAATTTTCATAAGGCATTTAGTCAAAGACAGTTAAGAGTAGGAGAATTGGTAAAACAAAATTTAGGTGAGCTATTCATAAGAAATGAAGCTAAAATACCTTCGATAAATTCTAAATTAATTACTGTCACAGAAGTAAGAATGACTCCAGACCTCAAAACAGCTAGAGTTTACGTTATTCCTTTAGGAGGCATAGACACAAAGGAAACTGTAAAAATCTTGACTGAATACTCTCATCTTGTTAGAAGAGCTCTGTCTAAAAGGCTAGATTTAAAGTTTCTTCCTAAACTCACATTTGTAGAAGATAACTCATTCGAATATGCTGAAAAGATTGAAAGAATAATAAAGAAGAATAAAGTTAATGATAAAGAAAAAAAAAGATACAATTAAATCTCTAGCAATCCACACCAAGGATGTTGGTTCAACAGAAATACAAATAGGTTTACTGACTGATAAAATTACTAAATTATCAGAGCATTTTAAAAAATTTAAAAAAGATAAACATTCAACTTTAGGTTTGACTAAATCAGTTAATAAAAGAAAAAAACTTCTTGCTTATCTTAAAAAGAAAAATTCTGAGTCCTACCAGAAAGTTATTAAACAACTAAATATAAGGAAATAATGTTTAAAATATACAAGGAAGAATTAGAAGTTAATGGAAAAAAATTAACTTTAGAAACTGGAAAAATCGCACGTCAAGCAGATGGTGCAATAATTGCTACACTAGGCGAAACGGTTGTAATTGCAACTGCAGTTGGAGCAAAAAAAGTTGCTGATGGCCAGGATTACTTTCCTCTGTCCGTAAATTATCAAGAAAAATTCTATGCTGCTGGCAAAATACCAGGGGGATATTTTAAAAGAGAAGCAAGACCTACTGAAGCTGAAACATTAATCTCCAGATTAATTGACAGACCAATCAGACCTTTATTTCCATCTGGATTTATGAATGAAGTACAAGTGCTTCCAACAGTTTTATCTTACGATAGTGAAAATCAACCAGACATTTTATCAATTATAGCCTCTTCAGCAGCTCTAGCTATATCTGGGTTACCATTTATGGGACCCATAGCTGCAAGTAGAGTTGGGTACAAAGATGGTAAGTATTTATTAAATCCTTCAGTAGAGGAACTTAAAGACTCAGAATTAGATCTAGTAGTTGCCGGAACGAAGGATGCAGTTTTGATGGTAGAATCAGAAACATCAGGGTTATCTGAAAAAGTGATGCTTGATGCAGTGAAATTTGGACACGAAAAATTTGTGCCAATAATCGAAGCGATTGAAAAATTATCAAAAAAAGCTGGTAAACCTAAATGGGAAATCGAAGAAGTAGATCACTCTGAAATTAAAAAAAAGATTTCTGGTAAATTTGAAAACGCATTAAGAAGTGCATTTAAAGAAACCGATAAGAAAAAAAGATCTACAGCTATTTCTGAAATAGAAAATCAGTGTAAAGAAATGTTTGCAGAGGATGAAACTATTTTAGAAAATCAAGTAATGAGTCAGCTCAAATCCTTAGAAAAAGATATTGTAAGAACCGCAATTCTTAAGGAAAAAAAGAGAATTGATGGAAGAGGATTGGCAGATGTAAGACAAATTAAGTGTGAGGTAGGTGTATTACCGAGAACTCATGGATCTGCGCTTTTTACTAGAGGAGAAACGCAAGCTCTAGTAGTTACTACACTTGGAATGACAGATGATGAACAAAGATTAGAAAGTTTAGAGGGCATGCAAAGATCAAATTTTATGTTGCACTACAATTTTCCACCTTTTTCTGTTGGAGAATGTGGAAGGATCGGTACTGGAAGAAGAGAAATTGGACACGGGAAACTTGCTTGGAGAGCAATAAATTCCTCTTTACCAACTAAAGAAAATTTTCCGTACACTCTTAGAGTAGTTTCAGAAATAACAGAGTCTAATGGATCTTCGTCCATGGCAACAGTTTGCGGTACTTCATTATCTCTAATGGATGCTGGAGTTCCAATAAAAGAGCCAGTTGCTGGTATCGCCATGGGATTAATTAAAGAAGGTGAAGAATTTTCTGTGCTGTCTGACATTTTAGGAGATGAGGATCATTTAGGGGATATGGACTTTAAAGTTGCAGGTACAAAAAATGGCATTACTTCTCTCCAAATGGATATAAAAATTACAGGTATAACATTTGAAATTATGGAAAAAGCTTTAGATCAAGCTAAAGGTGGAAGAGAATTTATTTTAGGAGAAATGAATAAAGCTTTAAAAACTTCAAGAAAAGAATTTTCGAAACACACACCTAAAATAGAAACAATTAAAGTAGATAAAAAAGATATAGCTACAGTAATTGGTAAAGGTGGAGCAACAATTAGGGAAATCGTTGAGACTTCTGGAGCCAAAGTTGATGTTAATGATACAGGCGAAGTAACTGTAGCAGCACCAGATGAGACTTCAAGAAATAAAGCTATTGATTTTATTAAAAACTTAATTGCAAAACCAGAGATGGGTAAAATTTATAAAGGAAAAGTGGTAAAAATTATGGAATTTGGGGCTTTTGTTAATTTCCTAGGAAAACAAGATGGTCTAGTTCATATTTCCGAACTAGCTGACAAACGTGTTGCTAAAGTAGGTGATGTTGTAAAAGAAGGTGATGAAGTTTCTGTTAAAGTTGTCGGATTCGATAGAGGAAAAGTAAAACTATCAATGAAACAAGCTTCCGCTTAAGTCATATTTTTAGGATCAGGCATTCCTACTTTATTATATCCCGCATCTACATAATGAATTTCCCCGGTAACACCAGCTGCTAAATTGCTCAGTAAATATAACGCAGAATTTCCAACATCGTGAATGTCTACATTTCTTTTTAAAAAGGAATGATCTTCATTCCATTTATATAAAAATTTCGCATCTCCAATTGCAGAAGCAGCTAAAGTTTTAATGGGTCCCGCGCTGATAGCGTTTACTCTTATTTTTTTTCCTCCAAGATCTCTGGCTAAATATTTTACACTGGCCTCTAAGGCAGACTTACAAACCCCCATAACATTATAATTTGGAATTGCCTTTGTAGACTCGTAAGTGAGTGTAAGTAGGCTTCCCCCTTCTCTCATTATCTTTGAAGCTTCTTTAGATACTTCAGTAAATGAAAAACATGAAATTAGCATACTTCTAAGGAAATTTTCTCTTGAAGTATTTAAATATTCTCCTGATAACTCTGATTTATCTGAAAAAGCAACTGCATGTACCACAAAATCTATTTCTCCCCATTTTGATTTTACATCTTCAAAAAGCTTTTTAACTTCATCTTTTTTCTCAACATCACAGCTGAAAGTCACTTTTGAGTTTAATTTTTCTGCTAAAGGAATAACTCTTTTTTTTAGTGCATCACCTAAATAAGTAAAAGCTAAATCTGCACCAGCTTCAGCAAGTTTTTGAGATATACCCCAAGCAATCGAGCGTTCGTTAGCAACCCCCATTATCAGACCTTTTTTTCCTATCATTAAACTCATTATTTTACCTTTTCAAAAACTAAAGTGGCATTAGTCCCGCCAAAGCCGAAGCTATTCGACATAACAGAATTTAAATTCACATCTTTTTCTACTTTTGTAACAATTGGATATTTTTTTGCTTCCTCATCCATATCGCTAATATTAGCTGATGCAGCTATAAAATTATTTTTCATCATAATTAAACTATAAATAGCTTCATGAACTGATGTAGCTCCTAGAGAATGACCCGCAAGAGATTTAGTTGAGCTAATTTTCGGTTTGTAGTCACTGAATACTTCTCCTACAGCTTTCAACTCTGTTATATCTCCAACAGGTGTTGATGTTCCATGAGTATTTAAATAATCAATTTTATTTTTTGCAGTACTCAATGCCATCTTCATGCATCTGACTGCTCCTTCTCCAGAAGGAGCCACCATGTCATAACCATCAGATGTGGCACCATATCCTGTAAGCTCTGCATATATTTTTGCACCTCTTGACTTTGCGTGTTCGTACTCTTCCAAAACTAATACTCCCCCACCACCTGAGATAACAAAGCCATCTCGTGTTTTATCATAGGGCCTAGAGGCTTTTTCAGGAGTATCATTATATTTTGAGGAAAGGGCTGTCATAGCATCAAACATTGCAGTCATCGCAAAATGTACTTCATCACTTCCACCTGCAAAAATAATTTTTTGCTTTCCTAATTGGATCAACTCCATGGCATTACCAATACAATGACCACTAGTTGCACAAGCTGAGCTGATTGTGTAGTTAACTCCTTTTATTTTAAATGGCACTGCAAGAGTTGCTGATGCAGTACTAGACATCGTTCTTGGCACGACAAAAGGACCCATTCTTTTAGGACTTTTTTCTCTTGTTTTGTCTGCAGCTAGTATAACGTTTTCAATGGACGGCCCGCCTGATCCCATTATCATTCCAGTAGTTATGTTACTAACGTCCTTTTCTTCTAAACCTGAGTCTTTTACAGCCTCATTCATAGAGACATAATTATAAGCTGATCCAGGTCCCATAAATCTTATAAATTTTCTATCTACATGATCCTCTAGTTTTATATTTGGCTTTCCATGAACATGACTTTTTAAATTATATTCTTTGTATTCCTCAGAAAATGAAATTCCAGATTTAGAATTAATAAGTGAATTCAAAACTTGTTCTTGATTGTTTCCTAAACAAGAGACCACACCTATTCCAGTTACAACAACTCTTTTCATGATTTAAATAACCCTACTTTTAAATTTTCAGCCGTATAAATTATTTTACCATCAGCGCTTAAAATACCGTTTGCTAACCCAACTGCAGTTCCTTCTTTTTTTAAAATTCTCTTCATATTTATTTCATAGGTTGCCATTTTAATATTTTTTAAAACTTCGCCAGTAAACTTTACAGAATTTACACCTAAAGCTCTACCTTTTCCAGGTTCTCCCATCCAACCAAGATAAAATCCAACCAGTTGCCACATTGCATCTAAGCCAAGACACCCTGGCATGACTGGGTCTCTTTTAAAATGACAATCAAAAAACCATAAGTTGTCTTTAATGTCGAGTTCAGCTTTAATAAATCCTTTGTTAAATTCACCAGTATCTTTTTTTATTTCTGTAATTCTATCAAACATTAACATTGGTGGTAACGGAAGTTTGGCATTTCCTTCACCAAATAATTTTCCCTCTCCACACGAAATTAGCTCATCGTAATTGTAGCTGTTTTTTTGCATGATTTAAAAACTGTTTTACTTGATTTAGCAAAAGTTTCATATATATTTGTGTTTTAGAATGATTATAAACTAAGAAAAAATGAGTAAAAACGTGAAAAAAATAGATATTTTTAATAAATTAAGATCATCAGGATTAAGACCAACAAAACAAAGAGTGGAAATAGCTAAATATTTATTTGAAAGAGAAAAAACATTTCATTTTACAGTTGAAAGCTTAGATAAACTTTTAGAAAAAAAAACTACATCTAAATTTGCTTTGGCTACAATTTACAATACAGTTCATGCATTTAAAGATGCAGGACATTTAAGCGAAGTTGAAGTAAGAGGAAAAAAAACTTACTTTGACACAAATGTTTCAGATCATCATCATTTTTATGATAGTGAAAATAGTGAATTAATTGACATCGATGCTAATGAAATTTTAATTCAAAAAATTCCTAAAGCTCCTAATGGTAAAAAAATTAAAAATGTAGAGGTATTTATAAACTTAAAAAATTGACAGTTTGTCGCTTTTTATTTACTTTAGAATTATTATAAAGAAGGAAAATGAGTGTAGATTATAAAAAAAATAATAATGGTAAATGCCCGGTTATGCATGGTGGCGTTACTAAGGCAGGAGAGTCAAACACTGCAAGACTTTGGCCTAATAGTATAAATTTAGATATTTTACATCAACATGATACAAAAACTAATCCGCTGCCAGGTTACGACTACAAAAAAGAAGTAAAGAAACTTAACTTTAAAGCTTTGAAAAAAGACTTATTAAAATTAATGACAGATAGCCAGGAATGGTGGCCAGCAGATTTAGGAACTTATAGCGGATTAATGGTAAGATTAACTTGGCACCAAGTCGGTACTTATAGAGAATTTGACGGAAGACCTAACGTTGGATCTCATAGATTTTCACCTCAAGATTCATGGCCAGATAATACAAATTTAGATAAAGCTAGACGTTTATTATGGCCAATCAAAAAGAAATATGGAAATAGATTAAGCTGGTCAGATTTGATGGTCTTAGCTGGCACTATGGCTTATGAGCATGCTGGATTTAAAACATTTGGTTTTTCATTTGGTAGGGAAGATATATGGGAGCCTGAAAAAGATGTTTACTGGGGTAAAGAAACAGTACCTTTAGCTGTAAATAGATATGGAGATCCACAAGATAGATCTTCATTAGAAGCCCCGCTAGCAGCTTCTCACTTTCAACTAGTTTATGTTAACCCTCAAGGTGTTGAGGGAAAACCTGATCCAGTTAAAACTGCAATGGATGTACGTGAAACTTTTGGACGAATGGGAATGAATGATGTTGAGACCGCTGCACTCACGATTGGAGGCCACTCTATTGGAAGAGCACATGGTAATGGTAACCCAGACAATTTAGGACCCGAGCCTGCTGGGGCAGAGATTCACGAACAAGGTTTTGGTTGGAATCAAAAAAATGGAACAGGAGCAAATCAAATTACTTCTGGTCTAGAAGGAGCTTGGACAACAAATCCTGATAAGTGGGATCATCAGTATTTAGATCTTTTACTAAACTATCAGTGGGAAAGTAAAAAAAGTCCTGCAGGTGCTTGGCAGTGGGAACCAATTAATCTTGAGGAGGAAAAAAAACCAAGAGACTTGGGAGATCCTAACAAAAAAGCTAGGTTAATGTTTACTGATGCAGACATGGCAATGGCAATGGATCCAGAGTATAGAAAAATTTCAGAGAGATTTTATAAAGATCCTAAATTTTTTGAGGACTCTTTCGCTCGAGCATGGTTTAAGTTAACTCATAGAACAATGGGAAATAAAGAAAACTATATTGGACCATGGGCGCCTAAAGAAGATTTGTATTGGCAAGGTAACGTTCCAAAACCTAAAAAGAAATATAATGTTGAAAGAGCAAAGAAAATGATTTCATCGTCGAAATTAAATACTAGTGATCTAATAATCGTTGCTTGGGATAGTGCAAGAACATATAGAAGAACTGACAAAAGAGGTGGAGCCAATGGAGCAAGGATTCGTTTAGAGCCAATGAGTCAATGGGAGGCTAATGAGCCAAAAAAACTTTCTAAAGTATTAAAAGTGCTTGAAGGTATTTCCAAGAAAACCGGAGCAACTATGGCAGATACAATAGTTTTAGCAGGAAATGTAGGCCTTGAAAAAGCTATTAAAAAAGCTGGCTCTAAAGCAAAAGTCCCATTTAGCCCTGGAAGAGGTGATGCTTCGCAAGATCAAACGGAGATTAAAAGCTTCAAATGGTTAGAACCTCATCATGATGGTTTTAGAAACTATTTTAAGGCTGATTATTCAGTTATGCCCGAAGAGCTTCTATTAGAGAGGGCCTCTCTTATGGGATTAACAGCACAGGAGATGACTTGCTTAGTAGGAGGTATGAGAGTATTAGGCACAAATCATTCAAGCGCTAAAGACAAAGGTGTAATGACTGATAAAGTTGGAGCTCTTACCAATGACTTTTTTTATAAATTTAGTTGACATGAAATATACTTGGAAACCAACTGGAAAAAATTCTTACGATGTTATTGATCGTAAAACTAACAAAACTAAATTCACAGCTTCTAGAGCAGACTTAGTCCTAGGCTCTAATTCTATTCTCAGATCCTATGCAGAAGTTTACGCACAAGATGACAACAAAGAAAAATTTATAAAAGATTTTGTAGCGGTATGGACGAAAATAATGAACGCTGACAGACCTAACTTAAAAAAATTGAATTAATATGGAAATTGTAAAAAAACAATAGAAAACTTAGAAAAATTAAAACAAAATATAAAAGATGATTTTTATATAGTTCCTAATCTAAAGTTTGATATTGATAAATTGAGAGCAGATTTTAATATGGTGCTCAAAAAAAAGAAATTTAACACTCTTGGAATTAAAAACTTTGGAGCGATCTCTTTAAATCAAATTCCAGGTGATAAGTCTTCTACAGAAGGTCATAATGTTAGAGGAACTTATTGGACTGTTCCTGATGAAAAAGGAAAAGAAGTTGAAAGAGACAAGCCAATAGACGAGTCAAAATATACTGAAATCGTTCCAGAGTTTAAAGCAACATACTTTGAAGAGGTTTATAATACTTTAAGAAAACATTTTAAACTTGGAAGAGTAAGAATTTTATTAAAAGAGCCAAGATCTACTCTTAGCTGGCACAGAGATCCAGAACCTAGATTACATATCCCAATCATCACTAATAAAGGTTGCAGAATGGTTATTGAAGATGTTTGTAAACATATGCCAGCTGATGGATCTGTAACAATTACAAATAACACTAAGTACCATAATTTTTTTAATGGCGGTGAGCAAGATAGAATTCATCTTGTAGCTTGCGTATTAGAAAATCCATTTACAAATGGCAGAGTTCAATAAAGGCATCTACCTTACAGTAAAAGATATTTATCAAAACAATAAAGGTTCACTTTTAAGAACTTTAATTTATACAATCGGACATTTTTTAATAGCAATTACTGTCCTTATGCTAATATCAAATGTTTCTTTTATGATTGCTTTAACCGATGCTATTGTAGAACCAATAGCTAACGCGGTTTGGTATTTTGCTTTAGATAAAATATGGACATCTAAATATAAAAAATAAATTTACAATAAGCCCCCATAAACTGTCTTTTTTAACCCATCCATTGAAATTTTGTACATACACTTTACACCAATTTTGTTTGCACTTTTTAATTATACATAGTCTACCTTTTTTTAAGATTGCTGAAGGTTTAGAATAAATAGAGGGCTTACTAAAAATTAATTGGTCGTCATCAATAATTAAAGCTGCTTTTTTTTTGGATAATTGAGAGATGTGTACCCACCCAGTATTATTTTCATGATCTCTAATTTTTCTAAAATTATCAAATTTATCTTGAACAACGACAGGTAAAATTTTTTTTTTATAAAACAATTTTACTGGGTATTCAAAAGATGGTCCTTGTCTAAGATTAACCTTATCATTTCTTAAGGTTAAGAAATATTCCTCAGCCATCAAATTTTGAAACGAGGATAAAATCAAACAAAAAATAAAAATTATTTTGAGCATTTATTTTTACAATTTGGATTAACAGTTAATCTTATTTTTCTAAAATTACTTTTAATCGAATCAAATATAATCATTTGGTTTCTAGAACTGTCTTTAAAACCTAAAATTACCTTTAATACTTCATTTGCTTGAAGAGTTCCTAGAACTCCTGCTACAGGTGAAAAGATACCTTCAGACTGACAATTATTTGTCTCGCCAGGCTTTTCCGGCATAAAACACCGGTAACAAGACGTTTTATTATTGAAGTTAAATATATATAAATGACCACCAAATTGACTTATTGCAGCAGAAATCAGGATTTTTTTATCTTTCTTACATTGATCATTAACTAAATATCGAGTTTCATAATTATCTGTACCATCACAAATTATGTCATAGTTTTTCAAAATAGATTTTATATTTCGATAGTTTATTTTTTTTTTGAATGTTTTTATCTTTATTTTGTTATTCAATTTAATAATTTTATTTTTAGCCTGATCAACTTTATAACTTCCTATATCGTTACTCGAAAAAAGGGTTTGTCTATTGAGATTGTTCAATTCTACTTTATCATGATCAACAATGCCTAAAGTCCCCACGCCCGATGCTGCAAGATAAGTCAAAAGCGGACAACCAAGTCCACCCATTCCGATAATTAATATTTTTGAATTGAATATTTTCTTTTGACCTTTTAAACCAATATTTTTTTAAAATTATTTGTTTCTCGTATCTTTCAAAATCTTTAATGCTTAAATTCATTTGTTATTTCATACCGGTTGACCCAAAACCATCAGAACCCCTTGAAGTATTATCTAGACTATCAACTTCTTTAAGTTTAGCCTTTATTACTGGGCAAACTACCATTTGAGCTATCCTCGCTCCATTTTCTACAATGAATGTTTCTTTACTTAAATTTATTAATATAACTTTTATTTCACCTCTATAATCTGCATCTATAGTTCCAGGAGTATTCAATACTGAAATTTGGTTCTTTGCTGCAAGACCTGACCTTGGTCTTATTTGTATTTCAAAATTTTTAGGTATCGAAACAGAAATTCCAGTTGGAATTATTGTAGTTTTCCCAGGCTTAATCTTGACAGAAGTTTTTATATTAGCTGAGAGATCTAGACCTGATGACCCGCTTGTTTCATACTTTGGTAATATAATGTTTTTTGATAGTCTTTTAATTAAAATTTCGGTCATCAATTAATAGCTTATCTAAAACTACTTCAGCAATTTTATTAGCAATAAAGCTTTTTTTATTTCTCTTTAGCACTTTAATATTTCCGTTTCCATCAATTATTGAAACTCTATTATAATCGGAATTAAAACCGCTATCTTTTTTTGAAACATCATTTGCTATTATTAGATCACAGTTTTTTTCTCTTAATTTTACGGTTGCATTCCTATTTAAATTTTCAGTTTCTGCAGAAAAACCTACAACTATTCGAGGTCTGTTTTTATTATTTTTCCCTAAATACTCAAGAATATCTTGATTTTTTTTCTAAATCAATTGATTTAAAAATATTTTGGTTTTTCTTAAGTTTATTTTTATTTTTTTTTGAAGGCTTGAAATCAGCTACGGCAGCTGCACAAATAGCTATATCAACAGGTAAATTTTTTTTTACTTCTTCGAGCATCTGTTTTGCAGATATTATTTTTTTTGTTTTAATATTTGTTCTTGAAACTAAATTGGTTGGTCCTGTAATTAGTGTAGTTTTAATTCCGAGTCTGCTCAAGGCCAAAGCTATTTCGTATCCTTGTTTCCCGCTTGACTCATTCGAAATATACCTCACTGGATCAAGATATTCTCTTGTGGGACCAGTGGTCACAAGTGCTTTAAAATTTTTTTTCTTAACTAAATTTTTTTTATTAAAATAATTATCAAGAAATGTAAAAATTTGCCTAGGACTTGACATTTTTCCTTCACCATATTCACCACATGCCATCTCACCTTTTTCCGGACCTATAAATAAGTAGCCATAATCTTGTAGAGTTTTCAAATTTTTTTGTGTTGCTTTATGTATCCACATTCTAACGTTCATAGCTGGCACTAATAAGATATCTTTATTAGATGCTAAAATAACAGTTGTTGCTAAGTCTTCTGCTTTGCCTAGGCTTAACTTTGTCATGAAATTAGCAGTTGTTGGCATTACAATAATTAAATCGGCCCATCTAGATAAAGAAATATGGTCTATTTCTGACTCAGTGTTTTTATCAAAAATGTCCTCAAATGTTTTATTTTTAGTTAGAGTAGTTATTGACAATGGAGTTACAAATTCTTTTCCACTTTTAGTTAATATTGTTTTAACATCATTGTTGTTTTTTTTAAGTAACCTTATTAAATCCAAGGATTTATATGCGGCTATTCCTCCACCAATAATAATAAGTATTTTTTTGTTTTTTACAGTCATAGTGAATTAAAATACTATTAAAAAGACAATTACAATACCAAAAAAACTGATAACAATATTATTTCTGAAGTTTTTTAATTTCATTTGCTCCATCTCCAAATTTTTATTTGTACCTATTGCTAAATTTAATTTTCCATCTGCCATCAATTTTAAAGCGTAATCAGCTTTATCCATTAATTGTGGTAATTCAGGAATTCGTTTTAGTATTTCTGATGAAGTATTAATTGCAGTGTCAATTGTTGATTTAGGGCTTTTTGTATTTTTTAACCACTCTTCTAAAACCGGTCTTGATACTTCCCAAATATTAGTTTCTGGATAAAGTTTTCTCGCAACTCCTTCTACAACTACCATCGTTTTCTGTAATAGCAATAATGGAGGTTGTGTAGCCATATTAAACTTTTCTGTAATTTCAAATAATTGTGCGAGCAAGTTTCCACCAGAAATATCCTTAATAGATTGACCAAATATTGGTTCACCTACAGATCTAAGTGCTTGTGCGAACTCTTCTTTGGATGCATTTTGAGGAACTAACCCTGCTTGAAAGTGAACTTCAGCAACTTTCACATAATCTCTTCGAATAAAACCATATAATATTTCTGCTAAAAATTTTCTATTATTTTTATCTAAACGACCCATTATTCCAAAATCCACTGGTATAATATTCCCTTCGCTATCAACAAAGAGATTCCCTTGGTGCATATCACCGTGAAAAAAACCGTCCCTTACTGCCTGTTTCAAAA
>CACFKZ010000004.1 GCA_902566945.1 uncultured Pelagibacteraceae bacterium | reverse complement strand
GAAGTAAGTAGATCACTTTCGGCATGCGAAGGCTCACTTTTGATAGTCGATAGCACTCAAGGAGTAGAAGCTCAAACTTTGGCTAACGTCTACCAAGCCCTTGAGATAAATCATGAGGTAATACCCGTATTAAATAAAATAGATTTGCCTGCGTCAGATATAGAAAAAACAAAAAAAGAAATAGAAGACGTTGTTGGAATTGAAACTACAAACGCTATTCCTTGCTCAGGAAAAACTGGAGAAGGCATTGATGATATTTTAGAGGCAATAATTAACAAGCTGCCTCCGCCAAAGGGCATTTCTAATGATAAACTTAAATGTTTATTAGTGGACAGTTGGTATGACAGTTATCTGGGAGTAGTTATTTTAGTTCGCGTAATTAACGGTAAATTAAAAAAAGGTATGAAGATAAAATTAATGTCTAATGATCAAGAGCACTTATTAGAAAAAGTAGGAGTCTTTACTCCTAAACCGACCGATATAGATGAACTCAACTCAGGAGAAATTGGATTTATAATTACTGGTATAAAATCTCTATCAGAAACAAAAGTTGGAGACACAATATGTGATGCTAACGATCCGATTAGTGACCCTCTACCTGGATTCAAGCCGAGTAAGCCGGTTGTTTTTTGTGGTTTGTTTCCAGTCGATAGCTCAGAATACCAAAAATTAAAAGATGGTTTAGCTAAACTTAAATTAAACGATGCGAGTTTTTCATATGAACCCGAGTCTTCAAGTGCATTAGGCCTAGGGTTTAGATGTGGTTTTTTAGGTCTTTTGCATCTTGAGATAATAACAGAAAGGCTCGAGAGAGAATTTGACGTAAGTTTGATAACAACTACTCCAGGGGTTATTTATAAAGTTCACACGACTACAAGAAAAATTTTGGATTTACAAAATCCTACAAACATGCCTGACCCGTCGCAAATTGAAAAAATCGAAGAACCTTGGATTAAATCAACTATCATCACTCCAGATGAGTATTTAGGCTCAATCATAAAGATTTGCCAAGATAAAAGAGGAGTTCAAACTAATTTATCTTACTCCGGTAGTAGAGCAGTATTATCATATGATTTACCGCTTAATGAAGTTGTATTTGATTTTAACGACAGGTTAAAATCTGTATCTAGTGGCTATGCAAGTTTTGATTATGAAATTTCTGGATATAGAGAAGGCGATCTTGTCAAATTAGGAATTTTAGTAAATTCAGAACCTGTCGACGCTTTAGCAATGATTATTCACAAAGACTTTGCTCAAAAAACTGGCAGACAAGTATGTGAAAAGTTAAAAGATTTAATTCCAAGACATAACTTTATGATACCAGTGCAAGCGGCTATTGGGGGAAAAATTGTAGCTAGGGAATCTATTAAAGGATTTAAAAAGGATGTATTAACAAAAATACATGGTGGTGGTGCAACAGATAGAAAGAGAAAGCTCTTAGAAAAACAAAAAAAAGGTAAGGCTAGATCAAAACAATTTGGAAAAGTAGAGATACCACAAGAAGCATTTATTGGAGTTTTAAAAATTAATAAAGACGCTTAATGAAAAAAAAATTATTTATTATCACAAATGAAAGTATTTTTTTACAAGATGAAAAATTTTTTTGTGATAATATTGATCTTAAATCAAGCCCCGAAGGATTAAACAAAAAATTTGAAGTAAATCTTTTTGGTAGAAAATCTTCTAAGAAAAGAGCTCATGAGATAAAAATAAAAAAATTAAAGATTTTCTCTAATATATTTTCTTATTTATCTGAAGTGATAAGATCTACAAAAATTGAGAATACAAAATTTTTAATTATCTCTATTTCTCCTTATACTTTTTTTATATGTTTATTTCTAAGGTTTTATGGAAAAACTCCGATTGTTTATTTGAGAAGTGATGGCTATGGAGAATATAAAGCTATTCTTGGGAATATTGGTAAATTAGTTTACCATTTAATGTTCACTGTGACGTCATTAATTTCTAACTTAATTAGTTGTAGAAATTATATTTTAAGAGGAAAGAAAGGCAAAGTCGTTTATCCATCTCAACTTGACTCTGTTTGGCTTAGAAAGCCAAAAAATCAAGATGTAAAAAATTTTAAACTTTTATATGTTGGAAGAATTAGAGTAGAAAAAGGTGTTTTTTCATTAGCCTCTCTGATTAAAAACAAGCGTGACATCTCATTAACAATAGTGGGAGCTGAAAAAAATACATCTTATAAAATTAATCAAAGCAATATTAACATTCAATTAACTCAAAGTAATAAAGCAAGGCTTATAAAATATTATGATGATCATGATATATTTGTTTTACCCTCATTTACAGAAGGACACCCTATGGTTCTACTAGAGGCGTTAGCTAGAAGAAGGCCAGTAATTGTTTTTGAAGAAATTGAACACGTGATTGGTGATAAAAAAGGTATCTTTGTTGCAAAGCGTAATTTTCTAAATTTTTTTGGAACTCTTAATCACATCAAGAAGAATTATAAAAAAATTCAGAAAGATATGACGAAAAATAAACTTCCCACAAATAAAGAATTCATCGAAGAATTTGTAAAAGCAATCGATGATTTTAAATAGGAGAGGTGGCCGAGTGGTTGAAGGCGCACGCTTGGAAAGCGTGTAAACGGGAAACCGTTTCGAGGGTTCGAATCCCTCTCTCTCCGCCATTTTTTAAAGATCTTGTACAACCTAAAATATATATTAAAATAGTTTTGATGTCGTATTGTCGTCAGCATATGAAGAGATTTGCTTTTTTAACAATTATATATTTTTGCTTGTACGGCATTGCTTTATCAAAAAATACAGATTTATTATGTAAATTTACGCATGCAAAAGACCGTGCAATAAACTTAAGTCTAGATTTTAAGAATCAAAAATATACATGGCAAGCTAGCGGACCTTTTAATTTTTATCTCAAATCAGGAATAATTTATGGCCAAATAGATCTGGTTAGCGGTAATTTATCCACAATAAGCGCTTTTACCTTGAATAGAAAAAACGGGGGTTTGCTAGCAAACGTTTATGAAATATCTGATGAGCAACAAAAAGAATTAGTATCTGCTGCAACAAATCAATCAATGGATTGGATGTTTGATAATAAAAAAAAAGAAAAGAATTACCACATAAAAGCTATTCATGACCAATTACAAAAAAAGTTTAAATCTGCACATGATATAACGTTAAATTGCGATATAGCTCCTAAAAATAAATTCTGACTCCAACGTATATGAAAAAAATTCTACTAATTATATCTATCTGGCTTACATCTAACGTCGCTTTTGCGAAAACCTTAGTTTGTATAAATGCTACAAACTCTAGCCATATAACTAAAATATACCAAAAAAAAGATAAGTGGTGCATGAAAGTAATAAACAATAAAAACTTTAAGGAAGTTTGTAATAAAAAGATGATTGAGGGTATTACTGATGATTTCATTGAAATTAAATACACTACTAAATCTGGAAGTTTTAACAGCGAGTCTAGAGAAAAGTTTTTCGACTCGTGGTATGAAAATTTTAAAATTAACAGATACACCGGAGATTATACTCATGCAGTCATAATAAAGTATAAAGCAAAGGCAAAAGAGGATGAACCAATAGTACATGAGGGTAATTGCAAGGTTAGACAAAAAAAATTTTGATACAATTTCGGTTGAATAAAACTTAGATTATTGTAAAGTTAATCTGTCCTGATTTAGAAATTAACTCTACTTGCTGGGACATTAAATAAAACGCTAAAGGAGCATAATGAAAAAACAATCAATCGAGAGAGTAGATAACTATCTTTCCAAAAAAGAGAAGTCAGGTAAAAAGCTGCTATTTTTTGAAGAGATTGGTAATCGTAATACTAGCCGTGATCAAATGCGTGAAAATTTAATCAACGCTTTAATCAAAAATGGTTGGAAAATAACTGATAAAAAAAAATAATCAGTATTTAGAGCAGCGGGGCTTTGTCTCGCTGCTTGACTCCGTATTGCTGTCGCTAGCTTAAATTTTATCAAAATTCAAAAAATTAATGTACACTGATCAATAATTTTAGAAGGCTAGATTGAAGGCGCACGCTTGGAAAGCGTGTAAACGGGAAACCGTTTCGAGGGTTCGAATCCCTCTCTCTCCGCCATTTTTTTAGCCCAAAACGGAATACTTCAGTTTTATGAATATTTCGGTATATCTGTTAAAAAAATAAAAGATTATGCGTATTTTAAAAATAGTAATAATTTTTATCTATTTAAATTCACTTAAGCAGCTATATGCAGCCGATGTCGAAATTTCTGGAACGCAGGCAACTAGAGAAGATCTTCAAGCAAGCTCAACACTAACTATAAGTGGTACGCTTGATGGTGATTTAAATAATATTGTTCGAGGATATATTGCTGCTGGAAATGAAATTGATAATGCTACAGTGGTTGTCGAGTCAGGTGGAGTTATTCAAGGTAAAAGTAACACTATAATGGGGAGAGAGACAAGTGGTTTGACTGTGACCAACTCCGGAACCATTGAAGCGACTTCATCAAAAGCAATTCAATTACAAGACTCCCAAAATGCCACTATTACAAATAAATCTGGAGGTTTAATTTTTGCCGATACAAATGCCATAGTACAACAATCTGTCGGAACCGAGGATGCCACTGGTGCATCAATTACTAATGCAGGTACAATTTATAGTGTGGAGAATAGAGCTATATATTTTTATGATGGAGCAACAGATGCAACTTTTACAAATGAGTCTGGTGGAATAATTTATAATACATCAACATTTGCAACAGTACAAATAGATACAAATTCAACATTAGTTAATAGCGGAACTATAGATAATAGAAACAGTCCTTCCAATGCAGGTATAGCAATAGTAGGTAACAACAACACTATTACACTTAAAGATAAAAGTATTTTAGTTGGTAAAATTGACGGAGGAACAACAACTGGAAACACATTAAAATTTCAACATGGTGTTGGTCAAGGTTATTTTTACGAAACTGCAGGTAGCTTTACTTTACAAGATTTAGACGGCAACCAAGTAGTTAAAGGATCAGCAGGATCAGTTGGCCAAGGGGGAAGTGAGACGTTAGATGAACTTTTAAGTTATAAATCGTTGAATATAAGACAATTTTTAAATAGATATAAAGACTCAGAAAATTTATATGATGGCAATGGATGGGGAGAAACTTATACCTCTCTTTTAAATCGAAAAGGACACACTGCAAACTTAGCTTTAGAGTATGATTTATTTAATGTAGGAGTTAATTTAATTTCACCTTTAGAAAATTCAGACTTCATTCTTACTTTTGAAGCTGGAGTTCAAGATTTTGAAGCAGATCATAAAATCACATATCAAAATGTTTCTGCTGGTTTATATCTACCAAGCAATAAGTATCTTTTGAACCTTGACTCTTTTATTATAGGTGGAATTTCTTTGAAAAACAGTGAGAGAATAATTTTAACTAACACAACATCATCTGGTAAATTAGATATAGACAGTGATTATCAAACTTTTGAATTTCATTCTGGTGTAACGAAAACTAATTCTAACCTTATTCCAAACGTTGGATTAACAGGAAGTTTTTCAATCACTCCAAGTTATGATGAGAGCAAATACTATTCATGGAGAAATAGAAAAGCGGGAAATTTATCTATATTTTTTTCTGATAAATACAATCTTATTAAAAATAATAATTTAAATCTAGGTTGGTTGTTAGATTTTAGAAGTTTGATAGGAGATAAATCTCAAGTTTATTCAGTTAATGGCACAAGCGCTACCTACAAACAAGATAATGCTCTCACAAGAGAGATTTCATTGGCGGCTAATTTAGATTACAAAAAAAAGATTACAGATAACGGAAAATTTACTGCTGGTATTTCTGCAAAAAATACTAATCAAAATGTTAGAAGCCTGAATGTTAATTTAGGATTTAAATTAAATTTCTAATTGATATCCACATACAACTAAAAAGAGTCTTAAGATTAACGCTCGAATCGATTAAATTATTTATAAGGGCAGTGGAGGGAGACTGAAGCTGCCTTTGCTATTTATAGTCTTTTAATTCCTATCACTTTTAATTTAGCAGTCTTTTCAATTCTTTTGATTGTTTGGTTAATTCCCATAACAACCGTTTTCTTCATTGGGCCATAGGCATGAATAAGTTTTTTATTAGATAGTGCTAGAGCCACGTGACCTTTCCAATAAATAATATCGTTTTTCTTTATTTCTTTTAATTTGATATTTTTTTTGAAAAATTTGACCTGGTCTTTCGCATCTCTTGGGCAAAATTTATTGTTAAAATTTAAAAAAATTTGTATTAATGCTGAGCAATCTATTCCCTTAAAAGATTTTCCACCCCATTTGTATTTAATGTTTTTAAAAATAGATATTTTTCTAAAAGGATTTTTTTCCTTGTAAGAAATAGGTTTTACATCATTTTTGTTAATCCAACCTTTTGAAAATTTTAAAAAATTTTTTTTATTTTCTATAACTTTTATTTTTGACCCAAATGAAATCTCATTTATTTTTATACTTTTATTTGGTAGCTTAAAAATTTCTGATTTTAGTTTATATACCTTATGAGTAGGTTTTGAAAATTTAGAAAATTTTCTATTTTTTATAAAACCATTGTAACCGTCTTCTTTGATCTTAATTTTTAACCAATTTTTGCTTCTTTTTGATATTGAAAATCTATCTCCATAAATCATTTGTGTTACAATTTCAGATTTGATCGAGGGTTTTTTGTGAAGATTTGTGACTGTAAAATTATTTGTTAAATACTTAGTCATTCAATTTTAATTTATCTTTAATCATATAAAGAAATATTAGCGACGGTATTACCATCACTGCTGTAATGACAAAAAAAATACCCCAATCTCCATTTAACCAATCTACTAAAGCTCCAGATGATGCTGCAAGCGTAGTTCTTCCTGCTGTCCCAATAGAGGAAAGAAGAGCATATTGAGTTGCAGTATAAGTTCTGTCTACAAGCATTGAAATAAAAGCAACAAATGCAACTGTTGCAAAAGCTGCAGCCATATCATCAAAAATTACTGCAATTGCGAATAACAATTCAGACTTTCCTGACCAAGCAAGTAAAGAAAATAATAGATTTGTAGAAGCCATAAGTATCCCTGATACGAACATTGCTTTTATAACTCCAGAACGAATTGCAAATAATCCACCAAGCAATGTAAAGATTACAGTGGTAATCCAACCAAGGCCTTTAGAGTATAAAGCTATATCTGATTTGGTAAATCCTATTTCTTTATAAAAAATAACAGACATTCGTCCTAAGAAAGCTTCACCAATTTTAAAAAGAAAGACAAAGCCCAAGATAGCCATTGCAATATTAAAGCCATTTTTTCGAAAAAAACTTATTACAGGACCAATTACTGTCCCGGTAAGCCATGCAACAACGCTTGTTAAAATATTTGAAGAACCTAATTTATCTTCAATCATTTTGTCAGTTCGTCTTTGACTTTCTGCTCTATCTACTGGTTGGGGTTCATTAACAAATAAAAGTCCAATATTACAAAAAATAATAATTATACCCAAAACTAAAAAAGTAATTTGCCAGTAGTTTTCAAAACCTGCTTGTTGAAAAAATTCTGCTGCATTTAGTGCTACAACGCCACCCAATTTATAACCTGTCCACCAACCAACGACCGCCATAGCTGCACCAGCTTGCATAGATTTTCCCTCATTCTCACCAATCTGCTCTATTCTTAAAGCATCAACAGTAATATCTTGAGTTGCTGAAGCTATAGCAATTATAAGACCGATACTAATTATTAAGGCCAAATTTGTTGTTGGATTAATTAAACTCCAACAAACCAAACTTATTAATATTACAGTTTGCATGGTGATTATCCAACCACGTCTATGACCGACTTTTTTTGTAAGCCAAGGAATTCTAATTCTATCAATTATTGGAGCCCACATGTAATTAAATGCGTAAACAGCAAAAATTAATCCCGCCCAACCTATAGTGCTTCTGCTTAAACCATCTTCTTTCAACCAGAGACTTAAACTGCTACCAATTATTACCCATGGAAAACCGCTGATTGCTCCAAGAAGTAAAATTTTGATCATTCTATTATCAAAATAAACTTTAAATGTTTCAGAAAATGATTGTTTTTTATAAATTTCCATAATTTAATTTCTCCAAAATGAGGGAAAAAATAAAACTAAAACTGCAAAAAGCTCTAATCTACCTAATAACATTCCAGCAGATAAAATCCATTTAGATAAATCTGGTATATCCCTATAATTACCATTTGGCCCAATAATATCTCCTAATCCTGGTCCAACATTTGAAATAGAACTTGCAGCGCCTGAAATTGATGTTATGAGATCTAATCCACTTATGGATAAAAGCATTGCGATAATTAAAAAAATAAATAAAAAAGTGAAAATAAAAATAATCACTGAATTTATAAATGAGTCTGAAATTTTTTGATTATTATACTTAGTAATTATTACGCTATTTGGAGAAACAAGCTTTTTAATTTGATTTTTTAAGAATATCAAAAGCATTTGTAATCTGAAAATTTTTATTCCACAAGCTGTGGAACCAGCGCAACCACCAATAAACATTAAAAGTAAGAAAAAAATCAAAGAAAATTTTCCCCATAGACTAAAATCATCAGTAACATAACCTGTACCAGATAAAATTGATATTACATTAAAAGATGAAATTCTAATCTTATCTAATAAACTACTTTCATAATTTATTAATATTAAATAAAAAAACATTATAAAAATAGAAATAGCTAGTAAATAAATTAATCCTTTGATCTGTACATCTTGAAAAAAAATCTTCTTATTTCCTTGAGCGAATTTCAGATATGAAATGAATGGAATACTTCCCAAAATAATAAAAATACTTGCAACGATTTCAATATTTGAATTCTTAAAAAAACCTATTGAGTCGTTATGGGTTGAAAAGCCTCCAGTTGCTATAGTTGTCATCGCATGACTAACACTATCAAATACTGTCATACCAAAAATCCAATAGAATAGTCCGCAAATAAAAGTAAGCACAATATAAGTAGAGATAATTATTGTAGCTACTTCAATAGTCCTAGGAAGAATTTTTTCGGTACTATCAGGCCCTTCCATTTTAAATAATTGCATTCCGCCAACTTTTAATAATGGCAATATTGTTATTGCCATAACTACTATTCCAATTCCACCAAGCCACTGCATAATTGCTCTCCATAATAAAATACTTTTAGGGCTATTATCCAAATCAGATATTATTGTTGCACCAGTAGTTGTAATTCCTGACATACTTTCAAAAAAAGCTTCACTTAAAGTAAAGTTTTGAGTAGAGAGCAAAAAAGGCAAACTACCAAAAGCTGCAACCATGACCCATGCTAAAGATGAAAATAAAAATGTTTGCCTTAAATTTAATTTAAATTCTTTTTCAAGATTTGCTAAGATGAATAATACTCCTATAAAAATTGTAACAAATGACGCAGATATAAAGCTATGACTCTTCTCATTTAGGATCACTTGAATCGCGTAAGGTGCTAACATAGATGAACCTAAAACAACTAGTAATATACCGATTAAAAAAAAAACTGTTTTATTTGTAGCCATTAAATTTGAGATTATTTAAATAGATCTAAAATTCAACTTAATATCATGCAATTATATCTGTATTTTGAGCATAAAATTTAATAAACCATACTTATGCTTGATAACAACACAATTCAATCTACTTCATCTTGGCCATTTGTTGAAATAAGAAAACTCATTAAAGACAGAAAAGATATTATTAAAAAAAAGAATAAAATCACCTTTCAAACTGGTTACGGTCCAAGTGGTTTGCCACATATAGGTACTTTTGGAGAGGTTGCTAGAACTTCTATGATGATTAATGCACTAAATCATATTCAAAAAATTGAACATGAATTAATTACTTTTTCTGATGATATGGATGGATTAAGAAAAGTTCCAGAAAATATTCCAAATGATAAAGTTTTGAAAGAAAATTTAGGTAAACCTTTAACTTCAATACCTGATCCATTTAAAAAATATAATAGTTTTGGTGAGCACAATAATGAAATGCTTAAAGAGTTTTTAAATAAATTCAATTTCGAATTCATTTTTAAAAGCTCTACAGAAAATTACAAAAAAGGGATTTTTAATTCCTCCTTGATGCGCGTTTTAGAGAAATACGAAGATATTATGAATATCATTTTACCTACTTTAAGAGAGGAAAGACGAAAAACTTATTGTCCATTTTTACCAATATGCCCAGAAACAGGGAAGGTGCTCGAGGTGCCAATGTTAAGTATGGACAAGAAAACCGGATCCATAGTTTTTGATGACAAAGGTAAAAAAGTTGAAACTAATATTTTAGACGGAAAATGTAAATTACAATGGAAAGTTGACTGGGCAATGCGATGGTTTACTTTTGATGTTGATTTTGAGATGTATGGAAAAGATCTGACTGAGAGTGCTATACTTTCGTCCAAGATTTGTAAAACGCTTGGAAAAAATCCTCCAAACGGATTTGCTTATGAATTATTTTTAGATGAAAAAGGGGAGAAAATTTCTAAATCTAAAGGTAATGGAATTTCAATAGAACAATGGTTAAGGTATGCCTCTCCTGAAAGCTTAGCTTTATATATGTATCCAAATCCAAAAAGAGCAAAAAAACTTTATTCTGAAGTGGTGCCAAAGACTGTTGATGAATATCTATCTTACATTGAAAAATATCCTAAACAGGACATCAAGGAAAAATTGATGAACCCAGTTTGGCATGTACATAATGGACAACCACCCAAAGAAAAAATTGTAATGCCTTTTTCAATGTTGCTAAATTTAGTTGGTTCTAGTCATGCAGATAATAAAGTAATTTTGTGGAAGTTTATAAATAGATTTCATAAAGAAATAAAACCAATAGATCATAAAATACTTGATGGGTTAACTGGATACGCGATAAATTATTTTAAAGATAAAGTTGAACCAAATAAAAAGTTTAAAAAACCTAATCAAAATGAAAAAAAAGTATTACAAAATTTAGTTAAAAAACTTCAACAAATTAATCAGTCATTATCACCAGAGGAAATTCAAACTCATGTATACACTGTAGGAAAAGAAAATGGATACGATAAAAATTTAAGAGATTGGTTTAAACTGATTTATGAAGTTGTTTTTGGAGAGGAAAATGGTCCGAGGATGGGTTTTTTTATAAGTTTTTTTGGACTTAAAGAAACAATTGATTTAATTAATGATAAAATAAAATAATGTTTTCAATATTCAAACCTTATATTTTCTCTTTAGATCCTGAAATAGCGCATGATCTTGCAATCAAGTCTTTGAAATTTAATATCTTACCTAAAAGTATCTTTAAAGTTGAGGATGAAGAAATTTTAGAAACAACTTTTTTAAATACAAAACTACCTAACCCAATAGGTTTGGCAGCTGGATTTGATAAAAGTGCAGAAGTATATAACTCGTTATTTAAATTAGGTTATGGTTTTATTGAAGTTGGTACTGTTACACCTAGAAGACAACTAGGCAATCCAAAACCTAGAGTCTTCAGACTAGAAAAAGATCAAGCACTTATTAATCGACTTGGATTTAATAATCATGGATCAGAAATAGTCTCTAAAAGAATAGAAATGAATCCACCTATCGGCTTTTTAGGAATAAATATTGGCCCAAATAAGGATACTGATAACAAAGAGGAAGACTATTATTTGTGCATGGAAAAACTTTCTTCATTAGGAAATTATATTACAATAAATATATCTTCGCCCAATACAGAAGGCCTTAGAGATTTTCACGATCAAAAAGAATTAGACAAACTTTTAAGTGGAATAAATAAAATTAAGAAAGAGAAAAATATTTCAAAACCAATTTTTGTTAAACTTTCACCAGATATAGCTGACAGCGAGATAAGCAAAATAATTGAACTTATTAAAAAATATAAAATAGACGGTATTATAGTTTCAAATACTACTGACGGTAATCGTAACGCTTTATCAGACACAAAAAAAAATGAAGCTGGAGGATTGTCAGGAAAACCTTTGAAAAGCCTTTCTACTAAATTGATACAAAAATTCTTCAGAGAAACCAAAAGCAAAATACAAATCATTGGAGTCGGAGGAGTGGATTCTGGAAATTCAGCTTTTGAAAAAATAGCCGCGGGCGCCAATGTGGTTCAACTCTATACAGGAATGGTTTATAAAGGTCCTGGGGTGGTTAAGGATATAAAAAAAGACTTAATTTCGATTTTAAAAAAAGAAAATCTAAAAAATATAAGTGAAGCTGTTGGAATTAATGCTTGACCCATCTTATCACTAGAATTATATAACTGTAGGAAAAATTATGTCTAAAAGATGCGAACTAACTGGAATATCTCCCTTAAAAGGGCACAATGTAAGTCACGCAAAAAATAAAACCAAAAGAAGGTTTCTTCCAAATTTAAAAAAAGTAACTTTTAGAAGCGATATTCTCAATAAAGATATAAAAATAAATGTAGCCAATGCTGCACTAAGAACTGTTGATTTTAAAGGTGGGTTAGATAAGTTTTTATTGTCAGCGAAGAATGCGAAATTATCAAAAAAAGTAAAAAAGATAAAAGCTTCAATTTCAGCAAAGTCGTAAAATGAATTTATACTACAAGCTATCGATTTTGATGGGATTAATAGTAGTAATTTCTAATTACTTAGTTCAATTTCCTATTCAACAATTTGGTTTGGCTGAAATTTTAACATATGGAGCTTTTACCTATCCTATCACTTTTCTAATTACTGACTTAGCTAATAGAGCATATGGAAAAGTAGTTGCACGAAAAGTTGTATATGTTGGTTTTATAATAGGGATTTTGCTAACTCTATTTGTATCAACTAATTTCTCAGATATTATTTCAATCAGAATAGCCATTGGATCAGGATTAGCCTTTTTTATCTCTCAAAATTTAGATATCAAAATTTTTGATTATTTTAGAAAAAAAAGGTGGTTTGTAGCTCCACTAACATCATCTACTTTAGGATCCATAGTAGATACATTTTTATTTTTCTCTATAGCTTTTTACTCTACAGGAGTCCCTTGGATTACTTTAGCTATTGGAGATTTAATTGTTAAACTTACTATTACTTTAATAATGCTTATACCATTTAGGCTGTTACTTAATAAAGTTAAAGACTATACAGACAATAGTTCTTCAAAAGTAAAACTTTAATTTAAACTTCTTTTATTCTTCTCAACAAATAAGTCAGTTAATTGATTAATCATTACATCTCCTAAATCTTGAACATCTGTGATTTTTACTGCTCTACTGTAATATCTAGTAACATCATGTCCGATTCCTATAGCTAAAAGTTCAATGTTTGATTTACCTTCAATCCATTTAACAGTCCTTTTTAAATTTGTTTCGAGGTAATCACTTGTATTAGTCGATAAAGTTGAGTCATCCACAGGCGCTCCATCAGATATTACCATTAAAATTTTTCTATCTTCTTTTCTCTTGTTCATTTTATTATAAGCCCATTTCAAAGCTTCACCGTCTATATTTTCTTTTAACAAGCCTTCTTTTAACATTAAGCCCATATTATTTTTAGATTGCCTCCACGGCATATCTGCTGATTTATATATTATGTGTCTTAAGTCGTTAAGTCTTCCTGGCAAACTTGGTTTTTCGTTTTTCATCCATTTTTCCCTTGAGGAACCACCTTTCCAGTGTTTAGTAGTAAAACCTAATATTTCAACTTTTACTGAGCACCTTTCTAAAGTCCTTGATAAAATATCTGCACAAATTGCTGCTACAGAAATTGGTTTACCTCTCATCGAACCAGAATTATCAATTAGAATAGTCACTAAAGTATCTTTAAATTCTATATCTTTCTCTTTTTTAAATGATAAAGAATTGAAAGGATCCATTATTATTCTTGGAAGTTTAGATGTATCTAAAAGACCTTCTTCTAAATCAAAGTTCCAAGATCTATTTTGTTTAGCTAATAATTTTCTCTGTAATTTGTTTGCTAATTTAGATATAAAATTTTTTAATTGTAATAGTTGTTGATCTAAGTTCTTTCTAAGCCTGACAAGTTCTTCAGAATTTTCTAAATCCTCTGCCTTAATTATCTCATCAAATTCTTCAGTATAAGTTTTATATTTTAAATCACCAAAATTTGTGTTTCCTCTTTTTCTTAAATCTGGTCTAGAGCTGTCTGCTATTTCAAGCTCCTCATCTGCTTTGTCAGATTCTTTTGCCTCATTTTCAAGATCTGGCACAGCGCTATCAATAGACATTTCTTCTTGTTTTTCCTCTTTTTCTTTAGCTTTTTGCTCCTGGTTCTGAGGCTTTGATTGTTTATCATCATTATCGTTTTCATCGTCTTTTTTTTCTTCTTCATTAATATTCTCATCTAAACTCATACTTGAAATTATCTTTGAAATTTTTGAATTAAATTTTTCTTGATCCAAAGTTAAGTTGTTTAACTCAGTAATGCTGTCTTTAAATCGATCATTTAAATCTTTTTTAAACGATTTTAATTTTTTATCTAACTTATTTTCATTTTTAAAATCTAAAAATTTTACTCTTAAGTAATTTTCGAAAGACTCTATCACTTTGCTTTCACTACTTTTTAAATCTAGTTCAGCTATTCTTTTCTGATAAAAATTTTCAATATTATTTTTTACCCCCTTGAAGTAACTTGTACCTATTCTTTCACATCTAATTTTTTCAGAAATATCGTAAAGTTTTTTTGATATATTTCCCTCTGGCTCAAATTTTTTAAAAGTTTCTTTGTTTGAAAATCTGTGTCTCAATGATTTTGAGTCTGCAGCTGCCCTTATTTCTTCAAAATTTATCTTATTACTTACACTCTCAATATTAGGTAATTTAATGGTATATTTATTTGTATCAGAGGTTTCATTGCCAAAAGAAATTTCAACTTTTTGTGAGTTAGAAATAGATTTAACCGTTGAACTTATTGCAGTTTTGAAATCTTCTAACTTTTCCTTATTATTTTGCACTTATAGAGATACATTTACTGAAGACTCAGGCAAATCTTCACCGAAACATCTTTGGTAATATTCAGAGATAATTTTTTTTTCTAAGTCATCACATTTATTTAAAAAAGTAATTCTAAAAGCGTAGCCTTTATCTTTAAAAATCTCCGCATTTTCTGCCCAGTGCAAAACTGTTCTAGGACTCATTACAGTAGAAATATCTCCGTTAATAAAACCTTTTCGAGTAAGATCGGCAACTTTAATCATGTTGGATAATAATTCTTTTCCCTCTTTATTATTAAAACTTTTATTTTTTGCTAAAACAATTTCTAATTCTTTTTCGAAAGGTAGATAGTTTAGTGTAGATACAATATTCCATCTATCCATTTGACCTTGGTTTATTTGTTGTGTCCCATGGTAAAGCCCTGTTGTATCACCTAATCCAACAGTATTAGTTGTTGCAAAAATTCTGAAAAAATCATGCTGCTCAATAACTTTATTTTTATCTAGTAATGTAAAGTTTCCTTCACTCTCTAAAACTCTTTGTATTACAAACATCACGTCTGGCCTACCAGCATCATATTCATCAAATACTAAAGCAACAGGATTTTGTATTGACCACGGTAAAATACCTTCTTTAAACTCAGTTACTTGTTTGCCATCTTTCAAAATTATTGAGTCTTTGCCAATTAAATCTATTCTACTGATGTGACTATCTAAGTTTACTCTTAAGCAAGGCCAATTAAGTCTAGCAGCGACCTGCTCTATGTGAGTTGACTTTCCAGTACCATGATAACCTTGGATCAACACTCGCTTGTTAAAAGAGAAACCGGCTAAAATTGCTAATGTAGTATCCTTATCAAATTTATAATCTGGATCAATTTTAGGAACGTAATCATTTTTTTTTGAAAAAGCCCCAACTTTCATTTCACTATCAAAACCAAAAGTTTGTTTTACTGAAAGTTTTATGTCTGGTTTTTGTGCAAGTTGCTCTGTATTCATTTTTTTCCTAAAGTTTTTTTAAGCTGGCTATAAGCCAAAGTTATTTTTTTTAATTTTTCCTCAAATTTTTTGTTGCCTTGATTTTTATCAGGATGATATTTTTTTACAAGTTCTTTAAATTTTAAGTGTATTTGCTCCCATTTTATTTCCTCATTTAAATCCATTACTTGGAGCGCATCTTTATCAGTTTGTGAAATCTTTGTTTTTTTAAAATCTTTATAATTTGAACTGTTGAAAATGTTTAATTTATCTTCTAAAGCATTATTCCATAAAATATTAAAAAAATTTTCAGAGGAGCCAAATTTTTTTGTCGATTTGTGCCACGTCAAATCAGATTTTATGAAGTATTCAATTTGATCGTTATTCATATTTTCAAAATAATTCCAATTTTTATTAAAAATCTTAATATGCTGTAAACAGAGCAACCTGTACTTTTTACTATTATCTTTCTCTATAGGTGCCTTATATGAGCCAATTTCCTTACAATTTTTCCAATCACATATAATTTTCATAAATTTATTCTATATAGTAAAACTTTGTTAATGAAAAATTATTTTGAAGAAATTAAAAAAAAATTGATAGATAACATTAATCTAGAAGATGTTGAGATAATTGATAATACGAAATTTCATAAAAGTCATAAATCGTTTGATCCAGAAAAGTATCATTTAGAATTAAAGATTAAATCCTCATATTTAAATTCTCTCTCAAGACTAAGTGCTCAGAAAATGATAATGAAAGTATTGAAGAGTGATTTAGATAATAAAATACACGCTTTAGAAATTAAAATTGAGCAATAAACTTACTTATTTTTTTTAAATTTTCTACAGATATTTTAAATTTGTCTGGTTTAGTTGTTTTACCAATGCTCTTCAAAAATATAAAATTAATTTTGTCATCATTATTTTTTTTATCGCTTTTAAGATAAGGAATAAGATTTGTAATTGATCTTACATTTGAAAATTTCTTATAAGTATATCCTAAATTGTTATCTAAATAAATTTTCTTAATTTCTTGAAGTGTCTTAAATTTACAAATTTTCTTAATTACAGAGAGGCGTGTTGCTAAAATTATACCTGATAGAACTGCCTCTCCGTGAGTTATTTTTTTAGAGTAATTATTTTTCACTTCTATAGCATGCGCAAAAGTATGGCCAAAATTTAAAACCATTCTTAAACCTTTTTCATTCACATCTTGATTCACAAAGTGCATTTTAATAAGACAGCTTTTTTTAATTGCATAGGCTAATTCATTTTTTTTTCTAAGTAATATTCTTTTTGAATTATCTTTTAGCCAATTGAAAAATTTTTTATCTTTAATAATTCCATGTTTCAATATTTCGGCATATCCACACACCATTTCTTTTTTTGGCAATGAGTTCAAAAAATTAGTATCAGCTAGAACTAGTTTAGGTTGATAAAAACTTCCTATAAGATTTTTCCCATACGAAGAATTTACTCCTGTTTTTCCTCCAATAGCAGAGTCAACCTGAGCAAGCAGAGTTGTTGGTATATTGATAAAGTTTATACCTCTTTTATAAATACTCGCAACAAAACTTACAACATCTCCCGTTATTCCACCACCAACTCCAATTACTAAATCGGATCTATTAAAATTTTTTGATAAAAGCTTTTTTAAGTAAGAATCGACAGTTTTTAAAGTTTTCATTTTTTCGTTAGAAGAGAATGAAAATACAAATACGTTATAGTTTTTAAGCTTTCTTTTTAGAATTTTTTTAAATTTATTTGGAATTTTTTTATCAATTATTAAAGCAATTTTTTTTGTTTTAGGACAAAGCTTTTTTATTTGATGTGGTAAAATATTTAAAGTATTACTACCTATAAAAACAGAGTACGAGTCTAAATTATCCCTAAACTTAATTTCCTGATTTTTCATAAAGTTCAAGCACCTTATCTACAATAATATTTGCTTTTAAAAAATTACACTTAATTCTAAAATCTGCTTCACTATATGTTTTCTTGCGTTCTAAGTAAATTTTATTGACAGACTCTCTTATATTTTTTTTTTGCAAAAGAGGTCTTTTTTTTGTTCTGCTCAATCTCTTTATTAATTCGTTAATTTCAACATCTAGCCAAAAGCTAATCGAAGAATCTTTTACTGCCCTTCGAATAGATTTATTCATGAATGCTCCACCACCTAAAGAAATCACAGACCTTTCTTTTTTTAGTTGTTTCAGACTTAAAGACTGTTCAATCTTTCTAAAATAACTTTCATTTTTGGTTTTAAATATTACATTAATCGAACATCCCTCTTTAGCCTCAATTAATTTGTCGATATCTATAAAATTATAAGAAAGCTTTTGAGCTAGGCTTTTACCAATTGTAGATTTACCAACACCCATCATTCCAGTCAAAACTAAGCTTTTTTTCAATTTATATCCGATTTTGAATTTGATTTTTCATAAATATGTCTTATTTATTGAGTTTAAATTAAATCGTAAACTATGCAACTTAAATACAATAGATCTCCAAGTATTGGAAGTACGATATTAAAAACTTTAATTAAATTATTTTTTGCAATAATTATTTTTGTTTTAGCTATTTTTTTAATTGAAAAAATTAAGTTTCCAAGCCCTGAGAAAAAATTCAATATTGACATTACGAATGATATTAAAAAGCTTTAAATATTTTTTTGGCTTATTAATAATATCTATTATTGTAAGCCCTGTAATATCCGAGGAAAAAATTGATATTTGGAAAAATAAAGAAAAACAAGAAGAAAAATCTGAATCACTCATAGAAAATGAAGAGCAAGAAAAAAATAAGATACTTTTAAACCCTGCGAATAAAATAAAGCCAGACCAATTAATTCAAATAGAAGAAAATATAAAAGAAAATATCAAAGAAAATAAAGTTTTTGGAGTTCATGATCCAGCAGATTATAATTTTGACTTAAATATGTGGTCTTCGACAAAAGCAGAAGATATAAGAGCTAGCCTAAAAAGACTTAAAAAAATAAAACTTTCTAAGACCTCAAATGAAATTCTTGAAAGTATTTTACTTTCTTATTCCTATCCTCCAAATGGAATGAAAGATGATGAATTTGTTGATATTAAAATTAAATGGTTAATTGATAATGATCGATCAGATCTTATTGAGAGTTTTCTAAAACAAAATAGAGAATTTAAAGGAAAAAAAAGAGCAGTTCAATATTTGGTAGATCAGAATATTGCTAGGGCAGATATTAAGGAGGGTTGTGATAAAATAGAATTTATTGATAGCACTATTAAAGATAGTTATCTAGAAAAATTTAAAATTTATTGCCTAACTTTTAATAATAAAAATTCAGAAGCGCAACTTTTGTTAGATCTTTTAAGAGAGCAAAAAAAATCAGATAAATTCTTTGATGATAAAATAAATTATTTATTAGGTATTACAGACAAAACTACGAATAAAATTAATGAAAAAAATCTTCTTAACTTTTATCTATCAAGCGTAACAATAAAAAATTTTGAATACACTCCTTCTCAAAATACAAAAAAAGAGATTTGGCAATATTTAAACGCTGCAAATTTGATAAAAATAGATTTAGAAAATAAAGAGAAATTAAAAGAGCTTGAGTCAGCAGCTAACAAAGGGCAAATTGATAAGAAGATTATTTTTGATACATATAAACAAATTCCTTTTGAAATTAATGCATTAATAACAGCAAAGAATACCTTTCAAACGCTTGAGGGCACTGAAGCTAGGTCTTTAATTTATCAAAAATACTTATTATCAGAGAGCATTGAGACCAAGTTAGAGTATTTATTTTTATTAGAGGATTTATTTAAAAAAGATCAATTAATAAATATTTATTCTTCATATCTAAGCTCAGAGTTAAAAGAAATTGGATCAGAGAATATACCTGATAATTATAGAGAAGTTGTAAAAAATAGAATTGATTCTAGTGAAAAATTAAGTTTAGGTAAAATAAAGTATAACGATAAAATTTTACATCAATCAAAAGTAATGAGATTTTATTTAGAAAATGAGGATCAGAAAAAAATTCAAAAAGATATAGATAAAATTTTTAAAAGGATATCTAAGAACAGGAAGTATTTTTATTCAGCTAAAGACCTTTCTTTAGTTGAATCTCTTGAAAAAGACGGTTTTGAAATACCTCAAAATCTAAATATATCAGAACTGACTAATAAATATGAAATTCCAAAAAATTTGTTACAATTAATTGAAAATAAACAAAATGCTTATTTAGCCTTAAAAATAGTCGAAATAATAGGTGAAGACGAGCCCTATCAACTGGACTCAGAAACAATTTATTTCATCACAAATCTTTTGAATAAGATTGACTTAATTAAAATTAGAAACAAAGTATTGGTTTCAGCTCTACCCCAAAGAGTTTAATTGACATATAGTGACTTTATAATATGTCAAAGAAAAATATTTTAATAGAACCAGACCCTATTCTTAGAAAAAAGAGCCAGTCCTTAGAAAAAGTTGATGATGAATTAAGAAAACTTATGGACGAAATGCTGGAGACAATGTATGCAGCACCTGGAATTGGCTTAGCTGCTGTTCAGATAGGAATACTAAAACGTTTGATTGTGATAGATATTTCAAAAGATGATCAAAAAAAGGAACCTTTATTTCTTGTAAATCCAAAAATAACTTATCAATCAAAAAAAACTTCAGTTTATGAAGAGGGATGTTTATCATTGCCCGGACACTTTGCAGAAATAGAGAGACCTGCTGAATGTCATGTCAGTTATGTTGATTATGGTGGAAAAAACCAAGAATTAAAAGCTAGCGGTCTCTTAGCTACTTGCGTTCAACATGAAATAGACCATTTAAATGGAGTCTTATTTATAGATTATTTATCAAAATTAAAAAAAGATATGATAATTAAAAAATTAACTAAACAAAAAAAAGAAATTAATAAAATTGTACTTTAGATTTAATGGCTTTAAAAATTATATTTATGGGAACACCAGAGTTTTCAGTTCCAATTCTTAAATCAATTCATAATTCTAAGCATAACGTTATTGAAGTATACACTCAACCACCCAAAAAAAAGAATCGTGGACAGTTGATCAATCTCACACCAATTCATGAATTTTGTAATAAAAATAATATTAATGTAAGATGTCCTGATCAACTTAATACTGAGGAAGAGATCAAAAATTTAAAAAAACAAAAACCTGATGTTGTAGTGGTAGTAGCATACGGAAAGCTTCTACCATCGAAATTTTTAAACTTTGAAAACATAAAGTTCATAAATGTGCATGCTTCATTACTTCCAAAATGGAGAGGTGCAGCTCCTATTCAAAGATCAATAATGAATTTAGATAAAGAAACTGGAATATCTATTATGAAAATAATTTCTAAATTAGATGCAGGACCAGTAATGATGAAATCTAAAATAAAAATTTCAAAAGATTCCAATTTTTTAAGTTTAAGCAAAGAATTATCGGTGCTTGGCGCAGATATGATATTAAAGTCATTAGACTCTATTGAGAAAAATACAGAAAATTTTATAGATCAAGTTGAAAGAGAAGCAACTTATGCTAAAAAAATTGATAAAAAAGAGTCAAAAATAGAATGGAACACAGAAGCAAAAAATATTATTGCAAAAATAAATGCTTTATACCCAACTCCAGGATCCTGGTTTCAATACAAAGGCTCAAGACTTAAAATAATAAAAGCTGTTGAGGTTGAAAAAGAAGGTAGGCCAGGAGAAATTCTTGATAAAAAATTTACTATCGCTTGTTTAAAAAATGCAATTCAAATTTTAGTATTACAAAAAGAGGGAAAAAAAAGCATAGATGTATCTGAATATCTTAAAGGCAATATTTTAGAAACTGGATTTAATGTTAGCTAAAAGTTATAACTATTTATTGAAAATTGAGTATGACGGGTCAAGCTTTGTAGGCTGGCAGTATCAAAAAAATGGCATATCAGTTCAAGAAAAAATTGAAAAAGCTCTATCAAAAATTTTTAATTCTCAAATAAGAATTAATGGTGCAGGAAGAACAGACAAAGGAGTACACGCTTTAGGACAGTATGCAAATTTTAAAGTAAATAAGAAAATTGAAAGCGAAAAAAAATTTTTAAATACTATAAACTTTTTCCTCAAAAAGAACTTAATTTCAATTATAAAAATTAAAAAAAAAACTAATGTCTTTCATTCTCGCCATGATGCTAAAGAGAGAATTTATTTATACAAAATTATAAATAGAGTTGGTGCTTTGTCCTTGAATAAAAACAAAGCCTGGCATATTAAAAAAAAATTGAATATTAACCTTCTGAAAAAGGGAGCAAAGTTGTTACAGGGGACACATGATTTTTCAACTTTTCGAGCTTCCTCATGTTCATCAAATTCACCTTTAAAAAAAATAAATGCAGTACATATTAAAAAAAAGGGAGATGAAATAAATATAGAATTTAAATCAAAATCATTTTTGCAAAATCAAGTAAGATCCATGGTAGGTTCATTAGAATATTTATCTTGTGGAAAATGGACTTTAAATGATTTCAAAAAGGCGCTTAAATCTAAAAAAAGATCAGAATGTGCTCCACCAGCTCCAGCATGCGGGCTATATCTTAAAAATGTGAGGTACTAAGTATTCAAAAACTTTTAAGTCCATATTTTGCTAATGAATTCAAAGATATGAAGGCTAAAGACAAAAAATTCTGAAATATGTTGAGTTTATTAAATTGTCTATTTATTTTCCATATCCAATAAAAATTTCTAAAACTGTTACTCTGAAGCGAATTATTTCTTAATCTATATTTTGTTAAATAATCATCCAAGCAATAAGCGTTACATCTCCTTAGGATTTCACATTTAAAGAAATAGTCTTCACAAATTTTCGTGTCTGTGAATTTAGCTTTATTTAGTATATCTCTTCTAATTAACATTGTGCTAGTACATATAGAAGTATTATGAATAAATTTTTTGTAATCATACTCTAAAGGAGGTTTAACATATTTAATTTTTTTACCAAAAGTCTCATAGCTAGTGTAAGTGAAAAGGTAATTATTATTCTCCATAAATCTTAATTGTGTTTCCAGTTTATCTTTTTTCCATAAATCATCAGAGTCAATGAAGGCGATGTATGGTGAATTTGATTTTTTTAATGCATAATTTCTACAATATCCAGCACCATAGTTTTTTTTTAGCAAGTATATTTTAATTTTTTTATTTTTAGAAAATTTTTTAATAGATTTTAAAGTTTGTTTATTTGAACAATCATCCACTATATATAATCTCCAATTATTATATGTCTGATTGATAATACTTTTAATTGTTTCTTCGACGAAAGGAAAACTATTGTAATTCGGTAATATAATATCTACTGTTTTCTTCTTCTTCTTTTTATTCGCCATCTTGATCCCTCTCTAACAATGTATCCCACACAATTTTTAGCCCCACATTTACAAGGAAACTGTTTGTAATCTTTATCAAAACTAAATCCATAATCGTAAGATAACTCTTCATTTTTTTTAATATCTTTGATTGCATACACCCAAACCTTAAGACCAGATCCTGTGACTTCACAATTAGGTTCACATGAATGGTTAATTAGTCTTGCAGTATTAAATTTAAAATCTCCATCTAAATCAAATCTTTTATTTAAGTTGAATAAATATATTGCTCTACTATTGTCAAATTTTGAACTCTCTTCAGACTGTTTTCTAGTGATCACTTTTCCTTTGTATTCAATTATTCTTGTACCTTTTTTAATATTACAACTAGCGTACAAGCCATTGTTGTCTATTTTTGATTTTTTAATTTTAAAAAATTTCACTTAAAATACTCAACCAAAATTTCATTGTATATTTTTGTAAGTTTTTTTAAGTCAGATAAAGAAACGCATTCATCTACTCGATGCATAGTTTTATTTACTAAGCCAAATTCAAGACAAGGAGCAATTTTTTTTATAAATCTTGCATCAGAAGTGCCGCCAGTAGTAGAAAATTTGGGATTAATTTTTGTTATTTTCTTTATAATTTTTTTTGCTAACAAAATAGTTTTTCCTGGTTTCGTTAAGAATGCATCTCCATTTACCATATAGTCAATCTTAAAATTACATTTACTTTTTTTACACATCTTTTTAACAATAGAGTTAATTTTTTTTTTTAAAGAATAAGAAGTGTGTAAATTATTATATCTAATATTGAATTGAGCTTTTGCCCTGGCTGGAATAACATTATGAGCCTTATTATCTACGTTTATTGATGTAAATTCTAAATTAGATGGTTGAAAATTTTTATTACCTTTATCAAGTTTGTTTTCCTTGAGCTTTTTACATATAACAACCAAAGTGTTTATCGGATTATTTGATAGATGAGGATATGCTATGTGTCCTTGAGTACCAGTGATTTCAATCTTTCCTGAAAGACTTCCTCTTCTTCCAATTTTTATCATTTCTCCAAGTTTATTTGGATTAGTTGGCTCTCCAACGATACAAAAATCAATTTTCTCTTTTCTTTTTCTCAAATAATCTACAACTTTTTTTGTACCATTTATTGCATATCCCTCTTCATCGCCCGTAATTAAAAAACTAATTGACCCATTAAATTTTTGGTTTTTATGTAAAAATTTACTTACTGCTGCTACAAAACATGCTATTGAACTTTTCATATCATTAGCACCTCTTCCTATTAAATAATTTTTTTTAATTAATGGCTTAAAGGGATTAATAGTCCAATCTTTTAAATTTCCAGGCGGCACCACGTCTGTGTGGCCAGCATAGCAAAGGTTAGGCCCTTTTTTGCCTATCCTTGCATATAGATTTTTTATGGGTTTACTTTTTTTGTCTTTAAATTCTAGTATTTTGCAATTAAAGCCTAATTTTTTTAATTTTTTACTGAGAAATTTAATTGCTCCTGCATCTTTAGGAGTAACACTTGGAAACCTTATTAAATCTTTAGATAATTGTAATTCGTTAATGATAGCCATTAGTCTCTAAGTAAGTCATTAATTGAAGTTTTGCTTCTAGTCCTCTCATCAACTTTTTTAACTATAACAGCACAATACAAAGAAGGGCCATTTGGGTTTGATTTGTTTGGTAAGCTACCAGGTACCACAACTGAATATGCAGGCACTTTCCCGTAATATATTTCTCCACTGTTTCTATCTACTATTTTTGTAGATGCTCCAATGTAAACTCCCATTGAAAGTACGGCACCTTCTCCTACCAAAACACCTTCGGCAATTTCAGATCGCGCACCAATAAAACAATTATCTTCAATTATAACTGGACCAGCTTGAAGTGGTTCTAACACTCCCCCAATACCTGCGCCTCCAGAAATATGACAATTCTTCCCAACTTGAGCACATGAGCCAACAGATGCCCAAGTGTCAATCATTGTGCCTTCATCTACATAAGCTCCAAGGTTTACAAAGCTGGGCATTAAAACAACATTTTTTGCAATGAATGCTCCTTTTCTAACAACTCCATTAGGTACGTGACGGTATCCTGCTTTTTTCCAATCTTTCTCTCTCCATTTAACTGTTTTCCCTGGTACTTTATCATACCAGGTAGTGTAGGGACCTTTCATCATCTCCATCTTGTTAATTCTAAAGCTCAATAAGATAGCCTTTTTAATCCATTGATTTACAACCCAACTACCATTTTGTTTATTTGCCACTCTAATTTTTCCGCTATCAACTAAATTGATGGTTTCATTAATAGCTTTTATTAATTTTTTATCTGATTTTGGACCTACTTTTTCTTTTTTTTCAAAACTAAGGTTTATTATTTGTTCTAGTTTACTGTAATTCATTAATCTCCTTTAAAAATTTTGCCAAACTATCAGTTTTATAATTGATAAATTTTGACTCAGAATATTTTGCTGCCCAAGGTTCATCATTTTTAATCCAAACAGTTTTCATTCCTAATTCGTATGCTGGTTTTAAATTTCTTGCAATATCTTCAAAGAATATACAATATTGTGGCTCAATTTTGTAATTTTCTACTAATTTTTTATAAGGTTCTTTTGAAGGCTTTGGAATAAATTCACAATCTCGTATATCAAAAATTCCATCAAAAAGCTTATCTATTCCTATTCGTTTTGTGACATTAAGGGCATGCTCTCTAGAGCCATTTGTAAAAATTATTTTTTTTCCATCTAATTTTTTGATTTCATCCTCTAAATCTTTATCTTTATTTAAAAAACTCAGATCTACATCATGAACAAATTCTAAAAATTCATCAGCATCTATTTTGTGGTTTTTTATCATTCCGTTTAAAGTTGTATTATATTCCTGAAAATAATTCTTTTGAATTTCTCTAGCCTCTTCGATACTAACATTAAGTTTTTCAGAAATAAATTTTGACATTTTTTTATCTACTTGATCAAAAACTTTAGTAGCACCATCATAGAGGGTATTGTCTAAGTCAAATAACCAAAATTTTATATCTTTTAAATCTTTCATTCCCGAATAAGTGTACCAGATCCCTTATCTGAAAAAATTTCGTGTAAAATCGAATGGGGTTTTCTTCCATCTAGAATTACTACACCTCTCACTCCATTTTGCACAGCATCGACACAATTTTGTATTTTTGGAATCATGCCTCCTTGAACAACTTTCCATTTAATTAGGTTTTCAAGATCAAAAGGTTTAATTTCTGATATTAAATTTTTTTGATCGTCATATACACCTTCCACATTTGTCATTAATATTAGCCTTCTAGACTTGAGTTTTTTTGCAATGGCACTTGCTGCAGTGTCACCATTAATATTATAAGTTTGTTCATTCTTTCCTAATCCTAAGGGCGCTATGATTGGAATTTTATTTTCATTCAATGCGTTTTGAATTAAACTATCATTAATTTTATTTGGTTTTCCAACAAATCCAAGTTCCTCTCTTTCAGGCTCAACTTCAATAATGTTGTCAGTTTTAGTATGAAACATAGCTGCTTGAGAACCTAATTTCTTAAGGGAACTAGCTATATCTTCGTTAAAATCAATTAAAACTTCCTCTACAATATCAATTATGTTTTTATCGGTTACTCTCAAACCATTTATAAATTTCGATACAATTTTTTTTTTATCTAATTCTCTTTTAATTCTTGGTCCACCACCATGAACTACAACTACAGATAAACCCAATCTATTAAGAACATTTATATCAGATATAAAATTATTAAAGACATTTCTATCTATTAGAACGTTGCCACCATATTTAATTACAATTTTTTCATTTTCATATTTTTTTATATATTTTTGAACAATATTAATATCTGGAGCTTTATCAGGCCAAAATTCTTTTATCTCATCTAGAGAAATATTTTTTGACATCTAATTCGTTTTCACAGTCGTTTTTTTAACAATTACGTACTGCTGAGCAATTGTAAGGATATTATTTATCGTCCAGTAAACAACTAATCCAGAAGGGAAAGAAGCAAGTATGATCGTTAAAAATAATGGAAAGAAAGCAAATATTTTTGCTTGTATAGGATCAGCAGGAGCTGGGTTTAATTTTTGTTGAACCCACATTGATGCCCCCATCAATATTGGCCAAATCCCTATAATCATAAACCCGGGGGGGTCCCATGGAATTAAACCAAATAAATTGAATAAGGAAGTTGGATCTTGTGCTGACAAGTCTTTTATCCAACCAAAAAACGGCTGATGCCTCATCTCTAATGAAATAAACAGCATCTTATAAATTGCAAAAAAGAATGGAATTTGAATTAAAACTGGCAAACAACCTGAAGCAGGATTAATTTTTTCTTTTCTATATAATGCCATCATCTCTTGTTGTAGTTTAACTTTGTCATCTTTGTGCAGTTCTTTAAGTCTCATCATCTCAGGTTGAACTGCTTTCATTTTTGCCATTGACCTGAACGAGAAGTTAGCTAATGGGAAGAAAATAAGTCTTATAGCAATAGTTAATAACACTATAGCTGTTCCAAAATTTCCTGAAATTTTAAATAAATAATCTATAACGAAAAATAGAGGTTTTGTGAAAAAGTAGAACCATCCCCAATCTATAACTAAATCAAATTTATTAATATTTTGATCTGCAGCATATCCATCAATTGTCTCAACTTCTTTGGCGGCAATAAATAATCTAAGTTTATTTTCTCCAGTTGATGATTTACCAATATTTACTGGTTCATTTATAATATAATTTGCTTTAAATCCATTTTCATAAAGAAACGTAGATTTAAAATTTTTACCTGACTCAGGAACAAAGGCAGTCATCCAATATTTGTCTGTTATTCCAAGCCAACCTTCACTTGAGTTTCTCGTTATTTTTTTTTCTTCTACATCATCATAGTCATCCTCCTTTAATTCATCATCAAATACGCCGATAAAACCTTCATGTTGAATGTAAAAATTTTGTATATCGTCAGGGATTTTGTTCCTTGTCATCTGTGCATACGGGTAAAGATCAATAGACGAATTCGAATTATTTTTTACTTGCTGTGATATTTGAAATAAATATTTGTCATCTAACTCAATTTTTTTTTCAAAAGTTACACCTTCTTTATTGTTCCATTGTAAAATAACAGGAGAGTTGTCACTTAAAACATTATTACCTTTTACTGTCCATTCAGACTCTTTTGTTGGAACTTTAATTTTATTTCCAATACTCGTCCAACCTGTCTCAATATAAAAACCGTTTTCTGTATCAGCGGGATTTAAAAAAATGATATTTTTCCCATCTTCTACTTTTTGTTTATGTTTTTTAAAAGATATATCATCAATTAAAGCACCCTTTAAATTTATTGAACCTATCACACTACCATTTTCAATTTTTATTCTTTTGTCCGTATTAATAGATTCTTCTCTTGTTAGTTTTTTTATTATTTTTGGTTGATCAATTGTCGGCGCGATGGAGTTTTGTTTTGTTTTTTGGTCTACCTTTTGATTTATTTGTTGCTCAGAATTTCTTTGAGGAGTTTCAAAAAAAGCACCCCAGAAAAGCAAAACAGACATTGAAAGAGCTATTGCAACGAAAACATTTCTATCCATTATTGCTCTCCTTTTTTGTCTTTTGTAATTGGTACAAAATCTAAACCGTGGCTGCCACCAAGTTTCTTAAACGGATGACATTTTAAAATTCTTTTTAACCCTAATTTAATTCCTATTATTAAACCTTGAGTTTTAAGTGCTTCAATAAAATAATCAGAACAAGTTGGTAGAAATCTACATCTATTACCTAACAATGGTGAAATAAAGTATTTATAAAATTTGATGATGAAAATAAGAATTTTTGTCATTTTATTTTTTAAATTTATTAAAACTTTTCTCCATTAATTGTAAAAGCACATCTTGTTTTTGAGTATAGGCATTAGATTTACCGAAAACTATATAAGTGTAATCTCTGTTAATTGCACTCTTTTTTTTCAATAATTTTTGAACTATTGCTTTTAATTTTCTTCGAATTTTGTTTCTTTTGACTGCATTTCCAATTTTTTTTTTTATAATGAAACTTATAAGCAAATTAGCTTTATGTTTTGGTCTAATAAAATTCTTTGCTGCGAATATAGAAAAATAGTCTGTATGAAATTTTTTTTCTTTAAGAGCTAGTCTGAATTGGTTGCTTTTTTTTAAACTTTCAAGCTTAACCATCTAAATTTAAGTTGATAAGGTTTTTCTTCCTTTAGCTCTTCTACGAGCAATAAGCTGTCTACCAGTCTTAGTTGCCATTCTTGCTCTAAAGCCGTGTCTTCGTTTTCTTACTAAATTGCTTGGTTGGTATGTTCTTTTCATAAATATTTTAAGGTATATATTTTAATTGATGTGTATTGTACAGGTAAATTATGAGTAAAAATCTTAAAATATTTTTAGGCATTTCCTATTTACTTATATTATTTGGATTCCTTTATTTTATTTTTACAAATATACAAATAAATAGATTAAACGATTTTTCATATTATAAAGAGATGCAAATAGATTTAGGTAATTATATAAGCGCAAACATATTAATAAATTTAATTTATTTTTTTATCTTTTCTATTGTCTGGGTTGCGCTTCTTGGTTTTGGATCTCCAATTTTGATAATTTCGGGCATTTTATTTGGTAAATGGATAGGCACTCTCATATCAATAATTTCAATTTCTTGTGGAGCTTTAATTTTATATTCAATTGGAATATTTTTTTTCAGAGATTTGGTAAAATCAATACTTGAAAAAAAATTAGAAAAATATATTCACCAGTTCCAAAAAAATGAACTTTTTTACTTCTTTATTTACAGATTTATTGGGGGACTGGGAGTTCCTTTTGGGTTACAAAACCTAATTCCAGTCCTATTTGATATGAAAAAAATAAATTATTTTTTAGCTAGTTTTTTTGGATTTATCCCAAGTATGTTTATTATGAATACAATAGGTGCAGGTTTAAACTCTTATATAGAAGAAGCGCAATCTTTTAGAATGATTGATTTGATCTTAACTCCAGAAATTTACTTTCCAATAATTTTATTTGGAGGATTTATGATTATATCTTTTTTTCTAAAAAACAAATTTTTTGATAATGCAAATTAATAAAAATATCTTATCCAATGACTCAAGTTCCTACCTCAAACAACATCAAGATAATCCAGTTCATTGGCAAACATGGTCTGAACAAACTTTGAATTATGCTAAAAAAAATTCGAAACCCATACTATTAAGTATTGGATATGCAAGTTGCCATTGGTGTCATGTTATGGCGCATGAAAGTTTCGAAGATAATGATACAGCAAATGTAATGAACCAATTCTTTGTTAATATTAAAGTTGATAGAGAAGAGCGGCCTGATTTAGATTTTATTTTTCAAAGCTCGTTTCAACTATTTAATCAAACTGGTGGTGGATGGCCCTTAACCATGTTTCTAGACGAAAACGGAGTTCCTTTTATGGGTGGAACTTATTTTCCTAAAGAGCCAAGAAACGGTCTACCATCTTTTAAGGAAGTTCTTAAAAAAGTATCAGATGCTTACAAAGATCAAAGAGAAAATATTATTAAACAAAAAGATTTAATTATTAAAAATTTAAATCTCAAAAAAAATTCTGTTTTAAATCAAGATCTTGAACCAATTTTAGAGACAACTTTAAGTTATCTTGACGAATTAAAAGGTGGATTTAAAGGCTCACCCAAATTTCCTACATTTAATGTTTATGAAACTTTAATTTATTTCTATAATAAAACAAAAAATAAAAAATATTTGGTTCCAACTGAAATTTTAATTAAACAACTATGTTCAAAAGGAATCTACGATCATGTTGAAGGAGGTATTGCACGGTATACTGTGGATGAAAACTGGATAGTGCCTCATTTTGAGAAAATGCTTTATGATAATGCCCAATTTACTCTTTTATTATCAAAATATTGTAAAATTAATTCTGAGCAATATTATAAAGACAAGTTGGTTCAAACTTTAGAATTTTTAACAAAAAATTTTCGTAATAACGAAGGTTTTCTTGGTTCTGCTTATGATGCTGATAGTGACGGAGAAGAAGGTAAATATTATGTCTATAGTTACAATGAAATTAAAGAAATTCAAAATATTGAAAAGTATTTTGAGATAAAACCTGAAGGAAATTGGGAAAAAAAAATTATATTAATTGAAAAAGAAAAACCAACTGATGAGATAATTTCAAAGCTTTTAAAGATAAGATATAAAAGAAATAAACCATTTTTTGATGACAAAACTCAATTAGATTTAAATTGTTTATGGATTAGTTCTTTAGTTTCAGCAAGTGAAACTTTATCTGAAAAAAAATATCTAAATTTAGCTGAAGATTTTTTCTCTAAAGTTGAAAAAAAATATATTAAAAAGAATATTTATCATAGTTATTCAAAGAATATAGTTTTTATTGAAGATTATGCTTTTTTAATTAATGCTTTGAATGATCTTTCTGATAAGACAATGAATTTTAAATATAAGGATTTAGCAAGAAAATATTCATTAGAGGCGATAGATAAATTTTATTTAGATGATAAAAATATTTTTCAAAAAAATCCGAAAAAAAACAGTGATATATTTTTTAAACCTGTTGATATAGGTGATAATACAATTCCCAATGGAAATGCCATAATGCTTATCAATTTCATTCGATTAGGGATGATGGACGAGGCTAAGAAATTGTCAGATAGTTTAAATGGATATTTGAATATTTACAAAAATCACATGATGACCTCGCTCAGAGCTATTGATTATTTTAATAATATTAAAGAGGGAAAAAATTGCAATGAACAAGGTTGTAAAATAGATGCTTAAAAAAGTTAACTGGTTCATTTGGTTAAGTTTAGTAATTTTATGGAATTATGGATTTCCACAGGCGACTCCTTTTCAAGATGTGTTAGTTGCTGTAATTTTGTCGATTTTGTTTATAATTATTCAAATGCTTCAATCATGGTACTTGAAAAAAAGTGATCCAAGCAGTAAATTTAACAAATAATGAAGGAGCGCTTGTTATGGGAATTCACTATGATTATAAATCAACACGTGGTGATAAAGCTATGAAAAAAGAAGCTAAAAGGAAAGCACGTATTGAACAAAGAAGAGCAAAGAGATCAGGCGTTAATCCAAAAGTGTCGGAGCAGGATACAATGCACGACATCAACAAACCAATTACCCTCGAGGATTTAACAAATCCAGATAAAAATTAGTATAAAAATGAAATCTTTTGATAAGAAAGATTCATTAATTAAAAAACGTGAAGCTGCACTAAAAAAAAATCTAAAAAAAAGAAAGAAATTTAAATCATCAATTAAAGAAAAAAATGGCAGTTCTCTCAGATAAATGGATTAAAAATTTAGCACTAAAAAAGGGAATGATTAAACCTTTTGTTAGCAAGCAGGTGAGGAAAGGAAAAATTTCTTTTGGTTTATCCTCCTACGGTTATGACGCAAGAGTTTCAAATGAGTTCAAAATATTTACTAATGTAAACTCTGGCGTAGTTGATCCTAAAGTTTTCAAAAAAGAGAGTTTTGTTACTAAAATAGGAAAAGAATGTATTATTCCACCAAATTCATTTGCTCTAGCTAGAACGGTTGAGTATTTTAAGATACCTGATAATGTTTTAGTCATTTGCTTAGGAAAATCAACATATGCTCGGTGTGGAATAATTGTTAATGTTACCCCTCTTGAACCTGGCTGGGAAGGTCATGTTACTCTAGAATTTTCAAATACAACTCCTTTGCCTGCTAAAATTTATGCTAACGAAGGCGTTGCACAATTTGTTTTTATAAAAGGAAATGAAAAACCTGAAATTACTTATGCCAAAAGAAAAGGAAAATATATGAAACAAAAAGGCGTTACACTTCCCAAAGTTTAAATTTCTTTAATGCAAAAACTTTTTATTAAAGGAAAAAAAGAAATTTCAGGAAATATTTTTATATCTGGTTCTAAAAATGCAACTTTACCTATTTTAGCTGCCTCATTGCTGGCTAATGAAGTTAAACTTTCAAATGTACCTTTTGTAAAAGATATTTTTACTATGATAGAACTATTAAAATTTATCGGAATTATTGTAAAAATAAAAAAAGATAAAAAGATTATTGAACTCATAAATAAAAAAAATATAAAAACTTTAGCGCCGTATAAATTAGTCAAAACAATGCGCGCAGGCGTATTAGTTTTAGGCCCTCTTTTGACTAAATATAAAAAAGCTAAAGTCTCACTTCCAGGAGGATGTGCGATTGGAACTAGGCCTGTAGATTTACATTTATTTGCTCTAAAAAAATTAGGTGCAAAAATAAAAATTAAGGATGGTTATATAATAGCTGAAGCAGCGAAAGGACTTAAAGGAACAAAAATAAAGTTTCCTACAATTTCTGTTGGTGCAACAGAAAACGCCTTGCTCGCCGCTTTTGGAGCTAAAGGGACAACAGTTTTATCTAATTGTGCTATTGAGCCAGAAATTTTGGACTTGATATTATTTTTAAAAAAACTTGGTAGCAAAATTAAAATTTCGGGCAGAAAAATTACTGTAGTTGGTAAAAGCGTTATTCCAAAAAAAATTAATCACAAAATTATTTTCGACAGGATTGAAGCAGGCACTTATTTAGTTGGAGGGTCGTTGTTAAGTAAAAAAATTATAATTAAACAAATCGATCCAAGAGTATTAAAATGTGAAATTCAAATCTTAAAAAAGATGGGTGTGAAAATAACAATCTCAAAAAACTCAATATCAATTTCAAGGACAAAAAAACTAAAAAAAATTAATCTTACAACAAAACCATTCCCGGGATTTCCAACAGACCTTCAAGCTCAATTTATGGTTTTAATGACCCAGGCTAACGGAGTATCACAAATAAAAGAAAATATTTTTGAAAATAGATTTATGCACGTACCTGAATTAAAAAGAATGGGCGCTAAAATCGAAATTAGAAATAAAACAGCATTTATTCAAGGTCCAACAAATTTAAATGGCGCAGAAGTCATGGCTACAGACTTGAGAGCATCAGTCAGTTTAGTTTTAGCTGGATTAATTGCCGATAATAGAACAATAGTAAATAGGATTTATCATTTAGATAGAGGTTATGAATATTTGGAAAAAAAACTAAAAAAATGTAAAGCTGAAATTAAAAGAGTATAATATGGAGGTTAAAAATCTTAAATTGATAGCAAGAACAGAAGAGGATCTAAGAGTAGTTTCCGCACATTTACAAGACTCAATTGCTAACGTATCTGATATTGCCAATTTAAAAAAAAATAAAATTTTATTGATGCAGTTAAATAGATTTATGTGGGAAGATGTTGAAAAAGGGGTATTTAGAAAAAACAAAAGAATTAGAACGGTTCTTAAGTTTGAAAACGTTCTAAAAGTACATGCAAAAAATATAAATCAATCAAAAAAGGATAAATTTTTGGATTTTCTTACTATTGAAACTAATAAAATGCCTGATAATAACTATGAAATGAAAATAGTTTTTGCGGGGGACTCTGTAATAAAAGTTATTTCAGAAGTTATCGAAGTCACTTTAGATGACCAAGGATCTGCATGGGAAACAAAAAATATGCCAAAACATAAGGAAATGTGATGCTTAAAATTTTTAATGCGAATCAAAAAAATTTTTCTAGAAAACTAGAGTCAATTTTAGATATAAGAAAACAAAAGCAAAAAAATAAATCATTTATAGTTAAAAAAATTTTATTTGATGTGAAAAATCAAGGAGATGTAGCTGTCATAAAATATGAAAAAAAATTCTCAAATATAAAATCAAAACAAAAAAAAATTAAGTTTTCTAAAGAAGAGATAAATAAAATTACTAAAAAAGTAAGTAAAAACTTAAAAAGATCAATTGATTTGGCTTACGCAAGAATTAAAAAATTTCACTTAAAACAAAAACAGCCTTCTTTTAAATACAAAGATAAATATAAAAATGAGCTATCTTATAGATACTCATCTATAGATAGAGTAGGTGTGTATGTACCGGGAGGGACTGCAAGCTATCCTAGCACTGTTTTAATGAATTGTATACCTGCTATGGTTGCTGGAGTAAGAAATATTTATCTCACAACACCTTCGCTTGGATCATTAGTTAATCCTGCAATTATTTATGCCGCAAAAAAATGTGGAGTAAAAGAAATTTACAAAACTGGAGGCGCGCATTCAATAGCAGCCTTTACTTATGGAACCAAAACTTTCAAAAAAGTTGATAAAATAGTTGGACCAGGAAACATGTTTGTAGCTATAGCGAAAAAAGAAGTCTATGGTGAAGTAGGTATTGATATGGTAGCTGGACCGTCAGAAGTAAGTATAATTGCAGATAAAAACTCTAATCCAGATTGGATAGCATCTGATTTAATTGCGCAAGCAGAGCATGACATTTTTTCTCAGTCGATACTTATTACAAATAGTTTAGATTTGATAAAATCTGTAAATTTAAGTTTGAAACTACAATTAAAAAATTTACCAAAAAAACAAATAGCATCGCAAAGTTTAAAAAATTTTGGATTAGCAATTTATTCTAATAAACTTAAAAATATTGTCGAAGCGGTTAATATTATAGCGCCTGAGCATCTTGAAATTAATTTTACAAATTATACAAAATTAATAAAGAATATCAGAAATGCTGGATCAATTTTCATTGGAAAATTTTCTCCTGAAGCAATGGGAGATTACATAGCAGGCCCAAACCATGTACTACCAACATCTGGATCAGCAAAGTTTTCATCAGGTTTATCCGTAAATGATTTTTTAAAACGACATTCTTTAATAAAAATAACAAAATCAGGTATTGAAAGATTGGGTCCATCAGTTATAAATTTAGCACAACATGAGAATTTGGAAGGTCATGCAAACTCGATTAAAATAAGATTAAAAAAGGACATTTAATTGACTAAACAAGAAACTTTAGAATTTAAAGGAAAAGTTACCGAATTACTTCCTAACGCGATGTTTAGAGTAAAATTGGAGAATAATCACGAAATTTTAGCTCACACGGCTGGAAAATTAAGAAAGAATAGAATAAGAGTTCTTGCAGGTGACAATGTGATGGTTGAAATGACACCATATGATTTAACTAAAGGTAGAATAACTTTTAGATTTTAGGCCTTGTAGCTCAGTAGTAGAGCAGTACCCTGAAAAGGTATGTGTCGTAAGTGCGATTCTTACCAAGGCCACCACCGAGTAATTTAAACACATCGATATTTAAATCTAAATTTGTTAAATTTTATAATGGTTAAAAATATAGGTCTTGTTTGGTTAAAAGATGATTTTAGAATTAGGAAAAATTACGCTCTTATTGAAGCTACAAAAAATCACAATCATGTAGTTACTTTTTTTCTATTCAAAAAAAAAAAATTTGAAAATCAAGAGGCCCAAAAATGGTGGGTAAGTAAGTCTTTGATAAATTTTAAAAAAAAATTAAATGAATATAACATAAGCCTCGAAATAGTAAAAACTGACACTTATAAAAATTTTTTTGAAAAATTATTCAATAAAAAAAATTTTTCAATTTATTGGAATAAGACATATGAACCAGATTATATTAATTTTGATAAATATTTGTCAAAAAATTTTAAAAAAAACAATGTGAGATTTAATATTTTTAAAGGAAATATCTTGAACGAGTTTGATCAAATTAAAAAAAACGATGGAACTCCCTTTAAAGTATTTACTCCTTTTTGGAGAACCGCAGAAAAATTTTATATAGAAAAAATTCCACCTCAAGAAAGAAAAATAAGTAAATGTCAATCAAAGCTATTATTTTTTAAAAATACAATTAGTGAAAATGAAATTATTCCAAAAAAAAATTGGTTTAAAAAATTTGAGAAATATTGGATCCCAAGTGAAGAGCATGCATTAAAAGAGCTAAAAAATTTTATAACAAATGATATTGAAAATTATTCTGAAGGAAGAAATTTTCCTTATACTGCTGGTACTTCAAAACTATCACCTTACATAAAACATGGTCAAATTCATGTAGAAACAATATGGGAGGAATGTTTTAAAATTAACAAGAAGGGAGTGGAAAAATTTTTAGCTGAAATAGGCTGGAGAGAGTTTAATCATTCCCTTATAAATTATTTTCCACATATGCTAAGAGGAAATTATTCAAAAAAATTTGATAAATTTCCTTGGAATAAAAATTTAAAATTTTTAACAGCATGGAAAAAAGGATTAACAGGATACCCTATTGTTGATGCTGGAATGCGTGAACTTTACTCTACTGGATGGATGCACAATAGAGTGAGAATGATAGTTGGATCTTTTCTTGTAAAACATTTGCTAATAAATTGGGTCGAAGGTGAAAAATATTTTAAAAGTTGTTTATTAGATTACAATGAGGCAAATAATGTATCCGGCTGGCAGTGGGTAGCAGGTTGCGGAGCAGATGCTGCTCCATATTTTAGAATATTTAATCCAATTTTACAGGGTGAAAAATTCGACAAAGACGGAAACTATGTAAAAAAATGGATCCCTGAATTAAAAAATTTACCCAAAAAATATTTACATAAACCTTGGGAGTTTAAAGATGAAAATATTTTGAAACTTGGTTTAGATTATCCATCACCAATTGTGATACATGAAGAGGCGAGAGCAAAAGCATTAAACGCTTTTAAAAAGATTTAAATTCATATATTACCGTGACAAAATTTAAATTTTTTCCCTGAACCGCATGGACACTTTTCATTTCTTCCAACTTTTTTATAATCTGTTTTTTTTTTCTCTTCATATTCTTTTTTCTTTTGACTTTCTGTATCAGAAGAAACCATAATATTTAAATTCAAAAGTAATTTTATTACATCATTTTTTATCTTCACTAGTAAACCTTCAAAAAGAACGAATGCCTCTTTTTTAAATTCTGATAGAGGATCCTTTTGCCCATATTGTCTTAGACCTATTACTTGTCTTAACTGCTCCAAGTATTGTAGGTGAGATCTCCATGAAAAATCTATAATTTGTAGTAAAACTTTTTTTTCTAAAGATTTATTTTGCCCTTCTCCTAAAATTTTTATTCTGTAATTTTTCTTTTGAGTGAATAAATTATTAATTTCACCTAAAAAAACATCTTTTTCCTTCAATGCTAATTTCTTAAGTTGTTCATCATTTATAGATTTTCCTATGATATTCTTAATTTCTGTCAAATATTTTTCATCATTTGATTTTTTATAGTTAGATATAGATATATCTATCTCTCTTAATATTTCCTCAAAAAAATCATTCAAAATCTTACTGATATCATCCTCTTTTAAAATTCTCAGTCTCTGAGAAAAAATCACCTGTCTCTGGTCATTCATAACGTCATCAAATTTAATTAGAGTTTTTCGGATATCAAAATTTCTAGTCTCAACTTTCTTTTGAGCTCGCTCCATTGCTTTATTAATCCATGGATGATCAATAGACTCATTTTCCTTTAAACCTAGTTTTTTTAGCATCCCATCAATTGAGTCTCCCCCAAAGATTCGCATTAATTCATCCTGTAAACTTATGAAAAATATTGTAGCGCCGGGATCCCCTTGTCTACCTGATCTACCTCTTAATTGATTGTCAATTCTTCTACTCTCATGTCTTTCTGTTCCTATTATAAAAAGTCCTCCTGAGTCTTTTACTTTTGTTTCATTTTTTTTGTATTCATCTAAATCAATTTTAATCCCATCTTCCTCAAAGTCTTTATTTCCTCCAAGTTTTATATCTGTTCCCCTCCCAGCCATGTTTGTAGCAATTGTTACCGAACTTACTTTACCTGCCTCTGCTATAATTTTTGCCTCTTTTTCATGATGTTTCGCATTTAAAACATTGTGTTTTATTTTTTTACTATTGAGAAAACTTGAGATTTTTTCTGATTTTTCGATACTTGTTGTACCAACAAGAACAGGTTGACCTTTAGTATTACATTCTATAATTTTTTTTGTAATCGCATTATACTTTTCTTTCTCAGTTCTAAAAATTTGATCGTTAAAATCTTTTCTTAACATTTTTTTATTAGTAGGTATTGCAACAACATTAAGATTATAGATATCATAAAATTCTTCAGACTCTGTCATAGCTGTTCCTGTCATCCCAGCTAGTTTATTGTATAGCCTAAAATAATTTTGATAAGTTACTGAAGCTAGAGTCTGATTTTCCCCTTCAATTTCAACATTTTCTTTTGCCTCTATAGCTTGGTGTAAACCGTCTGAAAATCTTCTTCCACCTAAAACTCTCCCAGTAAATTCATCAATAATTTGTACTTTCCCATCTCGAACAATGTAGTCTTTATCTTTTTTAAATATTAAATTCGCTTTTAAAGCTTGATTGGTATGATGAACAATTTCTAAGTTAGCAGGATCATAAAAATTATCGTTTTTTAAAATATTTTTTTTTATTGCAAGCTTCTCGATTTTGTCAACACCTACATCAGTGAGTATCACGTTTTTATTTTTTTCATCTAACTCATAATCTGTTTTTTGTAAGATTTTTATGAAATCGTTTGAGGTTGTATATAACGTTGTTTTATCTTCTAATTTTCCAGAAATTATTAAAGGAGTTCTTGATTCATCTATCAAAATACTATCAACTTCGTCAACAATGCAAAAGTTATGCCCTCTCTGCACCATGTCATCGAGCTCATATTTCATGTTATCTCTTAAGTAATCAAAACCAAGTTCGTTATTTGTTGCATAAGTAATATCACATGCGTAATTTTTTTGTCTTTCCATATCTTCTTGATTATTTTTTATACAGCCTATAGTGACTCCAAGATAATTGAAAACTTTACCCATCCATTCCGAGTCTCTTTGGGCCAAATAATCGTTCACTGTAACTATATGAACTCCATTTCCTGTAAGAGCATTTAAGTACGCTGGTAAAGTTGAAACTAAAGTTTTACCCTCACCAGTTTTCATCTCAGCAATTTTACCTTTATGAAGCATTATTCCCCCAGCTAATTGAACATCATAGTGTCTCTCACCCAGTGTTCTTTTTGCCGCTTCTCTGACTAAAGCAAAACATTCTGGGATTATACTATCTATTTTAACTGAACCATTTTGAACATTTTTTTTGAGAAATGCAGTTTTTTCTTTTATTTCACTTTCTGATAAACGTTTTGTTTCGCTTTCTTTATCATTTATGGCCAAGATTAAATTTTGGATTTTATCTAATTCTTGTTGATTAGAGCTTTTAAATATTTTACTAAATGTTCTTGTAAATAAATTCATTATACATCTATATATGTATTTATAATTTAAATTAAATAGCAATTATGACAATAAACATCAAAAATTTCCTTAAAGATAAATCGAAACTATCTAAAATGGGAGAGTTTCAAAACTTGAAGCAAATAGAAGGGTTAGAAATGTCTTCTACTTCAGCTGATTTATATGGTGATGGTAGAGACGATCTTGCTTTGTTTTATTTTTCAAAAGGAGCAAATTATGCAACTTTAACAACTACTAATACTATTACTTCAGAATTTATTCCTTGGAATAATAACTCTCATAAAAAAATAATTAAAGGGCTATTAGTTAATACAAAAAATGCTAACACATTCACAGGGAAACAAGGCAAGGAAGGAATCGATACTTTAGCTAAAAATTTATCAAGAATTTTAACAATAAAAGAGTCAAAATCAAGAAAAGGCACAAATGAAACTGTAAAAGTAAAAGATTTAATATTTGCCTCTACAGGTGTCATAGGTGAGGAATTCCCTGTAGAACCAATTAAAGATAGATTGCAAGATTTAGTCGATAAATTAAGGACAGAGCATAATAAAATGGTTTGGTTAAAAATTGGATCTGCAATTATGACAACAGATACAAAACCTAAAGTAGCTTACGAAGAAATAATAATAGGAGATGAATTAATTAGAATTTGTGGAATTGCTAAAGGCTCTGGAATGATTGCGCCTAATTTGGCAACCATGTTGTCATTTATATTTACCAATGCTGATATTAGTTCTAATATACTTAAAACTCTTTTAAAAAGAGCAGTAGCGAATTCATTTAACGCAATTACTGTTGATAGTGATCAATCGACAAATGATATGGTATCAATCTTTTCTACTAGAACTTTGAAAATAGGACAAAATTTATCACTTAATGACAAAGTAATTCAAAAGTTTGAACTTGCTCTTAAAAAATTGTGCTTAAATCTTGCTAAACAAGTTGTTGTAGATGGTGAAGGGGCAAAAAAATTTTTAACAATTAATGTTATAAACGCTAAATCACTTGGAAGTGCGAAAAATATTGCGTTCTCAGTTGCTAATTCACCATTAGTTAAAACTGCAGTAGCTGGGGAGGATCCGAATTGGGGAAGAATACTAATGGGTATAGGAAAATCTGGAGAGTTAGTAGACTCTAAAAAATTAAAGATTAAAATCGGAAACTTTGTAGTAGCAGAAAATGGAAAAATCTCTGACAACTATGATGAAAAAAAACTGAAAGAATATATGGAATGGGACTCGATTGAAGTTGAAATAAATTTAAAATTAGGAAATGATGCTTTTAAATGTTATACTTGTGATTTCACTCATGACTATATTGATATAAATGCCGATTACAGAAATTAGAAATGATTAAATACAACCTTAAATGTTCTAATAATCATGAGTTTGAAAGTTGGTTTGCAGACTCATCTGAGTTTGAAAAATTAAATAAGAAAAGATTTTTAGAGTGTATTTACTGTCCCTCAAAAAAGATTAAAAAATCAATTATGGCTCCAATGTTATCAGTATCAAAAAAAGATAAGGCAAATTTAAAAAAGATAGATAAAGTTTTTAAAAATAATAAAGATAATTTGATAAGAATTAGAAATTATATTGAAAAAAATTTTGAATTTGTTGAAAAAAACTTTAGTAAAAAAGTAAGAGAGGTCTATTACGACAAAAAAAACAATAAAAAAATTTACGGTACAACAACATCAAAAGAAAGAAAAGATCTTGCCGAAGAGGGTATTGACCTGATAAGTATTCCTTGGATTGAAAAAGACAATTAGATTTTTTGACTACATATAATATAGTTTACAGAAAGGTTAGCCGACCTTTTCCATTTTCTAAAAATTGGATTAAACTCTAATCCCGAAACATCCAAAGTTTTAAATTTTTTATCAGATAAATATTTTTCAAGCTCTTCAGGCTTCAAAAACTTATTCCAATCATGAGTTCCTATAGGTAACCATCTCAAAATATATTCAGCGCCGATTATTGCTTTAATGTAAGAAGTGAAAGTTCTATTAATTGTAGCAGTGAACATTATTCCATTTTTTTTTATCAGTTTTTGACATGATTGTATGTAAAGGTTAACATTTTCAACATGTTCGACAATTTCTAAATTTAAAATGACATCATATTCTTCGAAATTTTTTAATTGCTCAGGAGATTTGTTCAGGTAATTTATTGAAAGATTATTTTTTTTAGAGTGGAGTTCCGCTACTTTTATGTTTTTTTGAAGATGCATCGATGCCGGTAACTTTTGCTCCCAATCGCGCCATCGGTTCACTAATCAGTCCACCTCCACATCCTATGTCTAAAATCTTCAGTTCTTTAAAAATGTTACTTTTGCTCTCAGGTAGATTAAAATGAAGTCTTATTTTTTCTAAAATATACTCAATTCTAATAGGGTTAAACATGTGTAGGGGTTTAAATTTTCCTTCAACATCCCACCATTCATTGGCTAATTTTGAAAACTTTTGAATTTCTTCTTTATTTATAGTAGTCATTATTAAATTTAATTTATTTAAAATACATTAAAATCTTAATTTATTATATTACATTCTAAAATGGTTAAAAAAATATTAAAGTTTGGCGGAACATCTGTTGGAACTATTGAAAGAATTAAACATGTGGCAAATATTATCAGAAAAGAACACGTCTCTGGCAATCAAATAATCGCAGTTGTTTCAGCAATGTCTGGAAAAACAAATGAGTTGATTGAACTTTCAAAAGAAATTTCAGAGAAATTTGAAAAAAGGGAGCTAGATGTTCTTCTGTCGACTGGAGAGCAAGTTACAAGTGCTTTATTATGTGGAGCTCTGATTAAACTTAAAATAAAAGCTAGATCATGGTTAAATTGGCAAATACCTATTTTAACAGAGGGAGAGCATTCTAATTCCCGGATTGTCAATATGAACGTGAGTAAAATAAATGAATTTATTAAAGATGGTATTGCTATAGTGCCCGGCTTTCAAGGAATTTCAAAAAACGGAGATGTAACAACAATTGGTAGAGGAGGATCAGATGCTACTGCAGTGGCAATAGCAAAGTTATTTGATGCGGATGCTTGTGAAATTTATACAGATGTCGATGGAGTCTTTTCATCTGACCCAAATAATGTTCCGGTTGCCAAAAAAATTGATAAGATCTCGTATGAAGAAATGCTTGAGTTATCATCATTAGGCGCTAAAGTTATGCAATCTTCAGCGGTTCAAACTGCTATGATTTACGATATCCCAATTGAAGTAAGATCAACATTTACTGATAGAAAAGGCACAAGAATTTTTGATCAACAAAATATTGATTATACTAAAAGCGTGACAGGCGTTGCTTATTCAAAAGACGATGCAAAAATAACAATAATAGGTGTGGAAGATAAACCTGGAGTAGCTGCTAATATATTTGAACCCTTGAATGAGGCACAAATAAATGTAGACATGGTAATTCAAAATATTTCATCTGATCAAAGGACTACAGATATTACGTTCACAGTAAAAAGAAATGATTTATCAAAAACCACTGAAATTTTAAAAAAAAATAAAAAAGTTAAATTTAATAAAATTACAAATAATGATAAAGTAGCTAAAGTTTCTATAGTAGGCGCAGGAATGGTTTCAACACCTGGGGTAACTTTTAAGATGTTTAAAGGCTTAGCTGAAGAAAAAATAAATATTTTAGCTATTTCAACTTCTGAAATAAAACTTTCAGTAATCATAGATGAACCTAATACTTTAAAAGCAGTGAAAAAATTGCACACAATCTTTAATTTGGATTAAGATGGAAATTAGGCCACACAGAATAATCAAAAGAAAGAAGACAAAAAAAATAAAAGTAGGAAAGGTTTTCGTTGGAGGGGACTCCCCAATTACTGTTCAATCGATGACAAACACACTTACAACTGATATAAAAAATACTATTAAGCAAATCAATCTATTAGAAGAGTCGGGCGCAGATATTGTTAGAGTTTCTTGCCCTGATGAAGATTCAACTAAAGCATTGAAAGATATAGTGAAAGGGGTACAGGTTCCAATAGTTGCTGATATACATTTTCATTATAAAAGAGCCATTGAAGCAGCTATAATGGGTGCAAGTTGTTTAAGAATCAATCCAGGAAATATAGGTTCTAAAGAAAGAGTTTTAGAAGTTATTAAGGCAGCGAAAGATAATGATTGTTCTATAAGAATAGGTGTAAACGCTGGATCACTAGATAAATCCCTTTTAGAAAAATATAAAGAACCTTGCCCAGAGGCTCTAGTTGAAAGCGCAAAGTACAACATAAAGTTATGTGAGGATAATGATTTTTTTAATTTTAAAATAAGTGTGAAATCTTCAGATATTTTTTTAACTGTGAAAGCTTACAAACAACTTTCAGAAATTTGTGACTATCCATTACATCTCGGTGTAACTGAAGCTGGCGGTTTATTAACTGGAAGCATTAAATCATCGATAGGTATAGGACAGCTTTTAATGAGTGGAATAGGTGATACAATTAGAGTCTCACTATCTTCTGACCCAGTAGATGAAATAAAAGCAGGCTATGAAATTCTTAAATCACTTGGAATAAGATCAAGAGGTGTAAATATAATTTCATGTCCATCTTGTGCACGTCAAGCATTTCCAGTTATCGAAACTGTAAAAACTTTGGAGAAGAGATTATCTCATATAAAAAAACCAATAAATTTATCTATAATTGGTTGTGTAGTTAACGGTCCTGGAGAAGCCTCTCAGACTGAAATCGGCTTAACAGGAGGTGGACAAGATAGTAACTTGTTATATTTATCTGGGATTCCTCATACAAAAGTCGCAAGTTCCGAAATTATTGAAAAAGTTGTTGAGTTGGTAGAAAAAAAAGTAAAAGAAATTTAATAATGATACCGATACAGAAAGTAAAAGATATTATTGCTCATCATAATAATTTGGAAAGTGAACTATCATCAGGAAAAATTGATCCAAAATTATTTGCTGAAAAATCTAAAGAATATTCAAACTTAGGAAATATTATTACAATAGCTAGAGAATATGTTAATTTTGAGAGTGAGAAACGAGATTTAGAACAAATTCTAAATGATAAAACTAATGATAATGAAATGATAGAAATGGCTAAAAAAGACCTAAATGAACTAATAGAAAAGAGAGGAAAATACGAAAACAGGATAAAAATTTTTCTTTTACCAAAAGATGAAGATGATGATAAAAATGCAATTGTTGAAATAAGAGCAGGAACAGGGGGTTTAGAGGCCTCTTTATTTTGTGCAGACCTTTTTAAAATGTATGAAAAAGTATGCTCCAAAAAAAAATGGAAATTAGAAATAATTAGTATTTCTAAAAGTGAAGCTGGGGGTTTTAAAGAGATAATTTTTTCTGTAAATGGTAATGATATTTATTCTTATCTCAAATATGAGTCAGGCGTACATAGAGTGCAAAGAATACCAAAAACCGAAACCCAAGGCAGAGTTCACACTTCAGCAGCTACAGTAGCCGTTTTACCAGAAGCAGAGGATGTTGATATTGAAATTAAAGACTCTGATTTAAGAATTGATGTTTTTAGAGCTGGAGGCCCTGGTGGTCAGTCTGTAAACACCACTGATAGTGCAGTAAGAATTACTCATATACCCAGTGGGGTAGTTGTAAGTCAACAAGATGAAAAATCTCAACATAAAAATAAAGCGAAGGCTCTAAAAATTCTGAGATCTAGAGTATATGAAGCTGAAAAAAGAAAAAAAGATCAAGAAAGATCTAGCAATCGAAGAAACCAAATCGGTAGTGGTGACAGATCTGAAAGAATTAGAACTTACAACTTTCCACAGGGAAGAGTCACTGATCACAGAATCAACCTTACTCTTCATAAATTAGATGAGTTTTTAAGTGGAGAAATCCACGAGGAGATGAACCAAGAGTTGAGACTGAAAGAACAAAACCTAAAATTAGAAAGTTTATAATGAATATTTTAGAACTGATTAACCAAGGATCTTATAAACTTAAGTCTAATAAAATAATATCGCACAAGCTTGATTCTGAAATTTTACTTTCAAAGGTTCTTCAAAAACAAAGAGAGGAAATTTTAATAAATTTAAACAAATGTATCAAATTTAATCAAATTTTAGAATTCAAAAAATTAATTGAAAGAAGATTACACAAAGAGCCAATTGCTTACATTCTTAAGGAAAAAGAATTTTGGAGTAAAAAATTTGAAATTGATAAAGGCATATTAATTCCAAGACCAGAAACAGAATTAATGGTGGAAAAACTTGCTAAAATTTTTAGGAATAAAAAGATTACCCTATTAGATATCGGCACAGGATCAGGCTGTATTTTGATAAGTTTAATTAGCGAATTAAGAAAATCCTTTGGAATTGGTATTGATATTTCTAAAATAGCCCTCTCAGTAGCAAAAAAAAATGCTCTCAAATATAATGTTTATGAAAAAATTAAGCTTTATAATAGGTCTTTTACTGATTTATATAATCAAAAATTTGATTTAATTGTATCAAATCCTCCCTACCTAGAGAGCAGAATATTAAATAATTTAGATGAGGATATTAGAAAATATGAGCCTTTAATTGCTCTAGACGGTGGAAATGATGGTCTTGACGTTATTAAAAAAATTATCTACAAAGCAAAGGCTATCTTAAAAATAAATGGTATGCTCGCCATAGAAATTGGAAATGGGCAATTTAATAAAATTTCAATATTACTAAAAAAAAATAGATTTAAAATTGAATATAAAATTAATGATTATAAAGATAATTGCAGATGTGTAATTTCAACTTTCTTGGGTAAATAAAAAATGATTAATAATAGAAGAAGAAATTTTAGGTCAAGACAATCTAAAAACAACTTTAGAAGACGAAATGAATCAATTGTTTCAAATAACGTTTCAAATAATTTTAATAGTAACGGAAATATTAATTTTAATAGAAATGGATCCACTAATAACATTCATGTTGTTGAAAAAGCCATGCAAAAATATCAGCAATTAGCTAAAGATGCTCAAAGCAATGGAGATCCAGTTTTATCACAAAACTATCTGCAACATGCAGACCATTATTTAAGAAGATTTAATGAACTTATCGAAAAGAGAGATAATAATTTTGAGAAAAATAAAATTTCAGAGAAAGCTCTTTCTGAAAAAAATGATAAAGAAAGCGAAGACTTAAAACAATCTTCTTCCTAACCCTTATTCATCTTAAATCAGAAAGTTTAAGATCTATTTTTATTCTCTCTAATTCGAATTCTTTTCTTTTATCACCTTTCAGAACTTTTCCTGATGGTAACTTTAATTTTTGTGAATTTACTTTTTTTCCATTAACAATCACCTCATAATGTAAGTGTGGTCCTGTTGACATTCCAGTTGAACCAACATATCCAATTATCTGCCCTTGTTTAACTTTTTTACCTTCCCTAATTCCCTTTGCGAATGCTTTCATGTGTGCATATATTGTTTCGTAAGTTGAGTTATGTTTTATCTTTACACAATTACCTCCACCTCCACACCATCTTGCTCTAGTAACAGTTCCAGACCCAGATGCCATAATTGGAGTTCCACTTGGCGCAGCAAAATCAGTCCCTCGATGCATTTTGTTATATCCAAGTATAGGATGTTTTCTCATCCCAAACGACGATGATAATCTAGCTCCATTAATAGGAGTTTTCATTAAAGATTTAGTTATACTTTTACCTTTTATATCAAAGTACTCCTCTTCATCTTCTTCAAATTTAAAATTATAAAGATTAATCTCCTCACCATTAACATACATAGATGCGTAAATTATTTTTCCGGTATCTCTTACTTTATTGTTATCGTCTTTAAATTTCTCATAGTAAATTTCAAACCAATCTCCTTTTCTTATATCTCTTTGAAAATCTACCTCAAATCCAAATATTCTTGCAAATTCTACAATTATATTTGGTTCAATGCCTACCTCAGTTGCTGAAGTATATAAGTTATTTTTAATCATATTTTTTACTACTACTTCATTTTTATAAAGCCGAAGAATATTTTCTTTAACAATGAATTTATTTTGTTTTTTTCTTACTTCTATACTTCTAGTATTACTAAGAGGATAATTAAGATTTATTAAAGAAAGTGATCCATCTTCCTCTTTTTTATAAATTAATGAAAGTTTTCTTCCCGAGTAAATACTTGTTAATTTATTTTGTTTAAGTTCAATTGAGACATTTTTAATATCATCAACTTTTATGTTGAAATTTTTAAGTATTCTTTCAATTGAATCGTTTTTTTTAATTTGATAATTTACCTCTTTATATGGACTAGTAATTTTAGAAACTAAATATTTAGTAAAAAAAGAGAATTCTGAGGATTTAGTGACCGAACTAATTTTTTTTTGTTCCTCAATATTTTTTTTAGCTAGAAAATTAGAAATAGAAAAAAAAATAATCGAAGATAAGACAACGAATGAAATCAGAATAATTGGATTAGTATTTATAATTTTGATTTTATTAAGCTTACTTAAAGGTTTAAAACTGAATTTTTTTTTAAGAAAATCGTTAAAAATATGAATAAACGTCATAGTTGTTTTTCTACAAAAATTATCTGAAATATGCAACGCGATGTATGACAAAAATAGCTATTTTACTATATTTTTTGACCAATATACGCCTTGACATATAACAAAATTGTAATAAAACGAGCCCTCACCTCTACGAAACTTAAATTTAATAGTAGCTAGTGGTGTGTAGATTTTAATGGTTAAAATCTTAGCTTTTTTAAATTGTAAATTTTAGAAGAGAAGTGTGGACGGCTAGGTTGATAAAGAAATTGTCGTACACGCTTTAACGAAAAATAACTTTAATTTACCTTAAAGTTATTAAAGCTAGTGTGCGCCGTTATTAAACTTGAGAGTTTGATCATGGCTCAGAACGTACGCTGGCGGCACGCCTAACACATGCAAGTCGAACGCAGTAGCAATACTGAGTGGCAAACGGGTGAGTATAATGTGGGAATCTGCCTTTTGGTTTGGAATAACACGGGGAAACTTGTGCTAATACCGAATAAGCCCTTACGGGGAAAGTTTTAACGCCGAAAGATGAGCCCGCACTTGATTAGCTAGTTGGTAAGGTAAAAGCTTACCAAGGCAACGATCAATAGCTGTTCTTAGAGGAAGACCAGCCACATTGGGACTGAGACACGGCCCAGACTCCTACGGGAGGCAGCAGTGGGGAATCTTGCACAATGGGGGAAACCCTGATGCAGCGATGCCGCGTGAGTGAAGAAGGCCTTTGGGTTGTAAAACTCTTTCGTCGGGGAAGAAAATGACTGTACCCGAATAAGAAGGTCCGGCTAACTTCGTGCCAGCAGCCGCGGTAATACGAAGGGACCTAGCGTAGTTCGGAATTACTGGGCTTAAAGAGCTCGTAGGTGGTTAAAAAAGTTGATGGTGAAATCCCAAGGCTTAACCTTGGAACTGCCATCAAAACTTTTTAGCTAGAGTGTGATAGAGGTAAGTGGAATTTCTAGTGTAGAGGTGAAATTCGTAGATATTAGAAAGAACACCAAATGCGAAGGCAACTTACTGGGTCACTACTGACACTGAGGAGCGAAAGCATGGGTAGCGAAGAGGATTAGATACCCTCGTAGTCCATGCCGTAAACGATGAGTGCTAGACGTTGGAAATATATTTTTCAGTGTCGCAGCGAAAGCATTAAGCACTCCGCCTGGGGAGTACGACCGCAAGGTTAAAACTCAAATGAATTGACGGGGACCCGCACAAGCAGTGGAGCATGTGGTTTAATTCGAAGATACGCGCAGAACCTTACCAACGCTTGACATGTTCGTCGCGACTCTAAGAGATTAGAGTCTTCGGTTCGGCCGGACGAAACACAGGTGCTGCATGGCTGTCGTCAGCTCGTGTCGTGAGATGTTGGGTTAAGTCCCGCAACGAGCGCAACCCCTACTTTTAGTTGCCACCATTTAGTTGGGCACTTTAAAAGAACTGCCAGTGATAAGCTGGAGGAAGGTGGGGATGACGTCAAGTCCTCATGGCCCTTATGTGTTGGGCTACACACGTGCTACAATGGTACTTACAATGGGATGCAAAGAGGCGACTCTTAGCTAATCCCTAAAATGTACCTCAGTTCGGATTGTACTCTGTAACTCGAGTGCATGAAGCTGGAATTGCTAGTAATCGCGGATCAGCGCGCCGCGGTGAATACGTTCCCGGGTCTTGTACACACCGCCCGTCACACCATGGAAGTTGGTTACACCTTAAGGCAAAGCTTATACCTTTGACTACGGTACGATCAGCAACTGGGGTGAAGTCGTAACAAGGTAGCCGTAGGGGAACCTGCGGCTGGATTACCTCCTTTCTAAGGAAGACCAAAATATTTCTTTTGGTCTTAAAAAATAAAGTCAATGTGGCCGCCCTCATTTCTCTTCTTCAATAAAGTGTCTCATAAATGCTTAGGGGCCGGTAGCTCAGGTGGTTAGAGCGCACCCCTGATAAGGGTGAGGTCGGACGTTCGAGTCGTCCTCGGCCCACCATTTTTCACGGGGGATTAGCTCAGCTGGGAGAGCGCCTGATTTGCATTCAGGAGGTCAGCGGTTCGATCCCGCTATCCTCCACCAATGATACTTTTAGTTTTTTTAAATTGTAAATAATGAATATCAATTTTGATTGTTCTGTTAGTTAAGAGCAATCAAACAATATCTATATCCGATTGTTCGAATAGATGAACAATCTAAAAATATTCGAATAGATGAATATTTTATTAAAAATTTAATTTAGACAGAAAATTATTTTCTGTGCATAAATCAAGCGTTTAAGGGCGTATGGCGGATGCCTAGGCACTGAAAGGCGATGAAGGACGTGGTATACTGCGATAAGTTTCGGGGAGCTGTATGCAGGCTTTGATCCGAAAATTTCCGAATGGGACAACCCACCACTTTATGTGGTACTTCAAACTGAATTCATAGGTTTGAAGAGCTAACCCGGAGAACTGAAACATCTAAGTAACCGGAGGAAAAGAAATCAATTGAGATTCCGTTAGTAGTGGCGAGCGAACGCGGAACAGGCCAGCAACAGTATTGAGATAATCTAAATAGTTTGGAAAAGCTAACCATAGAGGGTGATAGTCCCGTAGGAGTAAAGCTTAATATTGTTCTTGAGTAGAGCGGGACACGTGTAATCTTGTTTGAATATAGGGGGACCACCCTCTAAGCCTAAATACTCTTCAGTGACCGATAGTGAACTAGTACCGTGAGGGAAAGGTGAAAAGAACCCCTATTAGGGGAGTGAAATAGAACCTGAAACCGTATGCCTACAAACAGTCGAAGCTCTTTTTAGAGTGACGGCGTACCTTTTGTATAATGGGTCAGTGACTTAATTTATCCAGCAAGCTTAAGCCGTAAGGTGTAGGCGCAGCGAAAGCGAGTCTTAAATGGGCGAAAGTTGTATGAATTAGACCCGAAAACGAATGAGCTTACCATGAGCAGGTTGAAAGCAGGGTAACACTTGCCGGAGGACCGAACCAGTTGACGTTGAAAAGTCTTTGGATGACTTGTGGTAAGGGGTGAAAGGCCAACCAAATTCGTAGATAGCTGGTTTTCCGCGAAAACTATTTAGGTAGTGCGTTGAGTAAATTGATGTTTGGAGGTAGAGCACTAAAGGGGCTAGGGGAGAGAAATCTTTACCAACCCTCATAAAACTCCGAATGCCAAACATTTTACCTCAGCAGACAGACTGTGGGTGCTAAGGTCCATGGTCGAAAGGGAAAAAGCCCAGATCACCAGATAAGGTCCCTAAATCATGATTAAGTGTGAAAGGATGTGGAGATTCCTAAACAGCCGGGAGGTTGGCTTAGAAGCAGCCATCCTTTAAAGATAGCGTAACAGCTCACCGGTCTAATAGAGTTTCTGCGCCAAAGATGTAACGGGGCTCAAATCATGTACCGAATCTGTGGATTTATAATTTCTTCGGAAATTATATCTGGTAGCGGAACGTTCTGTAAGCCTGTAAAGGGATACCTGTGAGGGATCCTGGAGGTATCAGAAGTGCGAATGCTGACATAAGTAACGATTAACAGAGTGAAAAACTCTGTCGCCGAAAATCCAAGGGTTCCTGCGCAAGGTTAATCCGCGCAGGGTTAGTCGGTCCCTAAGTCGAGGGCGAGAGCCGTAGACGATGGAAACAAGGTTAATATTCCTTGACCAGGTGGAAGTGACGGATTTTGTAAGTAGTTAACTCTTAATGGATTGAGTTAGCCGCGAAAAAGTCCCAGGAAATAGCTCCACCATTAGACCGTACCCGAAACCGACACAGGTGGATTATTAGAGTATAATTAGGCGCTTGAGAGAATGATGTTGAAGGAACTCGGCAAAATGCCTCCGTAACTTCGGAAGAAGGAGGACCCATTTTAAGGCAACTTTAAGTGGGTGGCACAAGCTAGGGAGATGCGACTGTTTATCAAAAACACAGGGCTCTGCTAACACGTAAGTGGATGTATAGGGTCTGACGCCTGCCCGGTGCTGGAAGGTTAATGCGATTAGTGCAAGCTAATTTCTGAAGCCCCAGTGAACGGCGGCCGTAACTATAACGGTCCTAAGGTAGCGAAATTCCTTGTCGGGTAAGTTCCGACCTGCATGAATGGCGTAACGATATCTCCGCTGTCTCCAACATCAACTCAGTGAAATTGAATTCTCCGTGAAGATGCGGAGTTCCCGTGGTTAGACGGAAAGACCCCGTGCACCTTTACTACAACTTTATATTGGTGTTAGGAATGATATGTTTAGCATAGGAGGGAGACTTTGATGTTTGGGCGTTAGCCTAAGCGGAGTCACCAGTGAAATACCTCTCTTATTATTCTTGACATCTAACTGCATGCCGTAATCCGGCTGCAAGACATTGTATGGTGGGTAGTTTGACTGGGGCGGTCGCCTCCCAAATAGTAACGGAGGCGTGCGAAGGTAGGCTCAGAACGGTCAGAAATCGTTCGTAGAGTGCAATGGCATAAGCCTGCCTGACTGCGAGACTGACAAGTCGAGCAGAGTCGAAAGACGGTCATAGTGATCCGGTGGTTCTGAGTGGAAGGGCCATCGCTCAACGGATAAAAGGTACGCCGGGGATAACAGGCTGATACCCTCCAAGAGTCCATATCGACGAGGGTGTTTGGCACCTCGATGTCGGCTCATCACATCCTGGGGCTGGAGCAGGTCCCAAGGGTTTGGCTGTTCGCCAATTAAAGTGGTACGTGAGCTGGGTTCAGAACGTCGTGAGACAGTTCGGTCCCTATCTGCCATGGGTGTAGAAGAATTGAGAGGATTTGTCCCTAGTACGAGAGGACCGGGATGAACATACCACTGGTGGACCGGTTGTAGCGCCAGCTGCAGTGCCGGGTAGCTAAGTATGGACGGGATAACCGCTGAAAGCATCTAAGTGGGAAACCCACCTCAAAACTAGTTCTTCCTATAGAGCCGTAGTAGACCACTACGTTGATAGGCTGGATGTGGAAGCACGGCAACGTGTGCAGCTGACCAGTACTAATAGCTCAATTGGCTTGATTTATGCACTGAAAAAAATTTTTACTATTTAGATAGATATTTAATCAAATCAACGATTTTAGAATTATTTTTATCGTAGTCCATTAATTCATTTCTGATTTTTAAGGTTTTTTGTCTCCAAACTTTATATGAAAAATTCAGGTTTCTGTTAATGATTTTTTCAAGCACTTGGTAATTATTAATATTAGTCCAAAAGATACCATTACTGTTTACTTTATAATTCCAAAAAATATCTAAAATATTTTTTGTAATTTTTTTTTTGTTATTAACTATGACTGTTTTATTACCTCTAGCTAAATTCTCTAATCCGAAGGTAGAAGATGTGCTAATTGTTAGTGACGATTTATCTGCAATTCGATAGATTTGATAGCTCCCGATTATATCGTCGTCAGAATTTTTGTTCAAAAAATTCAAATATTTTGATCTTACAAATTTCTTATAAAACTCTATTTCCCTCAAGCTTTCTTTTCCTGTGTTTTTTGTTAAAAAATTTAATTTTAATTTAAATAAATTACAGTACCTAAGTAAATTTTTTAGAAGTTCAACATCTTGATTGTAAAAAATTTCCTTACTTAAAGAGTAAGAACTGTACCAATTAAAATTCCCATTATCTTTTGGATACCCTTGAGATATAAACAAAATTCCACTTTTTTTAAATTTTCGTGAAATATTTACACTATTGTTTTTCAAAGACCCTAGTTTTATAGTTTTGCAGTTTACTCTTTTTTTATAAAGTTTTGAGAAAGAATTATTAAAGGTAAAAATGTAATCTATAAACAAATTTTTACTCTTTTTAAGTTCTTCAAAAAACAACAAGTTTCTGAAACCATTTTGCGCACATATCAGCTTTACTTTAGAAATTTTTTTTTTAATTTTATATAACCACAATAAATTATCATTTCCACATACAATAATTTTTGGGTTACAATATGAAATGTATTCAATTACGTAGTTAAAAAAGTTAATTTTTTTAAATGAAATTATTAACCTGAGAAGTATAAAAATATTTATTTCTTCATATCTAATTTTTAAAATTTGATAGTCTTTTTTTAAAATTTTCTTGAATAAGTCTGAGTATAAAACGTCTAAAATTAAAAACTTGGATTTTTTTGGAGGAAAAAACCTCTTTTTTGCTTTTAAAAATTTTAATAACATTGACTATCTGTTTAAAGCCAATATCTAAATTTCTTTTGAAGTTTTATATCATTTTTTGACATTTTTTTTATTCCATTTCCAAAAAAAATTGGAGCCTTATGAAGTATTTCGGAAAGATTTTTCATTCCTTCTGAAGATAGAGATGCCGACTGGTCTGTTCCCCACATTGATCTGTCTAAAGTTATATGTCTTTCAATATATTTAGCTCCTAACATCCAAGCAATTACACTTGGTGAGACAGAGCTTTCATGTCCGCTGTAACCAACATCGCATTTAAACTTTTTTTTATAAAATTTAATTAAATTTAGATTTAATCTCTCCTCACTACATGGATACTCTGAAACACAATGAAATAGAATAAAAGGGCACCTATTTTTTTTAAAAATTTTTACTGCATTTTCAATATCCTTTAAATTACACATACCAGTCGAAATAAAAGTTTTCTTTCTTTGTTTTGATAAATAATCTAAAAATTCTAGATTAGTAATCATCGCGCTTGCAACTTTATTAAATTTACATCCAAACTTTTTCATAAACTTTATGCTAGGAATATCCCAAGAGGAAGCAAACCAGTCGATTTTTAATTTTTTACAAAATTTATCGATTTCTTTGAATTCCTTAAGACCAAATTCAATTTTTTTCTTATACTCTAAATAAGAAATAGCACCCCAAGGTGTTTCTCTCATTATATTCTTGTATTCATCTGGAGTAGAAATTTCCGGTGTTCTTTTTTGAAATTTTACTGCGTCAAAGTTAAATAGTTTTGCTTGCTTAATTAATTTTTTGGCTAGGTCTAAGGAACCATTGTGGTTAATTCCTATCTCAGCAATTAAGTAAGGCTTTTTCATTATTGAAGTTGTAAAAAAATAGTGTTAATCCTTTCGGCATGTATAATATAAACTTTTTCAAAAATAGCTATAGCTTAAAAAAAAAAATTATATCTAAAAGTCTTAACGAGCAAGATGTGAAAGACATTGAAGCCGAACTTGAAAAATTAAGAGACAAAAAACCTCATATTTTTAACGTTGAGACCACTAATTATTGTAACATGACTTGCGTTATGTGTCCCAGAACAATTTATATGAAAAGAAAAAATATCTGGATTGATGATGAAATGTTTGAAAGTGTTTTGGATAAAATTAAACCTTACGATCAAAAAGATTTAGACAGTTTTTGGAATTGGTTAGAAAAAGAATATTCTTTCTCACCTAACGAGGTAAGTGAAAATGGATTTTATTTTTCAGTTGTTTCAAGATGTTTAATTTTACATGGCTATGGTGAACCTTTTCTAGATAAATATTTACTCAAAAGAATAAAAGCTTGTACTGCAAGAAGCATACCAACTTATTTTTCATGTACACCTGCCACAATGACTATTGAAAAAGCTGAAAAAGCAATGGCTGAGGGACTTACCGTTCTAAAATTTTCACTTGATGCAATGAATGATGATGAAATTAAAAAGATAAGAGGAAGGAAGGCAAATTATAACGATTCTATTTCAAAAATACTTCAATTAATCGAAATAAAAAAACAAAATAATTTTAAAACACTTTTAGTTCCCTGTATGATTGCAATGGGAAATCAGAAAAAAGATAAGGAAATGCACGAAAATTTTTTAAATTTTTGGAAAGATAAACCAGTTTATGCGTATGTTAAAAGTCAAGATAACAGATGGCTATTCGAACAAGATCAAGATATTAAAAATAAATCTCATTACGCCAAGCAATATTGTGAATATCCTTGGACATCATTGACTGTAATGGCAGAAGGTAAAGTTGCTCCCTGCACTCAAATCTCAAATAACGAAATTATATTAGGAAACCTCAAAGACTCGACTCTAGAAGAAATTTGGAATAGTAAGCAATATGACGAATTTAGAAAAATGCATATCACTGGCAATTTTCCAAAAGGACATAAGTGTAAGGAAAATTGCGATCAGGTAAAACTCTACGAGTATTTGGAAAAATCAAAAGTTTAATAATTTTAATACCTTTAAAGTTTTTTTGATGGCTTTGATTTGGAAGTCAATCTCATGATTGTTTTTTTGATTAGTTGTGAATTGCATTATCTTTTTTTGAAGAGACTCTGCTCTTGGGGTTTTTCCCCATCCGTAGCTTTGAGAAATTTTCATTGATCCAGAATATAACCCTCTTTTTCTGGCTTGTTTAAAAGGAGTTTCATTATTCACTGTTTGCCACGCTGCATAAATACCATCACCCCCATTTTTAACGAATGTATCTCTAAATTTTTTCCAAGAAATTCCATATTTTTTGCCATTAAAAATAACTGGATATGTAAAATAAGTATGTTTGAAACCCTTAGGAACATACTGAGGAATGAATATGTCTGTTTTTAAATTTGAAAAAAATTCATGGTATTTTTTACCACTACTAACTCTTAATTTTACGAAATATTTAATTTTTTCAACTTGTGCTAAACCTACAGCCGCTAAAATTTCAGACATTCTATAATTGTAAGAAAAAGTATCATGTCTAATCCATTTTGGATTTTGAAATTTTGCTCTATCTATTTTTCCCTTTCCGGTAGAAGCAGTGAGATTTTTAAAACCAACTCCTCCAAACTTTCTCATTCGTTCCGCAAATTTTTTATTATTAGTTGTTAAAATCCCTCCTTCTCCAGTTGAAAGATGTTTAGATCTTTCAAAGCTCCAACTCCCTATATCTCCGACTGTTCCTGACACTCTGTTTTTATTATCAAAAGCTAAAAAACATTGGGCGCAATCTTCTATTAAATATAAGTTATTTTTTTTAGCAATAGATTTAAGTTTTGTTAGATCGCACATTAATCCATAAAGATTTACAGCTAAGATTGCTTTTGTTTTTTTTGTAATTTTCTTTTTAACATCCTCTGGATCTAATAAAAAAGTATCGGGGCATACATCAGCATATACTGGTGTCGCACCTGATTGCCAAACTACAAAGCCACACATTGCAACAGTTAAAGACGGAATTATTACTTCGTCTCCATGACCAACTCCAACAGAATATAAAGCTTGATGAAGAGTTGATGTACCAGAGTTAGAAGTTATTGCATATTTTTGATTATGAATTTTGGCAAATTTTTTTTCAAGCTTTTCATTCATAGAAATTACTGGGGAAATATCAGTATCGAGAATTTCCTTCACGTAGACTATTTCTTTATTTTTGAACCGCCAGCCTTTTTTTTTCATTTTAAATAATATGTAACTTTTGTTTTTGATTTTTTTTCCATTCTAAAGCTCTGAAAAAATTAATTTTTTTAAGTTTATTATTTTTATTCAAATAAGAGATTAAACGTTTCGAGTCACTATTGAATAAATTTTTTTTATATAATTTCTTAAAAAAAAATAAATCCTCTTTGTAGTCCATCGTAAGCCTAATATTATATTGATCCTTCATAATTTTTGGACAAGAAATAATTCCCTTTTTTAATCTTGCTTTTTTAAAATAAGGGTCGACCATTTCACTATCTTTGTGTTTATAGAAAATTTTCTTTAATTTCACTAATGCAGAAAATTTTATAGAATAAGTAAATAAACCTGGTATGGCTTTTTTTGAGTACTGAATAAGGTCGATTGTTCTATCCTTTCTGAGTTTATTTAAAGATTTTTTATAAAGTTTATAACAAAAAGCTAAATCATCACCATCAATCATGCAGCCAATTTTGATATTAAATTTTTTAAAACAATCGTACCATCTTTTTATCTTGTTGATAAGCGAACCTCGATAAATTTTCACACTAGGATAGTTTTTTTTAACATAAGTTACTAAAACATTATCTGTTTTATGATTTGAGGTGCATAAAATAATAGGTAAATTTATCTCTTGCGCTCTTAAAATTAATATATCTATAGAACAAATTTTTTTGTTAATTTTTTTCAAAATTTTACCCTTTAGCCTACTCGAACTAAACCTTGCTGTAATTATTGTTGCTAACATTGTCTATAATTTTAATTCAAGAGAAATTGCATCGTGATTTTTTCTTGTTTTTTTATCAAAATAGAAATTTTTAAAAATTTTTAAAAATTTAAAATTATTTTTAATTAATACAGCAATTGAGCCAAAATTATCATATCTTGTGTATACCTTAACTGATTTGAACTTGTTAATTTTAAGAAGTTTAATTACCAGCTTTACAACTTCAGTAAATAGACCTTTTCCCCAATAATTAGGGTTTAAACCATAACCTAATTGACACGATTTTTTCTTATAATTTAACTTACGAAGAGCGATTGTACCAATAATTTTATTTTTCAAATAGATTGAAAAATGATACATCCTTTTATTCCTTATTCTATTTTCAAAATAATTTTTAGCAGTTTTTTTTGGTAAAAACCTTGTATTCAAGATATTTATAAAAGCGCTTATTTGTTGAATAATCTAATAGATGTTTAATATGAGTTGGTTGGGTCAGTAAAAATTTAATATTCTTTCTTTTATAAACCTTATTGAAATATAATTTCATTCTATTTTTTCATTAATACACTAGCTACCTTAAGATCATCAAGTTGATCAATATCTATTGGCCACCTACTTTTTAATTTATAAAAAAAAGTTTGATTTTCTACAACAAATTTCTTGTGCTTTTTTAAAAAGTTATAATCAATTATGTAAAAACTTCCATCTATAAAAAAAAAGTTTTTTGAAAAGTTTTGCCTACCAGAAGAGTTTTTGTCTTTTTTTTTTTTTAAAAAATTCCATTTGTTATTGCTTTTGATTTCAACACATTCTTCAGGAAACTCTCTCATAATAGTCACACTAGCTAATGACTTGAGTTTTTTTTTTTTGAAAAGTTTGTAAGCTTTTAAAAAATCTTTCTTTTTCCTAATCGGAGAAGTTGGTTGTAGTAAAATAATATTTTTAAATTTTAAATTGTGATTTTTCTCTAACCAATTATGCGCATCAAATACTGCATCACATACACGACTTTTAGAATTACTCAGTTTATTCGGCCTAAGATACTTAAATTTAAATCCACTTTTTTTTGAAATATCGAAAATTTTTTTTCCATTAGTAGAAACGAACCACATTAATTTTGGAAAATTTTTTATAAAATCAATTGTATGAAGAATAAGTGGTTTATCATTAATTCTAACTAAATTTTTATTTTTTATACCTTTTGAACCAGCTCTAGCTGGTATAAACACTAAATCATTCATTTAATTTTTTTAAGAAACTGTTCAAGCGTGATTATTTTAACAAGTTCCATTTTACTATTTACTATGGGTATAAATGAAACCAAATGCTTCCTGAAAATTTCTTTTGCTTTTTTATCATCATATGATTTTAAAAACTTAAATGACTTATTCATTATATTTTCAGCTTTTGTATGAAGTTTTTTTTTATAAATAAGTGCTTTTAGAATGTCTCCCTCGCTCACAATTCCTAAAACCTTTTTCTTTTTTATAACAATAACAGCCCTATGACCGTTAATCAAAATTTGCTCAATAACAGAGGATATATTATTTTCAGGCGCAACAATGAATTCTTTTATATTCATAAAAATAACTTTTATTAATATGTTAGTTTCTTAAAAATCATCTTATCATTTATTTCTGAATTAAGTAAAATATTTACTATTCTTTCAGAAGATTTGCCATCTCCATATGGACTAACTAATCTTGATATATTCTTTTTAAAATTTTTAGAAGCAATTCTCTTAAATGCGGAACTTAATTTTGTTTCTGATATTTTTCCTAAATCGATTATATTTTTAGCTTTCAACCTCCCATGTTGTCTAAATCCAATATTTATACATGGTGTCTTAAAAGTTGGACTTTCTAAAATACCTGAGCTTGAGTTTCCTATGATACAAACTGAGTTTTTCAACAAAGTTAGGTACTCTACTCTAGATAAATTATCGAAAATAAAGTCATTATCATCTCGAAGTTTATTAAATTCTGATTTTACAATTAAGCTACCTGTATCGTTATTAGGAGAAATCCATATTCTTTGAATGTTGGTTTTTTTATAAAAATTAAAAAGTGTCTTAAGTGTGTTTTTTATTGACTCAATCTTCTCTTGAGGCGGGTGATAAATTGAGAGTATAAACTTTTTTTTCAAATTAATATTATATTTTTTTTTAAAAAGTTCCAAATTATCATAATCATATTTTTTGTTTTTTAAATCATCTAGCTGAGGAGCTCCAACTAGTTTAATTCTAAATTTTTCCTCCCCAAGTTTGATCAGTCTTCTTTTAGCATCCAAATTTGAGGCGAAATGTAAATTAGAAAATTTACCTATAGCATGCCTAGCTTGTCCATCTATCAAACCAGATAGTTCTCCCGCCTGTATATGTGCTATTGGAGTAGAAGTATAGGCTCCTGCTATCGCCGCCACCATTGTTTCTCCTCTGTCACCTGCTAAAATTATCCATGTGGGCTTAATTCTATTTATTACTTCGACGATAGATTGAAGTAAAATTCCTAAAGATTTCGCTGTTGTAATATTATTATATCCATCCAATGCTGAAAATATTTTTTCATCAACCTTAAAACCATCTGTTTCGATTTCTTCAATAGATAATCCATAATTATCTAACAAATGCATATTATTAGCGCATATTGTAAATTTAATTTTTCTTCTTTTACAAATTTCAAGGATTGGTCTTATATAACCCCACTCTCCTCGAGAACCAGTGAAAAATAGTAGTTTCAAATTTTTTTCCTTAGTTGAGATTTTTTAATTAAGTTCCCTTTTTTAATTTTAGAAATAGTTTTGCTGCCTACTATTTTATCAAAAAATCGAGAGGGAATTCCAGTTCCTGGTCTAATCGACCACATATTTTTTTTTGTAATTTTTTCACCTTTTTTTATATTTTTAATAGCATAAAGGCTTCTTGTAGCCCACTTCCTAATCATTTTTTCTTTAGGATAAATTTTTTTTTCTTTTCCTAAACTTTTTTCAAGCAGTCTTATTGATTTAGCCATATTTCCAAACTGTTTAAAGTTAATTGAAACGTCTCGATCAGGTCCAAAATTTAAACCATCTAAATGTACATGTTTTTCAATAATTCTTGCTCCAGCTGCTGCTGCTCCAATACTAGTGATTATATCATTAGTATGATCGGAGTGACCAATAACTGCTTTTAAAAAATTTCTTTTCATATAATTTATAAAATTAATATTAATATCTTCTAATCTAGGTGGATATTCACTAGTACAGTTCATCAAAGCAAATTCGTTTTTTCTGTTTTTCAAAATAAAATTGTAAACCAGTTTTATCTCATCAATACTACTCATACCAGTTGAGAAGATCACTGGTTTTTTAAATTTTAGCACTTCTCGAATAAATGGAAGATCTGTAAATTCTCCTGAACCAATTTTAAACCATTTTAAACCGATTGAATTTAATTCTTTGGCAGCTTTAAAACTAAACGGTGTACATAAATATTGAATACCTATCTTTTTTGAAAATAATAGTAATTCTTTATGGTCACTTAGTTTTAAAGAATATTTTTTTAAAAACTCATAAAGAGAGAGTTTAAAGTTTTTTGATTTAGGTACTTTTTTCAACATTTCCTCATCAGGCAAATGATGTTGAAATTTAATAACGTTGGCACCATTTTTTTTTGCCTCAACGACCATTTTCTTTGCATTCTTAAGACTGCCAAAGTGATTATCACATGCCTCAGCTATTAGAATAATATTTGATTTTTTTAATTTATTTGCATCCATTCTTATTTTATGAAATATTGTTCATTAAATGAACAATATAATATAATTGTTAAAAGTAAACCTTAAAATTTGTTACGAATGAGAGAATTAATTACTAGTAATGACTGGAAACTAAAGAAAAATAAAAAATATTTAGCAATAGGCCAATGGTGTTTTTTTAGAAGCAATTATTCATTATATAAAAATATAAAAATCTTTTCTTCATCTTTATTTAATTTTAAAAATTCCCAAAAACTTGTAAAAGAAAACAACATATTATATGAAAAATATTTAAGTTTTCTGACAAGGGAATTGAACAACTTACATGAAGTTAAATGGAAAAAAAAATCATGGCGCATTCTTATCGGGCCGTGGCTTCTTAAATTTATTTCAGTCATGAATAACAGAATTTGCTTAGTAAATGATTTAAAAAAAAAAGAAAAAAATTTTTATTTTAATCCAGATATAAATAAAAATTCTTTAATTAGTCACAACATGTCGGACTACAGCGATAAGATTCTTACCAAAGAATATAATAATATAATTTTCGATAGGATTATAAATGGCTTTGAAAATATAAAGATATTCCAAAATAAAGATCAAGACAAATTTGAAGTAGAAAATGTAAGTTACTACTTTCAGGTATTCATCTCAAAAATTGTTAAATTTTTAGGTAAAATTTTTTTTCTTAAAAATAATTTTGTATTTTATAAGATTTACGTAGGAAATTTTTTTACAACATTGAAATTACTTCTTCATTTGAAAGAGACACCCCAAAATTACTCTAAGTTTTCTGATACACAAAAAAATTCCAGATTTAAATTTAATTATGAATTAAGAAAAAAAATTAAATTTAATATTAAAAATAAACAAGATAAATTATTCTATAACCTTCTTATTGAATCTATGCCAACTATTTACATTGAAGGTTTTCAAAATAAAATTTCGGAAGTAAATAAAAGTTTTTTACCGAAAAAAATTAAAAATGTTTTTACTTGCAATGTTTTTTCTGACAGTCTTTTTAAATTTTGGTTATCTTTAAAAATAAATTCTGGGCTAAAATTATTTTATGGACAACATGGTGGTGGTTATCATTTTCTTAGAGATGAACCTCACGAAAAACATGAAATTGAAATTTCTGACTACTACATTTCATGGGGATGGAAAGATGGAAGAAAAGTATTGCCAGGTTGTTTATTTTCAGTTTTATCAAGAAAAAAGTTTAAATTTATCGAAAGTGGCAAGATATCAATAATATTTGACGTTTTACATTTTTATTCTGATACAAATGATTGCAGACACTCTATAGAATTGGATGGAGCTGATAAAAGATTTTTTCTTAATTCAAATGAGTTCATTTACAAATTCTTAAATTCTGTAAGTGATAAAAATCTAAAAAATACATATCTAAAATTTCACCCATTTGAAAAAAGATCTGAATTTTCATTCGAATATTTTTTGACAAAAAATTTTAAAAATTTAAATATTTTGAAAAATAAGAAAAATATTTTTGATATTTTTAAAGAGTCAAAACTTGTAGTTTTCACTTACTTTCATGCAACGGGATTTAATCAATGTGTGGCGCTTAACAAACCTTGTATAGCTTTTACTGTAAATGCCGATAAGATAATTTTAGATAAATACAAAAAACTTTGGAATAAAATGCATAAAGTTGGTATTTTCCATTCTAATTATAGAAGTGCAGCAAATTTTTTGGATAAAAATTCAGAAAAATTAAAGAGTTGGTGGTTCAGCGAGGAAACGCAAACTGTGTTAAATGAGTTTAAAAAAGAACATGCTTCTAAAGGACCTGAAAGTTTTAGACTACTAACAAAAATTTTAAAAAATAAAATGAGCAATTAGTCCAGAAAACTTTTTCATTCAACTTGAGCTTTTAAACTCCATTTTTTACCAATTTTTTTCCACAAATGAGGAGATCTAAACTTATTTATTATTTTCCAAAATTCAATTTCTGAAATATTTATGTAATTTAAAAAATCTTTGAAATATTTTTCTGGAAACTCTCCATCATACTTTTTAACCAATACGACAGCCTCCTCTCGAGTAATTTTATCATTTCTAACTTCTTGATATGCATCGTATGTTGCTCTGCCTATTCCAAATTTTATGAAAGTTGTGTACCAATGAAAATCATCGATTTTATCATCAATACTAGAATATTTGGAGTAAGTGCCTAAAGTCCTCTCAGTGTTTGGCCTAAATCCTGTGTGTTCAGCGGCATAGTAAAATGACTCCTGAGGATCCCATTTAATATAGTATCCTAAATAATGAACTTTAATTTTTTTATTTTTGATTTCTTTAACTGTTGGGGGTATATAAGGTGAAAAATCTCTTAAATCAAATTTATACTTTTTTATTATTTTTTTTATAGGTTCTCCACCTAAAAGAATCTTATTAATATTTTGTACTGAAAAAAAATCTAAGTCCATTTTCGGATCATAATTTTCCTCTATTAAATTTCCATCCTCTGCAGGATTTTCTCCATAAATAACCAAGGGAATATTAAATTTTGAAGCTATTAAGGGACCAATTATCTTTTGCCCTATGATAAACGGCTGAAAAGGATGTAAAAGATTTTTGAAAGATAAAGAGGTAAGTAACCTGTGCAAACGTCCATTAGGTGTAAATAAAATATTATCAAATCCCCCGACTTCTATACAATTATTAAAATTTTTCCAACCTATATCAGTAAACTCATGTGGTGACCAAGTAACAGTAAGTGGATTCATCCCATATTTATATTTTAATATGTGTGCCGTCATACCACTATCTTTACCACCGCTACTTGGAACAATTACATCGTAACCACTTTTTCTTCTATACTTTGAAAGAAGAGTCCAAAGCATTTTATCTCTTTTTTTCCAATCAATATTTTTTTTAATTTCATGATATCTACAAGCTGAGCAAACATTATTTTCATCAAATTGAATGCCTATTTTTTTTTGATTTTTATTTTTAAACTCTATCGATGAATTTGGTCTTTGGTTTGATATTACACATTTTGAACAAAATCTAACATCACTTGGTAATCCAAAAAACGTTTTTTTTTTATTCATATTAAGATTCAAAAATTATCTTTTTTAAAATTTCAAGTCCTTGAGATCTACTTTTTTCAGGATGAAATTGGATTCCTACCACATTATCCTTTTTAATAATACTTACTATCTTTTTATTATAATAATCAGTTGTAGCTACAATATTCCTATAATTTTTTGGCAATACTTCATAAGAGTGAACAAAATAGAATTCATCTTTGGAAAATTTTTTAAATTCGTTACCTTTAAACTTAAGCAATTTCCATCCAATATTTGGTAATTTCTTACTTTTGATTTTTTTAACTGATCCTTCAAAAAAATTAAGACCTTTAGTTTTTTTCCCCTCATATCCTGTTGTAAAAAAAATGTGTAATCCTAAACAAATACCTATAATCAGTTTTTTTTCATTTTTAGTTTTTTTTATGATTTTTAGATATTTCTTATTAATTATATTCATTGCAGTATCAAAAGACCCCACTCCAGGTATTATCAAAACGTCAAAATCTCTTTTCTTATTTTCATTATATAGAAAACCTTCAACTTTTATTTTTTTTAATGAATTTAAAATACTTCTTACATTACCCAACCCGTAATCAAGAACGCATACTTTTTTCATTAGATATACTTTTTTAATTGTTTTACTTTATATTTATTATAGTGAAGTTGAGTACCAACTGCTAAAGCATCATTTTCATGAAGATTTTTTTTAACTTCTTTTATATCTTGTAAATTTCCAAATCCTCCAGATATAATTATCGGCATTGGCAGATCTAAATTAGCGATTGACTCGACTAAACTTTTATCAAATCCAGAATTTGTTCCATCTCTGTCCACTGATGTAATTAATATTTCTCCACATCCAATATCCTTGATCTTTTTAATCCAGTCCACAACATTAATACCCGTTTTTTCTCTACCATTATAAATATAAACTTCCCAAAATTTATCACTAATTTTTTTGGCTTCTATTGATGCGACTATGTTTGATATTCCAAAGTTTTTAATTGCGGATTTTAAAAAATTTATATTTTTTACTATCGCCGTATTAATTGCTACTTTATCTGCACCAGAGTCCAAAGAGAGTTGAATATCCTTTAAATTACGAATTCCTCCACTTAAACAAACTGGTATAAAAATTTTTTCTGTTATCTTTTTGATTAAAGAAAATAAATTATTCCTACCGTAAAGACTTGCAACAACATCAGAGATAAGTAATTCATCTGACATTTGATCGTAATATTTTTTACAAAAGACCTCCGGGTCTCCAATTTTTCTCAAACCTTCAAAACAAATTCCTTTTACAACAAATTCATTTTTAATATCTAATCTTGAAATTATTCTCATATTTTTACTTTAATAATAAGTTTGCTATTGGTAAATCATTTTTCTCATTCACATCAATAGTTACATATCTTTCTTGTATAAAAAATTTAGTTTTGTTTTTAATTAAAAAAGACTTGTATTTTTTTAAAAATTTTACTGAGGCTAAGGAAAAATTTCCATCAAGATATAAATATTTTTTTTCTAATTTGTCATAATCTAGTTGAAAGTTTTTTTTTTCAAGATAATCCCATTTTTTTTTATTCTTTAATTTAATACATAGTTTTGGATGTTCTCTCATATGAACTGCGCTCATAATTGACTCATCTCTTTCCCTTTTAAAAATTGTTATCATTTTTTTTATGTCACTGTGTTTTCTGATTGGAGAAGTTGGAGGTAAAAATAAAACTGTATCAAATTTTTGATTTCTTTTTTCAAACCATTCAACTGAGTTCAAAATACTCTCTACTACATTAGTTCCTGTTCGAGTCATTTTTTTAGGCCTAATATACCCAAAGGTATACTTTTTAAATTTTTTAATGATAGAATTTTGATTGGATGAAATAAAAACTGTTCCATCTTTTTGAAATTTTTTGGCAAAAGTTAAGGTACGATGCAATAAAGATATCCCTTTAATTTTAAATAAATTTTTATTTTCTGACTTTTTGTTTCCTTTTCTTGCAGGTATAAATATTAATAGTTTCATACTAAAAAACAGTTAACTGCGATAATTTTGTTCATTTTTTGAACATATAAATATAATATTTGCTTGTAAATAAAAAATGTTTAGATTAGGTTAAATTATGGAATTTAAAATCTCTCATAATTACATAAAAGAGTATCAAAATAAGGGATTTGTAGTAATTAAAAACTTAGTTTCTAAGAATGAAGCCAAAGCATTAGAAAAAAAAACGTTAAGTTTTTTAAAAAAAACAATAAAAAAATATAAGGGTAGAGATATTAATTTTGCTTCAAAAAAAAGAAGTTTGAACAAATTACACTCTTTTCATAGGTTGCATGACTCAAGAGAAATAGTAAAATTTTCAAAAAATAATAAAATTTCCACGATTGCTAAAACTTTAATAAAAACAAAAAAATTGGAGCTTAGAGCCTCTGAATTTTTCGCGAAACCAAAAAAGGTTGGATTAAATACTCCGCCACATCAAGACAACTATTTTTGGAATGTTAAATTTAATAAAGGTTTAACTATATGGATTGCTTTATCAAAATCTAGTATGAAAAATGGAGGTGTTTACTATTATTGTGGCTCACATAAAAAAGGTATAATTAAACACACTCCTTCATTTGCAAAAGGAACGTCACAAAAAATTAAGGATTTGAAAAAATTAAAAAGATTCAAAAAATCTTTACCAAACTTAGATATTGGGGATGCCTTGGTACATCATTGTTTAGTAGTTCATGGTAGTTATAAGAATTTGAGCAATTATTCCAGACGAGGACTTACATTTCAATTTAAGGATAAAAATGTTCAATATGATAACAAAAAAATTAAAAATTATGAAAAACAATTAAATTTTCAAATTCAAAAAAGGTAATATTTTATGCCCGGCTGGGAACTAATTGATAAGAAAGAAAGAATTGCTCTAAATAATTTAGTCAAAAAAGAAGGTGGTGTTCTATTTGCACACGGATTTAATAATTTAAGAAAAAAATTTCATGTAAGAGAGTTTGAGAATGAAATAAGCAAAAAATTTAAATCAAAGTATTCTTTAGCAGTTACAAGTGGGACAGCCGCATTGAAAATTGCTCTTAAATCGATTGGTGTGAAGCAAGGTGACGAAGTTATTACACAAGCTTTTAATTTTATTGCTACCATAGAAGCTATTTTAGATACTGGAGCAAAACCGGTAATCGTCGGAGTTGATGATACTCTTAATATGTGTCCAAATGACTTAAAAAAAAAAATTACAAAAAAAACTAAGGTAATTATACCAGTCCAAATGTTAGGGGTTCCGGCAGATCTTAAAAATATTATTAAAATTTCAAAAGCAAAAAAAATCAAAATAATATCTGATAATTGTGAGTCAATGGGTGCAAAATTTGATAATAAATTTATAAATGAATTAGTTGATATAGAAATTTTTAGTCTAGATTTTGCAAAAACTATTACTTGTGGAGAGGGAGGATTAATTCTTACAAATAATCCAAAAATAGCAAAATATTGTAGAGAATATCATGACCACGGACATGAAAATAAAATTTTTCCAAGAGGAAATGACAAAGCTTCTATTGTTGGTTTCAATTATAGAATGACTGAAATGCAAGCAGTAATAGGAAAAGTACAACTTGAAAAATTTAATTTTATTATTAAAGAGAACAAAAAAAGACATATCGTTTTAGAAAATAATTTAAAAAAATTATCGACTATTAGAAAAATCCCCAAAGGTGGAGTCTCAATTTTTGATACTTTTATTTTTGAGCCAAAAAAAAATAGGAGTCAAATTATTAAATATTTATCGAAAAAAGGATTTGGTACAAAAAATCTACCAGATGCTATAAAATGGCATTGTTCATATTATTGGAAACATGCTTTAAGCAGAAAAAACTTAAAAAACTCATTAAAAACTATGGAAAAATTAAAAAAACAAATAGCTATTCCTATTTTTATTAAAAAAACTGTTTCTGACTACGAATTATTGGCCAAGGGTCTAAGAGTTTATTTAAAATAAAATCCAAAAATACAATTTTTGCTTTACTGTTCATCAAATGAACGATATGAATAATTATGAAATTACAAGATGATTTTTTTAACATTCTGAGAATAATTCAAAAAGGAAAAGCTAGAAATCAAAGAGAGATAGCCCAAGCTTCTGGATTAAGTCTAGGCAAAATTAATCATTGCTTAAATGAACTAAAAAAGAAAGGTTTAGTTAAACTTGAAAATTTTAAAAATAACAAAAATAAAAGTGTTTACTTATATTTATTAACCCCACAAGGTTTGAAAACTAAAATTAAACTAACTATCAACTTTATGAAAAGGAAAAGTAAAGAGTATGATGAACTTAAAAAGGAGTTACATAAAGATAAAAATATTTAATTAAACTCGAATCATTATGAATACACAAAAATTATTACAATCACTTTATGAGGAACCTTATTTTAAGGTTGTTAAAAAATTTAATGGTGGAAAAAAAAGTTTAAAAAAAAAATTTTATAATTTCGCAACAAACCTAGGGCATACTGTTTCTCAAAATAAAAATCACAAGAAAATAGTGGAAATAAAACCAGATATAAATAAAATTTTAAATTTAAAAAAAAAAAATAAGAAAATTAAATCTGTTTTAAGATACCACCAAACAAATCTTGGAGGATCAATACATTCTGACGGACCTCAATTATCTTCACCGCCTAAATTTATTATAATGGCATGTGAGTCAAATTCTTTAACTGGTGGAGATACAATTTTAGTTAATACACTAAAAATTTATAATTATTTAAAAAAAAAGAAACCTGATATTTTAAAAATACTTAAAAAAAATTTTTATTTTGAAAGAAGAGGATTTAATTATTCTGGAAAAAATGTTTTTTCAAAACCGATTTTTTTAAAATCTAAAAAAAAATTTCTATTCAGATATTTGAGAGATTATATCGAAAAAGGTTATGAAATAAAAAAAAAGAAATTAAATAAAAATCAAACATTTGCCTTTAATTATTTAGATAAACTTTTATCAAACAGAAAATTTATTAAAAAAACAAAGCTTTCTAAAGGAGATTTAGTTATTTTAAACAATCATATTTTAGCACACGGCAGAACGACTTTTAAAATAGATAAACAAAGAAATACGAGAAAACTTTTTAGAATATGGATCAATTAAAAGACTACTTTGTAATATTATTATCTGCTGGGTCAGGTGAGAGAATGGGCAGCATAGGAAAATCCAAACCAAAATCTTTACTAAAAATTGGAAACGAGACAATATTATATCGAATTTTTCAAACGTTAAAGTCCAAAGGTGCAAAAGAAATCAATTTGATACTTGGTTTTAAATATAAGAAAATCTTGGAAGAAATGAAAAAATTTAAAGACATAAAATTTAATTATTTAGTAATAAAGGATTTTGTTAATAATGGATCAGTATATAGTTTATTTAAATCAAAAGATCTTTGGAGGCGAACAAAAAAGAAATCTATATTGATGATGCATACAGATTTAATTTTTAATGAAAAGTATATTGATAATATTATCAGCGATAAAAGATTAAATGTTATTGGTGTCCAGAAAAAAAATAAAATTCAATTAAAAAAAAATAGTTTTGTTGCTCAAGTAAATAAGGATATGAGAATAAAAAAAATAGGAAAATATTCAGAAATTAAAAATCCTTATGGTGAGATATTATGTATAAATAAATTTTCAAGACCAATGTTTAATCAGCTAATTATTTTTTTGAGAAATTATTTCAAAAAAAAAAATACAAAAATTACATGGGAATATCCTGTTAGTGAATTTGCCCAAAAAAACAAACTATATACTTTAAAAGATCAAAATTATTATTGGATAAATATTAACAAGCCAACAGACATTACTTTGGCAAAAAAAATATTAAATTAAAAAAATGAAGAAAAAAGTTTATACAGCATTTTCAGTTGACATACTTCATGATGGTCACATAAATATTCTTAAATATGCTGCAGAATATGGTGAGGTAATTGTTGGGTTGCTCACTGACGAGGCCATAGCATCATACAAAAGCTTACCTCATCTTAGCTATCAAAAAAGAAAATATATAATTGAAAATGTAAAATATGTTTCAAAAGTTATTCCACAAACCACTTTAGATTATACTAATAATCTCAAAAAAATTAAGCCAAACTTTGTTGTTCACGGAGATGATTGGAAGACAGGGTATCAAAAAAAAATTAGAGGGAATGTAATTAAAACACTTAAAGCTTGGTCAGGAAAACTGTTAGAACCAAAATATACAAAAAATATATCTTCATCTATTATTAAAGATGAAATTTTTAAAATGGGAACCACACCAGATATTCGAAAAACAAAATTAAAAAGATTAATAGATTCAAAAAAAATTGTTCGAATTCTTGAGGCTCATAATCCAATATCGGGTTTAATAGCTGAAAAAATCAGCTATACGAATAAAAAAAATCTAAAAGTAGATTTTGATGGAATGTGGTCCTCAAGTTTAACAGACTCCTCTTCAAGAGGAAAACCTGATAATCAATCAGTTGATTATTCTACAAGGTACCAAGGATTAAACGAAATACTTGAGGTCACTACAAAACCTTTGATTTTCGATGCAGATAATGGTGGTCGTTTAGAACATATTTCTTACATGGTAAAAACTCTTGAAAGATCGGGTGTTTCGGCAATGATAATAGAAGATAAAATCGGTTTAAAAAAAAATTCCCTTTTTAAGAACCAGAAAGGAACTTTACAAGACTCTATTATCAACTTTTCAAAAAAAATTCGTAAGGCAAAAAGCTCTGCTATTTCCGAGGATTTTATGGTTATAGCTAGAATAGAAAGCTTTATTCTTGGTAAAGGTCTTAAAGATGCTTTGAGAAGAGCAGAAAAATACTCAAAAGCAGGGGCTGACGGAATTTTAATTCATAGTAAAGAAAAAACTCCCCATGAAATTTTTAGTTTTGCTAAGATATACAATAAAAAAAATTATGCTAAGCCTTTAGTATGTGTTCCTTCCACTTACTCATCAACTTATGAAAAAGATCTAATTAAAAACAACTTTAAAATTGTTATTTACGCAAACCACATGCTTAGATCAGCCTATCCTTCGATGACTAAAACTGCTTTAAGTATATTAAAGCATAAAAGAGCTTATGAGTCTGAAGACAAAATTAGTTCAATAAATGAAATTATAAATTTGATTAAATGATTGAAAAAAATTTAATTAAATTTTTAAAAAAAAATATTAATTTTTATTCAGGTGTTCCTGATAGTCTACTATCTAGTATTTCAAAAAAACTAAAAGGAAAAAAAATTAAACATTTTATTGCAGCTAATGAAGGTTCAGCGATATCACACGGAATCGGTTATTTTCTTGCAAAAAAAAAAATACCTTGTATTTATTTTCAAAATTCAGGATTAGGTAATGCAATTAATCCAATTATATCTATTGCTCACAAAAAAGTTTATTCTATTCCATTATTTCTCGTAATAGGTTGGCGCGGTTCTCCTGGTAGCAATGACGAGCCTCAACACATGGTTAAAGGAAAAATCACTCTTCAAATCCTAAAATTATTAGGAATAAAATATTATATAATAAAAAAAAATAAAGATAAAATTAACATACAAAACTTAAAGAGTCTTTTAAATCATTCTAAAAAATTTAATGTTCCAGTAGCTTGTGTTATAAAAAAAAATGTTTTTATTCAAAGTGAGAAAAATAAAAAAATTAAATCAACAAAACTTCAAAGAAGCCTTTTTCTAGAAAGTCTTCTTAAAAAAATCAAGAATAATACAAGAATAATATCTACAACTGGATTTACCTCAAGAGAGTTATATAGAATACGAATCAATAATGATCTAAATCAAGGAAAAGATTTTTATATGATCGGTGGTATGGGTCACTCATTAAGCGTATCTTTAACTCATAGTATTTTTTCAAAAAAAAAAACAATTTGTATCGATGGAGACGGCTCTTTGTTAATGCACTTAGGATCAATTGTTGCATGTAGTAAATACAGTAAAAATTTTAAATATATTCTAATTAATAATTTTTCACATGAGTCTGTTGGAGGACAAAATACTAACTCTGAAATTGTAAATTTTGAAATATTATCTAAGAGCGTTGGATTCAAAAAGTATCTAAGGATAACTAATAAAAAAGAGATTAGTAAAAAGTTAAATACTTTTTTAAACTTAAAAGGAAAAGTTTTTTTAGAAGTAAGAGTTGGAAATGGAAGTTTAGTAAATTTAGGTAGACCTAAAGATTTTATAAATATTAAGAAGAAGTTTATCTCTAAATAGCATAATTAAGTCTTTGAAGATGATTTTTGTTAAATAGACAATCAATACCCTCACAATATTTTGATACTCTCTCTCTTTTTATTGGAATAATATTTAAAAATTTATTTTGAATATCGATAATATTTTTTGAACTTTTTACTTCCAATATTAGGCTTTCAATATCATCTTTTTTGTTAAATCCATCTGGACTGGAGTAATTTATTTTATAATCAAGTGTTAGTCTGGTTCCTTGCACCAAAAAATACTCCCTAAAATAAGAAACTTGAATTTTTTTTTCTAGAATTCCATAAGTCGAATCGTATAAACCATCTTTAAAAGCTATTTTAAATTGATCATAAGTTTTTTCTGATGACTTTTTAAATTTTCCCTCAGCACTATTTATTTTAACTTCGTAGAAAAATTTTTTACTTTTTGCGTCAGGATAGTTTCTAAATCTAATTTTTTTTCTAGGAGTATTCCCTTCCTCCGAGTCTCTATACATATCAAGATTCTTATTATCGAAATAAAGACTTGATATAAATCTTTTTGGATATAGCGACCTGCCATTTAATTTAAATATCTCATTTTTAATCTTAATATAATCACTAATGTGAAATTTTATTTTATCTTCAAGTCTAAATCCCATTATAAACTCTAGTTCCTGCAGTTTTATTATCCCACATTGATTGAGTAAAATTTTCTCCATTCAATAATATTTTAGAGGACTCATCTATTGTCGCAAATTTCTTATTAAATTTGCAAACAATATTTTTGGAGTTAATGAAGCCACCAGAAAATTCGGATTTTTTATTATAGGCTTGAAAACAATATTCGGTATCAATAATTTCACTATTTGAAATATCAACTGTTGCAAAATCTTTTGACGCAATACCAGAATTTGAGTTACTAATATTTACTTTATCGGCTGATATTATACTTATCTCGCCAGCTGATATAGCTTTGTCTCCACAAAATTTTATAAAAGCATTCCTAATTTCATATTTACCATAAGAAAAATCTAAACAATCATTTAAACTATTATTAATATTAACATT
>CACFKZ010000003.1 GCA_902566945.1 uncultured Pelagibacteraceae bacterium | reverse complement strand
TGGTCTTACTTTATTTTTGATCGCATATTCTTTTGTAGGTCTAAGGGTGACTTCTAAGTCAACAAATTCAACCAAATGTTTTGTGAATTTTTTATCATATCGCCAAGCGCTCCATTGCGTTGGTGATGTGAAAATAGCTGTTAAGTACGCTGAAGCCCTATCGTAAACTCCATTTGATTCGCTTTGTCCAAATAACAGGTTTTCTTTAATTTTTTCAAAAACTTTTCTACATTTAATTGAATCGGCCATATAAGACCTCTCATTAAGATGTTTTTCTAGAGGAGCAGAAATTATCATTTGTACTTTCTGATTTCTACCTGAGTATAGAACTTCTGAATAAATATTTGTTTCTTCAATTTGAATTATTTTATGAATATTGTTTTTTGCAACATTTAGGTCTTCTCTAAGGCGAAGGATACCTAAATCGAAAGCTGTTAATTGTTGTGATCTTAAAGTTTTTTCTATGTTCATTTCCGCAAATGATGCAGAACTCATGAAGTAGGTTAAAGCAACTGTTACTAAAATTTTTACAACCTTAGTCATAATAAAATCCTACTTATCTAAAATTATATTTCAACTTATAATTTAAATAACAGAATTAACCCTTTAAAATATTGGAAAATGAACTTTAGTTTCAGTGCCATTTTGGGGCACGCTTTTGATTTCTAGATCTCCTCTATGCTGTTTTATAATGTGCTTGACTATCGCTAAACCTAAACCAGTGCCACCGACTTTTTTACTTTTATTAGCATCTGCTCTAAAAAATCTTTCCGTAACTCTTTCTATTTTATCAGAGGGTATCCCAATTCCTTTGTCTTTGACCGAAACTGTATAAGATTTCCCGATTATTTTTCCTAAGTCTCTTTGTAAATTGACTTCTATATTTTTTTCTTTTTCGGAATATTTAATGCTGTTATCAATGATATTTGAAAATACCTCGATAAGTTTCTCATGATCACCTTTAATAAAAATATCTTCATTAATATTGTTTTTAAAATTAAATTCTTTTAGTTTTCTTTGATGGATATCTACTACATTTTCTAAAACCTCTTTTAAATTTACTTTATCCTGCGGTTGAATATGTTCTTGTAATTCAATTCTACTTAGAGAGAGTAAATCATTTATTAAATTTTCCATTCTCTCTGCTTGATCAAGCATAATAGGGATAAACTTTTTTTGTGCCTCAATGTCATCTTTGGCTTGATCGTTAATTGTTTCAAGGAAACCTTTGATGGAAACTAATGGTGTTTTTAATTCATGGCTTACATTGGCAACGAAGTCAGATTTAAATCTTTGAGCTTTTACTATATCGGATAAATCTTTTAGAAATAAAATAACTGAGTCAGGATCATCGACATATGAGGTCGGTCCAGAGAATATATGAACTTTAAAGAACTGAAATAAGGGAGAGGATAATTCTAAATCCATAGTAATTGTCTCTTTTTTTAAAAGTACTAAATCAATATTTTGGAGTAAATCAGGAACTCTTAATAAAGTAGCCACGTGCTTATTTAAATTATTTTCTCCAAATTTTTTTTTTGCACTATTATTAAAAAATTTGATATTTTTAAATTTATCTACAATTAAAATTAGATCATCGATTTGATTTATAATCTTTACTTGCTCATTAGTTTTTTCAATATTTTCATTGGTGATATCTTCTATCCCCTCTTCATTATTACTTGGTTTGTTCTCTCTCTTAATATCGGATCTTGCCTCCATACCTGCTACAATTGATTTTCTGGATACTGCAATCACTACGATCACAATTATCCCGGCAATAGAGTAGAATAATAATTCCATGATTTAATTATACTTTAAAGATATAGACTAAAGAAATATTTTTTAGCGGTTTGATACCGCACTATTTAAAAAGATTTTCGCGCAATTTTCCCAGGTATATTTTTTTGCATGCTCAATGCAAGCGCTTCTATCTGACTTAAGAGCTTCAAGTGCTGCTTTTTTAAGATCGTTGTTTAACGAACCAATGTTTGTGCCGTTAAAAATATCTTTTGGTCCAGCAACAGGGTAAGCTGCTACTGGCAATCCACATTTTAAAGCTTCTATAATTACAATTCCAAAAGTATCTGTTTTGCTCGGGAAAACAAAAACATCAGAAGAAGCAAAGTAACTTGCAAGCTCACCATTTGTTCTCTCTCCTTTAAATATCGCTTCAGGATATTCTTTTTTAAGTTTATCTAAATCAGGTCCTTTACCGACAACTAATTTCGTACCTTCTAAATCTAAATCCAGAAATGCTCTTATATTCTTTTCAATAGATACTCTTCCTACATAAAGATAAATTGGTCTTTTATACTCTAAATTAATCTTTTTAGGCTTTTGAAATGCCCCGTGGTTTGCTCCTCTAGTCCAAACAACCATCTTATCCTTATCAAAACCAATTTCTTGAAGTTCATCTTTCATCGACTGAGTTGTTACTAAAATTTTTTCCGCCTTTGAGTGAAATCCTTTAAGGAACTTTTGAGCAAGCTTAATTGGCAAATAAGGATAGTATAGCTTCAAATATTTATCAAATTGAGTATGGTAAGACGTGGTAAACTTAAGCTTACTTTTTACACAATATCTTTTTGCAAATATTCCTATCGGACCTTCTGTAGCTATGTGAATTATGTCAGCATCAGCTTTAGAAATTAATCTGCCTACTCTAGGCCAAACATTAAGAGAAAGTTTTATTTCATTATATTTTGGCATTGGCACAGTAAAAAATTGATTAGGTTCAATATATTCAACCTGATGTCCAATTTTTTTTAATTCATCGCCAAGATTTTTTAAAGTTCTACAAACACCGTTCACTTGCGGATACCAGGCATCAGTAACGATTAAAATCTTCATTTATTTATTTACTACTTTTAGATACGGCTCGTAATCAACAACATCACCTCTGATTTTGTCCCAGTCAATAACTTCCATACGACCATCAAAATGTTCTACTAAGAAAGTTGCACCTTCTACCCAATCACCACAATTTAAATATCTCACACCATCTAAGACTTGATCGGCAGAATGATGAATATGGCCGCAAATTATGCCATCTACTTTTTTTCTTTTTGCATAGGCTGCTAAAACTTTTTCGTAGTCACCAATGTATTTCACAGCATTCTTTACTTTATGTTTTAAATATTTTGCTAAAGACCAATTACCCTTTTTAAATAATCTTCTAAAAAAATTGATAACAACATTAAACTCAAGTAAAAAACTATAAGCGACAGCTCCTATTTTTGATAACCATGGAGCATATTTCATCACTCCATCCCAGGCATCACCATGAACAACAATATACTTTTTATTATCTGAGCTTACATGTATGGCTCTATTTACAACTTCAATATCGCCAAAATGTAATGGTAAAAATTTTCTGAAGACATCATCATGATTTCCAACAATATATTTTACTTTTGTTCCATGTCTTGCTTTTCTTAATGTTTTTTGAATCACATCATTATGTTCTTGAGGCCAGTAAAATTTTGTTTTTAAAGCCCAAACATCAATGATATCACCAACAAGATATAAATTCTCTGACCTTGAATGTTTGTAAAATTCTAATAATTTGTTTGCTGCACTTTTTCTATGCCCAAGGTGCAAGTCGGAAATAAAGATGCTTTTGTAATTTAAAATCTTTCCCTTAGATTTAGTTTGAATTGTTTCCATATTTTTTATAAAACGAATCTCTAGTAGAAGTAGAATCATAAATTTGTTACAGAATTGTTAAAATATGAATAAAAAATTGAATTTTGCGGTGATATTTAACGCAAATGCAGCAGGTGGTAGAAAACTTAAATTAATTAACAAGGTCATTAATCTTTTAGAAAAAAATCATATTGTAGATCTTTTTAAAACCGAAAGCGAAGATCATGCAAGGAATGTATTTAAAGAATTGTCTAATAAAAAATTTGATCGGTTAGTATTTGCTGGCGGTGACGGGAGCGTATGTTTTGGTATTAATGAAATGTTTAAAAGTGATAATCTAAAAGACAAATTAGTTGGATACATACCTGCTGGCACTGCAAATATTTTACAAATAGAAACTCAAATTAAGAAAAAGGCGGAGGAGATTTACAACGTCCTAGTATCAGATAATCATAAGAAAATTTCATTAGCAAAAATAAATGATAAGTACTTTTTCTTGATGGCTGGTGTAGGTTTTGACTCTCGAATTGTTGAGTCCATAAATACTAATATTAAAAAGTATCTTGGAAAAGTAATTTTCGCTTTAAAAGGTTTTCAGCATTTTTTATTTTTAAAAAATAATAAAATGGAGGTTGAGGTAGATAATGAAAAAATTATGGCTGATTGGATTTTATGTACTAATTCAAAATACTATGCTGGTCCCCATTCTATAACTAATGATACCAATATATTTGAAAACAGGATAGTGGCTTACATATTTAAAGACCTGACCAGAATAAAATTACTTTATTATGTTTGGTTAATTTTAACCAAAGGCGACTTAACTCCTGCAAAAAGTGTAATTAAAAAAGAATTGAACAGATTAAAAATAAATGGTGTAAACAATAAAGTTCTATCACAAGTTGATGGTGAAAATTGTGGTTACGTAAACAGTCTTGAAATCAAAAAAACAGACAGATTTATAAATTTATTAGTTCCGTAGGATTTTCTAAATCTTTTCAACTTTTAGTTTAAAAGATTTTTATTAATTTCATTTGAAAAATTTTTTAGATTATTTTAGATTTTTCTTTTTTGGAGGAACAATATGAAAAAAAAGTTAAAAAAAAACGAAAAGAAAAAGAAAAAAATACTAAAATCAATCGATAAGCTTAAAAATAAGATAAGCACTAAACAAAAAAAACTATCAAAGATTGATCTAAAGATAGCTAGTATCGAGAAAAAAATCGCTGAAAAAAGAGCTATTAAAAATAAAGAACCTATCACAGCATCTTTAAATAATTAGTTTATGAAGTAATTAAATGCCCCTGATTTAAAAACATCAGGGGTTTACTTTAATTTACCAAAAAGGTTTAAAAGTATAACTCCTGAAACAATTAAAATTAATCCAACAGTACCATAAAAATTAGGAGTTTGATTGTATTTAAATATTCCAAATAATGTAACTGCAGTTATCGTTAATGCTCCATACGATGCATATGCGGTAGACACGGGAATGATGCTCATCGATTTAGATAAACAAAAGATACAAATGATAATACTTAAAATACAAAATATTGTTGGGCCGAGTTTTGTAAAACTTTCGGTAGTTTTCAAAAAACTGTTAGATGCTATACCGGTAATAATAGCTAAAAATAAATAAATATATCCTGAAAACAAACTAAGACTTTTCATTATACTTTCCCAAACTAAATTGTCCTCGATCACGGAAACGGACAAGCCATTTGATCATTGCTTTTTCTACATCTGCAGGCTCGATGTCTAGATCCTTAAGTGTTAAGTGATTATTCGATACAATATTGTCTTGCTCTGAGAGTATCTCACATTGATCTCGTGTAAGAATAGGAGGAAAAGGTAGCAAATCAGTTATAGCGCTCTGAATTTTAGCAAGTGGCATAGGCATCTGAATAATTAATCTTTTTTTCCCAATAGCCTGCATAATAGATTCTATCATTTCTTTAAAAGTAAAAATTTTAGGTCCACCTATTTCATAAATTTTTCCAAAATTATCTTTTAATTCAATCGCTTTCATTATTGCTTTAACAACATCAGTTACTAATATTGGTTGAAATTTATATCGATAGACATTTGGAATCGGTATGATTGGAAAAAAACTAAGTCGTGCAAAAAGGTTAGAGAAGTTACTGGAATGAGACTCAATAACTGAAGGCCTAATAATAACAGATTTTTTAAAATTATTTAGTACATTTATCTCCCCTTGAAATTTTGATCTTTGATATAAACTGCGACTTTCTCGAGATGCGCCAATGGCCGACAAAAAAATCAGCTTTTCAACATTTGATCTTGCGCATATTTTTGCAATTGCCTCAGGAAGCTTTGCATGTAGTTTATGAAATTTTTGTTTTCTTGTTTCATATAGTATGCCTACAAGATTAATTACAACATCGGAATTTTTAATTGCATTTTCTACTTCGCTTAAATTTTCAGCATTCCATTCTAGTAACTCAATAGCTCCAGGTGTGGCTTGCGTCTTTAAATGTGTATTACGGAAAGCTGACCTTGTTACACAAATAATTCTATAGTTTTTTTTGATAAGAGACCCGATTAAATTTGATCCGATTTGACCAGACCCACCAAACAAGGTGACAATTTTATTTTTCATGATATTAATTAACAAGTATATGAAAATTCATAAAATACAAGGCGACTTAAATACAGAAATAACATCCAAAATTAAAGATTACTGCAGCATTGATTGTGAGATGCAAGGCTTGCAACCTGGTAGAGATAAACTCTCAATAGTTTCTTTAACATTTGATGATGAAAATGTTTATATTATTCAACCGAATAAAGATTTTAAAGCTCCAAACTTAGTTTCAATTTTAGAAAATGAAAAAATTTTAAAAATTTTTCACTTTGCAAGAATGGATGTGCATTTTTTAGACATTTATTTAAAGACTAACGTTAAAAATTACTTTTGCACAAAGCTCATGAGTAAACTTAGCCGTACATTTTCCTCTTTTCATGGTTTAAAGGACCTGGTGTCTTCTTATTGTGGAGTAAAATTAGATAAAAAATTTGGAAGTTCTACGGATTGGCAAAAAGGCCTTGAAAACATTTCTATAGATGAACTTAATTATGCCGCAAAGGATTGCTTTTATCTTAAAAAAATAAAAGATTCTTTGGAAAAAATTTTGAAAAGAGAGAATAGATTTGATTTATTTTTAAGCACTATGAAAGGTTTAGAAAGTAGAATTAAGTTAGACAAGGCAGGATTTAAAGACCCAGATATTTTTGAACACTAAGATATGTCAAAACTGAACTACAACAAAATTGCTAGGAGAGCTGCAAATATCCAAATTAATGAGTTAAAAAAAATTAATAAAGTTTTTAATAATTCATTTTCAAAAGCTATTGATCTTATTTTGAATGCTAAATCAAAAGTTCTCTTTACTGGTGTTGGAAAAAATTCTTTTGTTTGTAGAAAATCAGCTGCAACATTTTCTAGCGTTGGTATTCCAAGTTTTTTTGTAGATCCGACAGGTGCATCCCATGGAGATATGGGCCAAATAGGAAAAAAAGATATATTAATAGTAATTTCAAATTCAGGGAATACTTCTGAACTTTTTAATATACTAAAATTTGCAAACCGAAATAGAATTAAGATCATTGGTATAGCTTCTGATCCAAAAAGTATTCTTTTAAAAGCTAGTGATGTAAAAATAATAACTCCAAAGATTAAAGAATCTGATCCAAACAATATTGTTCCAACATCTTCAACATCTTTTACAATGTTGCTTTGTGATTGTATGGCAACAACGATCATGACAAAAAGGAAATTTTCTAAAGAGAATTTTAGACTATTTCACTCTGGTGGAAAGCTAGGTGAAACATTAAAACTTGCCAAAGATTTAATGATAACAGGAAGTAAAATGCCTATTATTAACTATAAGAAGAAATTTAACGAAGCTCTTAAAATAATGAATAAGAAAAAATTAGGAATTGTTGTAGTAACTAAAAATCAAAAGATTGAAGGACTAATCGCAGATGGAGATTTAAGAAGAGGAATGAAACTTAATTTAAAAGAAAAAAAATTAGAAAATTTCATGACTAGATATCCTTTAGTTGTTAATGAAAGTATGCCTGCTTCAAAAACATTGGCAATTATGTCAGAAAAACAGATCACGAGTTTGTTAGTAGTTTCTGATAAAGATTATAAAAAAAATAATAAAGTTTTAAAAGGCATAATTCATATTCACTTTTTATTACAAACTGGAGTTAAATGATTAAAAGAAAAAAAAAGTTAAGGTTGGTCCAAATAGGTCTTTTAATCGTAGGTACGTTAATTATTATTTTTACTTATTTTAATCAAAATGAAACATCCGATGAAAAGATTATTTCAAAGGAAACTCAAGAAAAAATAAAGAAACAATTAGAAAATAGCAACACTGAAAATAGTGATGTCTTTTATAACATTGAATTTTCAGGAATCACTAATTTAGATGGTAATAGATACATACTCAAATCAAAAGAAGCAGTGAATAGTAAAAATAATTCAGAAATAGTTAATATGAAATTTGTAGAAGCTAAGTTTTATTTTAAAGATGGCACTATTTTAAACGTATCCTCAGATTTAGGAATTTATGACTCGCTTTCACTCGATATGATTTTTAAGGGTGATGTGACTGCTTTATATGAAGGAAGTCAATTATTTGCTCAAAAAGCCGAGTATTCTAATTCAAATAATCTTTTAATTATTTCAGAAAAAGTAAAAATTAAAGATATAAGAGGTACAATGGTTGCGGATAAACTTTTATTTGATATAAAAAAACAAACTTTAAATATTGCATCATTTAAAGATGATAAAATAAATGCTAACATAAATTTGAAATGAGAAAAAGTTTTAGAATCCTTAAGTTTAAAAAATCTGCTACTGTACTCGAGGTGAAAAAGCTCTCGAAAAGTTTTGACGGCAGACCAATTTTAAGAGAACTCTCATTAAAAGTTTTCCCTGGAGAAATAGTTGGATTACTTGGGCCAAACGGAGCGGGTAAGTCTACTTTATTTAATATAATTATTGGTGCAGAAACCCCCGATAGCGGAGATATTCTAATTAATGGAAAATCAATTATTGAAACACCGATTCATTTAAGGTCAAAACTTGGTTTGGGTTATATGCCTCAGACCAGATCACTGTTCGAAACTTTAAATTGCAGAGATAATTTACTAGGATTAATCGAGCTATTTGAAAAAAATGATAGGAAAGCCAAAGAACAATGTGATTATCTTTTAGAGACTTTTAATTTAACTCATTTAGCTTCAGTAAAAGCTGGAAATATTTCAGGTGGAGAGGGAAAACGGCTGCAACTTGCAAGATTAATGATTAATAAACCAAAGATAGTTTTACTTGATGAAAGTCTCTCTCATATTGATCCAATTCATGTTCAACAAATACAAAATTATATTATTAAGATACAATCATTAGGTGTGGCATGTATATTGACCGAGCATGCTCTTGAGTCGCTCTTTTCAGTGACAGATCGGAATTATCTTATAAACGAAGGTCAAATAGTTGCTGAAGGTACAAAAAAAGAATTGCTAAAGAATTCGGAGGCTGTAAAAAATTATTTTGGGGTAAACTTCACAAAGTAATTAATGGCTTCAAAAAGTTTTTCTGTAATAACAAAAAATAAGATCAAACCATTTAAAAAAATAATTAGAGTTGATTCAGATAAATCGATTTCGATACGAAGCTTTTTAATCGGTGCAATCAGTGAAGATATTTCTACAGTAAAAAATGTTTTAGAATCTGATGATGTGTTTTCAACAATCGATTGTCTAAAAAAATTAGGTGTAAATATAGAAAAGACTAAATCAAGAAGTTATAGGATTTATGGAAAGGGTCTTGGTTCTTTGTTTGCAAAGAAAAATTTAAAGTTAGATTTTGGTAATTCGGGGACAGCAAGTCGTCTTTTGATTTCAATATTATCAACCACTCCAAATATTGAGGTTATAGTTACAGGAGATAAATCTTTAAGAAAAAGAAGTATGAAAAAATTAATATATTTAATGTCAGAATTTGGAGCAACCTTTTTACCTAAAAATAAATATTATTTTCCCCTTAAACTTATTTCTTCTCAAATTCCCATAGGTATAGAGTATAAAGCTGGTGTATCTGCTCAATTAAAAAGTGCAGTCATTCTTGCAGGTCTTAATTCGTTTGGTAACACTAAAATTTTAGAAGTAGTAAGAAGCAGAGATCACACAGAAAATATGTTATTAAAAAATAGAAATGCTATTCAAATCAAATCCAGTTTAAAAAAAAATATTAAAATTTTTGGAAAGCAGCAGCTCAGAAAACTAGATGTTACTGTACCTGGAGATCCTTCTTCAGCAGCATTTTTTACAGCCTTAACATTGCTTAATAATCAATCAAACCTTAAAATTAAAGACGTAGGTTTAAATAAAACTAGAATAGGCTTTTATCACCTTCTCAAAAAACATGGAGCAATTATAAAATATGATAATTTTAAAAAACAAAATAATGAGATAAGGGGTGATATTTTAATAAAAAACAGTAACCTTAAGTCAATAAGGGCAGGTAAAGCATACTATGCGAACGCAACCGATGAGTACCCTATTTTGTTTGTAATAGCTGCATTGATAAAAGGAACATCTGTGTTCACTGGAATAAAAAGTCTAGCAGAGAAAGAGTCAAATCGTATAAAAGAGATGCAAAATATTTTACAACAAATAGGTGTTAAAAGTATTAGCTCCACAGATAGTTTGAAAATATTTGGCAAAGGCATCTTTAATGCTGAAAATAAAAAAATTATTGTGCCTAATTTAGGAGACCATAGGATTTGTATGTCGGCTTTTGTTTTGGCTTTACTGACCGGAGCAACAACAAGAATAAAAAATTTTGAAACTGTGAACACCTCTTCACCCTCTTTTTTAAAAATTATGGAAAACTTGGGAGCAAAATTTGAAATCAAAAATTAAAAAACTACAAATAACTTGCGATGGTGGCGCAGCAACTGGTAAGACGACTGGTGCAAAAATGATAGCAAAATATTATAATTTAAAATTTATGTCCTCTGGTTTGTTATACCGTTATGCTACTTATTTATTATTAAAGCATAAACCAATAAATAGAGTATCTTTTTTAAGAAAAAAGTTTAGTAATTTAAATTACAAAAAACTAAAAAAACTAAATTTACATACACCTCAAATTTCTGAAAATAGTGCAATTATTGCCAAAGTTCTTGCCATACGTAAGATTTTAAAAAATTATCAATTAAAATTCGTAAACAAATATAAAAATTGTGTGATAGAAGGTAGAGACTCGGGGACTAAAGTCTTGCCAACAAGCAACGTAAAGTTTTTTTTCGTCTGTAGCCCAATGATCGCTGCTAAAAGAAGGTTTAAAGAACTTAAAAGAAAAAATCCAAAAATAAATTTCAAATCAGTAAAAAAGGCTTTAAAATCAAGGAATTTAGCAGATACTACAAGGAAACATAGTAAGTTGACAATGCATAAAACTAGTGTAGTTGTAGACACCGGAATTTATAATTCCAAACAAAAAATGCTTAATAAAATGATAAAACACGTTGAGAAGGTACTAAACAGCTAATATGTCAACTGATAAGGAATTGGCAATCAGATCTGCAGAACAAGCCAAATTTGCAAAGCTGATAGAAGAAGATTTTCAAGACAGGTCTCTAAGTGAGAATAAAATAATAAAAGCTAAAATAATAGAAATAATTCAGGGTAAATACGTGATCGTGGACGTACGAGGAAAATCTGAGCCAATGATACCTATTTCTGAATTTACGGAAACTGAGCTATCAAAACTTAAAGTGGGCGATACTATTCAGTGTTATTTGGAGCGTATCGAAAGTTTTCGTTCCGGTGAAATTGTAATAAGCTACGAAAAAGCAAAATCTATTGCTGCATTCGAGAAATGCTTAGAGGCTTACAAAAATAAAGAAGCTTTAACAGCAATAATAAAAACACGGATCAAGGGAGGTTATATTGCCTCTTTATTTAACAACGCTATTAGCGCCTTCCTCCCACAGAGCCATCTATGTTCACGGCCGTTAAGAGGTGCTGCTGTAGACAAGTTAATGAACGTACCTGTATTAGTCCACGTGGTCCGTGCTGACGTCGCACGGGGTAACTTGTCAATAAGTAGAAAATCCGTGCTCGAACAGGATAGAAGCGCCGAGGTAGCGGAAGTAATAAAAGATTTAAAAGTAGGTTCGATTGTAGACACTGTCTGCAAGACAATCAACTCCTGGGGGGCTTTTTGCCAATATAAAAATTCAGTAGATATTCTGCTTCATGTGAGTCAGATGAGTCACGGAAAAGTTTCTCATCCATCAGACTTAGTTTCTGAGGGCGACGCCGTTAGACTCCAAATAATAAAAATTGATCCTAAAACAAACCATATTAGTGGATCTCTAAAATCTATGACAACGGATCCATACCAAGATGTCGAGAAGAAATATTTAATCGGTGAGATTTATCAAAGTAAAGTAGAGAGTGTTAAAGAATATGGTGTGTTTTGTAATTTAGAAGAAAATATTTCTGGGCTAGTACACCAGAGTCATTTATCGCACACAGACAAACACGTTAAACCCGATAAAGTTTTAAAAGTTGGAATGACAGTTCCTGTAAAAATTTTATCCATCGATAAAAATGAGAAAAAAATTAGCTTGAGCTACAAAGATACTTTTGAGTCTCCATTAGAAAAGCTTAAAGTTAATGATGTGGTTGACTACAAAATTACAAACATAACTGACAAAAGCATCTTCGGAGAATTAATAAATTTTGGTAATGTTGTGTGTTTTTTACATTACAAAGAATTAAATTTTTCCGAAGATATAAATGAATTAAAGAAGTATAAGAAAAATCAAATTATAAAGGTAAAAATTACCGAAATTCTAGACTCAAAAGTAAAAGTCAGTGTAAGAAAATTAGGGCCAGACCCTTGGAATTATTTCAAAGAAATTAACAAGAATGTTAATGACATAATAACAGCTAAAGTTCTTGAAGTTTTGAAATCTGGTTTAAAAGTTTACGTAGACCCTGACAAGAAAATTACCACAAATATTAAGAAATCTGATCTAGCTATAGAGGCAGCTGACCAAAGACTGGATATTTACACGAAAGATATAAAAATCGACTGTAAAATATTGGATTTAGATTTTGAAAAAAGAATACTAAGGCTCTCTCCAAAAGCTGCACAGATTGATGAACAGTCAAATCTTATTGAAAAATTTGGAAAAAAAGCTTCTACTAGTGGAGCTAAACTTGCATCAATATTTAAAACTGCTCTAGGAAAAAAGAGTAAAAAAAAAGATAAATAATTGTCAAGAGCTGAAATAATCAAAAGCCTTAAAAAAAAAAATAAAAAGTTTACTCAATCAGATTTAGAAGTTATCTTAGATACTTTCACAAAAAGCCTTACTAATGCACTTAGAAATAATCAAGAAATTCATTTAAGAGGATTTGGAAGATTTTATCGTAAAAAATTAAAAGCAAATGCAAACCTTAGAAACCCAAAGACTAATCAATTAATTTTTAGACCAGAACGTGATAGAGTTAGGTTCAAGGCGTCAAAAAAATTAAATAACTTAATTAACAAATGAAAAAAAAGTTATTCATTGCAGTAGATACTACGAGTATAGCAAAAACAAAAAATATTATAAAACAAACCCAGACTAATAAAATTAAAGTAGGTTATAAATTTGGATTAGAGTTCATGAATTCAAAAAAAGGCAGAAACTTTATTTCCTCTTTAAAAAATAAGACTATATTCATCGATCTGAAGCTTCATGATACAGTTAATACTATGCTCTCAACTGTAAAAGCATTAAAAGATTTAAAAATAAATTATCTCACAGTCCATATCTCTTCAGGATTAGCTGCTTTAAAAGCAGTAAAAAAAGTCTCAAAAAAATCAACCCGGATAGTAGGTGTAACAACTTTGACTTCTCTTAATAATGAAGATTTAAAATCTATAGGGTATAATAAAACCATAAAAAAGTTAGTTGTTCATCAGGCTAGACTCGCTAAAAAAGCAAATTTAGATGCACTTGTGCTAAGTCCTCATGAAGTAACTATTGTAAGAAAAATTTTTAAAAAAGAAATTATTACACCTGGGATACAAATAGGTAAAAAAAACTACGATCAGAAAAGATCTATGGAAGCTAGGAATGTCAAATCAGATTGGCTTGTAATCGGCCGTTCTTTAACTAGATCTAAAAATATTAAAAAAAACATTGAAAATCTAATTAAAGAGTTAAAATAATAAAATGAAAGTAAAAGTTTGTGGTTTAAATCCAATTAAGGATGTACAGTTGTGCATAAAATTAAAAGTTTTTATGTTAGGTTTTGTTTTTTTTGAAAAATCGCCAAGAAATATTAAAAATTTAAAAGATATTCAAAAATTAAAAGACTATAAAAAAGAAGACTCGTCATTTGTGGCCGTCACTGTGAATCCAAATAACAAATTTATTGAAAAAACAGTTTTAAATAACTTTGATTATATACAATTACACGGGTCTGAAACTTGTGAGAGAGTTAGAGAAATTAAATCAATGGGGATCAAAATAATTAAAGCGATCAAAATTAGAGCGGATGCAGATATTGATGAATATAAAAAATATGAAGATGCAGGCGCGGATATAATCTTATTTGATACTCCTGGCATGGAAAAATCAATTGAATTCCCTAAAGATCTCATATCAAAACTGCCAAAGGGAGATCGATATGCTTTGGCGGGCTCAATTAGTATAGATAATGTAGAAAATATATCAAAATTAGGGGTTAACTTTTTTGATTTATCGTCTAATTTAGAAAAAAAATTAGGACATAAAGATCATATAAAAATTCAAAATTTTATGAAAAAAATTAGCTCAATTGATGAAAATTCCCCCTTTTAAAGAAATAAATCCACCAACAAAAGATGGTTTTTGGATCAATAAAAAAACTAAAGAGCGATTTGGTGGTCAATATATTTCTCCTCTGCTTGTTCCAAATCTTAAAAGAGTGGAGAAAGGTTTTTTTAAAGCCATAAAAGATAAAAAATTTATGAGAGAGCTCAATGAAGAACTGCTTTCTTTTATTGGTGTTAATACACCTGTACATTTTAGCCCTGAACTGACTAAATTAGCTGGGGGAGAAAAGAAAATTGGTAAAATTTATCTTAAAAGAACGGATTTGCACACAAACCACAGTCACAAACCTGTATCAGCTTATTCTTGTTGCAAACTTGCAAAGTATTTAGGGTTTAAAAAGATTCTAACTGAAACTGGAGCATTCCAAAATGGTCGTGCCGTTGCTTCTGCCTGTGCTGCATTAGGATTGGATTTAGATATTTATGTTGGTGCAAATGATGCTAAAAAATTAGCAATTAATAAAGATATATCTGCCCTTCATGGCGCTAATATAATTGAGGTACATGACTCAACAAAATCTTTGTTGCCAGCTATGGCTGCTGCCCTTCGAGCATTTCAAAGCGAGCCAGACTCAATGTATGTAGTTGGAAGCGTAGCAGGACCGCATCCATATCCTCTTATGGTAAGAACATTCGGCAGTGTCATTGGTCGAATTACAAAAAAACAATTTAAAAATTTAGTGGGTAAAGATCCTTCAACAATATTTTCTGTATGTGGAGGTGGATCCAATATGCTTTGTATCTCATATCCATACCTTAAAACGAAAAATACTAAAATATATGCAGTAGAATCTGCAGGCAAAGGTTTGAAAACTGGAAAACATGGAGCAACTATTGGTGGTGGTGGAAAAATTGGAATTTTACTTGGTATGCAATCAAAAGTTTTGTTAGATGGAGAAAATATCGCAGAAAGTTTTACAGAAGCATCGGGGCTCGATTTCAGCTCTATAGGAACTGAAGTAGCTTTTCTTCAATCGGTTGGAAGGATAAAATTTTTGACTGCTACAGATTTAGAAGCAAAAAAAACCTTTATGATGATGGCTCGTAAAGTTGGTTTAATTTGTGCAATCGAGGCTTGTTATGTGATTCATGCTGCAATCAAAGAAATTAGAAAAATAGGAAAGCCTAAACAAAATCATTTAATTCACTTATGTGGCGCTGGAGAACCAAATGTTGCACAAATGATGGAACATATGAAAAAAAATAAATGAGTAAACTTAACAATCTTTTCAAAGAAGCCAAAAAAAATAAAAAAAAAATATTCATAGGATTTGTAACAAGCGGTGATCCCAATTACAAATCATCCAAAGAAATTATAAAAGAAATGACAAAATCTTGTCAGATAATTGAAGCGGGGATAAGTTTTAACACTAGCACAAGTGACTCTCCAATTATTATGGAAGCAAATGATCGGGCTATAAATTCTGGTATGAATATGAACAAAACTTTTAAACTCATAAGAGAAGTTAAAAGAGAAACTAAGACAAATACTTGTTTTGTGATTATGACATATTTAAATCCGGTAAAGATATTCGGATTAAAAAAATTTATTAATCAATGCAATTTTGTGGGAATTGATGGTGTCATTATAGTAGATAGCAATCTAAACTCACCAGAGGAAAAAATTTTAATAAACGGTCTTTCAAAAAAGAAAATTGGTTATATTAAAATTATTAGCCCTACAAACGATGATGAATTTATTAAGCTAAGTATAAAAAATTGCCGTGATTCTTGGTTGTACATTACATCATATTTTGGATTGACTGGCTCCAAAAACGTAAACATAGATAATGTTAAAAAAATGGTAAAAAGAGTTAGAAATTATTCTAAAGAAATACCTGTAGCAGTTGGCTTTGGTGTAAAGACACCTTCTCAAGTAAAGCAAGTCTCTAAATATGCTGATGGAGTAATTTGTGGCTCATCTATAGTAAATAAAGTAGCTGAGGGACATAAAAAAAGGTTAAAAGGTAAAAAATTAGCCACATTTGTCTCATCTTATGTTAAGAAACTATCAAGAGGAATCAAGAAATGAATTGGATCTTAAAAGTTAAAACTAAATTTGTAGAAAAAGTAAAACAAACCTTTAAACGAGACAGACCTTCAAAGGCAGATCAAGCGAGTAGTGCTTGGATTAATTGCCCTGGTTGCAATAAAATGAAATTGAGAGATGATCTTAAAAAAAATTTTAATGTCTGTGAATGCAGTCATCACTTTGATCTTGATCCAAAAATTTTATTTACAGAACTTTTATTTGATGATGGAGAGTGGGAAAGAATACCTTGCCCTCCTGCTGACCCAGACCCTTTAAATTTTAAAATTGGTGAAACAAAATATATAGATAAATATAATGCCAATGTTAAAAAAACTAATCAAGACTCAGCGATCCTAGCAGGGTTAGGGAAAGTTAATGGATTAAATATAGTTGCTTTTGGTTACAATTTTGCCTTCGGCGGATCCGCTATGACGCCCCGAGAAAATGAGCAACTCTTAAGTGGTATACAAAAAGCGTTAGAAGAAAAAGTTGACGGAGTAATCTCAATATATCAAAGCGGCGGTATGTCCGTCGCGACTAATATACACGGGCTCAGTTCCATGCCAAAACAGATGTTTGCAATGAGAGAATTAAGAAAAGCAGGCATCGTCACAATCGGAATTTTGGAAGCTAAAATTACTGGCGGTACATTTTGCAACACATACAGTAATGATTTTTTATTTTCTACCAATCCCGGTAACCAGTCGCAGCTTTTTGCTGGAAAAAGAGTTTCAGCATCAGTTAATAAAGGACAAGCACTACCTGAAAACTTCGGTGTTTCATCAAGTTTACAAGAGTTAGGTATGATTGATGGTGTTTTTGAATCAAGAATTGAAATTAGAGAGAGAATTACAAGTCTAATAAGAGTGCTTCTCAAAAAATCAGAAAAAGAGGTAAAAGCTGAGTCAACATCAAATGTCAAAGTTGATATACCAGCATCTAACGCGTCATAAATTATTTAATAAATCTGTAAAGTTTGGTCTTAAAAGAATCAAACTTGCCCTCAATTTATTAGGAAATCCAGAAAGGAAACTTAATAAAGTTATTAGTGTACTTGGAGAGTCAGGAAAATTTACTACGCTATGGTCATTAAAAAATTTCATAGAAGCGAACAATCAAACTGTATCAACTTACACTTCGCCGTCAATTTTTGATATTCGAGATAGATACTATATGGGAAAAGGATATTTATCTTATAAAGAAATTAAAGAGACTATTAAAAAAATTGAAAAATTAAAAATTCCCTTAACTGTGTATGAAGTTCTTACTTTGGTTTATGTAATAAATGCGTCTAAACTAAATGTAGATTACTTTATTATAGAGACTGGAGCTCTTTGGAAAAATGATTGCTCGAATATCTTTTCTTTCCCCCTCGCTCAAGTCGTTACAAATATTAATCTGCAACATAAAAACTTTCTTAAAAAAAAAACTCTTAGTGAAATAATCAAAGAAGATACAGGGTATTTATCCAGCTTTAGTAACATATATATAGCAAAACAAACCCCCTATGTATTAAAGAAGGCTAAACTTTATTTGAAAAAAAATAAAAGTATAATCCATTATCCAAGTTCTTGGAGATTAATAAAAAAAAATAATCTTTATTTTTACCAAGATAAGTCAGCGAAAATTAAGCTTAATGCTAAAAATGTACATAGCGAAGGTATGTTTAGCAATATTGCTCATGCTATCAAAATAGCTTTAGATTTAAATATCAGCAAAAAAGTAATAGAAAAAACTATTCCCAATCTAGCTTTTCCAGGAAGATACGATTATTTAAAAAAAGGTAACATAAAAAAAATGTTGCATAAGAATGAAATGATAATGATAGATGGTGCTCATGCCCCGGCAGACGCGTTAAATTTGTATAAATATCTTAAAACAATAAAATTACCCGTATATGGTGTTTGGGCTATGTCTAAAAATAAAGAGCCAGATGAATTCATTAAAAACTTGAAAGGTATATTTAAAAAAATAGTTGCTATTCCTATAGAAGACGTAGATTCAGTTTCTGCTAAAGAACTCAACAAAATTGCCAATAATAATAAAATTAAGTCTGAAACAGCAAAAGATTTTAGAGATGCATTAAAAAAAATCAGTAGTAATGAAAAAAAACTTATCTGTTGTTTTGGTAGTCTCTATTTTTCTTCAAATATTTTGAATAAGAATTAAATTTTATTTTTTTTGAGAAATTCGACTAGATCTTCTTTGCTAGATGCGCCTACTTTAACAGCTTTTTGTTCTCCATTACAAAAAAGAATCATAGTAGGAATTCCTCTCACAGAATATTGGACTGGAAGGTTTAATTCCTCCTCAATGTTATGTTTAGCGATAGTTACATCTTTCATCTCTTCAGAAATTTGCTCTAACACCGGGGAGATTTGAACGCATGGACCGCGTGGGTTTGTATCGATGAGCCCACCCACAAAATGTGAGTGGGCTCATCGACACCAAGGTGCCCAAAAATCTAATAATAGATTTTTATGTTCTTTTTTTAATTTTTCAAAATTTTCGTCAGTAGATTTGATAGTTGCCATTAATGATTAAATAATTATTTAATTCAAACATGTCAACCTTTGTAATAATTATTATTTAAACCTGTTTATAATTATTCTTAAGCTGTCTCATATTTTCTTTGTATAGATTGAGCAAACTCATCGTATTCATTCAATAGTTTCATTTTTTTTTCATCATTTTCATACTTATTTCTTTTATCATCAATTTGTCTGTAAAACTCTGGAAGCGTGGTCCAGTTTTGTTTATCAATCGAAAAAATCCTTTCTGCTATATCTCTTTTGACCCTTTTTTTAATGCTTTCTGGAAGAATTTCAGGTTTTTCTTCGTAAATAAGTTTTTCAGCTAATCTTGAAAACCTTTCCTCTTTAAATTTATCAATTAGCTCAACTCTATCTTCCCATTTAAACTGGTGAAAAAAGGTCATTAAAGTTTGGTCTTCTTTCTTAGGAAAGCCTTTTGCATAAAGCATTTCCTCTGGATATAAGATTTTATCATCTGTTATTGATTTAGCTGTTTTCTCATCATGAATATCTTGTAAAATTTTTTTAACTCTTTTTTTAAATTCAAAATTATCTTGTAAAATACTGGCTCTTCTGACAAGTTCATCCACTCCTATTTCTTTATAAGGAGACTCAGTTAAAGCATGTTTGTGATTTAGGATGATTTCACTTTTGTTTGCTTTTAACGTTCTAAGTGCTTTTGGAGACTTTGTAAGAGCTTGTTTTAAATTAGCATCGTCTAATTTAAAAAAGTCTTCAGGATTATTACTTAAGTCCCATGTTTGTGCCCATGCAAGATAAACTGGATGAAATATGAAATGCGTGACTAAATATTTTCTCATTCTGCCATAAAACCACTGTAGCTGACAAAATAATTTTTGTTTTGTAATAATATCTTCTGTATCTGCTTTGCTGATAGTAAGTAGAGATGACTTCCAGACAGAGTTTGCTTTATTAAAGGCCTTTTTAGCTACTTCAAGCATGGCGAGCGTATCCGCCATAGCTCCGTGAGCTCCTTCATGTTTCATTAATTTATCTAATTTAAATACTGGATTGCCTGAGTCTGACATTGGTGTTTCAATGACATCGGGATTAACTAATTTTGCAGCACGAATAATATTTAAAACATCACCATGTTTTTTTCCATTTGTATTAGTGATATAAGCTGGTTTTAAAGATTTATATAAAGTCTTTTGGATCAAAGGGTAGTCAAAATTTTGCCCGTTATAAGCAAATACATAAGCGTTGCCCCAACGCTTTAATGTATTTTCCATAGCTTCCACCATCTGCAAATGTGAATGATTAGATTGTGTAATGTCCTGAACAGAAAAGCCAGTTACCTCGCACGCACCTAAATTTGGAACTATCCCATCTTTTATTCTACTCCGCATTTCCCATTTTTCTTTAATGTTTAAATTTTCATCGGTCCACACCATTCCAATTTCTAAAACCTGGTCCCAAACAGTGCTAGAGCCCGTAGATTCAGTATCCAGGAATATATAATTCATTTAAATTAGTCTTTAATTTTAGTTTTTGAAATCGTGTTTACTTCAGCGTTCTCGATATTTTTGAGTGCTTCATCGGGTATACTTTTTGGATTTAACCCGCCCAATTTTGTCATTCTTTGTATTCTTCCTAAAAAACTTCCTCTACCGTCTTGTATTTGATCCATTACATCATCTAAATTTTCAAGAGTTTTACTAATGTTTTCTTTTGATTTTCTCGCTGAATGATAAATTTCAGTAGCTTGCGAGCATGCTAAATTTGCTATCTTTATTACCTCTTGCATATTTTTTGATTGTTTTGATTTGTTCCAATTGTCAGCAACAGACTTCAAAACAAAATAAAGCATAGTTGGCCCAACAGGTACAATTTTTTTATCAAAAGCCAGATCTAAAATTTCTCTGCTATCTTTTCCTAATCCAAAAATCGCCTGTTCATTTGGAGAAAACATTATAACTGAGTCTAAGCTCTCTATACCGGGCAGGTTTTGATAATTTTGGCCGGCCAGATCTTTAATATGATTTTTAACAGATTGAATATGTCTTTTGAGTGCCTCTTTTTTTACAATCGGATCATCACTTTCCTCGTGCTCTGACCATGCTTGCAAACTTACTTTAGCATCAATGACAATATCTCTTCTATCACCTGAGTCATTTGGGAGATGAACGATACAATCTGGAATTTTACGTCCATCATCTGTTTTAATTGATTTTTGTTTTTCATATTCAGTACCTTCGGTAAACTCCATCTTTTCCAAAATTTTTTCCAGAACCATTTGTCCCCATGGACCTTGAGTACGAGCACCACCAGAAACTAAGACATTTTTGAAGGTATTAATATCAGTACTAACACCACTACCAATAGAACGAATATCTTTTAGAACTTGTGTTAAAGATCCCCGATCTTGATCAGATTTAGTATGGTATGACTCGACTTTTTCATTTAAATCGTTAAGTAATCTTGTAAAAGTGTCTTCAACTTCTGTTTTTAATGTTTCTAAATCTTTGTTTTGATCAGTCTTATCTTTGTTTAATCGTGAATAAATAAAATACCCCACTAAAACTCCTATAATTAGAAAAACTATAGAAAATATCAAATAATTCATTTCAAATGTCATTAAGCTGCCTTTCTTTTTTTATTTTTATCTGGAAGTTCATTCAAATCATTTTTAAGTAATGCGGTAAAATGAACTACTTTAGCTTTATCATACAAAACATTACCTACAATTTTTTTACTTTGCAGAGAGTATTTTTCACCGTGCTGTCCTTTTAAATTCATAATTTTTCTTTTTTTTGCAACGTATACATTTTGAAGAAAAATATTCACATCTTGTTCATCTACATTTATCATTTTTTTATTATTACTTAAATTTGCAAGTACGTAACTTCTTAAAATTTTTTTGTAGTAATGCTGAAATAGTAAAGGGTTTGAAAAAACATCTAAGCTTGTAATACCATAACGATTTCCTATCGCTAAACCAATTACATTAGCCTCTGGCTTAAACGACTCAACAATATTGTCTACAGTTATTTTATTCTTCTTGTAAACTATTGATGAGTCTTTAGTAAGAGATTTAATACCATTTTGATAAAGATAGCTATCTATCTGTCCCCACGATAAGTTCTGTTTATGAAGTGTTTGCCGTGAGAAAAACATTGAGTCAGAGGTGTTGATATCCTCATTTGTTAATGCCGACCATCTATTTTTTTCTCCACAAGATACTCTGATTATTCCTTCAGAATTTTTTTCTATTAACGATGTGCTTGCTACTACTCTATTTTGTTTTATCTTATGGCCGATAATTTGCTCTCCGTTTAAAAGTAACAAACTTTCGTTCGACAAATTTTTAATATTTAGCAAATCTCTATAACCCACATCATCATATTCTTCGATGCCAATTTTATTTTTTCTTAAAGCTTCATTTAAGTTTAAATAAGTGTGTTCACTCATTTCATGGTTTTTTAAAAAAAACACAACTATATTACTTTTTTGAATAGGTTTTGAAATTTTAAGGTTATAAATCATAATTTTAGTTCCTTCCATTTTTTAGCATATTGATTTAAAATTTTATTTCTTTGCACGGCTTGCTCTAGTAAATGAGTTAACACATCAGAAAATTCTCTTTGTCCGTCTTGACCAAATACATGGCTCATTTCATGAGCTAACGTGCTAAAGAATTTTCCAAAACTACTTTTAAATAATTCTTTATTAAGAAAAATTGTTTTATCATTATATTCCCGATTATCTTTTAACTGCCCAAGAAGATCTTTTGACTCACACATTTTAATGTTCAAATCATAAATTCCTTCATCTTCAATATGGTTTTTATATAATTTTGAAAAAGTGGGCGCTACTTTTCGAATACAATCTAAAGCAAGGTTTACAGCTTTCTTTTGCTTTGTTGTAAGCGATGCTGTTTTAGTCTTTTTAACTCTTTCCTCAGCAGCTTTTTTTTTCTTCACAAATTGTCCTAAAGAGCTCAAAACGCCGAAGCTAGAAAAATAACTTGGTAGTTTTACTCTACCATCTTTTTTAAATTTATTATCACGTCTTAAAACAAAGCTTTGTGTCTTAGTATCGTACCAATCAGACCAAGTTATTCCAGATGTATAATTATAAGTACTCTCACAATAATATTTTTTTGATGCAAACATTTTTTTAATAACAGGATCTTCATGTAAGCTTCTAGAATATGTCCCAATAGCACTCAATAACTGATGCCCTTTTGGCCAGATCGGTTTCGATGTTTTTAAGATATAATGGATTGCAGGATTGTTTTTCATCCCACCCCAGTAAAAACCGGATCTAGCGTAAATTGAAAAAAAAGTTTGAGTAAGTTTACTAGAAAATGAATTTCTATCTCGATCGGCTTTTATTTTATTTTCAATTGCGGCATACTTTTTTGAAATATTTATTACTATCGGTATATGAGGAATAGTATTTCTCATTATACCTCTATAAAAAATATAACCCTCTTTGGATTTCTTAGATCTATAAGCTGCTATTTCGTTATAATCGTAGAGTTTTTGACCAACAAGATCATTTTTTTCATACCAAAAATGATTCATCCCAAATTTAAAAGCCTTTTTAAGCTTTTCGTCGTAGGTATTTACGCTGAAAATTGTTGAGTTTTGCTTATTAATTTTAAAATAATGGTAGATAAGTGGCCTCATATTTTCTACCACCGCTTTGCCTACTGATATTATTATTGCATTATCACCACTTATAGAAATCGGATCGTTGATACCTAATTTAATCATGGATACGCAAGCTGCTTTAAATCCTTCTCCATATTCACCTATTGTTTCATCATCTCCAGATTTATTTGAGCCCATATAAAATAATTTTCGTATATCGAAAGAATTTTTAGCAGAGACCAGAATTTGATCATCATGAACTTTTATATCAATTTTATCAATTTCTTTAAGATTGGCGTCTCTAAAATTTTGCAAAATGTCTCTAGCGATGAAATCGTGATCCCAATTAACGCCCCAGCTGGTTGTAACAGATGATTCCACTGTTTTTGAATACTTAGCCTCAGTAACTCCTGAAATACCAAGTAACAAATTCTTGTAAATCTCTATTTTTTTATCTTCTAGTGCCATTATCAGTGAGTTAAAAATGATTTGTAATTATTTTTTTTTGTTATTATTTTTTTAGATGCAACAAAACCTTTGCCAGAACACATATAACAAGGTCGAGTTTTGCTAAGCGATAGTTTCCACCCTAAAACTGTTAAAAGTCCTCTGGTTTCCTGAAAAAAACCGAGACAGTTGCAGTTGTAACACGAGAAATATTTAATATATTCCTTAGGTTTATTACAATTCATAACAAAAACTCCTTAGTTTTTTAGTTTTATAGCCTTGTAATATAGGAAATATTCTTCGAAAGGATATTAAGAACAACTTCGACTACATTACAAGGTTATCTAATAATTCTTAACAATTCCCTTATAAATCAAAGTAATTTTAATGTCAATAGTAAATTTAAAAAATTAAAACAATATTAGAAAAGATATTTTAGCAATCAATTGAAACTGGTAGAGCAATTAATTAGATTAATTTTATGAAAAATCTTTTTTCTCCTACGATGCTTAGGAGGTACTTGAGTTGTAAGTATAAAATATTTAATGAAATAAACGAAGAAAAGCTCAAACTCAAAAGAATTGAGCTAAAAACAAATGACAAGCTCAGAATTGAAAGAGGAAATATTCATGAAAAAGAATATTTTAAGGAATTAAAGAAAAAGCTTAAGAAAACACTTAATTTAAAGGACCAAAAACTCACCAAAGAGGAAAAAATCTCAAAAACCGTTCAGGCAATGAAAGAAGGTTTTGATATTATTTTTGGTGGTTGTTTAAAAAGAGATAAATGGAGTGGTGAATTTGATTTTTTAATTATTAATAAAGATCAAGAATCTAGATTTGGAGACTATAGTTATGAAGTAATAGATACAAAATACTCTAATAAACCTAAACCAGATCATATCATACAATTGGGTTCATACACATTTATGTTAGAGGCAACCCAAGGGGTTTTACCAAAAAAATTCATCATAGTTTTGAAGAATATGGTTCAAGAAGAAGTTCAAGTACATCAGGTAAATCAATTTTTTAAAAAAACTAGAGAAAATTACGAAAAATTTATTGAAACTTTAGTAAATAAAACAAAACCGGAGAAATGTAGTGCCTGTGAAACTTGTGAATGGCTAGATCGGTGTGAAAATATTTGGAAAAAAGAAGATAATCTCAACCAAGTTGGTGGATTGACAAAAGTGCACTTAAAAAAATTACTCAATATAAAAATAGATACAGCGACTAAATTATCAAAACAAGATGAAAATAAACCTATAAAGGGTTTTAGAAAAGAAATTTCTTACAAATTAGTTACACAAGCTAAGCTACAAAAAGAGTATGAGAAGACAGGTATTCCAATATATAAACCAAATCCTTATAACTTAAATGGGTCAAAAGGTTTTAACTTGTTACCTAAATCCTCAGAATGTGATTTATACTTTGATATCGAAAGTGTTGAAGATCATATATATCCCGGAGGTTTGGAATATCTATTTGGAATTTTTTATATTGAAAATGGAAAAGAAAATTTCAAAGCATTATGGTCTCACAACAAGAGTGAAGAAAAAAAAAACTTAATTAAGTTTTTTGATTTTACAAAACAACATTTTGAAAAATACCCAAATTCAAAAATTTATCATTACGGCAGTTATGAAATAACAGCATTATTAAAACTATCCTCTTTCCATAAAGTAAAGGGTATTGAATATGACCATTATCTTAACTTAGATAAATTTGTAAATTTATTAGAAGTTAATAGACAAGGACTATTTATTTCTGAGAATAGTAATTCTTTAAAAAACATGGAAAAATTTTATCATTTTAAAAGAGAGGGCGATGTACAAAGAGGGGATGTTTCGCAAGAATATTATATTGAATGGCTAGAAACAAACGATAAAAAATTTTTAGAAGAAATAGAAAGTTACAACAAACAAGACTGTCATTCTACTTATGAACTACATAAATGGTTATTAGATAAAAAACCTGAAGAAACTTCTTGGTTCATTCCGAAGAAAAATGGAGAAATGGAGTTAAGAGATTGGGAAATTGATATGATCACATATCAAGAAAAAGTTGAGAAATCTAAAATTGAAAATAAAAAGATTAAACAATTAATGTCAGACATAATAGGTTTTTATAATCGTGAAGATAAGCCTGCATGGCGTGAATTCTTTGAAAGAAGAACAAAATCTGATGAAGAATTAATTGAAGATCCAGAATGTATAGGGAATATGACGTTAGATGGTGAGCCTAAACCAGATAAAAAATCTTTGCTTTATTCTTATAAATTTGAAGATCAAGATTTTAAGCTTAGAAAAAGTAAAAAAACTGTGATTGCAAATAATCAAGATATTGAGCAAAAAGATTATGCAGGGACAATTATTGAAATCGATTATAAAAAGAAAGATATTTTAATAAAAAGAGGAACCTCTCAAGGAATTTTGCCTAAAATTTTATCAATAGGTCCGGATAAACCAAGACCTAATACAAAGTTAGTTTCTAATACATATAAATTTATAGACTCTCTAATAAATAAAGAAAAAAAATATAGCTCATTAATTGATTTCTTAGAAAAAAAATATCCAAATATAACTGGTATAAAAACTGGAGAAAAAATTATCCAATCAAATGATTTTATTAAAGAAATTCCGAAGATTATTTCAAACTTAAATAATAGCTATATCTATATTCAGGGGCCACCCGGTACTGGAAAAACGTTTCAAGCTTCAAACGCAATTATAGAATTATTGAAGCAAAAAAAGAAGATAGCAATTACAGGTTTGTCTCATAAAGTAATTCATAATCTATTGCAAAAAGTCGAAGGTATTGCAAAGGAGAAACAGTTAAAGATCATTGGATATAAACGGGGAAACCTTGAGGATGAAGATACAATATTTAATGGAGATTTTATTAAAACTCATGAAAAAGATCCGGTTTTCATGAATGCATTAAAAATAAAAGATGCAGGTCAAATTTTTGCTGGCACAAAATATCACTTAGCGAGTTCGTATTACGATAGCAAAATCGATTACTTATTTATTGATGAAGCTGGACAGGTAAGTTTAGCGGATTTAATTAGTATCGGTAATATAGCTAAAAATATTGTCTTAATTGGAGATCAAAACCAGTTAGGACAACCAATAAAAGGAACTCACCCAAACGAATCTGGTCAATCAATTTTGGATTATCTCTTAGAGAGACGGGATACAATCCCTGAAAATAGAGGAATATTCTTGAATAAAACTTATCGGATGCACTCAAAAATTAATGAATTTATATCATCTAATTTTTACGAAGGAAGACTTAATTGTGATGAGAGAACAGAAAAAAGAATTATTAAATTTGACAAAAAATGTATTATTCAAAATCCTGGTATTCATTACATAGAAATGAACCATAAAAACAATGTTCAAACAAGTTTAGAGGAAATTGACACAGTCATTGATTTAATGAAACAAATGATTGGTAGTGAATTCAATGACAATGGAAAAAAAAGAGAACTCAATGTGAAAGATTTTTTAATAATAAGTCCCTACAATACACAAGTTAATCTAATGATAGCTAAATTAGAGGAGGAAAAAATTAAAAATGCCAGAGTTGGTACAATAGACAAATTTCAAGGTCAGGAGGCGCCTGTAAATATTATTTCAATGACTTCATCGGATAGCGAAACACTACCAAGAAATAAAGAATTTTTCTTTGATAAAAATAGATTGAATGTAGCTATATCTAGAGCACAAGTAGCATCAATAATACTCTTTAATCCAAAACTTTTAGAATTTTCCCCTAAAAATATTAATCAGATAAAATTAATGAATAATTTTTATAAATTGCTTGATTATAAAGTCAAATAACTTTAATGTTTACATTACCTAAATTAAGGCAAATGTATGAGAAAACATTTAGAATATACTGACGCTAAATCTAATAAATTCTGGGAGATTGAACTTAAAGGTAAATCAATAAACATTTGCTATGGCAGAATTGGTATTGAAAACCCTGCTAAACAAACCAAATCTTTTTCATCTAAAGATTTAGCTAAGAAGTATTACGAAAAAAAATTAAGAGAAAAGATCAATAAGGGTTACCAATAAATTAAAGAAACTCTAAAATTTTTTGTGCTGCGATGGTTTTTTTAATCCAAGCTAAAGGGATATTCCTTTTTTTTAACGCTGCAAAATAAGATCCACAAAAAATAGCTCTGCTGCAATTACATCCTCCAGCTTTAATTGTCTTAATGATTGCAGACTCATAATTGCTTGAAGTAATTATACAATGAATTGAACTTTTGAAGTTCGAGTTATCTGAGCACGCTTTCCCCAGCATTCTTGTGACGTAAATATGATTTTGATTTTTAAGTTTTAATACCTTTTTAATATCTTTAACTACTTCTCTAAAATACTTATTTTTCTTATTTAATTGAATAAATTTTTGAATAGGATTTTTTTCTCCTTCACTAGCCAAATCTATAATCTTCAATCTAGCTAATCCATATAATTCATTTTTATGAGAATTAGCCACAGTTCTAATTATTCTTTTAATTTCTTCGTCTTCTTTGCTTACTAGAAAATAATAGGGCAATGCTGAATTAAATCCGTCTGTTTCTAAAACTTTTGTACCTCCTGTGATCCTTTTTTTCTCTTTAATATTCTGAATGGTCTCAAGCGTATTTTGGTGCAACCAGTTGCCCTGTAACGGACGTTTCCATTTAACCTTTTTATATTTTTTTCTCTCTTTTAAATTTTTCCAGTAATTAGAACCAGGACCAAAATGTTGAACTATATTTTTTTTAAAATTCGGAAGTATGTCTGATTTCTTTTTAGAAGTTATTATTGTTTGAAACATAACTAATCCCATGTCTGCGTAGCCTGATGTTAAACCCGTCTCTAAAGCATAAAAAGGAGATTTGTTTTCTTTTAGAAAAGCAATTTCTTTTTTCCCTTTAATATATCTTTTAAGCTTCTTAGGATCATATACCCAATGAAGAGGGCGAGCGGCTGCGTCTGCCACAACAGCACCTAAAAAAATATTTAAGTCTTGAAACATTAAGTAACTCTTTTTAATGCTAGGCTACCACAAGAGGCATTTATATCTCTACCTTTTGATTTTCTAAATAAAGCCAAGAAACCATTATCTTGAATAATTTTAGAAAAAATATCGATATTTTCTTGAGTGGCGGGTTTGAAATCCCGATTGTCTAAAGGGTTGTACTCAATCAAATTCAATTTGCTTGGTACTTTTTTCATTAATGAAACCAACGCGTTAGCATGCTCTTTAGTAATATTATTTTCTAACGCAACATACTCTATAAATATTGGTAATTTTGTTATTTGATAATACTTTTTAAATTTAGGAATTAAATCATCTATTGAATAATTACCGTTAGGCATCATCTCTAACCTTTGTTTGTTTATAGGATTATGTAAACTCCAAGCAAAATAAACATCAAGCTCCCTAGCCGCCCACTCTATAACACTTAAATCTTTTATCTTATTACCCAGACCTACGCTCGAGACAGTAATTCGAGTCCTACCATAATCTAGTGAATCTTTGTGTTTTGCATTCTGAATATAAGTGCGAACATTTTCAGCGTTTAAGGCAAAATCTCCAGATCCCATCAAAACTTGTGTCTTAACTAATTTATTACTTGTCTTCCAATCATTTAAATATTCTTTGCAAATCATTATTTGAGACATAATCTCTGAAGCAGATAAATTTCTTACAAGTTTTTTAGGTATTTGAGCTGTAGCACAGAATTTGCAGTTCAGGAAGCAGCCAACACTTACTGAAAGGCAAATTGTATATTTAGATTTACTTTTGTTGGGAATTAAAACTGTTTCTGTTTGTCGTTTATCCTTATTTAACTCTAATAAAAATTTAATTGTTCCATCATTTTTTGATTTTTGAATTTCAATTATTTTCGCAGATCTTTCTAAGCTAATTAAATCTTTTATTTTTTCTCTTAAATCTAAACTAAAAGTTGTTAATTCATCGAAACTTTTGATATTTTTTTTATAAATAGCATTGAACATTTGCTGAGATCTCATCTTAGCTTGTTTTTCGACAATGCCAACTTTTTCTATTAAAAATTCTTTTAACTGATCAAACGTGAGATCATAAAAATTTTTTTTTTCCATAACTTGCTAATATAAGATGATAGAGAGGGATTAAACAATCCCTCTCTCCATAAAAAGATTACAACGAATTATTATGTTTTCTTCGATGTGCGATTATTTCACCCTTCCTATTGCCTTCAGACAATTTTAGACCTGCGCTGCCATTGTCATAAGCACTCGGGGTTACTTGCGCTTTGTTCATTTCTTGAAGAAGTCGCTCTTTCTTGCGTGCCAAGCTGAAACTCTTCAATAAATGTGTAAATCTTCCAATCATTACACCTCCTTTTGTTCAGCCTCTTTGCAACACTTTTTACAGAAAGTGTCCCGCGTGAGTACGCGGGAGCTTTTTATCCATGCTCTATGGTAATGAGAATCTTAATTTATAATTCACAGCTCTGCAACATATTATTTGATCAAAAAATCTCCAAGTTTATAAGGTTATATGAACCAAAAAATCTTAGGCATTTTATTAATCATATTTGGAGGGCTTGTTTTATATTCTAATCAGGAGGGAAAAATGCTTGTTAGTGCTGTTTGTGTGGGAGTCGGTTCAGGTTTATATTTTTTTCCATCTAAAAATAAAAAAGATTAATGAAAAGAGTAAGAAAACTAGCAAGGGATTAAAATAATTTATTTTTTTTTTAAAAAGTATATAACTCATAGTATGTTAGAAAAATTAAAAGATTGGTGTTCGGACGCTGCCTCTATTATGTTTGATGACACTCGAAACGATTTTCGTTCATTACCCAAAACAGTAAGATTGCAATTGCTCTGCGTCATGAGCTTCTGCTGGTCACTTGTGTTCTCGCTATATGTATTTAATATTTCAACTTTTGCGTTAGGTTTCGCTGGAGTTTTCTTAGGACATGTGCTTCTAATAATACTCACTTACTTTACATTTAAAATTTTTTATAAAGCTAGAAATAGAGAGCAAACGGGTTTTGAAGAAAAACGAGAACTTAGTCCAGCAAAAATTTTTTCTATAGTTTTTATTATATTTTTTATGTTTGTTTTTACAAAAGGTATTAGTGTTTTAACTAAAACAAATTCTTATGAGGATCCAAATTATACTGGCCCTGATTCTACAGTCGAAGAACGAATTAAAAGATTTGTAAAATAATAAATTCTTATCTAAAATTACTAGATGAAATTATTAAGAGTAGGTGAGATTGGACGCGAAAAAATTGCTGCCATAGACACTGAGAATAGTATCAGAGATCTTTCAGATCTTATTAATGACTTAACTCCAGAAACTTTTATTAGTGAGTATTTAGAAAAAATAAAAAACATAGACTTATCAAAACAAAGAGAAATTCATCCTAAAACAAGAGTCGGTCCCTTTATAAATAATCCCAAAAACTATTTTTGTGTGGGAAAAAATTTTATCAATCATATTAAGGAGCTAAATTCTTCTACACCAAAAAATCCAATGATCTTCTCTAAGGCAAATTGTATATCCGGTCCAAACGATGACATAATAATTCCAAAAGACTCTAAGAAAGTTGATTGGGAATGTGAAATAGGAGTTTGTTTAAAAGAGGATGCTTATCAAATTAAAGAAAATGAAAGTGAAAAGTACATTGGTGGTTATTTTTTAGCCAACGATGTTAGTGCTAGAGATTTTCAATTAGAGAAGTCAGGTCAATTTATTATTGGAAAATCATCTCCATCCTTTGGACCTATTGGTCCTTATTTAGTTACACCGGATGAGATTGATGATGCACAAAACTTAAAAATGAAAACAATTGTAAACGGTAAAGTCATGCAAGATGGAAATACGAAGGATATGATCCATTCTATAAATTACATTATCGCATATCTAAGTACCTTTATTAAACTACAAAAAGGTGACTTAATTATTTTTGGCAGTCCAGAAGGGGTAGGCGCGGGTTGTAAACCTAACCCTGTTTTTTTAAAAGATGGTGATATAATCGAGCTTGAAATTGAAGGGTTAGGAAAACAAAAACATAATGTGAGGAACCAATAGATATGTCAAAAAGATTCTCAGGGCCCTGCAGAAAAGATAGAAGCTTTAAAAAAAAAGCTAAATTGTCTTTTAAGGAAAAAAGGAAACTTAAAAGAGAGAAAAGAAATAAATAATTATGTGCGGAAGATATAGTGTTCAGAAAAAAACTTTACTAGCTGCTAATAGTTTAGTTAAGAAAAATATTAATGTAGATCTTGAGCAAGATAATTTTAATTGTGCTCCTGGAGGAAAATACCCATGCATCAAATCTGCTACAAACGGTAAGTACCTTGAAATGACTGTGTTTGGAATTTTACCTTCTTGGGCCAAACCTGATTTTAGAAGACTTCACAATGCAAGATTAGAAGGTATAGAAACTAAAGTCAGTTTTAAAAAACTGATAGTTAACTCTAGAGCGATAATCTGTTTGACAGGTTTTTATGAATGGCAAAAAGTAAATGAAAAGAAAGTTCCTTATTATTTTACAAGATCAGACGACCAGGATTTATTTGTCTGCGGGATTCATGACGGTGGGGAGTTCACAATTATTACGAGACCAGCAACTTCTGAGAATGCATTTGTACACCATAGACAACCTGTAATAATTTCAAAATCTCAAATTAATAATTATTTCAATCTAAACAACAATGCTGTTGAATTTTTAAACTCTGTTAAAGCACCTAAGTTAAAGTTTCACAAGGTGTCTACTGATGTGAATAATCCTTCTAAAAACGATGAAAATCTTATAAATCCTGTAGAATGAATAAACTTTCAGTAGAACTATCAGAAAATAATGTTGGTTGTTATGTAAAAACTGACTTAAAAACCGTCAACGATCTTAAAATTCAGGAAATAAAAAAATTATTAAATAAATACGCGGTACTTTTTTTTAAAGAACAAAATTTAAGTCCAGAAGAATATATGAGATTTGCATCTCAATTTGGTAAACCTGCTAAATATCCAATGCTAAAACCTCATAAAGATTTTAAAGATATCTATGTTATAGAAAGAAAAAAAAGTGACAAGGGTCTAAGTTTTGGCGAAGGTGCTCACCTCGACTCAGTTTACATGAATAATCCTCCAAGATTTACTTTTTTACAAGCTGTAGAAGTTCCCGAAGAAGGACAAGGTAACACATTATTCTATAATCAGTTTCTTGCCTATGAAGCACTACCAAATGAAATTAAAACCAAAATTGAAAATTTAAAAGGTATTTTTTCTTCAAAAGGCAAAATTGCTAAGACTCGTACATTGCGAGAGGCTGAACATGGCACTAGTAATACAAAAGAAATAAAATCCCAGCATAAATTAGTTCAGACTATCGATGGAAGAAAAGCTATTTACTCTTCTCCTGGACATATAGTGGGTATAGCTAATTACAAAGCTGATCAAAACGAGCTAATTGAATTTTTATCTTCTCACCAAACTAAAAAAGAATTCTCATTTAGTTTTTCCTGGAAAAAAGGAGATTTAGCATTATGGTCTAGTGCTTCGCTACACGCAGCAACAGCATTCAATGGAAATAGAAAAATGTTTAGGATTACGGTTCAATAACTATTCTTTTAAAATTGTAATATGACCCATTTTTCTTCCCTCGCGAGGTTCTTTTTTTAAATAATCATAAAAAAATTCATTTTTTTTAAAAGTCTTTTTTCTGTAATCAAGAATTTCAGAACCTAAAATATTATACATTTCCGCATTAGATATTTTTCCAATTGGTTTTGAACCTAGGTTACATACTGCTCTAACATGATTTTCAAATTGGGATATATTAAAAGCATCGATGGATAAATGATTACTGTTGTGGATTCTTGGAGCAACCTCATTTACCAATAATTCATCATCTTCGGTTATAAAAAATTCTACTGTTAATACACCTATATAATTAAATTTTTCAGATATTTTTTTTGCATCTGATATAGCTTTTTCAAATATTTTATTACTAATATCTGCTGGTATTTTAGATTTGAATAAGATTTGATTTCGATGCTCATTTTCTATTGGTTGGTAAAAAGATAATGTTCCATCCTTAAATCTTGTTATGACTACTGATATCTCTTTTTTTAAATTTACTTTTTTTTCTAAAATATAATCAGCCGTAAAACACCAGTCTTTTTTTATATCATCTAGAGAATTTAAAACAAACTGACCTTTTCCATCATAACCTAGTGTATTAGATTTTAATATTCCGGGTAAAAGATTTTGGTTTTTTTTTATATCTTCAGCAGACTTTATATAAACCCAATCAGTAGTTTTAATGCCTAGTTCATTTACAAAAGTTTTTTCAAGTTTTCTATTTTGAGCAATTTTATTTATATTGGGATTAGGTAGGACTGGTCTTTCATTTTCAATTAATTTTAAGAAATCTACTGGAATATTTTCAAATTCGTAAGTTACGATATCCGTATTCTCTATAAATTCTTTTATTTTTTCTTTATCATCATATTTGCCATAAATAAAATTATCACAAAAATTCTGTGCAGGTCCATCTTTGTCATCAGTAAATACAGTAGTAGAGATTTTTAGTTTTTTTGCTGCCATGCAAAGAAAACTACAAAGCTGTCCTGAACCAACAATTCCAAGTCTTTTATTTGACATAAATTATTTTGGTTTCTTTTTAACTGATTTGGTTTGTTTCAATTTCCATCTGTTTAAAGCTGTTTTTACTCTTTGATCAAAAGTGGCAATTATGGAAACAGCGTATAGTCCTGCATTCATCGCTCCATTTATTGGCATAACAGCTAAAGGAATACCATTTGGCATATGACAGCTGAGCAGACTGTCTAATCCTTTAAGTTTTTTACTTTCACAAGGTACTGCCACTGTCGGTAATGAAGTTAAGCTCGCAATCATACCTGGAAGGTGCGCGGCCATCCCGGCTCCTGCTATAATTACTGCAAAACCATTATCTTCCGCTGAAGTAGCAAAATCATACATTCTTTTTGGAGTTCTATGTGCACTTACTATTGAAACTTCGTGTTTAATCTTAAATTCTTTTAAAATTTTTACAGCCTCTTTCATCACTTTGAAGTCTGATTGCGACCCCATGACGACGGCAACTTTGTTGTTTTGTTTATTGAACTTCACGAATTAATTTAACAATTATTTATATAAAAACAATGGCCTAATTAGATTAAGCCACTGATTTATTTAGGAGGAAAGATTATGCTCGAACTCTAAAATTTAGAAATTTTGGACTATTTTGAAGTTCGAAAAGAGAGATTTTTTTGAATTTCTTATTAATGTTTGTCTTTAATTTGTTTTTTTTAAGTTGTTTAATTCTCATGATTCCTTTTTAGTTTATTTTTAACCCTATGAGTATTGCTGAATTTGCAAACTTGAGTTGAATATAGTTTATAAGGAAAAATTAGGCAGATATTAGGCGTTTCTTGGCCAAATTTAAATTTTTGCAAAAAAATCTTGAGGAAGTTTTTTTATTGACCCACTTCGATCTACAACTGCTAGTTCCACTTCTGCGCTAACAAGAACTTCCCCGCCTCTTTTAACCTCTTGAAGCAAATTAAGTCTAACGTTGGTTTTTTTTAAAACGGTTGTTTCGACACTTAAATTATCCTCAAAAACCGCCCCTTTTATATATTTTATGTTACAATTTTTTACAACAAACATTATATCGTGTTCGTTCATAAGTTGAGTTAAAGTAAGACCAAATTTTTCGTGTATTAGCTCCGTTCTGGCTCTCTCGATATACTGAAGATATCTAGAATAAAAAACCCGACCAAAGTCAACGTCTTCAACAAAAACTTTCAATTTATAAATGTGGCTTTTGGACATAATTTCAATCATAAGGCTAAAATTTATCTTATTCAATAAAGTTTCAATTTCTTTTTTTGGTCCAAATTATGCCAAGCAAAGCACAGACTCTTTGATTAATTTTAAATCATGAAAATATTATCTATTCTAACTTTGTTACTTTTAACTGCTAACTGCGCTGGTGGGAATTTTGCTCAAAGTGTTAAATTTGGAAAGCGTTGTACTGTTGCTGATAAAGGTGGCTTACAAGAAAGCTCTTACATATGGGTAGTTTCAAAAGATTTGGATGAAAAATCTTTTGATAAAAGAATAAATAAATCCAATTGTTCAGATAGCTAATTTCCTTTTAAATTTAATTGTCTGTGCTAATAAGGGGTATGCGAATACCCCTTATTCTGTGTACATTATTTTCATTAAGTATTAGTTTAAATGCTATGGAAAAAAAACCATACCATCACGTTTATAAAAACGGAAAATTTTTAAAATTCAGAAATTTCCAGGGTGCTCCTCAGAGAGATAAAAATATAAAATGGTCTTACAAAAAATTTGGTGAAGCTAAAAAAAACATTAATGTAGTTGTTCCAAAGGATTTTGTAATTCCAAGAAAGACAGTCATTCAAAATTTGAATAAATACTCAAGTCAAGATTTTATTTTATGGATTAATCATGCAAGCTTCATAATAAACCTTGGTAATCAAAAAATTGTTACAGACTTAATTACTGCCCCAAATGCAGGTCCTCTATTCTTAGGCCCTAAAAGATATACACCTCCAGCATTAGAGTTAAAAGATTTTCCTAAAATTGATTTATGGTTGAACAGCCATTTACATTACGATCATTTATCTATGAGTGATATTCGAAGGTTTCCATTTAAATCTGCAAAAGTTTTAGTTCCTTTAAATAATGGTTCATATTTTAAAAAAAATAATTTTAAAGATGTAAAAGAGCTGGATTGGTTTGATAAAGTTAAGATAAATAAAGATTTAACTATAACTTTAGTTCCCTCGCAACATTGGAATAAGAGGAGTATACTCCCTTTTGGCCCAGGAGCAACGGATAAGGCTTTATGGGGAAGTTTTTTAATCGAGTACAAAGATATTAAATTATTTTTTGCTTGTGACACTGGTTATTCCAATATTTATAAAATGATGGGAGATAAATTTGGCCCTATCGATGTTATTTTTATAAATTCGGGTGCATATAACTTCGAGGTTATCACTGGTAAAAAAGATTTTTCTATTTTTCACACAAATCCTGAAGAAGCTTTAAAAGTTTCCAAAGATATAAAAGCAAAAAAAGTTATACCTATGCATTATGGAAGTTTTCTTTTAGGATTAGAGGGTCAGAATTCCGATGGTCCTATTAATGAACCAAGAAATCGACTTTTAAATAGTGCACAAGAATTTGGCTTTGAAAAGAAAGATATTCATTTAATGAATATAGGTCAAATTTCATTAATTAAAGATTTACTTAACTAACTTTTCTTTTAGATCTTACTCTCTCAAGTAAAGCGGTCAGAGAGTCCACCATAAAATCTGAAGCGTCAAAAATCTGATCTCTCTTAAATTCTTTTGAAATATTTTTTTCTGGATCAGTCTTGTCCTCGATGACTATCCCTTCAGTCGGAGTATCATCTTTTAAATAAATACAAATGAGCCACTCATCTTCGGGGGTATCATCCCATTTAATATATATAGCTGACTCCTCTATTCTTTTGTCTATACACCTCATTATAGGAAGATGTTTACTTAAATATCTTTTTGAAATCATAAAACAAAGTGAGTGGGAAGCCCTGTAGAAAGATTCAAGCGCATACTCTACCTTTTCTCGCTCTTCATTATAAACTCTTTCCTTCTCTAATAATATTTCTTTAGTATCACTGTCTTTTACTTCAACACCAAATTGAGTTAATCGTTCTCTAATTGCTTCCTCAACTTTTTGTTGTCTTAAAGCTTTATACTTCTCTTTAATTTTATCTATTCGTAATTTGACTTCTTCGTAAGACTCTCTTTGTTGATTTAAGACATATTTTGAGAGTGCTTGAACTTCCTTTTCTTCTCGACGCACAAAGCTTTCTATTTTCTTTTCAAGCTGTATTTGTTCTAAAAACTTCCTTTGTTTCTCTGCACGTTCTCGTCTGAGTTCAGCTTGATCCTCGCGCAAAAATCTTTTTAGATCGATTGATAATTGGCGACTTAGTTCTTTTTCCTCTTTAAGCTCAAGCGCTTTGGCTTTTAATGCTATTTCCTCTTGTTGCATGAAGCGTTTCTTTGCCTCTATTTTTTCTCTCTCCATTTCTTTTATTTTTTTCTGTTTTTGCTTCACTCTTTCTTCTTGAATGATTTTTTTAATATTTGAAACTCGGTTAGAAATACCTTGAAAAAAATTTTGAAGAGATTTATCTAGATTTAAATTAAACCTTAACATAGATTTAATTTTGTCACTAAAGCTTAGAATTCCTGAAACTATTGCTCTTGTTTTTTGAGTTTTTTTATATTTTGATCTTGATGTAACAATTTTCTTTTTTCGAGACTTAATTTTTTTTCTTCTTTTTTTGAATGATCTTTTTATTTTTGGATTTCTTTTGAAAACTTTTTTTCTTTTTTTAATAGGTTTTCTTAATTTAAATCTTTTTGATTTAATTAACTTATTATTCTTAAATCTCTTTTTCTTTCTTTTCATACCTGCAGCAAGATGAATAACAGGTTTTAAGAGTACATAAAATGTCTTGATCTTTTAGAAATGTTTATATCTTTATCTAGTAATATCTGAAAATTACATTGATCTGCAAATCTAAATGCGGACTCGCACCCGCTCAAGTAGTAAAGCCATAATCGGTAGAATTTTTCGCTATACTCTTTAACAACTTTATCTTTATTTTTTATAAATCTATTTTTCCATTCTTTTAAAGTTGATGCATAATGTATGCCTGGCAAAACCTCTAAGTCAGATAACACAAGTTTTGAATTTTCAATTGCTGGCATCAGCTGACTAAAAGATGGTGTGTATCCTTCAGGAAAAATAAATGTAGAAATCCATGCTTGTGGGTCTCTAGGTTTATCAATGCTTCCAATAGTATGAATTAATGCTTTTCCTTTCGGTTCAAGCAACTCGTATATCTTTTTAAAATAAGTTTTATAGAATTTACGCGTTACGTGCTCTAATTGACCTTTGCTCAGAATTTTTGTGTACTTTTTTTTCACATCTCTGTAATCCTCAAAGCGAAAATCACACAAATTATCAAGTCTTTTTTCCCTAGCAATATTTTTTGAATGTTCTATTTGAACTTTTGAAATCGTAATTCCATCAACTCTTGCTCCTGTCTTCTCTGCTATTGCACAAGCTAAACCGCCAAATCCAGATCCAATATCTAGAACGGTGTCTTTATCACTTATCTCTAATTTTTTTATCATATGATTTATCATCGCTTCTTGACTGTCCTCTAGTGTCATATTTTCTCTAGGAAAATACCCGCAGCTATATTGAAAATGTTTGTTATCAATAAATTTTTTATAAAATTCAGCAGACCCCAGGTCATAGTGATACTCGATGGAAGCCTTCGAGCTTTTTCTTGTATTAAAGTTCGTTAGATATCTCCAGGTTCCTCTAAATTTGTTTATAATTTTAGAAAAATTGCTAATATCTTTTCTACCAATATTCTTTAAGGCGATATCTAATACTTCTGAAATTGTACCATTTTCAACTACAACTGTACCATCAGTATATCCCTTACCAAAATAAAAGTCTGGAAATAAAAGAAGTTGATATTCGATAATTTTATTTTTTAATTTTATTTTAGGTGGATTTGGTTTTTTTGGATTGCCAATAGTAAAATTCTTTTTGTCTGATGTTTCAAGAATAAATCCATCATTTTCAATCAATTTATTTAAAAAATTTGATAATAACATAAGTTATGCTGCTAAATTTTTTTCACCAGTAAATTTTAGTTTATTTAATTTTTCAATAAGTTCTTTCTTTTTTTCCTCACTTAATAAAGTAAGTGGAGGCAATATATTCTTATAATTTTCATTTTTAATCGAATGATAAGTATGCAATGCTGATATCAAGTTACCGGCCTGATCAAATGACTGTCTTACACCAATTAATTGATCGTTTTTAGACTGTGGTGTTTTATTTTCGAAATCATCAAACACTTTTCTGGCTAGAGAGTGGGTCGAATTACATACTGCAGAAACACAACCCGAACATTTTAATTCAAGTCCTTTAAGCAGCTTTGCCTCTGATCCTGGAAAGATCAAAAAATTTTTAATTTTTAATTTTTCATATAAATTATAAGACGAATCTTTTACTCCAATTATATTTTTAGGAAATGACTCAACCAATTTTGTTATTGCCTCAACTGAAAACAAATAACCAGATAATTTCTCAAAGTTATAGATTACAATTTTTATTTTTGGACATGCTAAAATTATTCTTTTATAAAATTCAAAGACTCCCTCATCGGAATTTCCAGAATAGTAGGCACTTTGCATTAGCAAGATTGTATTGAAGCCAAACTCACTTGCATATTTTATTAATTCAATATTTTCGTTAAGACTGTTGCAGCCAGTTCCTAAAAAAAACTGTTTTCTAAGTTTGTGAGTGGAAATTTTGGAAATCAGCTCCATTTTTTCATTTTTTGAAATAAGCTGAGACATCCCTGTACTTCCAAAAAAGAAACAGCCGTGAAGACCATTTTTGATTAAATTTTCTGCATGAGAAATGGTAGCCTCAACGTTTAAAGTTAAGTCTTTATTTAAAACACTCATCCCAGCTGCGTACACCCCACGTTTCAACATCTTATTGTCCCAATTTATTGAAATAAAATATAATATAAATTTTAAAAATGAAAGTTCTGATTCTCATAAATAAAGTAGGTCTTGGAGACTGTATAATTCACATTAATTACATACATGAAATTTCAAAAAAATACGGAAAACCAGTTTCAATACTAGCTAAAGAAAATACAAGAGCAAAAGATCTGTTTCTGGATGATCCTCATATTGATGAGGTGATCACGTTAGACCGATTAGCTGATAGTTCGGGTAGCCATGATGGTCTAAGTGGTTTTTTTAAATTAGTAAATGATATTAAAGAAAAAAAATTTGATAAAGTATTCATCTTTAACAGTTCCCTAAGATATTTTTTAATTTGTAAATTTGCAGGTATAAAAAAAATTTCTCAATATCCTTTATTTAAAAAAAAGGGACAACATGTAGTCAATACTGCTAAAATCTTTACCGAGAATGAACTTAACAAAATTGTATCAACGCAACCAAAACTTATAATCAGTGAGGACAAAATTTTAAAAGCTAAAAAAGATGTATCTCAAAGCCACAAAAATATTGTGTTAGGTATTAGTGCATCTGGACCGACAAAGCGTTGGGAAATTAAAAATTTTATAAGATTAATCGAAAAAATAAATGAAAAGCACCCTTCAAAATTTTATTTAGCAGCTGGAAAAAATGATCAGCAATTGATAGATGAAATATTAAATTCAAATATAGGAACTAATTGTATTTCTCTAAATTATTTAAAGATAAATGAGATGCTTCCTATAATAGCAAATTGTAATTTATATTGTGGAAATGATACTGGTTTTATGCATATCAGCGCGGCTTTGTCTTTGAAAACAGTAGCTTTATTTATGGACTCTCCTGTACTTGCTTATGGGAAATATTCAGAAAATATTAATGTGATAATTCCAGAAGGTGAGACTGAGGAGTCGCTATCACATGATAGTTTAGGTTCTAATAAAATTTCTTTTGATAAAGTTTATAATAAATGTATTGAGCTTCTATCTAACTAAAGTCAGTTTTTATTATTTTTTCTTTAGCCTCATTTACTAGTTGGCTAAGTCTTTCAGTGGATACAGTTCTATTTAAATCAGGATGTATTTTTTTTTGTAATTGAGTAGCTGCCCTCAAAACTTCCTCTTTACTTGCTCCTTTTTTCAACCCTAATAGTTTATACGCTTCATCTATTGAAACAGTCGTGGAACCTTGGGTTTGTCCTTGAGAAAATCTTCCAGAATTTTTCATAAATTGAATAAGCCGGTACAGGTTATAAAACTGCAAAGCTGTCAAACCTTTTATCTTTAATCCTGAAAGAACTATTAAAAGGAATGGCAAACTAAATATCCATTTTCCAGCAATAGTAAAAAGAGCTGTAAGTATTAAAGATAAATAAACAGCGAATTTTTTTATAGTTGTGGCAATTTTTTTTGAACTTACTCGAGCTAAATAATTTAAAATTAGGTATAAGACGATAAAAATGCTAATAGCTAAAAGGATATAATTCATATATTTAATTTTTATGAAAACACCTTACCTTAGAAGACAAGAAGAAGTAAAGACCGCACATGGTTACACTTGGTCTGATTATTATTCGTGGATTCATCAGTCTAATTGTCTAGAAATCTTACAAGATAAAAGCAAACTTAATCCTGAGGTAAGAAAATATTTAGAGGAAGAGAACGCTTATACAGAAAAAAATATGAGCGACACTAAAGAATTACAAAAAAAATTGTTTAAGGAAATTGAGGGAAGAATCAAGCTAGAAGATGAAAGTTTAAAATATAAAGACCGGAGATATGAATATTGGTCGAAAACTACAAAAGAAGGAAACTACACAAAATATCTTAGAAAAAAAATTGGAGAAGATAAGGTAGAAATGTATTGGGACGGCGATAAAGAAGCCAAAGGTAAAAAATTTTTTAATGCTGGTGATATTGAGGTTTCCAATAATGACGAGATGCTTGCGTACTCAATTGATGATAAGGGAAGTGAATACTTCACTATATATGTGAGAAATATTAGTGATGGAAAAATTATTGGGGAACCGATTTTAGATACTGCTGGTGGAATAACTTGGGCTTATGATGATAAATCTTTTTTTTATAGCAAACTCGATAAACTTCACAGACCAAGGCAAATATTTCAACATGTTTTAGGCACCTCTCCAAAAGAAGATAAATTAATTTATAACGAGACTGATGAGCGTTTTACAGCATCACTTTACTTAACATCTGATGAAAACTATTACATGATATCTGCTACAGAACACACAACATCAGAAATCTACTATATTCATAAAGATGATAAAAATTTAGAGCCAAAATTGTTTATTAAACGTGAAGATGGTGTTCAGTATTCAATTAACAGTTGGGCAGGATATTTTTGGATGAACACTAATAAAGATGCTGAAGATTTCAAAATAGCTAGATGCTCACATGAAAATATAAACCAATGGGAAGATTTTATTCCTGCAAAATCTGGAACTTTAATAGGCGGACTTACCTTTTTAAAAGATTGGATAGTTCGATCAGAAATGTCCAATGCTTTATCAAAGATTTATGTAAGAGATATTAAAACTAATAAGGAGGAAGAACTTATTATTACAGAGGAAAAAGTCATTAGTCCTGGTATTAGTTTGATGCAAAAAGATAAAGATACTGACTGGATTAGAATAGGCTACGAGTCTCCTAAAACACCTTCAAGAGTATTTGAGTATAATATAAAGACTAAAGAGAAAAAATTAGTTAAAGAACAAATTGTTCCCTCTGGACATAACAGGGATGATTATATTGTAGAAAGACTTGAGGTAGAAGGTCATGATGGTTATTTAATTCCCATTACTATTACAAGACATAAAAAAACCAAATTAGATGGGTCTGCCAATTTACTTTTAACAGGATATGGTTCCTATGGTTTATCCCAGCCTATTGGTTTTTCATCTTCAAAACTAAGTCTAATTAATCGAAATATAATTTGTGTTACTTCCCATATTCGTGGCGGTTTGGAACGTGGCATGAATCACTGGAAGTCTGGTAAGATGATGAATAAAAAAAATACTTTTTTTGATTTTATAAGTTGTGCTGAATTTTTAATTGATAAGAAATATACAGCAAAAAAAAAAATTATAGGGATTGGTGGCTCAGCTGGTGGGACTTTAATTGGATTTGTTGTAAATGAAAGACCAGAATTATTTTTAGGTGTAATTAATCATGTCGGATTTTTAGATTGTCTTACAACAAATCAAGACCACTCTCTTCCATTAACAAAAGGAGAAATTTTTGAATTCGGAGATGCAAAAAATAATAAAAAACATTTTGAATATATTAAATCTTATGCTCCATATGATAATATTAAAAAGAAAGATTACCCTAATATTTTAATAACGACATCCCTTTCAGACTCACGCGTTCTTTTTGATGAGCCAACAAAATATTGCGCTAAATTAAGATTTTTAAAAACTGATAATAATTTACAACTTTTTAAATGTGAAATGGAAAGTGGACATAGTGGTCGCAGTGGGAGAACGGCAGCAATCGAGGAAGTTGCTTTTGATTATGCTTTCGCTTTAAAAATTTCTGGAAAGTTAAACGCATCTCTTGAAAATTAAAAATTAGTTCCTACATATAAATTGTCAGTTGCTAAGTGGGGCTGACAATGAACCTTGCTAACAAAGGAGGAATATGAACTTAAGTAGGGAAATATCAATCTTTAATTCACTAAGACCGTTTTCGATAGGTTTTGAGGATGTTTTTTCACAGTTCGAGTCGATGTTAGGTGATGGAAGTGTTTCTTTACAAGGCAACTATCCACCATACAATATTCGAAAAGTAGGCAAAAATGGAATTGAAATTTCTATTGCTCTTGCTGGTCACTCGAAAGATTCAGTTGAAGTTGAAACTGAGGACAATCTTTTAACTGTTAGAACAAAACAAGTTAAAAAAACAGATGATAAAGGTGGTGATGAAGTTATTCATCGAGGAATATCGCAAAGATCCTTTGCCAGATCATTTACAATTGCAGATGATGTAAAAGTAAATGGTGCCGAGCTAAAAGATGGTTTGCTAACTATTTCTTGTGAAAAAATCATCCCTGAAATGAAGAAAAAAAGACTTATTGAAATTAAATAAGTTTACCTTACTTGCGGAGTTTAACTCCGCAGGTAATCAAAAGCAGTTTTTACTACTAAAACCAACCACAATATTCCTTGGATTTACCTCAAATTTACGTTCACACTTAATCTTATATTTCTCAGTAATATAGACGTAATTCCTATTTCTAGTCTTTAAAAACTCAACTTTATCAGGTTGACCATAAAAGCTTTTAAGATCTTCTTCAGGTTTATTTAACCATTTGCTCAATTCTTTTTCCTCTTTAGCTGTAGTATCATCAATTTTTTTTGAAACTGTCTGGCACCCCGCCAATGAAACAATCAATAATGTGAATAAAATTACTTTAAAAAATTTTTTCATTCTTAACCTTATTTTATAACGTAAAGTTATAAACAGATATATTTACTTATAGTTGAATCATGCCAGTTCTGAGAAATTTAAATAAGATTTCTTAACAATTATCCATTAAAAAACTTCAAAAGGAGAATATATGGAAAAATTTTTTAAATTTAAAGAACTTAAAACAAATATGCGAACAGAGTTGAACGCATCAGTTACAACTTTTTTGCTAACTGCATATGTGATATTTTTAAATCCGTTGATACTTTCTGGTGAATTTGCTGGACCAGAAAAGGGATTTTTTGATTTCAATTTTGTTTTTGTAGCAACAATAATTTCAGCAGCGATAGCATGTTTCGTGATGGGACTCTGGGCAAACCAGCCGATTGCGCTCGCTTCGGGTATGGGATTAAATTCAACAGTTTCATACTATGTATGTGCGCAACTAGGATTTACACCTGAGCAAGCTTTGGGTGCAATTTTAGTTTCTGGAATATTGTTTGTAATATTATCAGTAAGTCCAATTAGAAAATATTTAGTCAATGCAGTGCCTATGTCACTTAAAAATGGAATCGCCGCGGGAATAGGCGCTTTTCTTTTTGTAATTGGAATTAGTTTAATGGCCGTCATAAAAGATGCGCCAATAACATTAGTTCAACTTGGAGATATGACTTCTCCGATGACAATTCTGGCATGTGCTGCTTTAATATTTATTGTTGTTTTGCAAAAATTAAACTTAGGAATGATTAGTAAAGGATCAATAATTATAGGTATAATTTTATTTTCAACTATTGCTTGGGTAACTGGTCTTGCAAAATTTAATGGTGTTGTTGGATCAATTCCTGAAATGGGATACTTTTTAGAATTTGATTTTTCAGCTATTATGTCAGCGAGTGGTGCAACAGTAGTTTTTACACTATTCTTCGTAGATGTCCTTGATACGAATTCTACTTTAACTGCGATTGCAAAAGAGACAGGTAGAATAGATAAAAAAGGAAACATCAAAGATGTTGATAGAGCTTTGATGGCTGACTCAGTTGGAACAGTAGTTGGTGGACTAACTGGTACGTCGAACGTCACGAGTTACATTGAGGCCGCAGGTGGCGTGTCTGTAGGCGGGCGCTCAGGTCTCGTTGCAGTTGGTTGTGGAGTTTTATTCTTACTATGTTTGTTCATCTCACCGCTTGCAACAAGCATACCAGCTCCTATAGATGGAGCAGCATTAGTTGTTATTGCGAGTATGTTCATGAAAAACTTAAAAGACTTGAATTGGAAAGATGTAAGCGAGTATCTTCCGGCCGTAATTGCTACTTTAGCAATGCCTTTGACTTACTCAATTTCTGCAGGTTTAGCTTTGGGCTTTTTAAGTTATGCTTTGATAAAATTATTAACTGGTCAAGGAAGTAAAGTTTCTGGAGCAGTTTATGTAATTGCTATTGCTAGCGTAGCTTACTTTGCTGTAGTTTAAATATTTAAGGGCCAGTTAATTCTGGCCCTTAATTCTTCTGATGTTTCTTAATTAAATCCTGAACTTTTATCTCTTCATAATGCTCGAACGGTTGAACAATCCATGGGTTACTATCTAATCTTTGAGCACAAAAATCGGGTTCAAAAGTTGAGTCTTTTTTCTTCCAAAGCACAGCAGTTTTAATTTCTTTTATATTGCCTTTGAGGGGTGGATATTTTTTTAGCCAATCAATACTTTTATTTAGTGTTACCCCTGTATCAGATAAGTCATCACATAAAAGAATGTTGCCTTTCATGTCTTGAACAGTAGAGCTCATTTCTCTTGAGAAAACCAAATCTCCTTGTTGATCTTCTGTGCCCTCTCCAGAGTATGATTCTACGGCAAGATAGGCGCACTTTAGTTTAAAAACTCGGCTTAAGACATCAGTAATTGGAAGACCACCTCTAGCAATACCAATAAGTAAGTTTGGTTTAAAACCACTTTCATGAATTTGTATTGCTAATTTTTCAACGATTAGATTATACTCTTTCCAATCAATGATAAGTTTATCTGCCATGAAAAAAGTTAATTTATTTTAAAGGAGTTGTAAATGAAAGGATACGTAGTTTGTGTTTATAAAAGTATAAGTAATGAGGAAAAGTTAAAAGAATACGCAGTCAAAGCTAAAGCAGCAGTTGAAAAATATAAGGGAAAATTTTTAATTAGAGGCGGAAGATCTACATCTAATGAGGGCGATAAATCTCCAAGAACAGTTGTAATTGAGTTTCCATCCTACGATGAAGCTAATAACTTTTACAATTCAAAAGAGTATCAAGATGCACACTCTGTTCTTGAAGGCTACGCAGAACGTCAACATCAAACGATTGAAGGGGCTTAATATTGGATTGGTTCATCGTCAATACTGCGCCAGAGATACCACGTAGCAACTGAACAATAAGGTGTAAATTTTTTATAAAGTTTATTTAAAAAACTTTTTGGAGGAAAGTATTTTTTCTTATAATTATTTGATATTGCTCTCAATAAACCAATGTCTTGCAAAGGCCAAATATTAGATCTATTGTAAGTAAATAATAATATCATTTCAGCGCTCCACCTACCTATTTGTCTAAGAGATGATAGATACTCAATAGCCTGCTCATCATTCATTTTATTAATTAATTTTGGATCAAATTCTTTTCTTATCATTTTTATCGCAAGTTCTTTAATTCCTTTTGCTTTTTGTTTGGTCATGCCACAAGATTTAATCTGCGAAATTGAGAATTTGGCAACTTGGGTTGGCTTAATTTTCCCAACTTTTTTTTGAAATCGATTAAATACTGCTGAAGCTGAAAAAGTAGATAATTGTTGTGAAATAATGCTCTTACACAATGAATAAAAAATATCTTTTCTTGTTGTAAGGAATTTATCGTTATATTTTATAATAAGTTTTTTTAGTACTTTATCTTTTTTAGATAAAATTTTTATTGCTTTTGGCCAGTAACTTGGATACTTGCTCACGGCCTAGGACTTACAACCTGTTTTTTAAGTTGAGACTCTCTCATAAAAATAATTGCAGAACTTACAATTATTAAACCAGCACCCAAAAGAGTCAGTACTTTTGGTATTTCGCCCCAAATGAAATATCCTAGTAATATTGCAAATACTAAATTTAAATATTTTGTTGGTGTAACTAGTGATGCTTCAGCAATTCTTAGCGACACTGTAAGTAAAATATTAGCTACTGAACCAATTATACCTGTAAAAATAAGAAGAAAGAGTTCAAATTTTGATGGCATAATCCAACCAAAAGGAAGTGTTACTAAACCACCTACCATGCTTAGTAAAGAAAAGTACAAGGCAATTCTATAATTAGGTTCGGTAGATGATAAGCTTCTTATGCTTAGGGCTACGCATGCAAAGAAAATACAAAAAATTATTGGAAATATATAATAAATATTTAATTCATCATAAGCTGGTTTAACAATCATTAACATTCCAATAAATCCAATAAACACTGCAGACCATCTTCTAATACCCACTTTTTCAGATAAAAAAAATATAGAACCAAGAGTAACGAAAATCGGACCTCCAAAAGTTAAACTCACTACATCTGCAAGAGGCATTTCTCTAAGTGCAATAAACAAAGAAACGATCGCAAAAAAACCTGCTATAGCTCTCGCTGCGTGAAGCTTAGGCCGAGTTGTTTTATAAAAAGTTTTATATTCACTTCTAGGTACAAGCATGAGAATAGGAATTAATCCAAAAAAGAACCGAGCAAATAAAACTTGTCCAACAGGAAGCATATCTAGCCACTTCACAGAAGCATCCATCATCGCAAAACATGCGACAGATGCGATCCCATAACATACCCCTAATTGATTTTTAGTTAACAATTCATTATCCTCAAATATTGTTTATCACATTATGAATGAATTAAAAAAGGCTTATGTTTGCGGTGGTTGCTTTTGGGGCATAGAGGAAAGCTTTAGAACAAAACCAGGTATAATTTCCACAGAGGTTGGTTATGCTGGTGGAAAAGATGAAAATGTTAATTACGAAAAAGTTTGTAAAGGTAACACTGGCCATGCAGAAACAGTTAAAATCGAATTTGATGAAAAAATTATAAGCTATGAAAAAATTCTTGATCTTTTTTTCAAAATGCATGATCCAACACAGAAAGATATGCAATACCCTGATGTGGGACCTCAGTATAGAAGTGAAATATTTTACATTAATGACGAACAAAAAAAAATAGCTTCTGCTGTAAAAGATAGATTTAATAAAACTTTAGGTGGTAAAGTTGTGACAAATATTAATCCTTTAACAACATATGTAACTGCAGAGGATTATCATCAAAAATATATCATGAAGAACAGAAGATGAAACAACTTGTTTCTACAGATTGGTTAGAAAAAAATCTAAATAAAGTAAAAATACTTGATGCTTCATGGCATCTTCCAAATTCAAATAGAAAAGCAGAAGAAGAATATAAATTGAACCATATCCAAAACTCAATTTTTTTCGATATCGATAAGTATTCAAATCAAAATTCGCCTTTACCTCATATGTTGCCTCAAGAAAAAGATTGGGAGATTATAGTATCTAGTTTAGGTATTAAAAATTCTGATCATGTAGTTGTTTATGATAATTCAGATGTGTTAAGCGCATGTAGGGTTTGGTATACTTTTATCTACTTTGGTCATGATCCTAATCTAATTTCTGTATTAGATGGTGGTTTTAGCAAATGGTTAATTGAAAAAAAATCAACATCTAAAGATACATCTAAAATTATTGAGACAAAATATAATGCAGTTGAAGATAATTCCTTAGTAATTAATAAAGAACAAGTAAATGAAAATATAATAAACAAAAAATTTCAATTAATTGATGCAAGAAGCGAGAAAAGATTTTTAGGTCTACAGCCTGAGCCACGAGAAGGATTAAGGAGCGGACATGTAAAAAATTCTATAAATTTACCATTTCAATTATTAATTAATGAGGACGGAACCTTTAAAAAGGTAAATGAGTTAAAACGTATTTTTGAAGAAAAAAAAATTAATAATGAGAAAGATAAGGCTTTTTTATGCGGCAGTGGTGTGACCAGTACTGTATTAGGACTAGCATATTCTATTATAAGTGGTAAAAAACCTGTTATCTATGACGGTTCATGGGCAGAGTACGGATTAAATTAAAATATGACAACTTCTTCAAAAATCAAAACTTTCCTAATAATTTTTTTTATAGCTATTTTTGCAATCATAACAGCGAGGCACTTTTTAAATCTTCATTTTAAAAAAAAATTTAGCGTGAGACCAGCTCCAGGTGTAATCGTTTCAACTGTTGAAAAATCGCTTTTTTATAAAAGTATTGAAACTTTTGGTACCGCAATTGCTCAAAACTCAAAAGCCTATAGGGTTCAAGCGAGTAATATTAATGGAAAACTTAATTTAGAAAATAGATTTGTAAAAAAAGGAGAAATAATTCTTGCATTGAAAGATGGAGAAAATTTAATAGCAGATTTTGCTGGTAAAGTAGGAAAAAGAGAAATAGCTCAAGGTGTTTTGGGTTCTGAGAGTTTAATTATTACACTTGATGATCTCAAAAATATCATAATAGATATAAAAGTGCCTGAAAATTATGTAGGTGTTCTTAAAACAGGGCTAAAAGCTGAGGTTACTAGTTCTGCTTACAAAAAAATTTTTAAGGGTAAAATAGAAACAATAAGTTCTCGTATTGACCCCTCTACTAGATCGATTCTTTCAAGAATAATAGTAGATAATTCAAATTTTGAAATCATTCCTGGTCAATTAATGACTGTAAAAATTATTTATGATGAAAAAAACCAAATTGGTGTTCCAGAAAGTGCGGTGACAATTCAAGGAAAGACTGCATTTGTCTATATGGTTAATGATAATACTGCTGTAAAAAAGAATATAGAAATTGGTAAAAGAAATTTTGGTAAAGTTTCAGTTATATCTGGATTAAATGAAGGTGATCTTGTCATTAGTGAGGGTGTATCTAAAGTAAGAGATAAAGGTAAAATAAAAATTATTACATCAGCCAAATAAATGTTTTTAACTGACCTTTCAATCAAAAGACCTGTTGTAGCCTCAGTAATGAGTTTGGTTTTAGTTATATTTGGTTTAGTAACTTTTCAAGAAATCCCTACAGATGAATTACCTGATGTGCAACCGCCTGTTGTTACAATTCAAACTGAATATAGAGGCGCTTCTGCTGAAGTAGTTGATACTCAAATCACACAAAAAATTGAGGATTTTGTTGGAGGCACTCCAGGCTTAGAGACAATCGACTCTTTCAGTGAAGATGAAAGCTCTAGAATTACTCTCACTTTTGAAACGGATTTAGATTTAGATGATGTAGCTAACGATGTTAGAAGCTCTGTGTCCAGAGTTTTAGATAATTTACCTGACGGTGCCGAACAACCTGAAATATTCAAGCAAAGCGGACAAATGCGTACGACGATGTGGTTATCTTTTAGTTCTGAAACTATGACGGACCTCGAGCTAACTGACTTCGCTGACAGGCGTATAACAGACTCGCTGTCCACCGTCGACGGTGTTGGTAGAGTGAGACTTGGAGGTCAAAGAGAACTCTCGTTAAGAGTTTGGCTGGACCCTCTAGCTTTAGCTGCAAGAGATTTGACAACGCAGGAGGTTGAGGCAGTTTTAAGAAAAGAAAATGTTGAGTTTCCAGCTGGTCGAATTGAGTCTAAAGATATAGATTTAACAATTAAACTCGATAAAGCTTACGAAGATGTAGAAAATTATAAAAATTTACCACTGAAAAGAGCCAAAGATGGCTCAATAATTACTTTATCTGATGTTTCAAGAATAGAATTAGGTGCTGAGTCAACAAGAACCATATTTAAAGGAAATGGCAAACAAGTAGTTGGAATAGGTATATACCAACAATCAGATGCAAATACTATTGCTGTAGCAAATGGTATTAAAGAAAAAATGCAAGAACTAAGACCAAGTTTACCTCCAGGCACAACTTTAGAAGTATCTTTTGACAGAAGTAATTATATAAAAACTGCAATTAAGGAAGTTTATAAAACTTTAGTCATTGCTCTAATATTAGTAACTATAATTATCTATTTATTTTTAGGAAACTTAAGAGCGTTAATAGTACCTTTAATTGCTCTACCGGTATCATTAATTTCTACATTTCTATCTATATATATTTTTGATTTTTCAATAAATTTATTCACTTTGATGGCTTTAGTTTTGGCTATTGGAATAGTGGTTGATGATGCCATAGTGATGCTTGAAAATATTGTGAGAAGAATAGAGTTAGGAGATACTCCTTTAGTTGCTGCATATAAAGGAGCAAAACAAGTTTCTTTTGCAATTGTAGCAACTACCGTAGTTCTAGTTGCTGTTTTTGTTCCTTTAATTTTTATTAAGGGTATAACTGGAGTACTGTTCACTCAAACAGCGATCACGCTTGCTTCAGCAGTTATCATATCAAGTTTTGTTGCTCTTTCACTGAGTCCAATGCTAGCCAGTAAGTTTCTAAGAAAAAATATGGAAAAATCTAAAACGGTTATTAAATTTGAGAATCTTTTAAAAAATCTTACTTACTTATATAAGGTTTCATTATTAGAATGGATTAAAAAAAGAAAAGCAATCACAATTTTTTTATTGAGTACGCTCGCTCTAACTATTTTCTTTTTTAATTTTGCAAAAAAAGAATTGATAGCACCTGAAGATAGAGGTGCATTTTTTGTAATAGTTAAAGCTCCTCAAAGCTCTGGATTTAACTTTACAAAAGATAGAGCAGAAGAAATTGAAAAACTACTACTGCCAAAAGTTGGAAAAGGTGAATATAGAAGATTAATAATGCGAGTTCCTGGGTTTGGAAAATCTGCAAAACAGGTTAATAGCGGGTTCATTATTGTGCTTTTAGAGCCTTGGAAAAAGAGAAACCGTCATGGAGTAGAAATTATGAGGGAGTCTTTTAGAGAAATAGGAAAAGTGCCAGGCGTTTTAGCTTTTCCAATTATGCCCCAAGGAATAAGAACTGGTGGAATTGAAAGCCCTGTTCAGTTTGTAATTTTGGGCAATACCTACGAGCAACTGGTCGAGTGGAAGGAAATTATCAAAAGAGAGGCAAGGAAGAATCCTGGACTAACATCTATACAAGATGACTTTGATTTAAATAAACCACAACTTAATGTTAAAATTGATCAAAAAAAAGCCGCTGATTTAGGTGTTTCTACCGAAGATATTGGAAAAACGATTGAGACTATTTTTGGATCTAAAAGAGTAACGAATTTTACAAGAGATGGAAAAGAATACTCTATTATTTTACAAGGAGATATAAAAGATAGACAAGAACCAGATAGCATAAGTAAAGTTTTTGTTAGATCTAAAAATAATGGAAAACTTGTTTCAGTATCTAATTTAGTTGATTACGATGAGGAAGGTGAATCACCATTTTTGGCAAGGTATAATAGACAAAAGGCAGTTACTATTTCAGCAAGACTTGTTGGTGATTATTCTTTAGATGAAGCATTAAAATTTTTAGTTGGAGTTGTTGAACAAAATACTCCACAGGCTAGGATTGCTTACAAAGGTGAAAGTGAAGAGTATAAAAAAACTAATACTGAGCTTTATGTTATTTTCGCTCTTGCTTTAATAACCGCCTATCTAGCTATGAGCGCACAATTTGAAAGCTGGAGGCATCCACTTACAATTATGTTAACTGTTCCAATGGCAATACTAGGTGGTCTATTAGGTCTATTAGTAGTTGGCTCTTCACTAAACGTTTATAGTCAAATTGCTTTAATAATTTTAATTGGCTTATCAGCTAAAAATGGAATCTTAATTGTGGAATTTGCAAATCAACTTAGAAAAGAAGGAAAAAATTTAGAAGTTGCTGTTTTTGAGGCTGCTGCGATAAGATTAAGACCTATTCTTATGACAAGTATCTCAACTATTATTGGAGTTTTACCACTTATTCTTGGAACTGGACCAGGTGCTGCAAGTCGATTAACTGTTGGTATAACAATATTTGGTGGAATGTTATTCTCTACTTTTTTTACTCTTTACGTAATACCCACTGTTTATACGATAGTTGGTAAAGGCACAAAGAGAATAGACGCAGTTGAAATAGAATTAAAAAAACAGCTTAAAAGATAATATATTTATTTTTATCTAGATTTTTTTTACAGAGTGTTAATTGCTTTCTATATTTTTTTGCCAGGTCCTTAACAGATTTTGCATATATAATAGCTTTTTTATCTTTTGAATAATTTTTATAATCTCCCCAACCTTTGTAATAAGCTAAATATTGTCGATAAGGATCTTTTTTGGAAATTTTCAATATCTTATTAGTTTTATGAATGTACCATCCTATAAAATCTACTGAGTCTTTAAATCTTGCTCTCGTAGCTAGTGGATTATTTGTTTCTCTTTTATATTTTTCCCAAGTAGCCTTAATTGCTTGAGAGTATCCAAATGAAGAAGAAGGTCTTTTAAAAGGTATTACTTTAAATAATTTGGTTCTTGGGGGCTTCGCAAGGAAATTGAAGTTACTTTCTTTTTTAACAAAAGCTAGCTGCAGATGAATAGGTGCCCCCCATTTTTCATAAGAAGCCTTCGAATGTTTGTACCATAAATATCTTTCTTCAAAGATAGCACAACTATTTTGTGTATTTTTCGGGATTGAAGAACAAGCGCTAAGAATAAATAAAATTGAAATTAATATAATTTTTTTAAAATGAATCACTTGATAACTTATACTAAAAATTAATTAAGCTTTCTCCACTTTTCTGGTCTTATAAAGGAACCCTCCCATATCCCTAATTTATTTTCTTTAGCTTTTTGTTCGTCAGCTAAATATTGTTTGGAGTATTTTTTGTAAGCTACTGCATAACCTCTTTTTACCATCCATTGGTTAAGGTTTAGGTCTCCTTTAAAACAAGTAGCTAAATATCTTTTATATTTATCTTTAGATTTTATAATACAGTTAATCTTAGATTTTTTAATTTTATTCTCTAATTCTTTTTTTGATTTTTGTCCGCAATTATATTCTTTATTAAAAGTTATACCTATAATATTAGAAATTTGTAGGTAAGGTTTTTTACATTTTTGTTTCATCTCTGGTGCATCTATACCCTCCAGTCTAATTTTAGATTTTTTTATTCTTAATGTATCTCCATCAATTACTTTAGCTTCTCCAAAAATTTCTTCTGAAAAAGCAAGATTTGATATTAAAAAAATATTTAAAAATAAGAAAAGAAAGTATTTCACTTAGTAAAAGTAAATTTGTTAATTAAAAATCTTATTAAATAAAACATTAAAAAAGCAGAAAAAAAACCTGATATATTTCCCAAATAATCTTTTAACTCAAAACTTCTATAGGGTAAAATAAAGTGTAAAATTTCTATACTAAAAATTAAAATAAATAAAAAAGAAATATTTCTTTTAGAAAAACTTTTTAAAAAACCTAATAATGTAAGTATAAAAATAAAAATTAGGTGATAGATAGATAATCCAATTTTATATGATGGATAGAGAGCAATTTCTGGATCAGTTCGAAATAAAAATGCCATAATAGATGGCGGGACCAGATAAAGAAAAATTAATACTATTATTAGAGAATAATAACAAAAAGATATAATTTTTTCACTATTCATAAATTTTATTTTTAAAGGGAATTAGTATAATAAGTTTAGTTAAGTATAAATCAAATGATAAAATTAATTCTTGTAAGACATGGACAAAGTATTTGGAACGCAGAAAACAGATTTACAGGCTGGGTAGATGTTGATCTTTCAGAGAAAGGTAAAAAGGAAGCTAAAAAGTCAGGTGAGTTAATTCGAGAATTGAATATAAATATAGATATTAGTTATACCTCTTATCTAAAAAGGGCGATTGAAACGCTAACAATTATCTTAAAAACCTTAAATTTATCTATGAAGTTTAATACTTCTTGGAAAATAAATGAGAGAAATTATGGATCTCTTACAGGTTTAAATAAGGAGGAAACAAAAAAGAAACTTGGTGAAGAACAATTTAAAAGATATAGAAGATCTTGGGACGTAGCACCTCCTCCAATGGCCGAGGATAGTCAATATTTTGAAAATTTCGGCCCCTTAAACAGTGGAATTCAAAAAAATAAAATTCCTTTGACCGAATCCCTAAAAAATACTTATGAAAGAGTAGTTCCATTTTATGATTTAGAAATAAAAAAAAATTTGAAAAATGGAAAAAATATTTTGATATCAGCTCATGGAAATTCATTAAGAGCATTGTGTAAATATCTCTTTAAGATTTCAGACACAAAGATTAATGAACTAGAAATTCCAACAGGAAATCCACTAATAATCGAATTTGATAATCAATTAAAAATTAAAAAATATTATTATCTAGATAAGTCGAGAGCTAAAAATATAATTTTTAATCAATAGAGCTTAAAGAAGATATTTTTTCAAACATTTTGATGGTATTTAAATGGTAAAATTTTTGATTACTTTCCAATCCACCAAGATTGTTTTCATTTATTAATTTTGTCCAAACTTCATTCATAGAAAAAATACTTTTATTAAAAAAGGCTAAATGATCATTTTTCATTATTTGTAGGCCAGTAAAAATAAATTGGTTTTTTTCATTTTTAGAAATTAAATTATTCTTTAAATTAAAGTCACCATTGAAAGAATTATCCAAAGATAATTCTTTATTAACCAGTAGTAAACAAGGTCTTTTATTTGAGAAATACTCTTTTTCTAAAGCTTGTAACTCTTTAGAATATTTATTATTCCAAAGTGTATCCGGATTAATTATAAAAAAAGGATTATCTTTAAATTCTTTTGTTCCTTTTTTCACTCCTCCACCAGTATCTAATAATAAATCTTTTTCATTTGATATTTTAATTTTAATCTCTGATTTAAAATCTGAGATAAATTTTTCAATTTGATTAGCAAGATGATGGACGTTTACAGTAATCTCCTCTACACCATGATTGATTAAAAGATTAATTGCTCTCTCAAGGAGAGTGCTGCCTCCTATTTCTAATAATGGTTTTGGTTTTTTATTAGTAAAAGGTTGCATTCTTTTTCCTAAGCCAGCAGCCAATACCATTCCGTGTTTTATTTTCATAAATTATTTATTTTTTTCAATTTTTTTATTTTTAGATGTTTTTTAAATAATAAGTTCAGGTTCTTGAAAACAGGATTTTTGAGACGTCTTTCAATTAAGCTCCAAGTATAAGGTAAATATTTTAGATAATTAGATTTACCATCTCTTTTAAAAAGTCTAACGAATATTCCAAGAATTTTTAAATTTCTTTGAACAGATAATATTTCAAAATCGTTTTTTAAATTTTTGTAATCCTCTTTCTTTAGTTTAGATTTATAATAATAAAAATTTAATAATTTTTCTTGTAAATTTGAAGGCAATTTTATTCTTACATCATCAATTAATGAAGCTACATCATATAATGGGTTTCCAATTATAGCATCCTGGCTATCAATTAAACCAAGTTTATTTTTATTTATCATTATATTAGATGCATGAAAATCTCTGTGTACAAAAGTATTATTTTGAAAATAAAGCTTTTTATATATTTTAGTTAATTCATTTTTAAAACTTTCTCTAATTTTTTTTAGTTTTGAACTTTTGAAACAATACTTTAAATACCAATCAAAAAATAAATCGGATTCTTTATGAAGATTCTTAATTGAATATTTTTGAAAATTAATTTTAAATTTTCCTAAGTGATAATTTTGTTTTAACTTAATATTTTGTAGTTTAATAATAATCTTAATTAGATCTTTGTAGTCATTAAATTTATTTTTTTTTTTAATAATTAAATCATAAAAAGACTTTTGCCCCAAATCGGTAATCTCAATAATATCGTTCTCGAAGTGATTGCTGATTAACTTAGGCGCATATATCTTATATTTTGCCAAAATTTTATTTACGACAATATAGGTGATTAAATTTTTAAATTTTTCTTTTTTTGCTTGAACTATTATTGATGTATCTCGTCCTTTTTGTAATCTATAAAATTCTCTGAATGATGCATCACCTGAAATTTTTTTAAGTTTATAATTCATTAAAAATTTTCCACTTACCAGATCCTATAAACTTTATTTCTCGCTGATTTTCATTTTTAGCGTAATCTAGATGTATTTCTAACTTATCAGATAACGGAAAATCAATGAGTTGCGGCCATTCTATGATTTTTATTGTCTCTTGTTTATCTGAAAAAATGCCTAAATGTCTTAATTCACTTACATCTACTATTCTATAAAGATCATAATGCATAATTTTAATATTATTTAAATCATACTCATAAAGTAAATTAAATGTAGGGCTTAATACTTCTGTAATCTTTCCCCCATTTTTTTCTTGTAAGTAATTTATTAAATATCTTGTAAAAGTGGTTTTTCCTACACCAATTTCACCAATTAAAAAAATGCAATCGTTTTTAGAAAGTTGGTCTGCAACCTTTTTAGATAAAGAATTTAAATGTTCTAAAGATTTAACAATCATTAGCTACTGTTTTAGTAGCGGTAAGTATCGGGTTTAAATGGTCCTGATGGTTTAACGCTAATATAATCTGCTTGATCTTTAGACATTTTAGTTAATTTTGCACCAACTTTTTCTAAATGCAACATTGCAACTTTTTCGTCCAAATGTTTTGGTAATACATAAACTTTATTTTCATATTTATCTGAATTACTCCAGAGTTCTATTTGTGCTATGACTTGATTTGTAAATGAAGCGCTCATGACAAAACTAGGGTGACCTGTTGCACATCCAAGATTTACTAATCTTCCCTCGGCTAATAAAATTATTCTTTTTTTGTTTGGTAATTCTATTTCATGAACTTGAGGTTTAATTTCATCCCATTTGTAATTTTTTAATGCCTCTACTTGAATTTCATTGTCAAAGTGTCCAATGTTACAAAGAATAGCTCTATCTTTCATATCTCTCATATGATCTGCTGTTACAATATCTTTATTTCCTGTGGCGGTTACAACTATATCCGCTTCTTTTATTGCATCTTCCATCAGAACGACCTCATACCCTTCCATCGCTGCCTGTAGAGCACAGATTGGATCAGTTTCAGTCACTAATACTCTAGCTCCTGCTTGACGAAGTGATGCAGCACTACCTTTACCAACGTCACCAAATCCTGCAACTATTGCCACCTTTCCGGACATCATAATGTCAGTTGCTCTTTTGATGCCATCTACTAAACTTTCTCTGCAACCATATAAGTTATCAAATTTTGATTTTGTAACTGAGTCGTTCACATTAAAAGCAGGAATAAGAAGTTCTTTTTTTTCCTCCATCTTTTTTAAAGCTAAAACACCTGTAGTTGTTTCCTCTGATACTCCTTTCACACCTTTCAAAAGGTCTTTATAATTTTTATGCATTAAACCTGTTAGATCTCCACCATCATCTAAAATCATGTTTGGCTTCCAATCTTTTTTTCCTTCAATAGTTTGTTTTACACACCACCAATATTCTTCTTCCGTTTCTCCTTTCCAAGCAAAAACAGGAATACCAGCTTTAGCGATTGCTGCTGCTGCATGATCTTGTGTTGAAAAAATATTACAAGATGACCATCTCACTTCCGCACCAAGCTCAACTAATGTTTCAATTAAAACTGCCGTTTGAATCGTCATGTGAAGACACCCAAGAATTTTTGCTCCTTTAAGTGGTTGTTTTCCTTTGTACTCCTTTCTTAAAGCGATAAGACCTGGCATCTCAGTTTCAGCTAGAGAAATTTCTTTCCTACCAAAATCAGCTAACTTTATATCTTTTACTTTATAATCTTGTGTCATTTTGATTTTGTTAATATCAACATAAGCTTATCTTAGCAAGAAAGAACACTAAGAAAATTTCGGCAACAGAACTTCAACTTGAGCTCCTTTTGTATTAAGTCTGTTTGACGCTGCTATTGTGCCTTTATGTAATTCTACAATATTCTTAACAATATTAAGACCAAGCCCAGAGTGTTTCCCAAAGTTTTTAGGCCTATTACTATAAAAACGTTTGAAAATTTTTTGAGGTGATGTCTCTGAAAATCCTGGGCCTTCATCTTTAATTGTCATTACAAGATTTTTTGTTGTCTCTTCAATGCTTATCTCGATTTTTTGGTTGTCTTGGCTAAACGAAATAGAATTATCTAAAAGATTTGCAATAACTTGTTCTAATCTATTTTCTATGCCTAAGATATATTTTCCATTTTTAGAACCAATTTTTTCGTTAATCTTAATTACAATTTTTTTATTTTGATTACTAAGATCCTGTTTAAAGTCTTCAACCACGTTATTTATAACTTCTAATAAATTGATCTTAGTCATTTTTTCTCTTGATAGAGAGGCCTCATCTTTCAACATTTGAGAATAATCAGTAATTAATCTCTCTATTCTTTCAACGTCATGATTAATTATTTTAAGAAGCTTTTCGCTTTCATTTTTTTCGGTTGTTTTATCTAGTAACTCTGATGCGCTTTTTAAGGAAGCAAGTGGATTTCTAATTTCATGTGCTAAATCATTTGAAAATGTCTCTGCTCTATTTGTTCTGTGTTGAAGTTCTTTAGTCATTTCATCGATAGACATTGTAAGTTTTCCTATCTCATCATCTCTAACAAAAACTTTTTTTATATTGATAATTTCAGTAGATTTTTTTTTAATGGAATCACTATATTTAACAAGTAATCCAATAGGTTTTAATATATATTTATTTAAAAACATTGAAAAGATTAAAATTACTAGTGCAACTGCAATGACTGTTCTTATTATAAAATCTTTTCTCTCAGTAACTGCGTTAACAATGTCATTAGCTTGCTCAGATACTAAAATATATCCAATATCGTTTTCCCCTAAGTTTATTTTACTAAGTGTTTTTACGTAAAAATTATTTTTATCTACTTCAGAAATAATCAAAGGTTCATTTTCATAATTTTCTAATAAATTTTGACCAATAAAATTTTTATTTTCCTCATCAGATGCAATTGAATTAAATTGATTTGACCGTTTTCCATCAATAGTTTCTTCAATGATTATCTCCGATCTTGAAAATACACTTTGATCTAAATCTAAAATATTTGTGTCACCAATTAGTTCTCCGGTTGAATCATAAAATTGTACTCTATCCAAACTTTGAAATAAAAACCTAGTTGAAAGTAAAAAAGTTCTAATTCCTTCTGAACTATACTCCACATTAAGTCTCTTTAAATGATCTAGCGTATTGTTTATTATAGTTCTATGGTCAGTAGCTCTTTCTTTAACTAAATTAGGCTGAATTGCTTTTAGATAAATTATTGTAAATAAACCAAGAATTGAAAATGTAGTTAAATTAAATAGTAAAAATTTCTTTAAAATAGACGCTGTTTTTTTTACTTTCATTAGCTAACATTCCATCTATACCCGCTTCCATATCTAGTTTCAATCGCAGAAAATTTTTCATCTACTTTTTTAAACTTTTTTCTTATTCTTTTAACGTGACTATCTATAGTTCTATCTTCAATTTCTGTATTCTCTTTATAAGCGATATCCATTAAATGTGATCTCTCCTTAATTACTCCAGGTCTTTTTGCTAATTCTTTAACGATTAAAAATTCAGTGGTTGTCAATTTATCTGGTAATGGTTTACCATTCCACTCGCACTCTAATTGCGCTGGGTCTAACTTTAATTTTCCATGAGAAATTATATTTTTAGTATCGTCGATTACGTTAGTTTTTTTTCTTAGCTGAACTCTAATTCTTTCAATGAGCACTTTTGTGGAAAAACCACCAGATTTTTTTACAAAATCATCTGCCCCCAACTTAAGTCCCAATAATTCGTCTACTTCCTCATCCTTAGAGGTTAAAAATATTATTGGAATAGACATTTTCTTTTTTAATTTTTTAAGGAGTTCTTCTCCATCCATTCTTGGCATTTTTATATCTAGAACTGCTAAATCAGGTGGATTTCTAGTCAGTCCAATTAGTGCTGACTCACCGTCAATATAAGTTTGAACTTTAAAGCCTTCTCTCTCTAAGGCCATGCTTATACCAGTAAGAATATTTCTGTCGTCGTCGACTAAAGCGATTGTATGTCCCATAATTTTATTTTCATAATCTTAATGTCAAAATTTAGGCGTTAATGCGCCTCTCCCCAATTATTTCCTGAATTAATACTTACCTCTAAAGGAATTGAAAACATGTGATGTTCTGAACTAGAAACTGATACCATGGCATCTTTGATTAATTTTTTAACTTTATTTTCATCAGATTTTAAACATTCAAAAATTAATTCATCATGAATTTGAAGTAACATTTTTGCTTTTTGGTTTTTTGATAAAATTTGATCAATATTAATCATGGCTAATCTAATAATATCAGCTGCAGATCCTTGGATAGGGGCATTAATTGCAGCCCTTTCTTGAAAGCTTCTAACGCTAAAATTTTTATCATTTATACCTCTAAGATGAATTCTTCTTCCAAAAATATTTGTAACATATCCTTTAGTTCTGCAACTTTTAACAGTAGTTTGCATGTAATCTTTAATTTCAGGAAATTTTTTGAAGTATGAATTAATAAATTCTTGCGCATCATCATTTGAAACTGATATTTGTTTCGCTAACCCATATTGTGTGATTCCATAAATAATACCAAAATTTATCGCTTTGGCTTTTCTTCTTTGATCTTCAGAAATTTTATTTATTGGTAAGTTGAATATTTGGCTTGCTGTTAAAGAATGAATATCTTGGTTATCTTTGAAAGCTTTTTTTAATTCTTTCACATCAGCAATATCTGCAAGTATTCTCATTTCAATTTGATTGTAATCAGCAGAAATTAAAGTATTATTTTTTTCAGCAATAAAAGCTTTTCTTATCTCTTTTCCATCAGAGGTTTTAATAGGTATATTTTGTAAATTTGGATCACTTGATGCCAATCTACCAGTGTTAGTAGCTGCAAGAAGAAAAGATGTATGAACTCTTTTTGTTTTTTCGTTAATATGATCTTGAAGGGCATCAGTATAAGTACTTTTTAGCTTTGAAACTTGTCTCCATTCTAAAACTAAGTTAGGAAACTTATGACCTGTTAGGGCAAGGTCTTCTAGAATCTTTGCACTTGTAGCTAAACTACCTTTTTTTGTTTTTTTTAATTTAGCAATTTTCAAATCGTTGTAAATTATTTCACCGAGTTGTTTGGGTGAGCCTATATTAAATTCTTTTCCTGAAATTTGATAAATTTCTTTTTCTATTTTTGTCAATCTTGTTTCAAATTTTTTTGACAATTTCTTTAAGTAGCTGTCATCTACTTTAATTCCTTGAATTTCTAATTTTGATAAAATTTTAATCATTGGCTTTTCAAAAATTTCATAGATTTTATTTAGTTTTTCAGTTTCTATTTTATCTGATAAAATTTCATATAATCTTAGGGTCACGTCTGCGTCTTCTGCTGCGTACTCTGTAGCTTTATCTAAATTAACTTCAGAAAAATTTAATTGTTTTTTGCCCGTTCCAACTACATCTTTGTAAGAAATAGTTTTATGACCAAGATGTAATTCTGATAGCGTATCCATGTTATGACGATTATTTCCTGCATCTAAAGTGTATGAAAGAAGCATTGTGTCTTCTATAGAAGTAAGTTCAACTCCATGCTTTTTAAAAATTATATAATCATATTTAATATTTTGACCGACTTTTTTAATACTTGGATCTTCTAAAATAGGTTTTAATTTACTGATAACATATTCTTTGCTTAAGCTACGAGTATTACTATGTCCGATTGGTATGTAAAAAGAAGCATTTGCAGCATAGCTCAAAGAAATACCAACTAACTCTGCCTCCTGTGGATTAAGAGAAGTTGTTTCTGTATCGACTGCAAATATACTTTTCTCATTTAAGTCGTTGACTATTTTACTTAACTCTTTTTCTTCCTTTATGCTTTTATATTCTTTAGTATTAATTTTTGATTGCTTTTTAAGTTTATTTTCTACACCAAAATTTTTTATGTTTGGCTCTCCATAAAAACTTATTGCCTGGCTCAATAATCGATTAAATTCCATCTCTCTTAGAAAACTATAAAGTTTATCTTTATCAATAGACTTGATTAAAAATTTATCAGCACTCTGCTTAACTGGGACATCTTCTTTTAGGGTGACTAGTTTTTTACTTAATAGGGCTTTTTCTTTATTGGCTATTAAAGTTTCTCTCCTTTTATTCTGAGTTATTTCAGATGCTTTATTGAGCAAATTATCTAGGTTTTTATATTTATTTATAAGCTCTGATGCAGTTTTAATTCCAATGCCTGGAACGCCTGGAATATTGTCTGAAGTGTCTCCGGCTAAAGATTGGACATCAATTACTTGATTTGGTTTTACACCAAATTTTTCAAAAACTTCTTTTTCTCCAATTACTTTGCTTTTCATTGGGTCGAATAGTCTTATTTTATTTGAAACTAATTGCATTAAATCTTTATCAGAAGAAATTACAGTTACTTTTGCTCCAGCCTCTGTAATTTGTTTAGCATAAGTGGCGATTAAATCATCAGCTTCATAATTCAAAAGTTCTATAGAAGGTAAGTTAAACGCCTCAACTGATTTTCTAATATACTCGAATTGTGGAGCTAAATCTTCTGGAGCTTCAGTTCTATTAGCTTTGTAATCACTGTAAATTTCATTTCTAAAATTTTTTCTTGCAGAGTCAAAAATCACTGCAAAATGTGTAGGTTTATTTTTAGTATCATCCGATCTTGCGTCTTCTAAAAGTTTAAAAAGCATTGAGCAAAAACCGCTTACTGCTCCAGTTGGGAGACCATCACTTTTCCTAGAAAGAGGGGGTAAAGCATAATAAGCTCGAAAAATATATCCTGAACCATCAACTAAATAAAAATGATCTGTTTTTTTTATTGAACTCATATATACATATTACATTGAATTTTAACCAATTTTTAAAAAAGTATGGATAAATTTGCTTTAACTGTTGAGAATCTGTCAAAAATTTACTCTAACCCTAAGACTAAGAAACATAATAAAGCATTAAATGAATTAAGTTTTAAAGTTGAGCAGGGAGAGGTATTTGGATTACTAGGGCCTAATGGAGCCGGTAAAACTACATTTTTGAGTATTCTTGGTGGGACAGTTACAAAGACAAATGGCAAAGTAAACGTCTGGGGTTTTGATCTAGATAAAAATCCCCGTCAAGTAAAAGCTTCTGTAGGTGTTGTTCCTCAAGAAGTAAACTTAGATGCTTTTTTTAGTCCAAAAAAACTTCTTGAGCTTCAAGCTGGTCTTTATGGAATTGAAAAAAAAGATCGTATAACCGATTTAATACTTAAAATGGTAGCATTAGAAGATAAAGCCAATGCTTATTCTAGAAGTTTATCAGGTGGAATGAAGAGAAGACTGCTTATTGCTAAAGCTATGGTTCATCAACCTCCAATATTAATTTTAGATGAGCCAACCGCCGGTGTTGATGTTGAGTTAAGGAATAATCTATGGGAAAATGTTAAAGAACTCAACAAAGCGGGAGTAACAATAATATTGACTACACATTATCTAATTGAAGCTCAAGAAATGTGCGATCGAATTGCAATTATAAATAATGGAAATTTGGTAGCATTAGATACAACGGCAAGATTATTAGATCGAATTAAAACTAAAAAAATTAATTTTAAAGTCAAAAATATTAATTTGGATCAAAAACTATTAATGAAAGATATAAATTTTAAAATTATATCAAAAAATTCAATTTTGGTAACATACGAGAAAAAATCATTAGATTTTAGTGAAATAGTAAATTATTTAAATAAAAATGATATCAAAATTGAAGATATAATCACTGAGGATGGTGATTTAGAGGATGTTTTTGTACAACTAACAAAACACTAGATTTTATCTTAAAAAAAGCTAAATTAACTTAATGGAATTTGTAAAAAGTTTAAGACAACAAAAAATAGTTAAATATATGTTCATCGCTTTGTTGGGATCTTTACTCTTGGCTATTTCATCAAAAATTAAAATACCTTTTTATCCAGTGCCTATGACCATGCAAACCTTTGTTGTTTTATTTATTGGAATAGCATTTGGTTGGAAACTTGGGTTAGCTACTATCTCCTTATACTTGTTTGAAGGAATTTTAGGGTTGCCAGTGTTTTCTGGAACTCCTGAAAAAGGTTTAGGTTTAGTTTATTTTACTGGCCCTACAATGGGTTATCTTATTGGTTTTATGATTACAGCATATCTTGTAGGAAAATTTACTTATGGTAAAAATTTGATTATGAATTTTTTTAAAATAGTTTTTGCTACTAGTTTTATCTATATTCTAGGAATGTTGTGGTTAGGGACTTTAATAGGCTGGGAAAAACCGATATTTAAATTGGGAGCACAACCTTTTTTATTAGCGGAATTATTTAAAATTATGATTGCAACTTTAGCAATCAATCACATAAAAAAATTAAGAAAATATATTTAAAATTATCTTGGGGATCTTTTTGATAGAATTCTTTGTAGCGTTCTTCTATGCATCTTAAGTCTTCGAGCTGTTTCAGAAACATTTCTATTACACAATTCAAACACTCGATGAATATGTTCCCACTTAACTCTATCTGCTGACATCGGGTTCTCTGGTGGCTTAGCTTTTGACTCAGGAGATGCTAGAAGTGCTGCTTCAACATCATCCGCATCAACTGGTTTAGCTATATAATCTATCGCTCCAACTTTTACTGCCTCTACAGCCGTTGGTAGATTCCCGTATCCTGTTAACATCACAATTCTGCTGTCTTTTTTATTTTTGGAGAGTTCTTTAACAACATCAAGCCCATTACCATCCTCAAGTCTTAAATCCACTACTGCGAAGGCCGTTGGAGCACTCTTAGCAATGTTTAGGCCTTCAGCAACAGATTTTGCCTCTTTTACTTGAAAACCTTTCTTTTCCATAGCTCTAGCGAGCCTTCCTCTTAGCGGATCGTCATCATCAAGAATTAATAGCGATTTATCCGCGAAGTTGGCCAATTTTAGCTGCTCAGGTACATTTTTTTGTGATCTCATATAGGTTCATATGGGTACTGTTGACAAAATTACAACATGACAAATATGTCCTTTTTTTCTTTACATAATGTTAAAAAAACCTTAAACGCGAAATAAATAAGATTTTTTTTATTAAATTTTTTAAAAAATCTTTGTGTAAATTAACGAGGGACACATGAAATGGGAAAATTTAAAACAGTTAACGAATTAGTTAACTCATTAAAACCAGATTACCCCGTATATTGTATACGGCTAAACGAGATTAAGAAATCCGTAAAATTTTTTAAAGAGAATTTTCCTGGAAAGGTCCTCTACGCCGTAAAAACCAATCCAAACGAAAAAATTATAAAACAAATAATTAATAGCGGCATCAATGAATTTGATGTTGCTTCTTTAAATGAAATTAAGCTTATTAAAAAGATTAAATCAGACTCAAAGCTACATTTCATGCATACAATTAAAAGTAAAGAAAGTATTTCTTCAGCTTACTTTGACTACAGTGTTAAAAGTTTTTCTCTTGATAGCAGAGATGAATTAAGAAAAATTTTAGATGCTACTAATCAGGCAAAAGATTTAGAGCTATTTGTAAGAATTGCGATTTCTAATGAACATGCAGAAATAGATTTATCTAGAAAATTTGGCGCTCTTCCATCTGAAGCTTTGGGGTTGGTCAGATTATGTAAAGATCATTCAAAAAAAATTGGTATAAGCTTTCATGTAGGTTCTCAATGCATGCATAAAATTTCTTACTCTAAGGGCATAAGTGAAATAGGAAACATAATTAAAAAGACAAAGATAGTCCCAGACACAATCAACGTTGGAGGTGGTTTCCCTTCTATTTACCCGGACCTTAATCCTGAACCATTAATAAATTATATGAATGAAATTAAAAAAGAACTTAATAATTTAAAACTTAATAAATTGCCCGAAATAATTTGTGAGCCAGGAAGATCTCTTGTAGCTGAAAGTGGATCTACAATAGTTAAAGTTATTTTAAGAAAAAAAAATAGCCTGTATATTAATGATGGAACATATGGGTCTTTATTTGACGCTGGTGCACCAAACTTTGTTTTACCATCAAAAATGATTACAGATGGAAGAGTTCAGTCTAAAAAACTTACTGCTTTTAGTTTTTTTGGGCCTACTTGTGATGGGTTAGATTATATGAAAGGTCCGTTTTTGTTACCTAACAATATTAAGGAAGGTGATTACATAGAATTAGGCCAGCTAGGCGCGTACAGTCTTACTTTCAGAACAAACTTCAACGGCTTTTATTCAAATGAAATTCATGAATTAAGTGACAAACCGATTATATCTATGTACGATGAAACAAATGATAAAGTCGGTTCTTTAGTAGCTTAATGAGTAAAAAAAATAGTCCAAATATTGGACATAACAAAAAATCTTTACTTAATTCCCCGGTTGAGCATATCGATATCAAATCTTTTGATGCTCGTAAGATTATTGATGGAATGAGTAAAATGTCTTTCACTTCTAGAGATACAGCTAAGGCGGCAGCGATATATAATGAAATGCTTGCTGATAAGGATTGTTCAATTTTTTTGACTTTAGCAGGTTCGACCTCTGCAGGTGGATGTATGGACTTATATACTGATTTAGTAAAAAATAATATGGTAGATGCAATTGTAGCTACTGGAGCCTCTATTATTGATATGGATTTTTTTGAAGCTCTAGGATTTAAACATTACCAAGGATCTCAATTTCAAGATGATACTGAGCTAAGAAATAACTATATAGATAGAATTTACGATACATATATAGATGAGGAAGAACTTCAAGCATGTGACCAAACTATTTGTGATATTGCTAATGAATTAAAACCTAAAACTTATACCTCTAGAGAATTCATAAAAGAATTAGGAAAATATCTTAAATCTAACTCTAAAAAAAAAGGCTCTTTGATAGAGACTGCATACGATAATAATGTTCCAATATTTTGCCCAGCTTTCACTGATAGTTCAGCAGGTTTTGGGCTTGTAATGCATCAAGAAAAAAATCCTAACAAACATATTACAATAGACTCTATAAGAGAATTTAGAGAGTTAACTGAAATAAAACTTCAATCAAAGCAATCAGGGCTGCTGATGATAGGGGGAGGTGTGCCTAAAAATTTCATACAAGATACAGTGGTTTGTGCAGAGTTGCTAGGTAAAAAAGTGGATATGCATAAATATGCTATACAAATTACTGTTGCTGATACTAGAGATGGCGCTTGCAGTAGCTCAACATTAAAAGAAGCTAGCTCATGGGGTAAAGTTGATATAACAAAAGAACAAATGGTATTCGCTGAAGCTACGAGTGTATTGCCGTTAATCGCAAGTGATGCATATCACAGAGCTAATTGGAAAAAGAGATCAAAAAGAAATTTTTCTCAAATTTTTGAGTCTTAAATGAATTACTTAGACCAGAAAAAAGGTTTTTTGGGATTTGATACAAATCTTAAATCTAAGTCAAAAGTAGTTGTAGTACCATTTGGTTTAGAAAAAACCGTAAGCTATGGTAGTGGAACTAAGAATGGACCGAAAGAAATAATTAAAGCCTCTCATCAAGTAGAGTTGTTTGATGAAGAGTTAAATAAAGAACCTTACAAAACGATCAGCATTCAAACTTTAAAACCTTTTAAAATAAAAAGTAAATTAAGTGAAGCTTTAAATCAATTATCAGAAATTAATGAAAAGATATTATCTGAAAAAAAATTTCCATTAGTCTTAGGAGGTGAACACTCTATTACGCCAGGTTCTGTAAAACCATTTGTAAAAAGACATAAAGAGTTAATACTACTTCATTTTGATGCACATGCTGATCTAAGAGAAAGTTATCAAGGAGAAAAATTTTCTCATGCCTCTGCAATTAAGAGGTGCCTCGATTTTAAAAATTTAAAAGTTGTATCTTTCGGAATCAGAAATCTCTCTAAAACTGAAATGGATTATTATAATATGAATAAAAATAGAATAAAGATTTTTTGGGCAAAAGATAAAAAAAATTGGGATTTAAAAAAGTTAAATAACTTATTTGAAAACAAGCAAGTCTATATAACTTTTGATGTAGATGGCTTTGATGCGAGTATTATGCCAGCTACTGGAACTCCTGAACCAGGCGGGTTATTTTGGGATGAGGTTTTGCCGATAATAAAGAAGGTCTGTCAAATATCAAATATAGTTGGTGCAGATATTAATGAACTTGCACCGATAAAAAGATTCGACTCATATAACTTTTTGGTAGCTAAATTAGCTTATAAGATCCTTTCATATTCTTTTGAATTTAAGCGTTAAGTAAAATATTTTTTGGTGACCAGCTAATAACTACTGAGGCACCACCTAAATTTTTATCCTGTTTAAATAACAGTTTAGCGTTTTGTCTTTCTAACAAAGTTTTACCTAAAAAAGTCCCAAGACCTAAACCTGAATTAGGATTTAATTCCAATGACCTGGATTTAATATAGGGTTCACCTAATTTCTCAATTATATCTCTAGGAAATCCTGGCCCGTCGTCATTAACTATAATTTTAATTTCTTTATCATTACTTGTAAGAAAAATATTTACTTTACTTTTTGAAAATTTAATTGCATTGCCTATAAAGTTTCTTAAACCATAAATCATTTCTGCTGATCGTTGAATATCAATTTTATTTTTATCATTTTCGGATACTAAAGCAATTTCTTTAGAAGAGGTTTCTTTAAAAGAATTTATTATTTCCTCAAGTAGATTCTCTAATTTTGTTGAACTAAAAAATTTATCCTCTTCTATTTGTTTTTTTGAAATTCTTTTTAAAATTTCACTACATCTTTTAGATTGGCTAATTAAAAGATCAATATCCTTTGATAGTTCGTTGTTGTCTCCGATTTCTTTTTTTAACTCTTTTGCAACTACACTTATTGTTGCTAAAGGTGTTCCCAAAGAGTGAGCCGCTGCTGCTGCTTGTCCACCTAAAGATTCTAGTTCATACTCTTTATAGATTACCTCTTGGAGTTTTTTAAAGGCTTCTTCTGTTTTCTTTTTTTCTCCAGCAAATCTAATACCAAAATAACTTAAAAATATTAGACCAATCAAAACTGATATTATTATTCCAATCTTGTAAAAATTTGGAAAATGTAACAAATTCATATCCTCACCGGGTAAAGGTAAGTGAAAAAATGAGATAGTTAATAATAGTAATGATGTTATTAATCCTAAAATAATTGTTGTGCCCATACTTAAAAATGTTGAAGAAACAACAGCTGGTATAACTAGTAAGAAAGAAAATGGATTAAAAATTCCGCCTGTCAAATAAAGAAGAGCGCTCAATTGAATTAGATCATACAAAAGAAAAGGAGCTGCGTAAAAATCTTTTAACTGATTGATTTTAATCCCGAATTGAAGATACAAATTTGTAGCCAAACCAAGTGAAATGATCAAATAACTCTCTTGAATTGGAAACGGTAAATTTAAATAATAAAAAACTGTACTTATTGCTAAAATTTGGCCAATTATAGCTATATATCTTAGGATTGTTAATGTATTTTTGTCTAAACTTAAGTTCTCTTTTGTTCGAAAAAGAGTTGATAAATTCATGATAATTTTAAATGTCCAAATTGACTACGTCTAAAGCGTTGTTGGTAATAAAGTCTTTCCTTGGAGCGACTTCATCTCCCATAAGAATTTTAATCATTTTCTGATCATCTTTTGATTTGTCTTTTGTTCCTTTAGTATATTGTACTCTGTACATCGTTCTATTGTCAGGATTCAAAGTTGTTTCCCACAATTCTTCTGGGTTCATTTCTCCTAAACCCTTAAATCGTTGTATAAAAAGCTTCTCTCTTTGATCCTGAATATGTTGTTTGAACTCTTGCGAACCTTTTTTTATTTTTTTATCTATTTTAGCTGAAGATAAAATATATTCTTCCAGTGCTTTCTCGTCTTTTATGTATACGCTCTTATTAGCTTTTGTAATTTTAAATAATGGGGGTTGTGCAAGATAAATATGTCCATTTTCAATCAGCTGATTGAAAGGACTGTTATTAAAAAACGTAAGTAAAAGTGTTCTTATATGAGAGCCGTCTACATCAGCATCGGTCATTATAACAATTTTATCATATCTTAAATTTTCTATGTTGAAGTCTTTAGAACCGGTACCTAGGGCATTAATTAAAGTTACTATCTCACTTGACGACATCATTTTTGATAAAGCTTTTGTAGATTGATCTTCCCCATTCTTTTTTTCATTTACATAAGTGTTCAATATTTTTCCTCTTAATGGTAACACAGCTTGATATTCTCTGACTCTTCCTTGTTTTGCAGATCCCCCCGCAGAGTCACCCTCGACAATAAATAATTCGGTCCCATCTCTTTTCTGTATTTGACAATCAGCAAGTTTCCCTGGAAGACCTGAAAGCTCAAAAGTACCTTTTCTCCTTACACTATCCCTTGCTTTTCTAGCAACTTCTCTAGCCATCGCAGCTTGGGTAATTTTTTCTATAACTGTTTTTGCTACAGACGGATTTTGGTCAAACCAGGTTGAAACTTTCTCACTTATTATTTGTTCAACTATATTTCTTATTTCAGATGAGACTAATTTATCTTTTGTTTGAGATGAAAATTTCGGATCAGGCATTTTCACAGATAATACAGCAGTTAAACCCTCTTTAATATCTTCGCCTGAAAGATTTAATTTATTTTTTTTATTATTCTTATCTGAAGAATATTTATTAATAACTCTTGTCAGAGCACTTCTAAAACCTAAAAGGTGTGTTCCTCCATCTTTCTGGGGGATATTATTTGTAAAAGGAAGGACCTCTTCTGAATAACCGGCGTTCCACTCGAACGAGCATTCTACTATGACATTGTTTTTAGAAGAGGTTACATAAACTGGTTTCTTAAATACCTCTTTTTCATTTTTGTTAACTAAAATTGGTTTTTTATTATTGATAAATTTTACAAATTCTAAAATACCGCCATCATATTTATGAATTAATTCCCTGATCTTTTTACTTGTGTTATCTTTTAGACTTATACTTACTCCTTTATTTAAGAAAGCTAGCTCCCTAATTCTTTTTTCTAAAACTGAAGCACTAAACTTGATTGTTGAAAAAATCTCATTAGAGGGTAAAAAATTGATTTTTGTTCCCTTTTTTTTTGTTTTTCCAATTTTCTTTAGTGGTTTAATGGAATTTCCATTTTTAAAGTTAATCTCATACTCATAACCATCTCTGTAAATATTTAAAGAGAGTTCTTCTGATAAAGCGTTAACTACAGAAACTCCAACTCCATGCAATCCACCTGATACTTTATAAGAGTCATGATCAAATTTACCACCTGCATGAAGTTGGGTCATAATAACTTCTGCAGCTGACATTTTCTCTCCTTTGTGCATATCCACTGGTATGCCTCTGCCATCATCCTCAACAGTGATCGTATTATCAGAATTCATGGTAATCACTATATTTTTACAATATCCTGCTAATGCTTCATCAATTGAATTATCAACTACTTCAAAAACCATATGATGCAAACCAGAGCCATCGTCAGTGTCTCCAATATACATACCTGGTCTTTTTCTTACAGCATCTAGGCCTTTTAAGACTTTAATAGAATCTGCGCCATAAGATGCTTTTGCTTTAAGTTCTGAGTTTTTTGACATTTTTTTGTTATGAAAGTTTTTAAATTATACCATTTTTTCTTTACAATATAAAACTACACAGAGCTTAAAGCGTCTAGAACTATTTATTATCAACGATAATAGCGCTTAAAATAAAAAAAAATCTAATTTTAAATAAAAATCAAATTTTCATTGGCATAATCACATAATAACTGTTCTTATCAGCAGCATCCTCTATAAGAACTGGTGAAGTTGGGTCTTTAAAATTTAATCTTAATTTACTGTCCTCAACTTCAGAGGCTATATCTGTCAAATATTTAGAGTTGAAACTAACTGATAGATTGTCTGAGCTAAATTCTGCTTTAATTATTTCATTGCCTTCACCTGAATTGGCGCTATTTACAGAAAAATGAATATTATCTTTGTTTATTGCTAATTTTACACCCTCTTTTCTATCCAATGATACACTTGCGACCCTTTCAATAGAACTAATAAAATCTTTTGTAGAAACTGTTAGTCTTTTATCATTATTAATCGGTACCACTTTTTTATAGTCTGGAAATTTTCCATCAATTACTTTTGATATTAGTTTTATATTACCAATAGCAAACTTGACCTTATTTTCACTAGTTTGCATTATTAATGAATCATTTGTTTCTGCAAGTAGTGTGCATAGCTGAAATACAGTTTTTCGAGGCAAAATGAATGGTATTAAAATTGATCCTTTCTCATCTATCTCCAAACTGCTTGAGGAAAGTCTGTGACTGTCGGTAGCAACGCCAGTTAGAAAACTTCTTCCATGGGCCTCTGTAATGTGTATAAAAACTCCATTTAAATAATGTCTTGTGTCATCATTTGATATAGAAATTCTTGTTTTATTTAAAAGCTTTAAAAATTTATCCCTATTAAGTTTGACCTCATTAGCTTCAAATTCTTCTGCAAAACTTGGAAAATTATCTGTGGGAAGACATAATAAACTAAAATTAGAGTTTTCACTTTTAAGTGATAATTTATTTTCTGTTTTTTGTTCAAAATTTAGTTCAGCATTTGAAGATATTTTTCTTAAAATATCATATAATATCGCTGCCGATGTAGTTGTGCTTCCTTCTGTAAGAACTTCAACATTTTTAATTTCATCGTAAAAAATAATATCTAAATCTGTAGCAACTATTGATAATTTATTATTTTTAAGTTGCAATAATACGTTTGAAAGAATAGGTAAAGTATTTTTTTTTTCTACAACACCTTGAACAAAATTTAAAGATTTTAGTAAAATATCTCTCTTAATTTTAAACTGCATTTTATTATTGTTCTAATAAAAGACTTTTTATCTGACTCAAGTTTTTTTTCATTTCGTCATCTTGTTCTGACAATCTAGTAATTGTTTTAACTGCATGAATTACAGTAGTATGATCTCTATTTGCAAATCTTCTTCCAATTTCCGGTAAGGATCTAGAGGTCATCTTTTTAGACAAATACATTGCAATTTGTCTTGGTCTAGCAAGAGGTCTGGATCTCCTTTGCGATAACATCTCACTTAAAGCAATATTGAAATAATTTGAAACAACATTTTGTATTTTATCAACGGTGATTATTTTTATTTGATTAAAAACATCTTTCAAAATACTTTTACAGTCTGATATTGATAATGGTGTTTTGTTATGAACTCTACTAAATGCTATTACCCTGTTTAGTACTCCAATTAATTCTCTAATATTGGTTTTACATTCTGTAGCTATAAAATTTATAATTTCGTTACTTAAGTTAATGTTTTCTTTAAATTGATTTTCTATCTCTTCAATTTTTTTCTTCAATATTTGTATTTTCAAGTCTAAATCAGGAGTTTCAATGTCCACAACAAGACCGCCAGCAAGTCTAGATTTTATTCTCTCTTGGATTCGGTCTAATTTCATTGGAGGTCTATCCGCTGAAATAATTATTTGGGATCCTTTTTCAATTAAATTATTGAAAGTATGGAAAAATTCTTCTTGCAAACTCTCTTTGCCGCTTACAAATTGTATGTCGTCAATAATAAAAACCGAAGATTTTCTAAAAAAATCTTTGAAATTCACCATATCATTTTTTTTAATTGATTTAATAAAATGATACATAAATCTCTCAGCAGAAATGAACATTACGTTATTATTAGGTTGTAATTCTAAGCCTATAGCGTTTAATAAATGGGTCTTACCAAGACCTACGCCGCCGCATATATAAAGGGGGTTATACCTTGAAACGTGCTCACATACTTTCTTTGAATAAGACAAAGCAATATCGTTACTTTTTCCAGCAATAAAGTTTTGAAAGCTCAACTTGGGATTTAACCTATTATAATTTAAAATTGAGTCTTTTATTTCTGTAACTTTGTTTAATTCATCAATTTTAAGTAATTCTTGATTTTGTTTATTTTCCTCAATAATTTTGAATTCAATTCTGTTAAGGCTTAATTTGAAATTTTTTACTTGTTCCAGAATTTTGTCTAAATATCTAGAAACTATCCAATCTCTAAAAAATCTCGTTGGTACACCAAGAATTAAGTAGTC
>CACFKZ010000002.1 GCA_902566945.1 uncultured Pelagibacteraceae bacterium | reverse complement strand
TAATTAGTACACCTATAGATTGAATCTATTATTTTACTTTAAAATTATTCTAAAATATATCGAGACTCTGATTTGAGATTGTGCTTAAATATTTACGTTAATTAACTAACGGAGGACATATGTCAAAAATAAAAAAAGGAGTAAAAACTCCATCAAGACGTAAGTTCTTTAAAGCAGCAGCAGCTACGGGTGCTGCAGCGGCAGCAACAGTTGCAATGCCTAACGTTGCATTTGGTGCTCCTCAAACTTTAAAGATGCAAGCGGCTTGGCCGTCAGGCGCTAACATTTTCTTTGAAATGGCTGGCGACTACGCAAAAATGGTAGGCGACATGTCTGGAGGTGAATTAAAAATTGATCTTCAGCCAGTTGGAGCTGTAGTTAAGACTTCGGAAATTGGACAAGCAGTAAGTTCAGGTGTACTTGATATGGGACACTGGGTAACAGCTTATTGGTATGGAAAAAATCCAGCAGCTTCTTTATTCGGTACTGGTCCGTCATACGGAATGTCATCTCAAGAAATTATGGGATGGATAGAGTATGGTGGAGGTAGAAAACTATATGATGAAACACTTGCAAAAGTTGGTTTCGATTATATTGGTTTCTTCCATATGCCAATGCCTGCACAGCCTTTTGGATGGTTTAAAAAGAACGTAACAAAAGTATCTGATGTAAAAGGTATGAAGTACAGAACAGTAGGACTAGCTACTAACGTATTAACAGCAATGGGAATGGTTGTAAGACAATTACCAGGTGGTGAAATTCAGCCTGCAATGAAGACAGGTTTGATTGAAGCTGCTGAGTTTAACAACCCAACATCAGACTCTCAATTTGGTATGCAAGATGTTTCTAAGCATTATCACTTAGGAAGCTTCCACCAATCACAAGAGATGTTTGAAATCCCGGTTAATAAGAAGACATTTAATGGATTATCGCCTAAACATCAGGCTATTCTAAAAAATGCTGCTTATGCTGCGAACAGTGATAACTACTTTAAAGCATTAGTAAGATACTCTGCTGACTTATCTAAATTGATGAACCAGCACAAAGTAAATGTGTATCAAACGTCAGATGCGATCTTAGCTCAACAACTAAAAGGTTGGGATAAAGTAATTGGTGATTTCAATAAGAAAGATCCATTCTTTAAAAAGATTGTAGACTCACAAAAAGCTTATGCTAAGAGAGTTATGAAATACTTACTCATGAACCAACCTAATTACAAGTTGGCTTACGAGAATGAGTTCGGTTCAATAGCAAAAGTTAAAATTTAATTATATTTTAAACATAAAAGGGGGCGTATTTGCGCCCCCTTTTTTTATGGAAATTATAAAAAAATTAGAATAGTTTAAAATTTCATGAGGGGATTTATTCATTTTGCAGATACTTTAAGTACTTCCGTAGGAAAGGCATTTTCATGGTGTATCGTAATTTTAATGGGAGGAACTTGTTATGAAGTAGTTATGGCATATGCTTTCAATGCTCCTACCTTATGGAATTTCGATTTTAGTTTACAAATGTATGGCGCAATTTTTATGATGGCAGGCGCATACACTTTATCTACAGAAGCTCATGTAAGAGGTGATGTAATTTACAGACTTTTTAAACCAAGAACACAAGGTTACATAGATTTAATTTTATATTTTATTTTTTTCTTTCCTGGAGTTCTTGCTTTAGCTTTTTATGGTTATGAATATGCTTCGCTTGCATGGAAGATAAAAGAAACAAGCTGGAATAGTCCAGCACAAATACAAATTTATATGGCTAAATCTTTGATACCTGCAGCAGGAATTTTATTGGTTATCCAGGGTATCAGCGAAGTTTGTAGAGCAATTATTTGTATTCAAACCGGTCACTGGCCTGCTCGAATGGTAGTAGCAGAGGAGACAGAAAAAATGTTAATGCGAACTTCACAAGACGAGGATCAAAAAGATGTTATTTAGTTTAACCAATCCAGAAATAGCAATTTTAATGATGTCAATTTTCTTATTTGCTGTACTGCTAGGTTTTCCTATCGCATTTACTTTAATGGCGATGGGAGTTGGTTTTGGTTACTACGCTTATTTTGATCCCACTAGAATGGAACATCTTTTTGATAATAGAATTTTCCAATTATTTGTTCAGAACACTTATACAGTGATGGATAATACTGTTTTAACCGCCGTCCCACTCTTTTTATTTATGGGCTACTTAGTTGAGAGAGCCGGAATAGTTTCTAGACTGTTTTTTGCGATCAGACTAGCATCTCATAGATTACCAGCTTCTATGGCTGTTGCCGCGCTTGTTACTTGCGCTTTATTTTCAACAGCGACAGGAATTATTGGTGCTGTTGTTACACTAATGGGATTACTTGCATGGCCTGCAATGATAAGGGCAGGATATGATAAAAAATTTGCCTCAGGAGTAATTTGTTCTGGTGGATGTTTAGGAATTTTGATTCCTCCAAGTATCATGTTAATTGTTTACTCAGTTATTGCTCAGCTTTCACCTTTAAGATTGTTTGCAGCAGCAATTTTCCCAGGATTATTATTAGCTGGTCTTTATATATTGTACGCAGTTATACTTGCTTATTTTAATCCATCAATAGCGCCTAAACCTCCAAAAGAGGATATTCCGCCAAGATCTGAAATTTTAAAAGAGGTAATGGTTTCGTTCTTACCACTTTTCTCATTAATAATATTAGTATTGGGAACTATTTTAGGAGGACTTGCTACACCTGCAGAGGCTGCAGCAGTAGGAGCCTTTGGTGCATTAGTGCTTTCTTATTTTTACAAGACTTTAAAATGGAAAAATTTTAAAGAGTCTGTATTTCTAACAGCAAAGACAACTGCAATGATAATGTGGTTATTCATTGGCTCTTGGACTTTCGCATCTGTTTTTTCTTACTTAGGTGGCCATGAAGTTTTTGAGCATTTCTTTAAATCAATGAATTTACAACCATGGCAATTCTTAGTAATCACACAAATAATTATTTTCTTATTAGGTTGGCCACTGGAGTGGACGGAAATTTTAATTATATTTGTTCCAATATTTTTACCTTTAGTAGCTTTCTTCGAGGTAAATCCTTATTTTTTCGCAATGCTTATCGCTTTGAATTTACAAACTTCATTTTTAACACCCCCGATGGCAATGTCCGCCTACTATTTAAAAGGTGTCCAATCTAAAAATGTAGAGTTAATGGAAATATTTAGAGGCATTATGCCTTTCCTAGGTATTGTTATATTTGCCATGTTTTTAATGTATCTATTTCCAGGAATAGCTCTTTGGTTGCCAGATACATTATTCGCTAATTAACAATTTAAATGATAGACGTTACATCTTTAAGTGCTTACGATTTATCACAAAAACTTCATTCTGGTGAAATTTCCTCTTTAGATCTTTGCAAAGCTTATTTAGATAGAATTAAAAAATATGAGAAAGATGTACAGGCTTGGCAATTTTTAGACAAAAAACTTTTATTAGAAAAAGCTGAAGAAGCTGACACTTATAGAAAATCTGGAAAACCCCTGGGACCATTGCACGGAATGCCAGTTGCAATTAAGGATATTATAGGTACGTATGATATGCCAACTGAATGCGGGACAGTATTTAGAAAAAAAATGTCTAGTTCACAAGACTCGGAAATTGTAAACTTATTAAAAAATTCAGGGGCAATTATCATGGGTAAAACTGTTACTTGTGAACTTGCATATATACATCCATCTAAAACAAAAAATCCTCATGATTACTCAAGAACACCAGGGGGATCGTCAAGTGGATCAGCAGCAGCAATTGCAGCTCATATGGCACCATTATCTGTGGGTTCTCAAACTGGAGGATCGGTAATCAGGCCGGCATCATATTGTGGTGTAGTTGGATACAAACCCTCGTATGGATTAATCTCTAGAAACGGTGTTTTAAAAGTTTCGGATAAACTAGATACAATGGGCGTATTTGGTAAGAGTGTAAAAGATGTTGCATTATTAGCTAAATCATTAATTAGAAAAGATTTACATGACTCCTCAACAATTTATTTCGCTGCTGACAACATGATTCAGGAATGTGAGAAAGGACCAGTTTTTGATCCAAAGTTTATTTTTTATAAAACGAAAAATTGGAAAAATATAAATAAAAAATCACAGCAAGCTTTTGAATTTCTAATTAAAAACTTCAAAAAAAACATAGAGGTTTTTGATACACCGTCATACTTTGAAGACATACCAAAGTATCATCAAATCATTCATGAAGTTGATATGGCAAATAATTTTCAAGTTTACTATAAAAAAGATAAAACTAAACTTTCAAAAGAAATGAGAGAAGCTATCTCTAGAGGATTAAAATATTCAGCAAAAGAATATGGTGATGCTTCAGATTTTATGAAACAAAGTTATGAGTCCTATAAAGAAGTTTTTGAAGATTACCACGGAATTATTACTCCATCTTCAAGCGGAGTTGCTGATAAAGGACTAAAATCTACTGGAAGTGCAGACTTCCAAAAAATCTGGACTTATCTTGGTTTGCCCACAATTTCATTACCTTTACTTACAGGTGAAAATGACTTACCATTAGGAGTACAGTTGGTTGGTGATAAACTTGATGATTTAAGATTTTTAGGAACAGCTAACTGGCTTGAAAAAAATTGTAAAGATGAAGGATAAAGTTACAATAATAATTGGCGTTGCGCTTTGCACCCTTTTTTTAATTGGGTTAGCTACTACACTAACTAGATCAATGATGATTGGTTTTTTTGACGTGCTTCCTGTTTATATTTTAATGGCCATGGTAATTGTAATGATGTTCTATGAAGCCTTCATTGACAAAAAATAATCCTTACGCTCCTTATTTACTTTTGTTAATCCAGCCAATCTTTATGGCCACAAACACTATTGTAGCAAGAGGCGGCGTTGAGTCAGTACCTCCTATTTCTCTAGCATTTTGGCGATGGTTAACTGTATTCATTATATTATTTCCATTTTTTTTTAACGAAATCTTAAAAAATAAAAAAGACTTTAATAAAGAGTTTTTTAAGCTTTTTTTCTTAGGCTCAATGGGTTGTGGTATATGTGGGGCTTTCCCAAATCTTGCAGGAATGACAACAACAATGGCAAATATTGGAATAATCTATACTTCTTCACCAGTAATAATAATTTTTTTATCAATTTTATTCTTTAAAGAAAAAATTAATTTTTTTAGGATAATGGGCTTATTAATTTGTATTTCAGGCGTTTTTACAATTATATCTAAAGGTAATTTAGACTTTTTAATCAACTTAAATTTTACAATAGGTGACTTATGGGTTTTAGGTGCAGCTTTAGGTTGGGCTCTTTACTCAATTTATTTATTAAATTGGAAATCAAAATTTAGTTTAATGGCTCGATTCACTTTAATTGCAATGTTTGGATTTATATCACTTTTCCCATTTTTTGTTTTAGAAAATATTTACTTTGCTAAGACGAACTATAATCAGACATTTTTATTCTGGATAATATTTGCCGCTATTTCTCCTAGTATTATAGCCTTCACTTTATATACTCGTTTACAAAAATATGTAGGTGCCTCCTTTGCTGGATTTACTTTATATTTATTTGCAGTCTATGGCTCTATCTTTGGAATTATAATTTTTGATGAACCTCTTCTTAGTTTTCATTATTTAGGTGGCTTACTGGTCTTTACTGGAGTTTATCTCGCTAGAAAAAAAGTATGAAGTATCTTTATTTAGCTTTATCATCAATTATATTAGCTTACATCATAATTATACTTTTTACTTATTTGTACCAAAGAAAATTACTTTATCACCCAAGTGAAAATAACTACACGGGAGACGAAATTCAATTTGAATATAAAGAAGTTTTTATTGAGGTCGATAAAGATATTAAACTTAAATCATGGTTTTTAGAAAAAAACTTAAAAAAATATAAAACAATTTTATACTTTCATGGTAATGCAGGTGATTTAACTAATAGGGTTCATAAGCTTAATGAATTATATAAATTGGAAGTAAATATTCTTATTATATCATGGAGAGGGTTCAGTGGTAATCCAGGCAAACCAACCGAGGAAAATTTATATAATGATGCCAGAAAATCAGTTGTGTGGCTTAATAATTATGGAATTGAAAACAAAAATATTATTTTATATGGAGAATCATTAGGTACTGGTATTGCTACAGAATTGGGCCAGAATAATTCCTTTTCTGGCATTGTTTTAGAGTCACCTTTTACTTCGATCGCTGATGCAGCAAAAATTTATTACCCATATTTGCCAATCGATTTGTTAATAAAAGACAGATACGATTCTCTGAAAAAGATTAAAAATATAAATATTCCTATTTTGGTTATGCACGGTAAGAAAGATGATGTTGTCCCTTTTAAAATGGGAGCAGAATTATTTGAGAAGGCTAATCAACCCAAGTTTAGTTACTTTTCTGAAAATGATGATCACATGATGGAATTTAATGATCAACTGATGAATGCTTTGAGAAAATTTTTAGACTTCAATACCTAACAAAGCTTTTGAAAAATACTCAGCATTAAAAGGTTGTAAGTCATCTTCCTTTTCTCCCATTCCAATTGCAACTATAGGTAAATTATATTTTTTGCAAATAGCCAAAACTACCCCGCCCTTAGCGGTGCTATCAAGTTTTGTAATTATAAGACCTGTGAGATTATGAATTTTACTAAATTCCTCAACTTGATTTATTGCATTTTGCCCTGTGGTTGCATCAAGAACAAGAATTACCTCATTAGGAAAAGACTCATCAATTTTTTTCAAGACATTAATAATTTTTTTGTATTCTTCCATTAAATTCTTTTTATTTTGTAATCTTCCTGCTGTATCTATCAAAGCGACATCAATTTCATTTTTTTTGGCAAATTCAGCAGTTTTAAAAGCAACAGAGGCTGGGTCACTATTAATTTGCGATTTAATTATATCTACTTTTACTTTTGCAGCCCAAACTTGCAGCTGATCTATGGCAGCTGCTCTAAAAGTATCGGCAGCTCCAAAAACTACGGATCTATTATTATCTTTAAAATATTTTCCAAGTTTTCCAATACTAGTTGTTTTTCCAACGCCATTTACACCAGATACTACAATCACAGCAGATTTTGCATTCCCCATTAGGCTTAAATCTTTTTCGTACTTTTGGAGATTTATCGCTAATTTATCAGCTAATAGTTTTAAAATTTCTTTGTGATTGTCTAATTTTTTATCAACCTTTAAGGTTTCAAAATCTTTTCTAAGCTCTTTTGCTACATCAACACCGGCATCGGATGAAATGATTAATTCCTCAAATTCTTCAAGAATGGCGGAGTCAATCTTTTTTTTAGAAAAAATATTTTTAAAACCGTCTGTAAGACTCAATGAACTTTTTCCAAGTCCTGATTTAAACTTATCAAAAATTCCCATTTTATATTTCTACTTTTATATTCTTTATTTCTGACACTGGACCAGACATAAATATATTATTTTTTTCATCTAAAACTATATTTAAGATCCCCTCTTTAAATTTAATAGCAACTTCGTTTTCTACTAATTTGTTATTTTTTCCAGCAACAGCTGTTGCACAAGCTGCTGTTCCACATGCTTTAGTAAGCCCAGCACCTCTTTCCCAAACATTAACTAAAATATTTCTTTTATCTAAAATTTGAGCAAATGTTACATTTGTTTTTTCGGGAAATAATTCATGATTTTCAATTAAAGGTCCTATTACTTTCAAATCGTATTCAAAACAATCATCTACGAAAAAAACTATGTGGGGGTTTCCTACATTAAGACAAAACCCACCAGTAAACTTTTTGCCTTTGATATCTAGCGAGACGTCAGCAGTATTTACTTTTTTTGATAACGGAATATCTTCAAAATTAAATAAAGGTTTTCCCATCTCAAGTTCTACCATTAAATTTCCAACAATTTTAGCATTGAGACTTCGATTACTTGTTTTTAATTTAATTTGGTTAGCATTTAAATTTTTACTCAAAAGATAGGCAACACATCTCGAACCATTGCCGCACGCACTTACTTCACCACCGTCAGAATTAAAAATTGTTATAGGAAAAGAATTTTCTTTTTCCTTTTCAATAAAAATTATTTGATCAAAACCAATGTTACTTCTTTTTCCCAACTCAATAATTTTATCTTTGGTCAAGTTGATAGGACTTGATCTTCTATCGATAATAATGAAATCATTACCCAATCCATCCATTTTATATGCGTTAATCGTTGCCATAATTGATTAGTATAATTATTCATTGACTTTTAAAACCCCAAATTGTAGTTTCCACGAACTTTCCGCAAATACACTTGTTTTTGCGGTGCTCTTGAAATCAAGAGCGTCGACACTAGTCAGCGAAGGTTCGCCCACTAGTGCGATAGGTGTTGGACGTTATAAAAATGTTTGAAAATTTAACAAATAAATTAGAAAATATTTTTTCTAAGCTAAAAAGTGCTCCCTCTTTGACTGAGGAGCAAGTTGACTCTGGCTTAAAAGAGATAAGATTAGCTTTATTAGAGGCTGATGTGGCTCTTCCAGTTACTAAAGAATTTATAGCCAATGTAAAACCAAAAGCTATTGGTAAAGAAATTATAAAATCAACATCTGCTGGGCAGATGATAGTTAAAGTTGTTTACGATGAACTGGTAAATATTTTAGGCTCTAAAAACGAAGAACTTAACTTCAAAGCTGTTCCACCAGTTTCTCTTTTATTAGTTGGGCTACAAGGTTCAGGTAAAACAACTTCTGCAGCAAAGTTAGCAAAAAATATAGAGAGGAGTTTTAAAAAAAAAGTAATGTTAGTTAGTTTAGACGTTTACAGACCTGCTGCTCAAGAACAACTTAAATTACTTGCTGAAGCAAACAGTATCCAATGTTTGCCTATAATTGAAAAGCAACAACCAATCGACATTACTAAAAGAGCACTAAATGCTGCTAACCTCAATGGCTCAGACGTTATAATATTTGATACTGCAGGAAGAACCCAGATAGATTTACCAATGATGTCTGAGATAAAGCAAATAAAAGATATTACAAAACCAGCCGAAACAATTTTAGTAGCTGATTCATTAACAGGACAGATAGCCGTAAATGTTGCAAAAGAATTTGACACTGCTGTAAATCTCTCTGGAATTATCCTTACACGAGTTGATGGTGATGCTCGAGGTGGCGCAGCATTAAGCATGAAACATGTGACCGGTAAACCAATTAAGTATATTGGTGTTGGAGAAAAAATCACAGATCTTGAACTTTTTCATCCTGATCGATTAGCTAATAGAATTTTGGGAATGGGCGATGTAGTAACTCTAGTAGAAAAAGCTCAACAAGATTTAAGTGAAGAAAAAATTAAAGAGACAGAAGATGAATTAAAAAAAGGGATATTTACAATGGACTCATATCTTTCGCAATTAAGGCAAATGAAAAAAATGGGTGGAATGGAAGGTGTTATGTCTATGTTGCCAGGAGTGAATAAAATGAAAGCAAAAATGGATCAAGCAAATATAGATGAAAAAATGTTAGTGGAGAATGAAGCAATTATTTTATCAATGACTAAAAATGAAAGAGAAAATCCAAAAATTATTAGTGGATCAAGACGTAAAAGAATTTCCAAAGGAGCAGGTGTAGATGTTTCAAAAATAAACAAATTATTAAAACAATTCAAAATGATGTCAGACATGATGAAAAAAATGTCTCAAGGAAAAAAAATTCCATCAGGGATGATCCCAGATGAAATGCTTAATCAACTAAAATGAAAGGTATAAAATGTTAAGAATAAGACTATCAATGGGTGGTGTAAGAAAAAGACCCATTTATAAAATTGTAATTGCTGACAGTAGATACCCAAGAGATGGAAAATTTATTGAAAAAATTGGCTCTTACAATCCGTTACTCCCTAAAGATAAAAAGGAAAGAATAAAAGTAGAGGCAGAAAGAGTAAAATATTGGATGAGCAAAGGAGCTCAGCCAACGATGAGAGTTTCTAGATTACTAGGAGAGGTGCAGTTAATGCCAATGCCAAAACCTGGGAATAATCCTCAAAAGGCAGTACCAAAAAAAGATAGAAAAAAAACTGAAGGAGATAAAAAAGAAGAAACTAAAAAAGAAGCTCCAGCAGCTGACAGTAAAAAGCCAGATCAAAAAGCTGAAGCAAAAAAAGAGGATCCTAAAAAGGAACAACCTAAGGCAGAGGCTAAAAAGGAAGAACCTAAAAAGGAACAACCTAAGGCAGAGGCTAAAAAGGAAGAACCTAAAAAGGAACAACCTAAAGCAGAGGCCAAAAAAGAAGAGCCAAAGAAGGAAGAAAAAAAGGCTTAACTAAAAGGTAATTAGAGATGTTAGAGGTAAAAATTTTTACTTTATATCCAGATCTATTTCCTGGACCATTAGATATAGGGATATTTAAAAAGGCAAAGGAAAACAAGATTTGGAATTTAAAAGTAATTAATATTAGAGATTATTCAAAAGATAATCACGGTACTGTAGACGACACTCCTTTTGGCGGAGGAAGTGGAATGCTTTTACGTCCTGATATATTAGCATCAGCGCTTGATAATAATATAAAAAAAGGTGAAAAAATTATCTACTTATCTCCAAGAGGTAAAAAATTTGATCAAAACGTTGCAAGATCTTTAAGTAAAGAAAAAAATGTAAACCTTATCTGTGGTCATTTTGAGGGTGTTGATCAAAGACTCTTAGAGACAAGAAATATTGAAGAATATAGTTTGGGTGATTTTGTCCTATCAGGGGGAGAGCCAGCTTCTTTTGTGATCATTGATTCTTTAGTTCGATTGTTACCGGGAGTGCTTGGAAATAAAGACTCCATTAAAGAAGAAAGTTTTGAAAATCATCTTTTAGAATACCCTCAATATACTAAACCAAGAGAATGGGAAGGTAAAAGCCCACCAGAGGTCTTATTTTCAGGTGATCATGCCAAAATAAAAGGGTGGCGTTTATCTCAATCTGAGGCTATAACACGTCGCCAGAGACCAGATCTTTGGAAAAAATATTTAGAGAAAAAAAATGAAAAACATTGAAGACATAAATAAAGCAGCAATTAAGAAAATAGTTGCTAATAAAAAAATTACAGACTTTTCTCCGGGAGATACAATAAAAGTTGGTGTTAAAATTGTAGAAGGTAAAAGAGAGAGAATTCAATTCTTCGAAGGTGTTTGTATTGCAAAAAAAAATAGAGACATAAACTCATCTTTTACAGTAAGAAAAATTTCGTTTGGTGAGGGAGTAGAGAGAACTTTTGCTCTTTACAGTCCTAATGTAGATTCAATTAAAGTAATAAGAACAGGAAAAGTAAGAAGAGCCAAACTATATTATTTAAGAGATAGAAAAGGAAAATCTGCAAGAATTGCTGAAAAAATAAAAAAAAAAATTGGTGTTGATGTTTCTGTTAAGCCTGAGGAAACAAAAGTAAAAACGACCGAGCCTGTTAAGCAAGAGACTAAAGCTGAAGAAGTTAAGCAAGAGGCTAAAAAAGTTGAAAAAGTCGAAGCTAAAGCTGAGAAGCCAACTAGCGAAAAAAAATAAAATTAAATGTCTAAAACTCTATACGATAAGATATGGGAAAACCATCTTGTTCATGAACAAAGTGATGGAACATCATTAATTTATGTAGATAGACATTTAGTTCATGAAGTTACAAGCCCCCAAGCTTTTGAAGGTCTCAGATTACAAAAAAGAAAAGTTAGACGACCAGAATTAACACTTGCAGTGCCTGACCATAATGTTCCTACAACCGATAGATCTAAAGGTATAAATGATGAGGATTCTAGAATACAAGTCGAAACATTAAGGAAAAACTGCAAAGACTTTGGAGTAGAACTTTTTGATGTAAATGATAAGCGTCAAGGTATAGTCCATATTATAGGACCCGAACAAGGTTTCACTCAGCCAGGTACAGTAATAGTTTGTGGTGATAGTCATACAGCAACACATGGAGCTTTCGGAGCATTAGCTTTTGGAATAGGAACATCTGAAGTTGAACATGTTCTTGCTACGCAAACTTTAATGCAGAAGAAATCAAAAAATTTAAGAATAAACGTGAATGGCAATTTACCAAAAGGTGTTACAGCAAAAGATGTAATATTAAAAATTATTGGTACGATTGGAACTGCGGGTGGAACTGGATATGTAGTTGAATTCGCTGGAGATGTGATCAAAAACTTAAGCATGGAAGAGAGAATGACTGTTTGTAATATGACTATTGAAGCTGGTGCTAGAGCGGGTTTAATTGCACCAGACGAAAAGACTTTTAGTTATTTAAAAGGTAAAACCATGTCGCCTAAAGGAGAAAATTGGAATAAAGCCGTAGAATTTTGGAGGACATTGTATTCAGACAAAGATTGCAAATTTGATAAAGAAATTAATATAGATGGGAAAAATATAGAACCATTGGTTACTTGGGGGACTTCGCCTCAAGACGTATCACCAGTAACTGGCATTGTGCCTGATCCTGAAAATGAAAAAAATGAAGATAGAAAAATGGCTATGAAAAGATCGCTTGAATATATGGGTTTAAAAGCAAATACTAAAATTTCAGATATAAAAATTGATAAGATTTTTATTGGTAGTTGTACAAATGGAAGAATAGAGGATCTAAGATTGGCTGCCGATCTTTTGAAAGGTAAAAGGATTGCCGATAATGTTAGTGCAATGGTTGTACCGGGATCTGGATTAGTTAAAGAGCAGGCAGAAAAAGAGGGATTAGATAAAATTTTTAAAAACGCAGGCTTTGAGTGGAGAGAACCCGGTTGTTCTATGTGTTTAGGAATGAATCCAGACCAATTAAAGCCAAAAGAAAGATGCGCATCCACATCAAATAGAAATTTTGAAGGCAGACAAGGTCGTGGCGGAAGAACACATCTAGTTAGTCCAGGTATGGCTATTGCAGCTGCAATTAAAGGGCGGTTAGCAGACGTAAGAGAAATATAGAATGGAAAAATTTAATAATCTTAAATCAATACCATCATATTTATCATTACAAAATATTGATACTGATATGATTATCCCTAAGCAATTTTTAAAAACTATTAAAAGAACAGGTTTAGGAAAAAGTCTGTTCTATGAAATGCGATATGATGAAAACGGAAACAAAATTTCAGATTTTATTCTTAATAAGGAACCATATAACAAATCTAAAATTCTTTTAGCTGGCAAAAATTTTGGATGCGGTTCATCCAGAGAGCACGCCCCATGGGCCCTTTCTGATTTTGGTATAAAAAGTGTAATAAGCTCGAGTTTTGCAGATATTTTTTACAACAATTGTTTTAAAAATGGAATTCTTCCAATTAAGATCGACGAAAAAATTGTTGTTGAGTTAGCTGAGTATTGTAAGAGGAAAGAAGAAATTGAAATAAGTTTAGAAAAGCAAGAAATAAAATACGGAAATAAAGTTGCAAAGTTTGATCTAGATCCTTTTAAAAAGAAATGTTTGATGGAAGGACTAGATGATATAGCCCTCTCAATGGAAAAAATTTCTAAAGTAGATGACTATGAAAAAAAATTACAAAATACAAAACCTTGGGTTTTAAATAATGCCTAAAACTAGGAAAATTTTACTTTTACCAGGTGATGGTATTGGTCCAGAGGTAATTGGTGAAGTAAGAAAAATACTAGATTGGATGAATAAAACAAAATCTTTAGATTTCGTATTAAGTCAAGAGTTAATTGGAGGCGCATCTATCGATGCTAATAAAGTTCCAATTACAGATGAGGTTTTTTATAAATCTTTAGAGTCAGACGCAGTAATACTAGGTGCATGTGGTGGACCTAAATGGGATAACTTAGAATTTTCAAAAAAACCAGAGAGAGCTCTTTTAAAACTTAGAAAAGAATTAAAACTCTTTGCAAACTTGAGACCAGCGATTTGCTTTAAACAATTAGTTGACTCCTCAACGTTAAAACCAGAAATTGTATCAGGTTTAGACATAATGATAGTAAGAGAATTAACCGGCGGTATTTATTTTGGTGAACCAAGAGGCATCGAACCAATGGAAAATAATCAAAGGAAAGGTGTTAACACTCACACTTATACAACATCAGAAATTCATAGAATTGCTCGTGTAGCTTTTGATTTGGCAAAAAAAAGAAGAAACAAAGTTACATCTTGTGAAAAATCAAATGTAATGGAAGCAGGCGTGTTATGGAGGGAAGAAGTTCAGGTTATAAAAGATAAAGAATTTAAAAAAGTTGAGCTAAATCACATGTTAGCCGATAATTGTGCCATGCAGCTTTTAAGGCATCCAAAACAGTTCGATGTGATATTAGCTGATAATTTGTTTGGTGATATGCTTTCTGATGAAGCTGCAATGTTGACTGGTTCGCTTGGACTTTTACCCTCTGCTTCGTTAGGTTCAAAAGATAAAAACGGAAGAATAAGATCTCTTTACGAACCTGTTCACGGATCAGCTCCAGATATTGAAGGTAAAAACATAGCAAATCCAATAGCTACAATTTTAAGTTTATCAATGGCTTTAAGATATTCTTTAGATCTTAGTAAAGAAGCCGACCAAATTGATAAAGCAGTTCAAAGCGTTCTTGACGAAGGATTAAGAACTAAAGATATAATGTCAAAAAATATGAAAGAGGTTTCTACAACTGACATGGGTGATGCAATTATTGCAAAATTGAAATAAAGTAAATCATTATGAATTTTGCAATTATTGGTGCCTCAGGTAATGTTGGAAGAAAAACAATTGAAATTTTAGAGAAATCTAAAATTAAACTCGACAACCTTTTTTTAGTAGCCTCTTCAAAAAGTGCTGGAAAAAAAATTAAATTTAGAAATAAAGAAATTGAGATTGAGGTTTTAGAAAATTATGATTTTTCTAAAGCACAAATTACTTTTTTTGCAGCAGGAAGTAAGATCGCAAAAGAATGGGCTCCAAAAGCATCAAAAAAAACTATAATAATTGACAACTCAAGTTATTTTAGAATGCAAAAAGATGTTCCACTTGTTGTTTCAGAAGTTAATCCTGAAGCTCTTGATAAACATAACAATATAATTTCCAATCCAAACTGCTCGACAATGCAAATGGTTTTAGCATTAAAACCTTTACATGATGAGTACAAAATTAAAAGAGTAGTAGTCTCAACTTACCAAGCTGTATCTGGTGCTGGCAAAGAATCAATGGATGAGCTATTCGATCAATCAAAAAAATATTTAGAGGGAAAAAAAATTAACTCTCAAAACTTTACGAAACAAATAGCATTTAATTTAATACCTCACATCGACGTTTTTGAAAAAGATGGGTACACAAAAGAGGAATTGAAAATGACTAATGAGACAAAAAAAATTTTAGATAATGAAATCGAAGTTACAGCAACGTGCGTAAGGGTTCCCGTGAAAACAGGGCATTCAGAGTCAATTAATATTGAATTTGAAAACCTTTATGATTTTGAAAATATAATTAGGATTCTTCAAAAAGCTCCTGGATGCAAAGTTGTTGATGAAAGAAAAGATGGTGGTTATATAACTCCTTTAGAAGCCGAAGGTGACTATACAACTTTTATCTCTAGGATAAGAAAGGACAATTCCAATATTAAAGCTATCAATTTGTGGGTAGTTTCTGATAATTTATTAAAAGGAGCGGCTTTAAATACAGTTCAAATAGCAGAGAGTTTGATGAAAAAAATATAACTTTGGTTTATAAATTAAGCATGGAAAATAATAATCCCCTTAGCCCTCATCTTCAAATTTACAAATGGCAAATTTCCTCTTTACTATCTATTACTCATAGAATAGTTGGTGTAATCAATTTTTTTGCAATAATTTTAATTTGTGTTTGGGCAATATTTATAATTTTTGGTCAAAATAATTATTCAGCTGTAAATGTTTTTTTAAACACAAGTTTTGGAAAATTTATTGTTATTTCTTTGTGTTGGACTTTTAGCTTTCACATTTTAAATGAATTAAGACATTTAGTTTGGGATGCTGGGTATGGTTATGATTTAAAAGTAGCAAAAATTACAGGTATGATTGCTTTCATTGGTTCATTTGTATTAACAATTTTATTTTATATATTAGGGAGAAATTTTTTTTAAATGCATACATCTACAAAAAAGTGGCTTTTTACAAAAATTAGCTCATTAATTTTGATTCCCTTGATGGCTTGGTTCTTGGTAAATTTTGTTTCAATTTATGATAAGAATCATTCTCAAATAACAACCTTTTTTTCCGAACAACCGTCAAAAATATTATTTTCAGTATTCATTGTAATTGCTTTCTTTTTTTCAGCACTGACAATAAGTGAGATTTTTGAGGATTATTTACATGACGAGAAAATCAAAAATGTCGCAAATAAAGCACTATATTTATTTGCTATAACGATTCCATTATTAACAATTTTAAGTATATATATCCTTAATTAAATGAGCACATATAAAATTATAGATCACGAATACGATGTTGTAGTTCTTGGAGCTGGTGGGTCAGGCTTAAGAGCAGCTGTTGGATTATCGGAAGCAGGTTTAAAAACTGCTTGTATATCAAAAGTTTTTCCAACTCGAAGCCACACATCAGCAGCTCAAGGAGGTATTTCCGCAGCTTTGGGAAACATGGGTGAAGATGATTGGAGATGGCACATGTACGATACGGTAAAAGGCTCTGACTGGCTTGGCGATCAAGATGCAATTGAGTATTTATGCAAAGAAGCACCAAGAGCAGTAGTTGAGCTAGAGAGATATGGTGTCCCTTTTAGTAGAACAGAAGATGGAAAAATTTATCAAAGACCTTTTGGTGGTATGACGAAAAATTATGGTAACGGCACAGCACAAAGAACATGTGCAGCTGCTGATAGAACAGGTCATGCTATTTTACATACATTGTACGGACAAGCATTAAAACAAAATACCGAATTTTTTATTGAGTACTTTGCTTTAGATTTAATTATGAAAAACGGTGAATGTAAGGGAGTAATTGCTTGGAATTTAACAGATGGGACGATTCATAGATTTAGATCACACATTACTATAATTGCAACTGGAGGGTACGGTAAAGTTTATTATTCAGCTACATCTGCCCATACTTGCACTGGTGATGGTAACGCTATGGTTTTAAGAGCAGGTTTACCTTTGCAGGATATGGAATTTGTTCAGTTTCATCCTACTGGGATTTATGGAGTAGGCTGTCTAATAACAGAAGGCGTTAGAGGTGAAGGTGGATTTTTAGTTAATGGTAAAGGAGAAAGGTTCATGGAAAGATATGCTCCTAATGCAAAAGATTTAGCATCTCGAGATGTTGTCAGCCGATCTATGGAAATGGAAATAAACGAAGGAAGAGGCGTTGGAAAAAATAAAGATCATATAAATCTTCATTTAGACCACATAGATAAAAAAGTTATAGATGAGAGACTTCCAGGAATTTCAGAGGCTGCCAAAACATTTGCTAATGTGGACGTGAGCAAAGAACCAATACCAGTTGTACCAACAGTGCACTATAATATGGGAGGTATCCCAACAAATTATAAGGCTGAGGTTTTAACACTCAATGGATCTGAAAAAACTGTTCCTGGTTTAATGGCAATAGGAGAAGCAGCCTGCGTTTCGGTGCATGGTGCGAATAGGTTGGGCTCTAATTCTCTTATAGACCTAGTTGTATTTGGTAGAGCTGCAGCTAAAAGAGCAGCTGAAATCGTAAAACCAGGAGCTACACATGAAGAGGTGTCGAATTTAGAAACAGATAAATGTTTGCAAAGATTTGACAAAATTAGAAATTCAAACGGATCTACAAAAACATCAGAGCTGAGATTACAAATGCAGAAAACAATGCAGTCAAAATGCGCTGTATTTAGAACAGAAAAAACCTTAAAAGAAGGTGTAAATCAAATTAGGGAGCCCTATGAAGGTATGAGCGATATTTCTGTTAAAGACAAATCTTTGCTATTTAATACTGATTTAGTAGAAACTTTGGAATTCGACAATTTAATAAGCCAAGCATTAACTACTATGGACTCGGCTTACAATAGAAAGGAAAGTAGAGGGGCGCACGCCAGAGAAGACTTTACAAAAAGAGATGATAAAAATTTTATGAAACATACTTTGGCTTGGCAAAACGGGAACAAAGTAGAAATAAAATATAGAGATGTTCATTCTAGAACTCTAACAAATGATGTTCAATATTTTCCACCTAAGGAGAGAGTTTATTAATAATGGCACAATTTAGCCTACCACAAAATTCTAAAATTGAGGTAGGTAATTACTTCAAAGATAAAACCAACTCTAAAAATCTAAGAAAAATAAATGTATATAGATGGGATCCTTCGACAGGGAAAAATCCAAGGATTGATACATTTGAAGTCGATATGGATAATTGTGGTCCGAAAGTTTTAGATATTTTATTTAAGATTAAAAATGAAATAGACCCATCATTAACTTTCAGGAGGTCTTGTGCTCATGGTGTCTGTGGGTCTTGTGCAATGAATATTGATGGCGTTAATGGTCTAGCATGTATTAAATCTCACTCAGATATAAATGGAGACCTTAATATATACCCTTTGCCGCATTTAAAAGTAGTTAAAGATTTAATTGGAGATTTAACAAATTTATATAAACAATATGAGTCTATTCAACCTTGGTTAAAAGTTGATCAAACTGGTCAAGAGAAAACAGAACTTAAACAATCACAAAAAGATAGAGAAAAATTAGATGGATACTACGAATGTATCTTATGTGCTTGTTGTTCTACTTCATGCCCGAGTTACTGGTGGAATGGTGATAAGTATTTAGGACCAGCAGTGTTGTTGCAGGCATATCGTTGGATAAATGATAGTAGAGATGGTGACAAAAAAGAAAGACTGAAGAAAGTTGCCGATGAATTGAAGTTATATAGATGTCATACCATAATGAATTGCACTAATTCATGCCCGAAAGGCCTTAATCCTGCAAAAGCTATCGGCTCTATTAAAAAAATGCTTGCAACAAGCTAAAAGCTTATTTATTCAATTACAACATGAAAACAATTCATCATTTTGTTAATGGAAAAAGATTCTCTGGAGAGTCTAAAAGAGTCAGTAAAGTCTTTAATCCAGCAACAGGTGAACAAAGTGCAGAAGTTAAATTAGCAACAACTAAAGATGTTAACGATGCTGTCGAAAATGCAAAAAAAGCATTCGATAGCTGGGCGAACAAGCCTCCATTGCAAAGAGCGAGAGTAATGTTTAAATTTAAAGAGCTGATAGAGAAAAATGCAGATGAATTAACTAAAATAATAGTTTCAGAGCACGGAAAAGTCTATGAAGACGCAAAAGGATCACTCACAAGAGGTTTAGAAGTTGTAGAATACGCTTGTGGTATACCGCAAATGTTAAAAGGCGAATTTACAGAAAATGTTGGATCAAATGTCGATAGTTGGTCAATTAGACAGCCTATAGGCGTATGTGCAGGAATTACTCCTTTTAATTTTCCTGCAATGGTTCCTATGTGGATGTTCCCAATGGCAATAGCTTGCGGAAATACTTTTGTGTTAAAACCTTCAGAGAAAGATCCTTCATGCTCAATAAGATTAGCAGAGCTACTTAAAGATGCAGGTTTACCCGATGGTGTACTAAACATAGTGAATGGTGACAAAGAAGCTGTTGATGCATTAATAAACAATAAAGATGTAGCAGCTATTAGCTTTGTAGGATCAACACCGATAGCAAAATACATTTATGAAAATTGTGCTAAAAATGAAAAAAGAGTTCAGGCTTTAGGAGGTGCAAAAAATCATTGTGTTGTCATGCCAGACTGTGATTTAGAACAAGCAGTTAATGGCCTAATGGGTGCCGCTTATGGTTCAGCTGGAGAAAGATGTATGGCTCAGTCGGTTGCTGTGGCTGTTGGTGGAATTGGAGATAAATTAGTTAGCTCACTAGCAAAAAAAGTTGAGGCTTTAAAAGTAGGTCATGGCATGGACAAACAATCAGAAATGGGACCTCTTGTAACAAAAGAGCATCTTGCTAAAGTTAAAAGTTACGTTGATTTAGGTGTTAAGGAGGGAGCCAAATTAGTTGTTGACGGTAGGAATTATAAAATTCAAGGATATGAAAATGGTTATTTTATAGGAGGTTGTTTATTTGATCATGTATCAAAAGATATGAGGATTTATAAAGAAGAAATATTTGGACCAGTCTTATCTGTTGTTAGAGCAAAAAATTTTGATGAAGCTCTTAAACTGGTTAATGATCATGAATTTGGGAATGGTGTTAGTATTTTTACGAGAGACGGTGACTCTGGAAGAACGTTTTCAAATAAAGCAAAAATAGGCATGATAGGAATAAACATACCAATACCAGTACCAATGGCATTTCATAGTTTTGGGGGATGGAAAAGGTCTTTATTTGGTGACCAACATATGCATGGGCCTGAAGGGGTAAGATTTTATACAAAATTGAAAACGATTACTTCAAGATGGCCTTCAGGATTAAGATCAGATCCAGAGTTTGTTATGCCGACTATGAAATAAACAATCATGAAAAAAAAAATAACTTTAATTGGTGCAGGTCAAATAGGAGGAACATTAGCTCATTTAATAGCTTTAAAGGAGCTTGGAGATGTAGTTTTATTTGACGTTGCTTCAGGTATAGCTAAAGGTAAGGCTTTAGATATTGCTCAATCATCTCCAGTTAATGAATTTAATGTTAATTTAATTGGAACTGATAAATACGAAGATACAAAAAACTCTGATGTAATTATAATTACAGCTGGAGTTCCAAGAAAACCAGGGATGACTAGAGATGATTTATTAGGAATAAATTTAAAAATTATAAAACAAGTAGCAAATGGAATAAAAAATACATCACCAAATGCATTTGTTATATGCATCACAAATCCTTTAGATGTAATTGTTATGGCTTTACAAAAATACTCAGGATTACCAAAACATAAAGTAGTAGGTATGGCAGGAATTTTAGACTCATCAAGATTTATTTATTTTTTGTCACAAGAATTAAATATACGTGTTCAAGATATAAAATCTTTTGTACTTGGCGGACACGGAGATACAATGGTAGCAATGCTAGGCTCAACTGAAGTAAACGGAAAAAAGATTATTGATTTGGTAAAAGAGGGAAAAATTAGAAAAGAAAAATTAGATGAGATCATTGAGAGGACGAAAAAAGGTGGTGCGGAAATTGTTAAATATTTGGAAAAGGGTTCAGCGTTTTATGCTCCTGCAGCATCAGGTGTACAAATGGCAGAGAGTTATTTAAAAGATAAAAAAATGCAACTTCCGTGTGCTGCTTACCTTAACGGAGAGTATGGCATAAAAGAAGTTTATGCTGGAGTACCTGTAATAATTGGTAAAAAGGGTGTTGAAAAAATAATTGAAATTAAGCTAAGTAAAGAAGAGGAAGAAAACTTCAAAAAATCTGTTCAATCAGTAAAAGATTTATATTCTGCTGCAAAAAATATAGACTCAGAGTTATAATTAAATAAATGCAAAAAAAACAAAGTAATGAGTATCTAGATACTGTTATTATTGGAAGTGGATTGTCAGCTCTAAACTTTATTGAGACATATTCCAAAAAAAAAAAAATTAATGTAATTTCACCAAATTTTAATTTTAAATTATCTGGAGGTGAAATTGAAGAAATCAAATTTCTTCCCTCACAAATGAGAAATAAAAAAACACAAGTAGAAAACTATTTTATTGGAAACAATCTAAAAAAAACTAAAAACTGTAAAATTATTGGCAGTTTAGATCAAGGCGGTTTGTCGAATTATTGGGGGCTCCAAATAGATAATTATATAAATTTAGATGATCAAAGAATAAATAAAAAAACTAAAAATGAAATAAATAAATCTTTCTTCGAACTTTTAAAAGGTTGTAAACTTTTAGGAAATTTTGAATTTAAAAAAAAAATTTACTCCAATGAGTATAAAATACCTAATTATTTAGAAGAATTAAAAAAAAAAAAATTTAGAAATTTTAATTTACAAAAACCAATACTAGCATTCAACAAATTACTTAAGAATAAAGATTTAAATAGTTTAAACGAAAATAAAAATAAATTAAATTCTTCAAATTTTATTAAATTAAAAAAATTAAAAAGTAGAGTGCATCTACACAATTATTATCTTGAGGGAATGTGTCGAGTTGGAAAAAAAATAAAACTTATTTGTAAAAACAGAGAAGGTTATAAAATTTTTATTGCCAATAAAGTAATATTAGCAGCTGGTACGATTGCTACAACAAAAATTATTATGGAATTTTTAAATGTTAAACATGAAGTAAAAATTAAACATCATCCAAGATTGATATCAGTCTATTTTGGAAAAAAAAAAATAAAATCTAATTTAAAATTTACTCCCTCTCTCATACAATTTATCGGCAAAGGTAAAGATAATCAATTTTCAGCTGATTTTAGACCCGGGAATAAACTTATTACAGAGTCGATGTTAGAACTCAGTAAGCTTCTTTACCCTTTTAAATTTTTAATAAACTTTGTTAAGGATAGATTAATTTTTTCTAATATTTTACTTTCATCAAAATATAGCGGTTTATATATTAAGAATAATAAAAGCAAATTTTACATCTACACAAAAAAAAATTTTTTATTAAACAAATTAAAAGAAGCTAATTTCAAAACTTTTTCTTTTCTTTTAAAGAATAAGTTAATTTTTCCATTTTTTAAAACACATTTTCCAGGTATTGGTTCGGATTTTCACTATTTTGGAACTCTCAGTATAAATAATAATTCAAAATTATCAGTAAATGAAAAATGTCAATTAAAGAATCATAAAAATATTTATATTGTAGATAGCTCTGTTTTTAATTTTAAGTCAAATAAATATCCATTAGGTATAGTTATGGCAAACGCTAGACGTATTGGAAAACTATTGTCTAAATGAGTTATTTTAGAATAAAAATATATTTACATTTTGTTGATTTTGTTAAAAGTCTTTTTATCTCGAATATTGAGAATAAAAAAATCGAAACACTAATAAAAAAAACCTCCAAAAAACATAACTTTATTTTAACCAGTCAACTTAGAGTAGGTTTTCTAATTTTATTACAATATTTGAAAAAAAAATTTCCCTTTAAAAAACAAATTATTTTTCAACCATTCAATCTTCCTGAAATGATAAATATTGCAGACAATTTAGGATTTAAACCAAATTTCATTGAGCAGGATATTCTTACCGGACAGCCAAATTTAAAGTCCTTGCAAAAAAAAATTAACGATAAAACATTGGCTATAATAGTGACAAACATATTCAATTCTCCAAAGACATTATTAAAAATACAAAAAATTTGTTCTAAAAATAATATCCTTTTAATAGAAGATAATGCTATTTATTTTGATAATTTTTTTAAAAGAAACAATAAAAAATTTTTTAGTGGAAGTTTTGGAGATTATTCCTTGTATAGCTTTAATATTATGAAAAATATTTCTGGCTTTTTTGGTGGAGGAGTTTCCACTAATGACAAAAAATTTATAGAATTTGCGAAAATAAAAATCTCAAATTATGATAGCTTCAAAAAAAACATACTTTTGAAACAAATTACAATCTTTTTAATATTAAAAATACTGTCTATTGGAATTTTTCATAAAATATTTGTCAAAATTTTGTATCGAGCTCATAAAAAAGATAATAAGACTATTTTAAGAATAGTATATCCATCCCTTAGATTCAAAAAAATCAAGTTTCCAAACTATTATTTCACAAAAATATCTGAGATTGCTAAGAAAGTAATTTATTTGCAATTAATAAACACACAAAACAGGAGTCAAAACTTTTTAATAAGAAAAAATAATAACATTTATTATCATAAATTATTTAAGAGATTAAAAATAAATGGAGTTAAATTACTTAGGGTTGAAGATTTCAATTTTCAAAATTACATGGATTTTCCAATTTTAGTAACAAATAAAGAGAAGCTGAATAATTTTTTACTATTAAATAATATTGAGACAAAATACCTTTTTTATCACAATTGTGCAAAAATTTTTGGAAATAAAAAAGAATTAAAAATTCAAAAAAATGGAAAGTATTTTAGTGATCATGTTATAGGGTTGCCAAATCATAAAAAAATCTCAAAAAAATATATGGATAAAATTGGCTACACAATAAAAAAATTTTATGAAAAAAAAGTACAGTAAGAATATTTATTTAATTTCGCTTTTTTTATTTGCATTTATTTTTAATTTTTATGTCGCAAGTAAAGGTGTTTTTCCTATAGATACTTTTTTACACTATGACTCTGCTTCAAGGATATTAGACGGTATTATACCAGTTAGAGATTATTGGGTAGTGCATGGGGTTACGCTTGATTACTTTCAAGCTTTATTTTTTTTAATATTTGGAATTAATTGGTCTTCTTATATATTACACTCTTCTATTTTTAATGCATTAATTTCTATTGCAACATTTATTTATTTTTTAAAAATTGGATTAAAACAAGAATATAGCATTTTATTATCTTTATCATTTTCAATTTTAGCATATCCAATAAGTGGCACACCATTTATAGACCAACATGCAATTTTTTTAAGTTTATTTGCATTTTACTTTTTTTTCTTTGGTATAAAAAATAATTTGAAGTATCTTTTTTTTGTTCCAATATTATTCGGTCTAGCATTTTTTTCAAAGCCTGTTCCCACTGTTTATTTAATGTTTTTGATGACTTTTTCTTTTATTTTTTATCTATTTACTTCAAAAAGATTTTATATAATTAAATTACCTTTAATAGGTTCAGTTTTTTTTTTAGTAGCTTTATATTTGTTTATTTTATCTCAAAAAATTGATTTAGAAATGTTTTTAACACAATTAATATATTATCCAATATCAATCGGGGGAGGAAGATTTAGCTCACTTAATGTTAATTACGATAAAATAATTTCAAACTATAAATTTATTTTATTACCAATTGTTTTCTCAATATTTTTATTAAAGAATTCATTTAATAAATTCACAAAGGATATAAAAATATTTAATTTTTTGATTTTTACTCTGTTCAGCTTTTTGTGTATCTATCATCAATTATTAACAAAAAATCAAAATTTTATTTTCTTTTTGATTCCAATAAATTTAGCTTTTTTAATTCTGTTTTTAGATGAAAAATTAACAGACAAAAGTGGAGTTAAATATAAGAGTTTAATATTTGGGATTTTAATTTTTTGTTTATTTGTAACTTTTAAATATCATTTTAGGTTTAACGTTGATCGAAAATTTCATGATTTACAAAACACCAATCTTGAAACTACTGCTAGTGCTGAAAAAATACATTCTTCTCTTTCTTCACTAAAATGGAAGACTTCTAATTTTGAAGATCCATTAAATGAATTAGCAATTATAAATAATGTAGTAAAAGAGGTTGAAAAAAGTGATAAAAAAATAATTTTAATGACAAATCATAATTTTATTTCATCAATTTCTTCAAAGAAAATTTATACAATTAGCAGAACTTACGACTCGATAAGTTTTCCGAGTAAAAATAATTTATACTTTAACAAATTTAAAAGTTTTTTGGACGACCAGATAAATTCAAAAAATGTTCAACAAATTTTTATTTTTATCCCTGATAGTGACCTCCAATTTTCATTAAAAAGATATGTTTTGGAATATTTTGATCCCGATTGTCTTGAAATTGGCAAGAGTGATAAATATTTAGCAAAAATTGATTTAATTAATTGTGAGCTCAAGTGAAAAATAGAAATAATAATTTTAAATTCTTTGAGATGAAAGAAATAAAAGAAGATGAATTTAAACAATTAAGTAATTTAATCTTAAAAGAAAACCCAGAAGCTTTGCTAGCTTCATTAAGTTTAACTAACATTAAAATTTATCTTCAAAAAGTAATTGTGTCAGATAATTTATCCTTATTTGTATTAAAGAAAAAAAAAACTATTGTTGCATATGCTATAATCGCCAAAAAAGTAAGTTTTTTAATTTTGATATTTTCGAATATGAAATTAAAAATTTTTTTCAACCTGATAACTAAGTTCAAATTTATAAAAATTTTCAATATAATGCTTAGCTACTTAAGATTAGATATAATTATGATAACAAAGGAAAAGAAAAAAATTATAAATACAAATTACAACCTTAATTTGCTTGCTGTTAAAAGAAATTTTCAATCTAAAGGTATTGGGACCTATTTTTTAAAAAAAATCTTTAAAAAAATAAAAAAATCAAAATATATTACTGTTGAGTCATTAGATAAGAGAGCTTACGATTTTTACTGTAAAAAACATAAATTTTTATTTTTAGCTGAAAAATATAGAATTATAAATAACTTAAAAATTCTTGTAAAAAAACTTACTTAACTCTCAAAACCTGTTTAATAAATTTATCTTTTTTAAAAAAAAGAAAATTCTTGTTATTGCTCGAAGTGAAGAAAATTAAAAAATTATAGATTAAGAGAAAAGAAAATATTATTATTTGAATTGAAAATTTTTCATATAAAAAAAAATTTATTATTAATAAATAAAAAATTGAAATAATAAGTATCTTATTTTGAAATACAGACAAAACACGAAATGAGTGATTAAACAATCCTAAGAAACTTAATTTTGATTTACCAAAAAATCTTTTTTGTCTATCGGTAGAAATTTTAATTAGTTTGCAGTTTTTAACTACACATGATGAATAAGCCAACCAAGAAGAATTATTTTTTAAAATCTTTTTAATGTTATTTGAGTGAAAACTTGAATAATTTCCAAAAGATATCCAATTAAAAGTAAGCAAGAATGCAATTATTAAATGAATTTTATATAATATTCTAAAAATTAGATGTTCTTTTCTCTTCACTCTAGAAGCAACAGCTATATAATTTTTATTTTTATTAGCAGTATCAATTAAATTATTGATTTGATTGACATCATCTTCACCATCAGAGTCCATTATTACAATTATTTTATTTTTTTCGTTTTTTATATAGTCAAGACCAATAGATATAATCTTTTGACTCCCCAAATTTTTTTTTAATTTTAAAACTTTAATCTTTTTAATATTTTTTAAACCTGAGCTTGCCACATTTTTTTTTTGGGTTGAAGCATCGTCTAATATTAAAATATTTCCAAATCTCTTTTTTTTTCTCAGTTGTTCATTTATTTTTTTTATTAAGATATTGCAGGATCTCCAATCGTTATATAAGGGTAATAGAATATTTAAATTTGTCACAATAAAAAAAAGTTAATATTAAATTTTAAAAATTTGTGTTAAATAAACTTACCATATAATGAATATTCACGAACACCAAGCTAAAGATATTTTGAGAGAATTTGGAGCACCAGTTTCAAAAGGAATAGTTGTTTTTTCTGTTGAGGAAATTAAAAAAAATATTTCAAAACTAAGTGGCTCAAAATTTGTTTTAAAGGCACAAATTCATGCAGGCGGAAGAGGTAAAGCAGGCGGCGTAAAACTAATACAAAACAAATCTGAACTAGAAAAAGAAGCAAATTTAATGATTGGAAAAATACTGGTAACTCATCAAACTGGACCAGAGGGCAAAGAGGTAAAAAGGCTTTATATAGAAGAGGCTTCAGATATAGCAAAAGAGTTTTATCTTTCGTGCGTTGTTGACAGAGAGAGTTCAAAAATTGCTTTTATAAGTAGCACTGAGGGAGGAATGGATATAGAAAAAGTTGCGAAAGAGTCACCTAACAAAATTATAACTAATAAAATAGATTTTAATACTGAAGGTCCTGATGAAAAAGAGATAGGCAAAATTATTTCAATATTTAAATTAAATGAAAATCAAACACTAACCGCAAAGAAATTAATTAAATCATTATTTAAAATCTTAATAGAAAAAGACGCAAGTTTAATTGAAATCAATCCATTAATTATCACCAAAGATGAAAAATTACTTTGCCTAGATGCTAAAATGAACTTTGATGATAACGCTATTTTTAGAAGACCTGAGATTTTGAAACTACGAGACTTGAGTGAGGAAGACCCAGCAGAAATTGAAGCGAGTAAATATGATTTAGCATACATAAAACTTAATGGATCAATTGGGTGTATGGTCAATGGAGCAGGTTTAGCGATGGCAACAATGGATATAATCAAATTATACGGAAAAGAACCTGCAAATTTTTTGGACGTTGGTGGAGGTGCATCAAAAGAAAAAGTGACTGCAGCTTTTAAGTTAATTCTTGCTGATGAAAATGTTAGAGGAATTCTTATTAATATTTTTGGAGGTATAATGAGATGTGATGTTCTTGCTCAGGGAGTTATAGATGCAGCGAAACAAGTAAATTTATCTGTACCTCTTGTAGTAAGGTTAGCAGGTACAAACTTTAAGGAAGGAAAGGAACTGCTAGATAAATCAAATTTAAAAATTTTGTCAGCGACTGATTTAAATGATGCTGCAAAAAAAATTGTAGATGCAATTAAATAGATGTCTATACTAGTTAACAAAAACACAAGGTTAATTTGCCAGGGATTTACTGGTAAACACGGAACATTTCATTCAGAGCAAGCAATAAAATATGGTACAAAATTAGTTGGAGGTGTTACACCTAAAAAAGGTGGACAAAAACATCTTGGTCTTCCAGTTTTTAATACAGTACAAGAGGCAAAAGAAAAAACTGCTGCTGATGCGACGATGATATACGTACCTCCTCAGTTTGCTGGTGCTGCTATTATTGAAGCTATTGAGTCTAAAATAGAATTAATAGTATGTATTACTGAAGGTATTCCAGTATTAGATATGCTTAAAGTAAAAAAAATTTTAGGTAAAAGTAAATCAAGATTAATTGGTCCTAATTGTCCAGGGATAATTACACCTGATGAATGTAAAATCGGTATAATGCCTGGTAATATTCATAGAAAAGGTTCAGTTGGAATTGTTTCTAGATCAGGTACTCTTACTTATGAAGCTGTAGCTCAAACTACTGGAAATAAAATGGGCCAGTCAACTTGTATTGGTATAGGAGGAGATCCAATCAATGGAACAAATTTTATTGATTGTTTAGAGCTTTTTTTGAAAGATGATGAAACAAAGTCAATAATTATGATTGGAGAAATAGGTGGAACAGCAGAGGAGGAAGCAGCAGAATTTTTAAAAAAAGAAAAAATTAAAAAACCTATGGTGGGCTTTGTCGCTGGATTAACAGCCCCTCCAGGAAGAAGAATGGGACATGCTGGAGCAATAATATCTGGTGGGAAAGGTGGAGCTGAGGATAAAATTGAAGTCATGAAATCAGCTGGAATAACTATCTCAAAATCGCCTGCAGATATAGGAAAAACTCTTTCAGATAAACTTAATAGTTGATTTTTGTTTATTTATGTTAAAATAAAAATTTATGTCGTCATCAGATAATAATACAACCTTCAAAAAAACCTCGTTTTTATCAGGCATCAATTCAGAATTTATTAATCAATTTTATTCAGACTATTTATCAGATTCAAAATCTTTACCTGAAAGTTGGAGAAATTTTTTTGAAGGTTTAAGTGATGACGAAAAACTAATACTTAAAGATCTTAAAGGGCCTAGTTGGTCACCAGAAAAGAAGATTAAAAAAGTTGATATTAAGATAAATAATTTAGAAAAAAATCAAAGTACAGAAATTAATAGTTCAGCTTCTATTAAGGAAGCCTCCAAAGACTCTGTCAGAGCCATAATGTTAATTAGAGCATACAGAATTAGGGGACATTTAATAGCAAATTTAGATCCATTATCGATTCAAAAAAAAGAGGAACACCCTGAACTTAAACCTGAAACATATGGTTTTACAAAAAAAGATTATAATAGAAAAATATTTCTTGATGGAGTTCTCGGACTTCAATATGCAGATTTGAGACAAATTTTGCAAATTCTAAAAAAAACATACTGCTCTAATATTGGTTATGAGTTTATGCATATGGGAGATCCAGATGAAAAAGCTTGGATAAGAAATAGAATTGAGGGACTAGAAAAAAATATTTCTTTCACAGAAAATGGTAAAAGAGCAATTTTAAACAAAATAGTTCAGGCAGAAGGATTTGAAAAATACTTACATGTAAAATTCGTTGGAACAAAAAGATTTGGTCTTGATGGCGGAGAGTCATTAATACCTGCGCTAGAACAAGTTATTAAAAGAGGGGGGAATCTAGGTGCAAAAGAAATAAAAATCGGTATGCCCCATCGAGGTAGATTAAACGTTTTAGCTAACGTAATGGGAAAACCTTATAGAGCGATTTTTAGTGAATTTTTTGGAAAATCTGTAAGTGCAAGCAAAGATTTTGAAGGTGATGTTAAATATCACCTTGGAGCCTCATCTAATAGAGAATTTGATGGTAATAATGTACATATCAGTCTTACAGATAATCCATCTCACTTAGAAGCTGTTAATCCAGTTGTATTAGGTCAAGTAAGAGCTAAACAATTTTTTCATAAAGATAAAGATAGAAAAAAAGTAATTCCTGTTTTAATGCACGGCGACGCTGCCTTTGCTGGACAAGGTATTGTAGCAGAGTGTTTTGCAATGTCCGGATTACCAGGACATAATATTGGAGGTACTATTCATATAATTGTTAATAACCAAATAGGCTTTACTACTGCCCCACGTTTTGCTAGGTCGTCTCCTTATCCATCAGATGTTGCCAAAACTGCTCAAGCTCCAATATTTCATGTGAACGGCGATGATCCTGAGGCGGTAGTACATTGTGCAAAGATAGCTACTGAATACAGACAAAAATTTAATAGAGATGTGGTAATTGACATGGTTTGTTATAGAAGATTTGGTCACAATGAGGGTGATGAGCCTTCTTTTACGCAACCAATAATGTATAAAAAAATTAAATCTCATCCAACTACACTTACTTTATATGGAAAAAAGCTATCTGCCGATGGATTAATATCAGATGAAAAATTGCAGAAGCAAAAAATAGAATTTAAAAATTTTTTAGAAAAAGAATTTGAGACCTCAAAAAACTACAAATCGGAATTGAAATGGTTTGATGGTGTTTGGTCTAGGTTTAAACCTGGTCTAGGAAAAGACAAAAGAGGCGTGAGCGGATTTGATAAAGAGAAACTAAAGAAAGTTGGGAAAAAAATTTTCACCATTCCTTCTGACTTCAATGCTCATAAAACACTTAAAAGAATTTTTGAGTTAAAAACTCAATCCTTTTTATCTGGTAAAATTGATTGGTCTTCGGCCGAAAGTTTAGCAATTGGTACACTGCTAACCGAGGGATTTTCAGTTAGGTTGTCAGGCCAAGACTCAGGAAGAGGAACATTTAGTCAAAGACACGCTATTTTAAGAAATCAAGAAAATCATGATAGGTATATTCCGTTAAATAATATTGAAAAAGGTCAAATGAAGTTTGAAGTTATAGATAGTTTACTATCTGAACTCGCAGTATTAGGATTTGAATTTGGTTATTCGCTATCAGAACCGGAAACATTAGTACTATGGGAGGCACAATTCGGTGACTTCGCTAATGGGGGCCAAGTTATTATTGATCAGTTTATTACCTCATCAGAATCTAAATGGGGAAGAGCTAGCGGCTTAGTAATGTTATTGCCTCATGGATACGAGGGGCAGGGGCCAGAACACTCTTCAGCTAGATTAGAGAGATTTCTTCAACTTTGTGCCGGTGAAAATATCCAAGTGGTTAATTGCACCACTCCCTCAAATTATTTTCATGTTTTAAGGAGACAAATGCACAGAGAATTTAGAAAACCTTTAATCGTAATGACACCAAAATCTCTTTTGAGACATAAGAGATGTGTCTCTAATTTATCAGAATTTGTTTCCAAGAGCACTTTTCATAGAATATTAGAAGACGATGCTTATGTTAAAGCAAGTAAATTAATTCAAATTAAAAAAGACAATAAAGTAAAAAAAGTAGTTATGTGTTCGGGAAAAATTTACTATGATCTAATTGAAGAAAGAGAAAGAGTCAAAAATAACGAAGTAATTTTTGTACGTTTAGAGCAGCTCTACCCATTTCCAGCAAAGACGCTTGCAAATGTACTTAAACGTTACAAGAAAGCAAAATTTATTTGGTGTCAAGAGGAACCAAAAAACATGGGCGCCTGGAATACTGTGAGAAATTATATCGAAAGGACTCTTGAAATAATAAATTTAAAAGATATCAACGTTAAATATGTAGGAAGAAAGGCATCTTCCTCAACTGCGACTGGAAATGCAAATAAACATCTTGCAGAACAAAAAGAAATATTAGAAAAGATACTTAAGAATTAAATGTCAGAAAAAATTACAGTTCCTACACTAGGTGAGTCGGTCACAGAGGCCACAGTTTCAAGATGGCTTAAATCTCAAGGTGATAAAGTCATAGCGGATGAACCTGTTGTTGAATTAGAGACAGATAAGGTAAACGTTGAAGTGCCAGCACCATCAAATGGTGTTTTAGGAAGTATAGCAGTAAAAGAGGGCGAGACAGTAAATGTTGGATCTTTATTAGGCACTATTAGCAACAACTCAACTCAAGATATAAATCAAAAAAATGAGGAAATTAAAAATTACAATCCACCAAAAAAAGATACTGTAAAAAAACCAGTTACTAAGAGAGTAAATAAACAAACTTTTAAGGAACCTGTTTTAACATTAGATCAGGAAAGTATTGATGAAAATGAAGAGCCATTAATTTTAGAAGAAGTTCATTCAAATAAGGTAGCTGCAAAAAAAACAATTACTCAGAGAAAAGAAACTAAAATATCTCCAGCAGCTAGAAAGATGGCAGCCGAAGCAAGAGTTGATATTGATAAGATACAAGGAACAGGAAAAAATGGCGTAATTTTAAAAGAAGACATTATGAGCCTAATGGGATCAAAACCATCTCCATCTGAACGTAAAATTAAATACGGCCCTGAGGAAAGAGTTAGGATGACAAGGTTGAGGCTTACAATCGCTAAAAGACTTAAAGAGGCTCAAGAAAATGCTGCAATGTTAACAACTTTTAACGAAGTGGATATGAGTGAGGTAATTTCAATGAGAAAACAGTACAAAGATGAGTTTCAAAATAAATACGAAGCTAAACTTGGATTTATGTCCTTTTTTGTAAAAGCTTGTGTGATTGGGTTAAAAAATTATCCATCAATTAACGCTGAAATTCAAGGAGAAGAAATTGTTTATAAGAATTATTACAATATAAGTATTGCAGTTGGCACTGATAGAGGTCTGGTTGTTCCAGTATTAAAAGAAACCGATGAAATGTCTTTCGCTGACATAGAAAAAAATATTGCTACACTAGGACAAAAAGCTAGAGATGGAAAAATAACTATAGAGGACCTGCAAGGAGGAACTTTTACAATTACTAACGGCGGTATTTATGGATCTATGCTTTCAACTCCAATATTAAATCCACCGCAGTCAGCAGTTCTTGGCATGCATAACATTGTTGATAGACCGATTGTAATTGATGGAAATGTTGAGATTAGACCAGTAATGTATTTAGCTTTATCTTACGATCATAGAATTATTGATGGCAAAGAGGCTGTATCGTTTCTAAAAATAGTGAAAGAGTCTTTGGAGCAACCAAAAAGACTTTTTTTGAACATTTAAAATGGATAATTTTGACATAATAGTAATTGGTGGCGGACCTGGAGGTTATGTTTGTGCGATTAGAGCAGCACAGCTCGGTTTGAAAGCAGCTTGTATAGAGTCTAGAGGAGCATTAGGGGGAACTTGTTTAAATGTGGGATGTATTCCATCAAAAAGCTTATTAAATTTATCTGAAAACTTTCATAAAGCCAAAAAAGATTTTAATCAACAAGGTATAGAAATTGAAGGTATCAAACTTAATATTGAGAAAATGATGTCGAATAAGAATAAATCTATTCAAGTCCTTACTAAAGGCGTAGAATTTTTATTCAAAAAGAATAAAGTCACATATATTAAAGGAAAAGGTGTTTTGTTTTCTAAAAATGATATCGTAGTTTATGAGAATAACAAAAAAACAAACTATAAATCTAAAAATATTGTAATTGCAACTGGATCTGCAGTTACATCCTTACCTGGAATTGAAATAGATGAAAAAAATATAATTTCGTCCACCGGTGCCTTATCATTAAACAAAGTCCCAAAAAAATTAGCAATTATAGGAGGAGGATATATAGGTCTTGAGATGGGTTCTGTATGGTCAAGGCTTGGCTCAGAAGTTACAGTTATTGAATATCTTGATTATATCACTCCAGGGATGGATAGAGAAATTTCAAACGAGTTTAAAAAGATTCTTACAAAACAGGGCATAAAATTTAAAATGGGATCAAAAGTCAATTCTGTAAAAAATACAAGCACAGGTGTTTCTATAAATTATACTAATATAAAAGACTCTAAGGATGAAATTCTTGATTTTGATAAAGTCCTCGTTTCAGTTGGAAGAAGACCATACACGGAAGGTTTAAATTTAACTAAAGTGGGTGTTAAAAAGGACTCAAAAGGAAGAATTGAAGTTAATGAAAAATTACAAACATCAATTAAAAATATTTTTGCTATTGGTGACGTAGTTAAAGGTCCAATGCTGGCACATAAAGCTGAGGAGGAAGGTATTGCTGTGGCTGAAATCTTGGCTGGTCAAGCAGGTCATGTAAACTATGATGTTATTCCAGGAGTTATATATACTTCACCAGAGGTAGCTACAGTTGGAAAAACAGAGGAACAATTGAAACAAGAAAAAAAATCTTACAAAGTAGGGAAATTTCCTTTTTTAGCTAATTCTAGGGCAAAAGTTAATAATGAAACAGAGGGTTTTGTAAAAATTTTAGCTGATAGCAAGACCGATAAAGTTCTAGGTGTTCATATAATTGGTCCACATTGTGGTGATATGATTGCAGAAATGGCCTTGGCAATGGAATTTGGAGCAAGCGCAGAAGATATTGCTAGAACATGTCATGCGCACCCAACTCATACAGAGGCAATTAAAGAAGCTGCATTAGCTGTTGATAAAAGACCAATTCATTTTTAATTCAAAAAAATTTTAATACTATTAAAGTATGAAAGCACAAGTTTTGCTACCAAAAGTATTTAACTTTCCCTTTACCTACAACTGTAGTTCAGAGAATAAAATCGGAGATCTTGTAGAAGTACCATTTGGCTCGAAAAAGGAAATAGGTGTTGTGTGGAAAAATATTTATCCAGTACCTCAAAATATAAAGATAAAAGACGTTAGAAAGAAAACTGAGTATTCAATTGATGGAAAAATGGTTGATTTTATAGAGTGGTTTTCGTCTTATAACATGGTGCCCGTAGGTCTGGTGTTAAAAATGGTTATAGGGGGAACAGATAAATTTATTAGAATAAAAGATGATTTTTTAAAACCCAAAAAAACGCCAAAAAAAATTTTCAAACTAAATCAAGAACAATCAGATGCGCTTATTTTTCTCGAAAAAGTAAAAAATAGATTTGATGTGGCTGTCTTACAAGGCACCACTGGTTCAGGAAAAACTCTGGTTTACTTTGAAAGAATCAAAAAGATTATTAAGCAAAATAGTCAAGCTCTTGTTTTATTGCCAGAAATATTTTTAACAAATGATTTTAAATTGAGATTTGAGGAATTTTTTGGCTTTGAACCTGCGATTTGGCATTCAAAAATAACTCCTAAAAATAAAAGAAAAATTTGGAAAGGTGTAATAAACAATGAGATAAAAATATTAATAGGAGCAAGGTCAGCTTTACTTTTGCCATTTAAAAAACTTGGAATAATCATTGTTGATGAGGAACACGATACTTCTTATAAACAGGATGAAGGTGTAATTTATAATGCCAGGGATATGGCTATCTCAAGAGCTAATTTTGAAAATATTCCTATACATCTAGTCTCTTCTATTCCATCTATTGAAACATATAACAATATTTGTAATAAAAAATACAGGCATGTTAAGATAAATAAAAGGTATAATGAATACCCTTTACCAGATACAAAAATTGTAAATCTAAATATTAAAAAAATTAAAGATAAGTTTATTGCTAATGAGACAATAAATTTAGTTAATACGTATTTAAAAAAAAAAGAACAGGTATTATTTTTTATTAATAGACGAGGGTTCGCACCATATTTAATTTGTAAAAAGTGTGGTTACAAAATAACTTGTCCAAATTGCTCATTGTATCTCACATTTCATAAGTTTAAAAATAGAGCTATCTGCCATCATTGTTCTTTTGAAAAAGATATAAAAACAAAATGTAAATCAGATAGAAACTGTGAATTTATAATGTATGGGCCAGGCGTAGAAAAAATATTTGAAGAAGTACAAACTATATTTCCAAATAAAAAAATTGTAATATTTTCTAGTGATTATTTGAATAAGAAAGAGAAAACAGAAAAGTTATTCAAAGATATTAAAGAAAATAAAATAAATATAATCATAGGTACTCAAATGATCTCAAAAGGTTTCAATTTTCCTAACTTAAATTGTATAGTTGTAATTGATGCAGATTTTTCTGGTAGAGGGTACGATTTAAGAACAACAGAAAAAAATATTCAACTCTATCATCAATTGAGTGGTAGAGCAGGAAGATTTAGTTCAAAGTCTTTGATTATATATCAAACTGTTTCTCCATCAGACTTAACGCTAAATGAATTAATAAAAAATAAATCTGAAAAACTTCTTATTAATGAGCTTGTCTTGAGAAAAAAAAATAAGTTACCTCCTTTTTTAAGACTGATTGCTATAATCATTTCCGCAAAGAGTCGAAGTTTAAGTTTACAAGGAGCAAGAGAGATTAAAACTAAACTAAATAATATAAATGATCTCGAAGTTTTGGGACCTGTTGACTCTCCTTTATTAAAAATAAAAAAAAATTTTAGATCTAGATTATTAATAAGGTTTAATTATCGCTCTTTAATGCAAAAAAAAATTGCAAGGGTCCTAAATGGGCTTAAAATCTCATCTAAAATAAAACTTACGGTTGATGTTGATCCCATCAATTTCTCTTAACGTCAAAATTGCAAACTTGATCAAGGTATACTCTTATGGTACGACCTCATCATATTTCATAATAATTCTTACAACTAAAAATGAGCTCAAATAAATCTTTCTCTACTGAAACCTCAGAAAGGTATTCGCGTGCTTTATTCGAGGTTTGTAAAGAGTCCAATGAATTAGACAAAGTACAGAATGATATAAACAACTTTTTATTGATCTTAAATTCAAGTTCAGAAATTGAAAATTTTATTAAAAATCCTACTCAAAACTTTGAACAAAACTCGAGTGTAATAAATATATTATCAGATAATTTAAAATTTTCTAAAAACTTAAAAAATTTCCTTTTATTATTAATTGAAAAAAGAAGAATTTTTTTTGTAAAAAAGATTTTTGAAAGTTTTATTAAACTGTGTTCAAAAAAAAGAGGTGAAATAAATGCTTCGTTAATTTCATCTAAAGATCTATCACAATCTGAACTTGGGACAATTAGTAAAGATTTATCAAAAGCAATGGGTTCAAATTTAAAACTTGATTATAAAGTGGATAAAGAACTTATTGGTGGATTAAAACTTCAACTCGGAAGCTTTATGATTGACTCCTCAATAAAAAATAAACTTAAGAATTACGAGAAAGCAATGTTAGAAAATTAAAATGGCAATTAATCCCTCGGAAATAACTAAATTACTAAAAGATCAAATTAAAAATTTTGGAGAAAAAGCCGAAGTATCTGAAATTGGAAAAGTTTTATCGGTAGGCGACGGTATTGCAAGAGTTTATGGGTTGGATAATGTACAAGCTGGCGAAATGGTAGAATTTGAAGATGGATCTAAGGGTATGGCCTTAAATTTAGAAAATGACAACGTGGGTGTGGTTGTATTTGGTGATGATAGAAGTATTAAAGAAGGAGACACAATTAAAAGAACCAATGCAATTGTAGATGTTCCAGTAGGTAAAGAGCTTCTAGGCAGAGTGGTTGATGGATTAGGAAACCCAATTGACGGCAAAGGCACACTCTCTGCTAAAAATAGAAAACGTGTTGAAGTTAAAGCGCCAGGAATAATTCCGAGACAATCAGTAAATGAACCAATGCAAACTGGTTTAAAATCTATAGACTCTCTTATTCCAATAGGAAGAGGTCAAAGAGAATTAATAATTGGAGATAGACAGACTGGGAAGACTGCAGTAGCAATCGATGCGATTATTAATCAAAAAAATATAAATGATTCTTCAGACGAGAAAAAAAAATTATATTGCGTTTACGTTGCAATTGGACAGAAAAGATCAACTGTTGCACAAATTACAAAAACTTTAGAAGAAGCAGGTGCATTAAAATATACTACAATAGTTGCTGCAACTGCATCAGATTCTGCTCCTTTACAATTTTTAGCACCCTACACTGGATGTACAATAGGTGAATATTTTCGGGACAATGGTATGCATGCTTTGATTGTTTATGATGATTTATCAAAACAAGCTGTAGCTTATAGACAAATGTCATTATTATTAAGACGACCGCCAGGAAGAGAAGCTTATCCTGGAGATGTATTTTACTTACATAGTAGATTATTAGAACGCGCAGCTAAACTGAGTGATAAAAAAGGAGGCGGTTCTTTGACTGCCCTTCCTATTATCGAGACACAAGCAGGAGATGTCTCTGCTTATATTCCAACTAATGTGATTTCAATCACAGATGGACAAATATTTTTAGAAACAGAATTGTTTAATCAAGGAATAAGGCCAGCAGTTAACGTTGGTTTATCTGTATCTAGAGTAGGTTCTGCAGCTCAAACTAAAGCAATGAAAAAAGTTGCTGGATCAATAAAATTAGAATTAGCTCAGTATAGAGAGATGGCGGCTTTCGCACAATTTGGTTCTGATCTAGATGCTTCTACTCAACAATTATTAAATCGAGGTGCAAAACTTACTGAATTATTAAAGCAGGATCAATATTCTCCTATGACTGTTGCAGAACAGGTTGTATCAGTTTTCACTGGCGTAAAAGGTTATTTAGACGATATAGATTTAAGTTCAATTAAAATGTTTGAGAAGGAAATTATCGAGAAAATTAAATCTGAAAAACCAGAAATCATAACTGATATTCAATCAACTGGTAAACTAGAAGAAAATAATGAAAAACTTTTAGCTCAAATAATTGAAGAGTACAAAAAAGGTAAGAAATAATGCCAAGTCTAGACGATCTAAAAAAAAGAATTAAGAGTGTTAAATCTACTCAAAAAATTACTAAAGCTATGAAAATGGTAGCAGCGGCAAAACTTAGAAAAGCTCAAGAAAATGCTGAAAAAGGACGTCCTTATAGCCAAAAAATGCAAAATATAATTCTGAATCTCACTAAATCACTTAACGATCCTCAGAATGCTCCAAAGTTACTTGTTGGAACAGGGAAAGATAAAATATACTTGTGTGTTGTCTTAACGGCAGATAGAGGCTTGTGTGGCGGTTTCAATTCAAATATTTGCAAGCTTGCAAAAACAAAATTTCAAGAGATCCTAAAAGATGGAAAAGATCTTAAAATAATAACTGTAGGCTCTAAAGGATTAGATCAAATTAAAAGAGAATATGGAAAATTTGTGATTAAGAAATTTAGCTTTAAAGAAAAAAAACAAATTACATTCAAAGAAGCAGAAATTATTGGAAATGAAATAATAAATTTATTCAAAAATAATGAGTTTGATAAATGTATTTTGTTTTACAATAATTTTAAAAATGTAATTACACAAATTCCTCAATCTCAGCAAATTATACCTGCAGAAACAAATTCTATTAACTCTAAAAATGAAAATTTATTTAGTTATGAATTTGAACCTGAGGAGGATGAAATTCTGGAAGATCTACTGCCAAAGAATATATCAACTCAAGTTTTTAAGGCTTTTTTAGAAAATGCAGCTAGTGAACAAGGTTCAAGAATGACCGCGATGGACAACGCAACGAGAAACGCAGGAGATTTAGTTGATAAACTTACAATTAATTATAATAGAAGTAGACAGGCATCTATTACGAAGGAATTAATTGAAATTATATCAGGAGCTGAAAGTTTATAATCATGAATAAAAAGGGTAAAATAACTCAAATTATAGGTGCAGTGGTTGACGTAAATTTCGAAGACGATTTACCAGAAATATTTACTGCTTTAGAAGCAAATAACTCAGGTAATAAACTAATACTTGAGGTCGCTCAGCATCTAGGAGAAAATGATGTTAGAACAATTGCTATGGATGCAACAGAGGGATTAAAAAGAGGTGATGAAGTTACTAATACTGGTTCGCCCATTAGTGTGCCAGTTGGCCCAGAAACACTTGGAAGAATTATAAATGTGGTAGGAGAATCAATTGATGAAAAAGGTGAAGTTAAAACAAAAGAGAAATGGCCTATCCACAGACCTGCACCAAAATTTACAGATCAAGCAACTGAGACCGAACAATTAGTGACTGGCATTAAAGTAATTGATTTATTAGCTCCATATGCAAAAGGCGGTAAGATAGGATTATTTGGAGGAGCGGGTGTAGGTAAAACAGTTACTATTATGGAATTGATTAACAACATTGCTAAAGCCCATGGCGGATTTTCAGTTTTCGCAGGGGTTGGAGAAAGAACTAGAGAAGGTAACGATCTTTATCATGAAATGATAGAGTCAGGAGTAATTAAAACAGATGGAAAAGGATCAAAGGCGGCATTAGTTTATGGGCAAATGAATGAGCCACCTGGAGCAAGGGCGCGAGTAGCTTTAACCGGATTGACTGTTGCAGAGTACTTTAGAGATAAAGAAGGTCAAGACGTGCTTTTTTTTGTTGATAATATTTTTAGATTCACACAGGCAGGTTCTGAAGTTTCCGCACTATTAGGTAGAATACCCTCTGCAGTTGGTTATCAACCAACTTTAGCTACCGATATGGGAAATCTTCAAGAAAGAATTACCTCTACAGATAAAGGATCTATAACTTCAGTTCAAGCCATTTATGTTCCTGCAGATGATTTAACAGATCCAGCACCAGCTACATCATTTTCACATTTAGATGCTACAACGGTACTTTCTAGACAAATAGCTGAAATTGGTATTTATCCTGCAGTGGATCCGCTGGACTCTACTTCTAGAATTTTAGATCCCAGAGTAGTTGGCGAGGAACACTATAGAGTTGCAAGAGATGTTCAAAGAATTTTACAAGCTTATAAATCTTTACAAGACATAATTGCTATTCTAGGGATGGATGAGCTTTCAGAGGAAGATAAATTAACTGTTGCAAGAGCAAGAAAAATCCAAAGATTTTTATCTCAACCATTCTTTGTTGCAGAGGTATTTACAGGATCACCGGGAAAATTAGTAGACCTAGACTCTACAATCAAGGGATTCGATGCAATTTGTAAAGGGGAATACGATCATTTACCAGAGGCAGCTTTTTATATGGTAGGTGGAATAGAAGAAGTAATTGAAAAAGCAGAAAAATTATCTCAAAACAAGAAATAATGTCTGAAAAATTCACAGTTGAAATCATATCACCAGACAAATCGATTATTAAATCTGATACGATAGAAGTTATCATTCCTTCCTTTGAAGGTGAAATGGGTATTTTAAAAGATCACATACCACTAATAACTTTTTTAAGACCAGGTATAATTGAAATAAAAGATCAAATAGAGAGAAAATATTTTGTAGAAGATGGAACAGTAGAATTTTCAAATAATAATCTTTTAATTCTTACTTCAACTGCAAAAGAAATTTCAAATATAGATAAGAAGTCATTAAGTACTATTATCGGTAAAGTTGAAAAAAAATTAAGTGAAGGCGAAATTACAGATAAAGAAAGGTATCTATTATCTTACAAATTAGATACACTTAAAAATATCAACCAATAAACTTTTTTATACTTTTTAATAACTCAATATACATTTCTTTTTTAAAACTAACTATTACGGTTGGAAGTTTATCTGGAAAAATCCATTTCCATTCAACAAATTCAGGATTTTTTGTTTTAAGGTTTATTTCATCTTCATCACCAATAAATTTAACAATGAACCATTTTTGTTTTTGGCCTCTATATTTTCCTTTCCAAATAATACCAACCAATTCTTTAGGTAATTCGTATTCAAAAAATCCATCTATTTCTTTTACCACTTTTATACTTTGAATATTAGTTTCTTCAAAAAGTTCCCTTTTCATAGCAGTAAGAAAACTTTCTCCTTGATCAACACCTCCTTGAGGCATCTGCCATTTATCAATTGGATTGTCTTTTCTTTTACCAACAAAAACTTTATTTTCATGATTTAAAACTATAACACCAACACCTTTTCGCAAAGGAAGAGTGTGCATAATCATTATTTAAGAATTAAAAAGTTTTATAGCGTAATTTAACTGGTTATCTTTATCAGAATTAATTTGAAAATCTTCACCCTCCGCCTCTACCAATATGTCAGGTGTTACTCCTACCTCAGAAATAGACTTTCCAGAAGGGAGATAATATTTTGATATAGTTAACCTTATACCCCCACCATTTGTTAAAGGTATAATTGATTGTACAGAGCCTTTACCATAGGAATTTTCTCCTAAAATTATAGCTCTTTTGTGATCTTTCAAAGCGCCAGCAAAAATCTCTGATGCTGAAGCAGAGCCATTATTAATTAAAACAACTATTGGTTTTCCTTTAACTTCGTCACCTCTTCTTGCAAAAAACTTTCTAGTTTCCGAAATTTTCCTACCTTTAGTCGAAACTATTTCTCCATCATCTAAAAAAAAATCGGTTATATTTATTGCTTGAGTCAATAATCCTCCTGGATTATTTCTCAAATCAAGAACATATCCTTTAATTCTTGGTTTCTTTTCAAATTCTTTTACAGATTTTAAAAATTGTTTGTCGCTGTTTTCATTGAATGATTTTAGCCTTATGTATCCCAAATTTTTTTGGTCACCAATAATTTTTGAGCTAACAGATTGTACTTCTATTGTCCTCCTAATAATTGTGAACTCAATTGGTTTTTTTACATTTTTTCGTCTTACAGTAAGATTTATTGATGTACCAACTGGACCTCTCATTAATTTTACTGCTTCTAAAAGAGATTTACCTTGAACTTGCTCTTTACCAATTTTAACAATGTAGTCCCCAGCCTTAATACCAGCTTTTGCCGCGGGTGTATCATCTATTGGTGAAATAACTTTAACGACCCCAGACTCCATTCCTATTTCAATCCCTAAACCACCAAACTCGCCTCTAGTATCAGTTTGCATTTCTTTAAAAAGTTCAGGGCTCATATAAGCCGAATACGGGTCTAACGATTGAAGCACACCATTGATTGCAGATTCCATTACTTCAGCTTGATCAATGTCATCAACATATTCTTTTTTAATATTTTCTAAAACTTCTCCGAAAAGATCAATTTTTTCATATAATTCATTTTTTGAATAGGTCGTTGAGAAGAAAATTAGCGAAAACACGGTAGAAACTATTATAATTTTTTTCATATCAAAGCTTTTTCTTTTGGAATTTCTTCAGACCACATTTTTTCTAAATCATAAAATTCCCTTTTTTCTGGATGAAATATATGAACAATTACATCTTGAGCATCTACTAATTTCCAATCATTACTATCTTTACCCTCAATACGACAATTATCTATTCCTAATTTTTTTAAGTGTAACAAAAGAATTTCTGATAATGCCTGCAGGTGTCTCGAAGATGTCCCAGAAGCTATAACCATATAATCTGCGATGTATGATTTATTTTTTAAGTCAATACATGTTATATTTTGAGCCTTATTATCATCTAGTATTTTTTCAATATTATTTTTAATATCAGCGATACCCATTAAATATTTGATTTTGTCTGACTCTTTAATTGTGTTGAAGATATAGTTATTGGCTTGTTTTTTATAAAGATAATTCTATTTTTAAAATTTTTAGCCACAAGTGATTTCATTCCCTTTCTATCATATCCTCTTCTAGAAAAAACTATTAATTTTACCAATTTTACTATTTTTTTCCAGCTTTTCCACTTGTGAAACTGTATTAAATTATCTGAACCAATCATAAAGAGAATATTTTTAATTTTCTTTTTTTTTATAAAGTAATTAATTACATCAATAATTCTGGAAGATTTGATAGTATTATCTACACAAATTGTTTTGATTTTCTTTTGAGCTTTGGTTATTTTTTTTGCATATTTAATTCTTTCATTTAAAGAATAAAAAGTCTTATTTTTAAAGGGATTTTTTTTTGTGATAACCCAGTAAATTTTTTTTAATTTGAATTTTTTTATTGCAATTTTTGATATACCTAAGTGTCCTTTATGCGCTGGATCAAAACTACCACCTAATAAACCAATATATTTTTTCTGGATAATTGCCATCAACTACGGTCTTACAATTCCTCTTCCAGAAACAAGATATTTGTATGATGTTAATTGATTTATTCCCACAGGACCTCTAGGCGGAAGTTTGTTAGTGGAGATACCAATTTCACCACCAAAACCAAATTCTCCTCCATCCGCAAATTGGGTTGAAACATTGTGCATTGCTATTGAGCTATTGACGCCATTCAAAAAAATTTCAGCATTTTTTTTGTTATTAGTAATAATGCTATCGGTATGCATTGTGCCGTATTTCAAAATATGTTTGACAGCGCTATATACATTTTTCACTGTCTTGATTGAAATAATTGCATCTAGATATTCTGTCTTCCAATCTTTTTCTACGGTATTCTTTAATTTTCCTTTAAAAAGTTTGTTTACTTTCTTATCAACCCTTACTTCACAACCTGAATTTAAAAGAGCATTTATTATTTCTTTAGCATGTGAGTTTAAAGCTTTTTCTTCGATCAGAAGAGTTTCTACTGCTCCACAAATACTTGTCCTTCTCATTTTCGCATTGATAATTAAATCTTTAGCCATTTTTACGTTTGCAGTTTTATCAATATAAATGTGGCACAATCCTTCAAGATGGCCAATTACATGTACATTAGAAAATTTTTGTACTTTTGCTACAAGTCCCTTACCTCCTCTTGGTACAATTACATCAATGTAGGCACTCATTTTTGATAATAATTGATCTACTATTTTTCTATTTTTATTTTTAATAAACTGAACACAATTTTGATTAATATTGTTTTTTCTTAAATTATCCCTAAATAAATTTGCTAGTAATCTGTTGGAATTAAAAGCTTCAGACCCACCTCTTAAAATAGAACAGTTACCTGATTTTAAACATAATGCTGCAACGTCAGCCGTTACATTAGGTCTGCTCTCATATATTACACCTATAACACCAATTGGTGTCGTTACTTTCTTAATTGTCAATTTATTTGGTCTACGCCATGTTTGTAAAACTCTTCCAACTGGATTTTTAAATTTTGCTATTTCATTTATTGAATGCCTTATTCCTTCAATTCTTTTTTTATCTAAAATAAGTCTGTCAACCAGATGTTTTCTTTTAACATTTTTGACATCTTTTAAATTTTCTCTGATTATTTTGTTAGTATTTTTCAAAAGTGATAGATTGTAACTCTCTAAAACCTTTTTTATTTTTTTATGTTTAAGGCCCTTTAAATCTTCGAAGGCTTTTTTAGCGTTTTTTCCAATAGACTCTAAATAATTCATTTATAATAATACCATATCATCTTTGTGAATCACTTCAGTTTTACTAAGATAACCAAGAATTGTTTCGATCTCTTTACTTTGTTTACCTTTGATTTTATTTATTTCAGTAGAACTGAAAGAGGATAGTCCTCGAGCTAGCTGAACATTATTTTGATCTAAGATTATTACATTTTCTCCCTTATTAAAATTTCCATTAATTTTAGTTATACCAGCAGCGAGTAAACTTTTACCGCTAGATAGAGCTTTAGCTGCTCCACTATCAATATATATAGTTCCATTATAATTAAGAGAACCGATGATCCATTTTTTTCTAGCATCTAAAGAAGAAATTTTTGGTAAGAAATGAGTATATCGTTTGTTTTTAATAATATTTAAAATTGGGTTATTTACTTTACCATTAGCAATAAACATATGGCTACCTGAATTCATGCAAATCTTAGCAGCATCTATTTTTGTAGCGATTCCCCCTGATCCAAACATATTTTTTTTATTATCTATTAGTGATGTGATTTTCTCATTAATTGAAGTCACTTCTCTTATAATTTTTTTACCTTTTGACTTATCATATAGTCCATCAACATCAGAAAATAATATTAATAGGTCAGCACCGATAATCTGAGCCACTCTCGCGGCCAATCTATCATTATCTCCATATTTTATTTCGCTTGTTGCTGTTGAATCATTTTCATTTACTATTGGGATAGCTTTGAGTTCAAACAAATTATCAAAAGTTCTTCTAACATTTATGGCTCTCCTTCTTTGTTCTGTATCATCTGGACTAATTAAAATCTGACCCGATTTAATTTTATATTTATCAAATAGTTTCTGGAATTCTCCTGCCAAATGAATTTGTCCAACTGCAGCAATAGCTTGGCTCTTTTCTAATTTAATTTTCCCTTTTTTGATTTTAAGATATTTTTGTCCAAGGGCGATTGCTCCTGAAGAAACAATAACGAAGTTTTTTCCTTTTCCATATTTTTTAATATCTTTTATTAGAGAAGTTACCCACTTTTTTTTGAAAATACCTTTTCCATCGACCACAGTTGTAGATCCAAGTTTTAAAACTATTTTTTTTGCATTTTTAATTTGCATTTTTAATCAATATTTTTTTTATTTTTTGAATATCTTTATTTGAATAAACAGAAATAATTTCATATTTAGTTTTAATCCTTTTTTTGAAATCCTTTAATTTTTCATTTATCTCATTATCCTTAAATAAATCTGACTTATTAAAAAAAATAATTTCTTTCTTTTTAATTAAATTTTTATCATAATTAGATAGCTCTAATTTAATTTTTTTGTAAGAATAGAATAAATTATCTTCTGATAAGTCTATTAAGTGTAGTAAAATTTTACATCTTTCTATATGTCTTAAAAATTTATCTCCTAGACCAACACCTTTATGTGCGCCTTCCACTAATCCGGGAATATCAGCTAAAGTAATTTCTTTACCTCCATAGTAAGATACACCTAAATTTGGGTTAATTGTTGTAAATGGATAATTGGCTATTTTTGGCTTTGCTTTTGTTAACGCTGCGAGCAAACTAGATTTACCAGCGTTTGGTTTACCTATGATACCAATATCGGCAATTACTTTTAATTGAAGCCAGACCCAAAATTCTTCTCCTAATTTTCCATTTGTCTTTTTTCTTGGAGCTCTATTTGTCGAGCTTTTAAATCTTACATTTCCAAGACCACCTTTACCACCAGAAGCTATAAGATATTTTTCTTTATTTTTTGTAAAATCATAAATTAAAGTATTGTTGTCTTCTTCATACACTTGAGTTCCAAGAGGAACTCTTAAAATTAAATCTTCTCCATTAGCTCCAGTTTTATTTCTTTTACTTCCAGGCTTTCCATGTTGAGCTTTAAAATGTTGTGCATATCTGAAATCAATTAATGTATTAAGATTTCTATCAGATTGAACAATTATAGATCCTCCAGCTCCACCATCCCCACCATCTGGCCCACCATACTCTACAAACTTTTCTCTTCTGAAACTCGCAGAACCTGATCCACCATTTCCAGCTTTTATATAAATTTTTGCTTGATCTAAAAATTTCATACTTATTATAATACAAATAACTTAGGTTATTTATATAGATTTAATTGGGGATTACAGAAACAAAAGTTCTGTTTAATTTTGATTTTTTAAATTTTACTTTTCCTTTGACAAGAGAAAAAATCGAGTGATCTTTACCCATGCCAACATTATCACCAGGATGAATTTTAGTACCTCTTTGTCTTACTATGATGTTCCCAGGTATTACAATTTGATCACCATATTTTTTGACTCCAAGGCGCCTACCTTTACTATCTCGGCCGTTCTTCGATGATCCACCTGCTTTTTTTGTTGCCATTTAATTTCCTATTTTTTTACTTCCTTTTTTACAACTTTTTTCTCGTCTTTTATAGGTTTCTTTTTTTCTACTATTTTTGCTTCTCCTATAACTTTACCGCCTTTTGCTAAAATCTTTGTAATTTGTATTTTAGAATGACGTTGTCTATGACCATTCTTTTTTCTAGAGTGTTTTCTTCTTCTTTTATGAAAAACTAATACAGTTCTATCTTTAACATTCTCTAAAAGTTTAGCTTCTACTGTAGCCCCCTCGACTATAGGACTTCCAATTTCTGTACTTTTGTCGTCATTTAAAAGCAAAACATTGTCAAATTTAATAGTTTGACCAACTTTGGCATTCAGTTTTTCAATTTCTAATATTTTACTAGCGGATACTTTGTACTGTTTTCCACCTGTTTCAATTATAGCAAACGACATAAAATCTCTTTTTATTAATTTCCACGCAATATAGCCTCGATCGCCAGCAAGTCAAGATTATTGAAGTTAAAAAGTATCCTTTAAATCTCGTAATTTTGAAAAAACTTCTAACTCTGATGAGTCTTTTAGACCTATAGCATGCTTTATTTCAGGATCATTACACCTTAAAAAAATATTTGTTTTAATTTCTTGACCTAAAGTAGATGGAATAGTTGGTTGATTAGAATTCAATTTTTTTAGAATATCGACCTGTTTCTCTTTTAACAACTTATTTGTAGGATCGTACGTTAAACAAAAATTTAAATTTGTTTTTGTGTATTCGTGTCCACAATAGATTTTCGTATCAGGCGGTAGGTTTTTAATTTTATTCAGAGAATTAAACATTTCCTCGTGAGTTCCTTCAAAAACTCTGCCACATCCTAACGAAAATAATGTATCTCCGGTAAAAGCAATCTTTTCTTTTCTAAAGAAAAAAGCAATATGGCCTTTTGTGTGACCTGGAATAAATATTACTTCGAATTCTAAACTTCCAATCTTTTGTTTTTGATTTTCTTTAAGAAATATATCTATACCTGGAATACGATTTTTATCTGAGTCGTAACCTAAAATTTTAGAATTATATTTTTTTTTGAGTTCCAAGTTTGCATCTACATGATCGGCATGATGATGAGTGTTTAAAATAAAATCTAGTTTTTTATACTTTTTAATCGCTTCATCACAAGTTTTAAATTCTGAAGGATCAACAATTGAAACAGTGTTAAGTTTTTTTTCATGAATTAAGTAACTATAATTGTCACTCAAACATGGAATAATTTCTATTATCATTTTAGCCTATTAAAAAAATACCAACTTTTGAAAAAAGGTTTTTAATTTCTAGATTACTCTTATTGATTATTGAAGTTTTATTTTCATTAACACCAACAACCTTTTTTATATTAATTTTTTTCTCATCGCAAAAATTGAATAAATCTTTAATTGTACACATGTGTAAATTAGGGGTATTATACCACGTATTAGGTAATGTTTTTGTAACTGGCATCTCACCAAAAAACAAAAGTTTAATTCTTACTTTCCAGAAGCCAAAATTAGGAATTGAAACAACTACTGATTTCCCAATTCTCAAAAGATTTCTTAAAACTTTTTCTGGCTCATAAAAAGCTTGTAGCGTCTGACTGAGAACTACATAGTCAAAAGATTTATCGGGAAATTGATGTAATTCAGTTTCTGCGTTACCTTGGATAACAGGTAGTCCTTTGTGAATACATTCTTGGACATTTTCTTGATTAAGCTCTAGACCACGAACCTCAATATGTTTTTCTTCATTAAGAAGACTCATTAAAGATCCGTCACCACAGCCTATGTCAAGAACTCTTGTATTATTAGGTAATAGATCTGCTATTACTTTAAATTCTTTTTTCATTTTTAAATCTTTCATACATTGAGTCGATAAAACCTTTAAGTGTTTTTAAAAATTGTGGTTCATTTAGCAAAAATGAGTCATGACCTTTATCTGTAATAATTTCAGAATAAGATACATCCGCTCCTGATGCATTTAATGCAATAACTATATCCTTATTATCTTTAGTTGTGTAAAGCCAATCTGATGAAAATGATATAATCAAAAATTTCGTTTTTTGATTTCTAAATGCCTCTACCAAACCACCTTTAAATTGTTTTGAAAGATCAAAATAATCCATTGCTCTGGTAATATACAACACTGAGTTAGCATCAAATCTTTCTACAAAGGCATAGCCTTGATGTCTTAAATAGCTCTCAACTTGAAAATCAGCATTAAAACTAAATTCATAGTCTGCTTTCTCCTGTAATTTTCTTCCAAATTTTTCCTGCATACCTTTCTCTGATAAGTAGCTAATGTGACCAACCATTCTCGCTACAGCCAAACCATTTTTTGGTTGAACATTTTTTAAAACATATTGCCCATTATCCCATACAGGATCAGCCATTATTGCCTGGCGCGCTAATTCGTTTAGAGCAATATTTTGAGCACTATGACTTGAACTACAAGCTATCGGGATTGCAGCAAAAGCTTTATCAGGAAACGTCGCACAAAATTGTAATAGTTGCATTCCTCCCATTGAGCCACCAGTTGCACATAAAAGTTTTTTTATTCCAAGATATTCAAGCAAAGACTCTTGTGCTCTAACCATATCTTTAATCGTTATTACTGGAAAATCTAAACCATAAGGTCTATTAGTATCTGGATTTATATTTCTAGGTCCTAATGACCCCATACAACCACCGATAACATTAGCACATATTACAAAATATTTATTTGTATCTATTGCTTTACCAGGGCCTACTGCAGTTACCCACCAACCTTCTTTGTTAGTAATAGGATTACTTCCAGTTACGAACTGATCCCCTGTTAATGCATGAAAAACAAGTATTGCATTATCCTTGTTATCACTTAATTTTCCGTAAGTTTCGTATGCGATAGGAAAATTCCTTATAGTTTTTCCGCAGTCTAGTTTAAGCGGTTTAGCAACATCTAATTTCTTTATATTCTCAAGTTTTATATTCATCCAAAAAAAAAGCCCAGCTAAACTGGGCATCCCCTTTTTAGCTACATTTATTATGCGCTTGCAATATGGTTAAATCAGCGCGAATAATGTTTACTAAATCATCACAAACTTGTCAATTTTATATACGATAAAGAGCTATAGAAAAACTTAAACAATTTAGATAATACATTAATTAAATGAGATTTCCGAAACCAAATAACATTGTTGCAGAGAAATATGTAGCTGGAATGAGCTTATTCAAGAGCAAATTAGCAAAGATTAAATTATCTGCTAATGAGTCTGCTCTTGGCCCTAGTCCGAAAGCAAGAAAACAATACTTAGAAGTTTCAAAAAACTTTGCAAGATACCCTGACTCCGATGGAACCTTTTTAAGAAACACGCTAGCTAAGAAGTTTAAGATTGATAAAAATAGAATAATCTTAGGATCAGGTTCTGATCAAATTTTTGAACTTATATGCAAATCGTTCCTAAAGAAAGGAGATGAAGTTATAGTCCCTAAGTTTAGTTTTATAATTTACCGAATTTACAGTAGAATGAATGGAGCAAAAGTTATTTATTCAAAAGAAAATAATTTTACTGTTTCAACTGAAGATATACTTAAAAAAGTTACAAGAAAAACCAAAATAGTTTTCCTAGCTAACCCAAATAATCCAACTGGAACATATATTCCAAAGAAAGAATTGCTCTTTTTAAGAAAAAAACTAAGAAGTGATATCTTACTAGTCGTAGATGATGCTTATTTTGAGTATGTAAAAAATAAAGATTATTTGTCTGGTTTGAAAACTTTTACAAATTTTAAAAATGTAGTTATGACAAGAACTTTTTCAAAAATATATGGTTTAGCAGGGCTCAGAGTAGGATGGGGATATGGATCAAAAGAAATTATTTCCGCATTAAATAAGGTTAAGCCACCATTTAATGTGAGCAGACCAGCTTTGTTTGCAGCTTCTGCTGCAGTAAAAGATAGTCCATGGTTGAGTAAAGAAATTAAACACGTAAATAAATGGAGTAAAAAAATGTATGTTGAGTTCAAAAAAATGAAAATAGAAACAAATAAAAGTTTTACTAATTTCTTATTAGTAAAATTTGATAAAGTTAAAATAAATTCTGCTAAAGTATTTGGATTACTCGCAAAATCAGGAATACTGGTTCGTAAAATGGATGTTTATGGAATTAAAAATTCTTTACGCATAACTATTGGGACAACATCAGAAAATATTGCATTAATGAAAAAAATGAGAAAAATTTTAAATGTTCGGTAAAATAAGTATCATAGGCTGCGGATTGATTGGCTCCTCAATTCTGAGAGCCACAGAGGAAAAAAAATTAGCTAAAAAAATAAGTGTTTACGACAAGTCAAACAAAGTCATGGACTATTTAAAAAAAAATTTTACAGCTGATATTTGTTCTAATATGACAGAGTCAGCAAAAGATGCAGATCTAATAATAATTTCTGCACCATTAAGCAGTTACAAAGAAATTTTGCTTTCTATAAAATCAAACTTAAAGGAAGGATCTATTCTTACCGATACTGGCTCCACTAAAAAAGAAGTTAACAAAATTATAAACAATTTAGGTCTTAAAAATATTAGTTGGATAGCATCACACCCAATAGCTGGAACAGAACATAGCGGACCTACTGCAGGATTTTCAAGTTTATTTAAGAATAGATGGTGCATTCTTTCAGCTGACAATCAAGTTGCTAAAGATAAAATAGAAAACCTAGAAAAATTTTGGTCCAAATTAGGAAGTAAAGTTAAAGTAATGTCATTTGAAGATCACGATTATGTTTTGTCTTTGACAAGTCATCTTCCACATGCAGTTGCATACAGTATTGTAAGAACTGCAATTAATAATGAGGACAAATTTAAAAATGATGTTATCCAATATAGCGCTGGAGGATTAAGAGATTTTACTAGAATCGCAGCTTCAGATCCTTTGATGTGGAAAGATATTTTTATTGATAACTGTGAAAATATATTGAAAGTTTTAGATAATTATTCAAAAAATCTTGATGAAATTAAAAGTGCTATAAAAACTAAAGACAGCGAAAAGCTTTTAGAAATATTTTCATCAACTAAAAAAGTAAGAAGAGAAATTATTGAGGCTGGACAGGATACTGAAAAACCAGACTTTGGAAGAAAATAATTAATAATATTTTTTTATTTCAGTATAAATCTTATTTTCAAGTTCCTTAGTAAATTCATCATTTTCTTTACCAGGCATAATAGGATCTAGAAATGAAATATGAATATCTCCCGAGAATTTCATAAAACTATTTTTCGGCCAGACTTTTCCAGTATTTAATGCAACTGGAATACAAGGTAAATTCAATGCTTTATATATTCGTCCTACTCCTTTTTTAAATGGAGGCTGTTCATCTAATTTTACTCGTGTACCTTGAGGAAATATCAATAGTGGTCTTTTATTTTTTTCTAATCTTTCTTTTATTTTGTCAAAAAAATTTAAATTTTCTTTAGTAGTAGTCTCTCTTATTATTGCTATAGAACCAATTTTTCTTAAATACCAACCAAATAAAGGTATATTTAAAAGTTCTTTTTTTAAAATAAAAATTGGACCATCAAGCGGAATTTGTAATGCAAAAGTTTCAAACATTGATTGATGAGCAGAAGCGACAAAAAAATTATCAACTTTTTTCAAGTTTTCTTCTCCGTGAAAAATTACTTTAGTATTCATTACAAGTTTTAAAATTAAAACAATGTAATTCGCTGATACTCTTCCAAAAAAAATTGTAACTTTATTAGGAAGAATTAATGTGGGTATTGCTAATATGAAAATTAAAATAAGTCCAAAATAAAGAAAGACATTAAAAATTAAAGATTTAATAAATTGCATTAAGAATTTATCAATTTAAGTAAATTTTGTTTTTTTCTTATATATTTAAATTTATTTTTATTGATTAAAATTTCAGCGATTAAAGGTCTCGTATTATAGTTTGATGACAATGAGGAGCCGTATGCACCAACATTTGTAATTGCCACAAAGTCATTCTCAATTAATTTTTGATATTTTTTGTAAACTCCAAATTTACAAGTGCTTTCACAAATTGGACCTACAAATTCTATTGCACTTTTCATTTTGGATGAATTTTTAGTAATAGGAATAATCTTATGAAATGCGTCATATAAAGCTGGACGCATAAAATCGTTCATACCTGCATCTAATATTATAAAGTTTTTATTGAGCCCTTTTTTTATAAATTGAACTTTACTAACAAGTAAGCCTGTATTCCCAATAATAGATCTACCCGGCTCAAAAATAATTTTACATTTAAGTTTTGTTGCAAAATTATTTACTAATTTTGCGTAGTTATTAAGATTTATTGGCTTTTCATTATTACTATAATTAATTCCAAAACCTCCACCTAAATCAACATATTTCAAATTTAATTTTAATTCATTGATTAACTTATTCATTACATTAAGCGTTTTTTTAAATGGCCCATCATTCAAGATTTGACTTCCTATATGAACACTTAACGCTTCAAGCTTAATATTTTTGAATTTATGTATCTCTTTTAGAAAAAATTTGAAACTTTTAATTGATAAACCGAACTTGTTATCTGCTTTACCAGTAGATATATTTTTATGTGTTTTTGCATCAACATTTGGATTTAATCTGAAGCCAATAGAAATCTTTTTTCTTAAACTTTTTGCCAATGTATTTACTAACTTCGCCTCACTCTCAGACTCACAATTTATTAATAAAATATTTTTACTTATCGCTATTTTTAACTCTTCTTCAGACTTACCGACTCCCGAAAACACAATTTTTTTTGGTTTAATACCAGCTCTTAGGGCTTTTAATAGCTCTCCACCAGAAACGACATCAGCACCAGCTCCGAGTTTACCCAAAATTCTTAAAATATGCGTATTGCTATTAGATTTTGCAGCGAAACATATTAAAGGATTGGTTTTTTTAAATGTTCTCACAAAATTTGAGTAGTTTGAGACTATTTGATTTTCAGAATAAATATAAAAAGGGGTTTTATTTTTTTTTAAAAAGTTTCGGATTGACACTTGCTCCAGAAATAAATTTTTACTTACATACTTTAAATTTTGCATAAAATTATAAAATTATTTGTATTTGGTAAAGTTTTCCTTGATATTTAGGTTCTGATTTTTTTCCACACCCTGACAGAGTTAAAATTATTATACAAATTGATACTAATATTCTCATTTTAATTCCTTTTTATATTTTTTAATCATTGATTTAATATTTGCAATAGAAGTTCCTCCGTGAGATCTTTTTGAGTTCATTGAATTATTTACATCAAATATTTTCAATACTTTTGTATCTAAATTTTTGTAAATTTTCATTATTTCTTGCAAAGATAACTCAAACAATAACTTATTTTTCTTTTCTGCGTAATCTACTAATTTTGCTGCAATCGTATAAGCGTCTCTGAAAGTGAGTTTTTTTTCTCTTACTAAATAATCAGCAAAATCGGTTGCCGTTGTGTAACCCTCATTTGCCATTTTAAGCATGTTTTTTTTATTTGGTTTCATTGAATTCACTAACTCTAGACCTAAAACTAATGAGTCATTCAAAGTATCAAATCCATCGAAGACAAGTTTTTTATCGTCTTGAAGATCTTTGAAATAAGACATCGGAAGCCCTTTCATTATAGTTAGCATCGAACTTAAATTACCATAGTTCAAACCAACTCTACCTCTAATTAATTCAGCAGGATCAGGATTTTTCTTTTGAGGCATAATTGATGAGCCAGTTAGCATGCTGTCATCAAATGAGATCAAATTAAATGCATTTGAATTAAAAATTATGAAATCTTCGGCTAATCTAGATAAATGCATCGCGCACAAAGCAGAGGCATATAAAAAATCCACTGCAAAATCTCTGTCAGAAACCGAGTCTATTGAATTATCAGTTGGTTTTTTAAAACCGAGTTGTTTTGAAGTATAATTTCTGTCTATATTATGAGAAGTACCCGCAAGTGCGGCTGAACCTAATGGGCACTCATCTAAAAGTTTTATATTATTTTCAAATCTCTTTATGTCTCTTTTAAACATCTCGAAATAAGATAGGAGATAATGCGCAAATGAAATGGGTTGAGCATTTTTAAGATGTGTTAAGCCAGGCATTACAGTATCCACATTTTTATCCGCTTTTTTGATTAATATTTTCATTAAAGAATTAATGTTACCAATAGTTTCTTTTGATGAATCTTTAATCCATAATTTAAAATCTGTTACAACTTGATCATTTCTTGATCTAGCTGTGTGCAAAAGGCCCGCCGACGGACCAATTAATTCAAATAATTTTTTTTCTACATTTAAATGAATATCTTCAAATTTTTCTTGAAAATTGAACTTTCCTTTATCTATTTGTGACTTAATTTTTTTAAGACCATTAATTATTTTAAATCCATCTTTGCTACTAATAATCTTTTGTTTAACAAGCATTTTGGCATGAACAATAGACGCAGTTATATCTTGCCCATAAAGTCTTTTATCAACACTAATAGATGAGCCTATTTTTTGAAAAGAAAGTGATATCTTTCCCTTTAGTCTATTCGCCCAAACAGTTTTATTTTTCATTTTACTATGTTATTTACAATTTAAATTAATATGAAAATTAGTAAATCTTTTATAATCTATATTCACATAATAGTTCTATCTCTTACCAGCCAAAATCTTATTAGAGCAGAGGACTTTTCAAAAAACGTTATTATTCATGAAAAACCTCAAATTATTAGCGAACTAAAATTTAAAGACTCAAATCTTCAAGACGTTGATTTAATCAATAAAAGAGGCAAGATCATGATAATTAATTTTTGGGCCACATGGTGTGCGCCGTGTAGAAAGGAAATGCCCTCTTTAGAAAAATTAGGTGTTAAGTTACCTGAAATTGATATTTTTGCAGTGAATATGGAAAAACCAAATAATATAAAAGTAGAAAAATTTTTCAAAGATATAGGAGTAAAAGACCTAAAAACTTACTATGATCCCGAGCTAAGATTGGCAAAAGGGTTTAAATTAAGAGGCCTGCCAACAAGCATATTGATCAACAAAGAAGGAAAAGAATTTGGAAAAGTAATTGGCGAAATCGATTTTGCTAGCGATGAATTTATTAACTTTTTGAGAAAATATATTTAATCTTTGAAAAAATAGGCAAGCAAAACTAAAACTATTATTGCAATAAATTGCAACAACACCCTTAACTGCATAAGTTTATTAGAATATTTTTTACTAGTACTTCCACCTTTAAATAAAGTATAAATACCCATTATTAAAACTATGGCGACGGCACCTAATAAAGTAAAACCTATAAAGTTAAATAAAAATTCTGACATTGATAGTTTATCTATATGACCTTTTCATTAAATACAATTATTTTAGAGCCGCTTTCCAAAGAAAAACCAAAGAATGCAGTAATTCTTTGCCATGGTTATGGTGGAGACGGTAAAGATATTTCAATTTTAGCTAGTTATTGGAGAGCTCACTTGCCAGACACTATTATAGTTTGCCCAGACGCTCCTGAAAAATGTGCTGCAAGCCCAACAGGCTTCCAATGGTTTGACTTAATGGATCAAAGTCCTGAGCAAATTTTATCAAAATCTTTGGTAGCTGAGAAAAAACTTAATAAATTAATAGATGAAGTTAAAAAAAAATATGATTTAAAAGCAAATGATATTATTATCGGAGGTTTTAGTCAGGGTTGTATGATAACTTTACAAACTGGCATCAAAAGAAAAGATACCATAAATTCTATTATTGGGTATTCAGGAAGAATTATTAGTACAGAGCATCTCTCTAAAAATATAATATCTCGACCAAATATTATCTTAATGCATGGAGATCTTGACCAAGTTGTTCCAATAGAATCACTGCTTGAAGCTAAAGAATTTTTTGGGAGTAATAATTACGAAATAGAAACAAAAATATTTAAACATTGTGAACATCGTATACCAACCGAAGGGTCAAGTTTGGGTCTTCAATTCATTAAAAAACATTTTAATTTATAATTATTTTACCTGTAACATAATTATAACTTGATAAAATTTTTCTTATCAGTTAGCTTTAAGTATGATTATATCTTCTGCAGATAAAGTTCCATTAGAAAAGTGTCCAGCACTAGTTCTTAATGCTGATTTTAGACCTTTAAGTTATTACCCGCTTTCTATTTGGTGTTGGCAAGATGCAGTTAAATCAGTTTTCTTAGATAGAGTAAGTATCGTTTCAAATTATAAAAGAAAAATTAGGAGCCCATCTTTTGAAATGAATTTACCAAGTGTAATCGCTTTAAAAAATTTTATACAACCATCAAAAAATCCAAATTTTACGAGATTCAACGTATTTTTGAGAGATAAGTTTACCTGTCAATATTGCGGAGATAAAAAAGATTTAACTTTTGATCACCTTCTTCCAAAATCTAAAGGAGGATTAACAGATTGGAACAACGTGGTTACAGCTTGCTCAAGTTGTAATGTTAAAAAAGGTGGTAAGCTATATAGAGATTGTGATTTAAAATTAGCTAATAAACCCTACGCTCCAACTGTTGAAGACCTGCACAGAAATGGTAGAAATTTTCCACCGAATTTTTTACATGAAAGCTGGATGGATTATTTATATTGGGATATCGAGTTAGAACCGTAATTAAATTTTTTCAGAAATTGTAATAGCTATTCTTGATGAAGTTTTGATAACTTTATCCAAAACACCGAATAAACCTTTTTTCGTTGCTCCATTGTCATAAGCTATATTTTTATGGTCAAGTTCGTCTTGTCTAAATTTCATAATTTTCTTTTTTAATTCCTCTTCATCTTTTCCAAGTTTGTAAGTTTGATCTTTATAATGACCATCTATTACTTCTTCAACTGATGCAGTACATAACATAGCTGCTTTTTCACCAAGCATGGCAGTCCCAAAACCTAAAGTAACTCCCATTAAATCCCAAAGAGGTAAAAGTTTTGTTGGCTGAATATTTCTTTTTTTAATTTCATTATCAAAGTATTCGTAATGCTCTCTTTCGTGTTCCTTCATCTCTTCAATTTTTCTTTTTAAAGAAGCATTTTGTTTGAATGTTTTTAGAGCAAGTAACTGGCCTTCATAAATTTTAATCGCACCACGTTCTCCAGCGTGATCTACTCTTATAATTTCTTCTAAAGTTTTTTTATTAGTTTTTTCCATAATTTTTAATAACCTTGATCATAATACCACTTAAAAGTATCGATATAACTGTATTTATTGTAGCAAGAGATAGTCCAAAAAACTTAAAAGTCACGTCTTTACAGCTAATTGGAGTTTTATTCTCAAGTTGCTTTAACAAATCTTCTTTTGACATATCTCCGTTTGATGAACCCAAATTGCACACAAAAGACTCACTAAAAAATCCTTGTTCAATCCCTACATGGTAAAAAGAAACCACAGAACCAAAAATAAAAAATAATAGTACAATACCAGAAATCGCTTTTTCAAACTTATTGATTATAAATATTAAAGAAATAAGTATTAAAGAGGCTAAATAAGGAATTCTCTCAATTAGGCATAAATTACAAGGTTCATGTCCCAATATGTATTGAATGAAATAAGCTATAGCTAAAGACAATATGCTAAAAGCTAATATACTGTTTAAAACTAACTTATTGTTGCTCAACATTAGGTGAAAATTATATATAGAACGACAGCTAAAACTATAATAAAGATTCCAGTTAGAGTAAACCATAGCGCACCTCTTTTCTCGATGAAATCACCAAATTTTTTTCCAAAAAGAAACGTTAAATAAGAAACTAGAAAAAATCTTAGCCCTCTAGTAAATAAACATATAAAAAAAAATACTGGAAGATTATAAGCAATGACTCCACTTGTAATAGTAAAGACTTTGAAAGGGAGAGGGGTAAAACCCGCTAAAAACATAATCCCAAGCCAAGCTAAAAAACCACCTTTTGTAGACATCTTATCTTGCATTTCAAAAACTTTTTCTTCGTAACCATAAAATTCAATAATGACCATTGAGGCATCTAAAAAGAAAACCCCTAACATATATCCAAACAAGCCACCTAAAACAGAGCCGGTCGTAGCGATAAGAAATATCTTAAGATAATCATCTCTTTTTGCCACTACCATTGGAACAATCATTAAGTCAGGTGGAACTGGAAAAAAAAAACTTTCGATAAATGCTACAAAACCTAATAAAGGCTTTGAAAATTTATGTCTAGCAAGCTCAACGCATCTATCGTATAATTTTTTTAAAATCATGAATTTAAAATGCACAATCCTCAGGTATCTGGCAAGTTTAATATTATCTACAGTTGCTATTTATTCAATTGTTATAGTTGCAGGGATTTTTGGTGCTGATTATGGTTTTTCACTGGAAGGAACCTTTATTATTTGGATTTTAATGGCTATATTAATAAATCAAAGCGTGACGTGGAAAAAATAAATGTCTAAACCTATAGACATAAAAACAGTAAAAATTTTCGAGCCTTTAAAAAAAAAACCGTCTTTTGAAAACAAAATTTTTAATACAATAAATTCAGATGAAGTTTATGATGTTTTATCCAAACATTCTAATGAAACAGTAACTTTATGGTTTAAATTGCAGCAATCATGGTGCAATAATGCTTATCGTACGTTTAAAGATTATGATAGTTACTTAATTTTAGTTTATTTAATCAATACTGTATTTCAAAAATATTCAGATCGTTTTCAGTATTTGTCCTATACAGAATTTTACGACAAAAATGAACTTTTGATTGATAAAATTAACTTAATTGAAATTTCAAAAGAATTAGATATTCCTAAGGAAACTATAAGAAGAAAAGTAAATTTTTTACAAAACCAAAATATTATATTTAGGAAAGGAAAATCAATTTTCTTCAATAGAAAGATAACAGAACTTCAAAGACCAGCTAATTCAAAAAGATTCATGGCTAATTTTTTAGAAAAAACTAGTCAAATTCTCTCAAAAGAATCTTGGTTTGGTAGAGCATTTTCAAAAGAAGAGATAGAAGCATTTATTGATAAATATTTTACAATATGCTGGCAACATTGGTTTAGAATGCAAATTCCTTTTTTAGTTAGACATAGATCTTTTTTCGGTGACTTAGAAACCTGGAATGTATGGGGTGCAATAGGTATCTCACAATTTACCGATTATTCAAAACAAGTAAAAAGCAGAGTTGTTGAGGATCCTAGAACTTACGCAGACTTATATTTACACCTTTTAAGGCATACTCCCAAAAATGGAATAAATGCATCTTCTATTTCAGAAATTTCAACAATCCCAAGAGCTACAGTAATTAGAAAATTAAAGTATCTTACAAAGGAAAAGCTAGTAACGAAAAATAAAAAGCTAGAATATATGCTTTTACCTTCTCCCAAAAATATTAAATCCTTCGAACAAAATTATATGCATAACCAAAAGCATAAAGCTGGTTTTGTAACTGTAATTTTTGATCTCATGAAAAACTCTTCATTCAAAGTAGAATAGGAATTTACAAAATTATGGAAATCGTAACTTCAATAGCACCCGTTTGTCTTGCCATAATAATGTTCGGTTTAGGTCTTGGCTTAACAATTGGGGATTTTACAAGAGTGCTTAAAAACCCAAGAGATTTCCTAGTAGGTTTTTTATGTCAGGTTATTTTGCTTCCAATAATTGCTTTTATTTTAATTAGTATTATTTCACTACCACCAGAAATAGCTTTAGGAGTTATGGTAATAGCCGCTGCTCCAGGCGGTGTTACTTCAAATATCCTTACTAAGTTTGCAGATGGAGATGTAGCTTTATCAGTCAGTTTGACAGCGATTGTCAGTTTATTAAGTATTTTCATCGTTCCTTTAATAGTTTTTAATTCTGCCAATTTTTTAGGGATTGAAACAGTAAAAGATATATCAATGCTCAATATTGCAATGAAGATGTTCCTTGTAGTAACTGTTCCTGTTATTTTTGGAATGATTGTTAGAAGTTTAATGACTAATTTTATTATTTCTAAAACTCTCATTATTCAAAGATTATCAGTAATTTTATTCTTAATAGTATTTATTGCAATTTGGGTAGAGGAATGGGATAGGATTGTTTCTTATATAACTAGAGCAGGTCTAATAGCTTTCATTTTAAATATGACTATGATTTTTGTTGGATATTATGTTGCAAAATTTTGGACGTCAGGAATTGCACAAAGAAAATGTATTTCATTAGAATGTGGCTTACAAAATGGAACTTTAGCAGTATTTGTAACAACACAATTATTCGATGATATTGTATTTATGGTACCGACAGCAGCGTACGCTTTAGTGATGTTTTGTACCTCTATTATTTTTGTTCTCATAGTAAGAAAAATCAATTAGATTAACTAAAAAAAGGGCGAATGGTGGAACTGGTAGACGCGCCGGACTCAAAATCCGGTGGTAGCAATACCTTGAGAGTTCGAGTCTCTCTTCGCCCACCAAGTTATGGATATAAGTAAATTAAATAGCTTAGTTGAACTCTATTTTAAAAAGACAGAAGAGGTTGATGGTAAAAGACCATTCTTAAAATGGTTAAAACCAGAAAAAAGAACTTATAATTGGGAAGATATAACTCTAAGAATTTTTAAATTAACTGCAAAAATTAAATCGTTAATTAAACAAGGGGACAGATGTTTAATCCTATCTGAAAATAGACCTTACTGGTTAATGACCGATATTGCCATTATGAATGCTGGAGGTATTTCAGTTCCTATTTTTACAACTTATTCCGCAAACGATTATGAATATATTTTAAATGATTGTAAACCTTCATTGGTATTTGTATCAAATCAAAATCAATTTGATAAAATTAAAAAATTTATAAAAAGCGATGTAAAAATAATATCTTTCGAAGAAATAAATACTGATAGTTTATTAATTAAAGAAATATTAAATGAAGAAGTTAATGAAAAAATAATTAACAAAGATTTAAAACGAAATATGCCTGCTTGTATAATTTATACATCAGGTACTTCTGGAAATCCAAAAGGAGTTTTATTAAGTCACGGTGGTATTCTGTCTAATTGTGAAGGTGCAGTTAAATTATTAGAAGTTTTAACTAAAAAAAAAGATCCAGTTTTTTTGACCTGGTTACCTTTATCACATTCTTATGAACATACAGTTCAATTTATACAAATTATAGTTGGAGCAAAAGTTTTCTATGCTGAAAGTTTAGAAAAACTGATTTCTAATATGGGAATTGCAAGACCTACAATCATGACAGCTGTACCTAGATTCTATCAAAATCTTTATACAAAAATAAACATGAATTTTGAAAAGCAATCTGGATTAAAAAGAAAACTTATAAACCAGACTTTAAATTTAGGTAAAAAAATACTCAAAAAAAAAGAACTGAAATTAGGTGAAAAAATTGTAAATTTTTTGTGCGAAAAATTAGTAAGAAAAAAAATCAGAAATCAGTTTGGTGGCAATCTCCAAGCCTTCGTATCTGGGGGAGGGGCTTTAGATCAAAATATTGGAGAATTTTTAAATTCTGTTGGTTTACCCACGCTACAAGGATATGGCCTAACCGAAGCCTCTCCAGTCGTAAGTTGTAATTTACCAGATCTAGTCAAGGTCGAATCAGTAGGGCCACCGTTTAGAACTAATAAAGTTAGAATAGCAGAGGATGGTGAAATTCTAATTAAGGGTGAAAACGTTATGTTGGGATATTGGAATTTAAAAGAGGAGACGGAAAAAGTAATTAAAGATGGATGGCTTCATACTGGGGACATAGGAGAACTTGACAATAATAATTATTTAAAAATTACAGATAGAAAAAAAGATATTATTGTAAATCTTGGTGGAGACAATATTTCTCCGAGCAAAATAGAAAATATTTTGTGTTTAAATGAAAACATTAAACAATCTTTTGTTTACGGAGATAAAAAAAATTATCTAGTTGCGTTAATTGTTAGTGAAAAAGGAATTAATAAAGAAAAAATTAAACTTATAATTGAAAACATAAATAAAAATTTAACATTAATAGAAAAAATTAAAAAATTTATCTTAATTTACCAGGAATTTACAATTGAAAATGGAATGCTAACACCAACTTTAAAGTTAAAAAGAAAAGAAATAATTAAAAATTATAAACAACAACTAGAAAATCTTTATTAAAAATTAAATTAAAACTTATTTAATTTGCTTAAAAAAACATTGATATTGCTAACTTTTTTTAATTTTATTAAAAATTAAAAAAATAATTAAAAAAATTAAATTTTGAATCAAATTTGTAAATTAATTTATGTTTGACATGAATTTTTAATTAATTAATGTAATTACTAACAAACGAATCATTAAGATTTGTTTACTAACAAGGGAGAAAAGATGGCTAAAAGAAGAAAAAAAGCTAAAAAGAAAACTAAAAAGAAAGCAAAAAAGAGAAGAAGAAGAAGATAGTTTTCTCTTTAACTAAGCGCCCTTTTTATAATTTTTATAATGTAAAGAGGGCGTTTTTTTTATGTGTCCTCGGAAATTTTTGTTCTGCCTAAAGCTTTATCCATTTTTTTTTGAACCTCTTCAGGATTGATCTTTAAAACAGCTTCAAACTCTGATTTTAGTCTTTCATATGCTTTTTCAAAAAGCTGTCTCTCAGAATATGATTGATCAGCGATGATATCTGTATTTTTATTTAAATCTTTAACAACTTCAGCTAGCTCATATATTTTTCCAGAATTAATTTTTTGATCATATTCCTGAGCTCTTCTGCTCCACATTGTTCTTTTTATCTTTGGTTTAGTTTTTAAAATTGAAATGCATTTATTTATTTGATTTATAGAAGAAATAGGTCTCAGTTTAGATTGTTGATTAATAGGAACGCTCAAAGTTAATTTCTCTTTCTCAACTAATATTTTATAAAATTGTATATCAATTTCACCGATGTTTTCTCTTTCAATGGCAGTAATTTTGCCTACACCATGTTTCGGATAAACAACAAAGTCTTTTAAATTATAAACACGTTTTTCAGTTGGTTGCTTTTTAATTTTTTTAATTTCTGGTTTTTCATCTTGTCCAGATATGTTTATTTTTTTCTCAGGGGCTTTTATTATTAGTTTAGCCTTTGCATTTTTTGTTTTTTTAGCTTTTGCTTTTTTTTTGATTTTTTTAGTTTTTGGCATTCTTATCTATTTTCCTGGTTTTTCACTAAAATGTTTATCGAATTTATTTTTGATATTTTTAAACTTTTCATTACCTTCCATAGGCTCTTTTTTTTTTGAAATATTAGGCCATATTGCAGAAAACTTTTTATTTAGCAACAACCATTTTTCTTTATCTTCAACTGTATCATCTGTATCAGCCTTTATAGCATCTATTGGGCACTCAGGCTCACAAACCCCGCAGTCGATGCATTCGTCTGGATTTATGACAAGCATATTTTCACCTTCATAAAAACAATCAACCGGGCAAACTTCTACACAATCAGTAAGTTTACATTTTATACATTCATCTTTAACAATATAAGTCATTTTGATTGAAGTAATTTTAATTTTATTTCTGCACATTCTTTATCCGGAAAATAAATCAGACCACAAATTCTTCGCATAAGATTAGACTCATACTGATCTACCGAATTATCTGAAATGATTACTTTCCACAGATGCTCAACTATGTCCTTTTTTATATCCAGTGAGTTTTTTTTTATAATGTTAGTATAATTTAATAATTGATTTGAATTTTTTTCAATATTTTCTGCTTCCTTTAAAATATCATCAGCATTAACATCTGATAAATAAGATTTTATAAATTCTAAAATTAAATCTTTTTCGTGCTTAGTGTAAATTTCATCTATATGTGCTGCATGTACTAATAGTGCAGATATTCCAATCACACTTTCTTTATCTAAATTATTCATTTTATATTTAAAGAAAGAAGTTTATTAAATGGATTTTCTTTTTTGTCAAATCGTATTATTTTCTTCTTTTGCTTTCTTTCTCCTTTAAAAATGTAAGTATCTGCAGCTTTATCTTTCTTGTAGTCCATGTAATTCATTAATTTATAAAAATTTTCTTTAGAACAACCCAATAAATTCATCATTTCTGCATTTACTGTAAATTTTCTATCTTTAGTGTTTTCGATAATTTTGAGAAATAATTTCTCTAAAATATCAATTCTTATAAAAAAATTTTGGAATTTTTCGAAACCACATAATAATAGAAAATTTTTGTCAAATTTTACATTAGTTAAAAAATTTAAACCCGATTTAGGAATTTCATTTTCATCAGAGAGGTTATTAAATAATTTCCACAAGTTAATCCTAAACTCAACAGCTTTAGGTTTTAACATTTTTGGCAGATAAATATGATATCGTCCTATTTTTATTCCCATACCCCATAGTTTTTTTCTTTCTTCAGCTGGAATTAATTTAACTATTTTATCAGCAATGTTTCTTTTAATTACGCCATTATTCTCATAAAGCTGAAATACTAAACCTCTAAGATATTGATTGTTGATTTTATGTTTAGTTAGCTTAATAAGGTCACCTAATAATTCATTAACATACTCATCAAGCCATTTTTTTAAAAAATTTATTAATTTAATTTTTGACTCTTCATTGAGAGAGTCATCTGCAATTATTTCTATTTCAGGACTTAAATAATTGTTACCTTTTTTTAATCTAGCTATTGGATTATTTTTCCAGATTATTTTGTTTCCATCACTGACTCTTAGAGTTTTATCCTCAAGTATTTTATCAATTCTTTGCACCAGCTCTTTTTCAATGCCTTTCCTAGCAGCCTTTTTTATTGACTTAATGTCAGTATCTAATGTTTTAGAAGTTACTTCTATTAAAAACTTTAATCCTTTTAATTCTCCGATTAACTGTCCATCAATATAAATTTTATTATCATCATTAATTTCCGTATTTAGGACGAGGTCTTGTTTTAAGCTTCTTGAAAGAATACTTATTTTTTTATCAATAAAGCTTTTAGTTAACTCATCGTGTAATTTATCAGATAATTTGTCCTCTATGTTTTTTGTAAGTTGCACCCAATAATCTGAGTTTTCTACCCAATTTTTTTTGTTAGCAACATATGACCAAGTTCTAACGTTAGACAGTCTATGAGAGAGCAAATCTACATTTCCGTGATCTTTCTCAAGCCCCTTTAATTGTTCTTTCATAAAAGAGCTTGGTATTTTATTTTTCCTAGTAGTTAAAAATTGAAAAACCTTGTCGATAACATTTATATGTTGCCCATAAGCTTTTTTTTCAAAATCTGGTATTTGACAGCATTCCCAAAGCAACTCTAAATTTTTATGGTAAATTATATTATTTGCACCTTTTTTAAGAAAAAATCTAAGCACACTTTCATCTAGCGAGTCATTCGTTCTTAAAAGATTTTTTTGATTTGGTTTGAGTTCGAGTGAAGAAATTAATTTTTCTGGACTTGTAAAGTTTAAGTGTGAATTTCTCCAGAAAATCGTTTTTGTGATTGGCAATTGATGTTTTTCAATTTTTTCTATCTCATCTGAATTAAGAGTCTCACAATCACCAGTTGTTCCAAAACCCCCATCATTTTTATATCTACCTGCTCTACCTGCAATTTGAGACATTTCAATAAGGTTTAATCTTCTTGTTTTTTTTCCATCAAATTTTTTTAAATTTGAAAAATAAATTTCGTTTATATCCATATTAAGACCCATGCCTATAGCATCAGTAGCAATTAGGTAATCAACATCTCCGGATTGATATAGACCTACTTGTGAATTTCTTGTTTTGGGACTTAAAGATCCCATAATAACTGCAGCACCACCTTTTTGCCTTCGTACTAGCTCTGCAATTGCATAAACTTCTTCAATTGAAAAAGCTATAATTGCAACTTTTCTCTCCAATCTTGAAATTTTTTTAATACCCGAGTAACTTAGTTTTGAAAATCTCTCTTTTTTTTCAAATTCTACATTACCAACTAATTCTGAAATAATACTTTCCATAACTTGGGAACCTAAAAACATCGTAAGTTTTTTCCCGCGTGACTCTAAAAGCCTTTCAGTAAAAATGTGACCTCTTTCTCTGTCTGCACACATTTGAATTTCATCAATGGCTACAAAATCAACTTCTTTATTCTTTGGCATAGATTCTACGGTACAGATAAAATAATCAGCAGTACTTGGAATAATTTTTTCTTCACCTGTAATTAATGCTACTTTTTCAACTCCCACTTTATCAATGCATTTGTCATATATTTCTCTAGCAAGCAGCCTAAGAGGTAATCCAAATATACCAGTTTTAAACTCAAGCATTTTTTCTATGGCAACATGAGTTTTGCCTGTATTAGTCGGTCCAAGTAACGCGATTATTTTTTCAGATTGATTATTCATTTTTTTGTGCTAGCTAATTTATTTTATACTATATGTAGATCACAGTTGAGAACAAAATGGGATTAAAACATGACCGAATCGATTTGTCAAATGTTCCTATTTTTAGACAATTGATTTGACTTACAATAGGCAGTCACCGTATAGGTAATTAAAGTTAAAATGTCATCTAAAGTAAAAAAAAATATTTTAAAATTAAAAGAGTCCTCAACTTTAGCGATCAACGAAAAATCAAAAGAATTGATTAAGTCTGGTAAAAAAATTTACAGATTTGGTTTTGGCCAATCACCATTTCAAATTCCAGAAAGAGTTGTTGATACGCTAAAACTTAATGCTCACAAAAAAGAGTACTTACCTATACAAGGTTTACCCGAATTAAGAGAAAAAATTTCTAATCATTTATTTAAAAATACAGGTGTAAGATATTCTAAAGAAAATATTCTGATTACTCCTGGATCTAAAGAAGCTATGTTGTTAATGCACGTTTCATTTAACGGAGAAATTTTAACTCCAGCTCCAAGCTGGGTGTCCTATGAACCACAAGCACAAATTGGCTCAAATAAAGTTCATTGGCTAGAAACTTCTAGAGTAAACAACTGGTTTCCAACAGCAAGTGAACTTGAAAAGAAATTAAAGAAAATTGGAAAAAATAAAAATATTATTTTAATTTTAAACTCACCGAATAATCCTTCTGGTGCAATCTGTAAAAATTTGAAAGAATTAGCTCAAGTAGCTGAAAAATATAAAATAATAATTTTATCAGATGAAATATATACAGATCTCTCGTTTGATAATAGTTACAACTCTATCTCCGAATTTTACCCAGAAGCTACATTCATTAGTGGAGGATTAAGCAAGTGGTGCGGTGCAGGAGGTTGGAGACTTGGATTTTTAGCAGTCCCTAATGGATCAAAACAATTTATGAATAGTTTAAAATCATTAGCAAGTGAGTCATATTCAACTGTAAATACACCGACCCAGTTTGCCGCTGTTGAAGCTTATGAGGGTGACTATGAGCAGTACAAACTCAAAGTAAGATCTATACTTAATTCAGTTGGAAACTATGTTTATAATAATCTTAAATCAAATAAAGTTTTAATAAATCCACCTCAAGGAGCTTTTTATTTAATGCCTGAATTTAAAAATAAAAAATTTAAAACTTCTTCAAAATTATGTGAAGCAATTTTAAATGAGACTGGAGTTGCTATGTTGCCAGGCTCAGATTTTGGTTTTAAACCTAATAAAATGTTAACGAGATTAAGCTACACAGATTTTGATGGAACTCAATTCTTTGAAAATGTTACAGACCATAAAACTATCAGCGATGAAATGGTCAGGAAGTATGCCCCAAATGTAGTTGAAGGTACTTCCAAGCTATCAAATTGGGCCAAAAATTTATAAGAATCTCTTTGACCTCTTACTAATAACGTAGTTAAATTAATCATTATAACAAGAGGAGTACACATGAAAAAAATGATGTCATTGATTTCAGCGGTGCTAGTAATGTTTGCTTTTTCAAGCCCCATTACATCAATCGCTAAATCAGCAGAGTTCTTTACAATAGGAACAGGCGGACCTACAGGAGTATATTTCCAAACAGGTAACGCAATTTGTAAAATGTTACATAAATCAGCAATTAGTGCTGACCATGGTAGAAAAAAAGGTACAGCTAAAGCTTACAGATGTACTGCGCCTTCAACAGGTGGTTCAAACTACAATATTGGACAAATCAAAGATGGTGAGTTTCAATTTGGTGTTGCTCAGTCAGACTGGCAGTATCATGCTTACAACGGTTCAAGCAAATGGGAAGGAAAACAGTTCAGCGACTTGAGAGCTGTATTTTCTGTACACAACGAACCTTTCCAAATTTGGGCAAGTAAAAAATCTGGAATTAAAAATTTCAAAGGCCTAAAAGGAAAAACAGTAAACATTGGTAACCCAGGTTCTGGTCAAAGAGGAACTATGGAAGAATTAATGAAAGCTATGGGTGCAGATATGAGTATGTTCAAAGCAACTACTGAACTTACTTCTTCTGAGCAAGTAAAAGCTCTTTGTGACGGTAAAATAGATGCATTTGGATATTCAGTGGGATTTCCAAATGGCGCTATGGAGCAAGCAGCTACTTGTAAAGCAAAAGCTAGCCCAATTAATTTAACAGGTGCACCAGTTCAAGGTTTAATTGATGGAGCTGACTATTATGCTAAAGCAGTTATTCCAAAAGGAACTTACTCAAATCAGAAAAAAGACGCTACAACATTTGGTGTAAAAGCTACTGTTGTAACAAGCGCTAATGTTTCTGAAGAGCTTGTATACTTAGTAACAAAAGCGGTAATGGAAAACTTTGATGATTTCAGAGCTCAACACCCTGCTTTTGGACCACTGGAAAAGAAAAACATGATAGCTGATGGATTATCAGCTCCGTTACATCCAGGTGCAATTAAGTACTACAAAGAAGCTGGATTAATGTAATTCAACTTTATAATTAAATTAAAAAAGGCCCAATATTTTTTGGGCCTTTTTTTTTAGAATAAGGTATCTTAGCTAAAATGAATCAAAACATTCAAAGTAAGATAAAAGATAAAATACAAGAAGATATTTCCCCAACTCGAAATTTATCAGGCATTCATTTAAAAATAGTTTTTGGAATTGCTATTCTTTGGACATTTTTTCAACTTTGGTACGCCTCTCCCTTTCCTTTTTGGTTTAACTTTGGAATGTTTAAAGGTTTACCCGCAAGAGCTATTCACTTAGGTTTTGCTTTAACTTTAGCTTTTTTAATTTTCCCAGCAGTAAGGGGAAAAAAGATTTCAGCAATTGATATTATAATTAGCATAACTGGGGCATTAAGTTGTTTATATATTTATTTTTTCTATGACGATTTAGTAAATAGAGGCGGCATACTTTTAGTAAAAGAAATATTTGGTTTTAAAGTTCCAGTTGAACTTATAATTGGGGCCATAGGTATATTAATTTTATTAGAAGCAACTAGACGAGCTATAGGCTTACCTTTAGTTATCATTGCAGTCTGTTTCCTCTTATTTTCTTATTTTGGAAAATATGCTCCTGATATTATTTCTCACGGCGGACTTTCTGTAAAAAGACTAGTAGGATTTCAATGGTTTGATCAAGAGGCAATATTCGGAATACCCATTGGGGTTTCAGTGGATTTTATATTTTTGTTTGTGCTCTTTGGAGCTTTATTAGAAACAGCTGGTGGTGGAAAGTATTTTTTAGATTTAGCTTTTGCAATGGTTGGAAAAATGAGAGGAGGTCCGGCTAAAGCTGCAATATTAGGATCTGGAATGACTGGAATGATTTCAGGTTCCTCAATTGCAAATACCGTAACAACTGGAACTTTTACAATTCCAATAATGAAAAAAACAGGTTTCTCTCAAGAGAAAGCTGGAGCTATTGAAGTTTCTTCATCTGTTAATGGACAAATAATGCCTCCGGTAATGGGAGCAGCTGCATTTGTTATGGCAAGTTTTATAGGTGTTACTTATTTTGAAGTTGTAAAACATGCTTTTTTACCAGCTATCATTTCATACATTGCTTTATTTTATATATCTCACTTAGAGGCTCTTAAATTAGGATTAAAAGGGATGGATGACGCTGATGTTCCGCATCTTAAGAAAACTTTTTTATCTGGACTGCATTTTTTAATACCTATTTTTGTTTTAATTTTTTTACTTGTTTATATGAGATATACAGCGGGCTTTTCTATCTTTTATGCAACGTTATCTTTAATATTAGTAAATTTAGTAAGTCGTATAATTAAAAATCCAGATTTTAAAACTGGTTTAATTGATTGGTATAATCAAACAATAGTTGGTCTTCAAAAAGGTGCAATTAACATGGTAGGGGGTAGGGATCGCAATCGCTACAGCAGGTATAATTGTTGGTGCAGTTGGATCTACAGGTCTAAGTACAAATTTAATCATAGTGATTGAGACGATAGCAAGAGATAATGTAATTATATTAATTTTATTAACTATTATACTTTGCTTGTTACTTGGTATGGGTCTTCCTACAACTGCAAACTATGTAGTAGTGGCCTCTCTAATGGCTACAGTTCTAGTTGATGTTGGAAATGCTTCGGGCTTTATTTTTCCATTAATTGCTGTTCACCTATTCGTTTTTTATTTTGGATTGATGGCCGATGTAACACCCCCTGTTGGTTTAGCATCTTATGCTGCAGCTGCAATTTCTGGAGGGGATCCTTTAAGGACGGGACTTCAAGCTATTTGGTATAGTTTAAGAACCGGAATTTTACCAATAGTCTTTTTGTTTAATCACGAACTACTATTAATAGGAGTAGATAGTATCTGGCAGGCTTTACTAGTAATAGTAACTTCATTGATTGGAATTTTAGTTTTTACTGCTGCTACTCAACAATGGTTTATAAATAGGTTAAGATGGTATGAAATCATAGCGTTTTTAATAATATCTTTATCTTTTTTAGCTCCAGATTATGTTTTAGGTAAATTCTATCCTAAATTTAATGAGCAAAAACTTTCGGCGGAAAGTATTCAAAATTTATCTTTTGACCCTTCAAAAGAGGTTCATATTAAAGTAACTCGAGTTACTGAATATGGAGAAAGGTATAAATTATTTGTTATCGATAAAGGTAAATTTGAAAACAATTATAACTTAGAAGAATATGGTGTGACTTTAACAGACCTGAATGATCAATTAACTGTAGATAAATTAAACTGGAAAGGGGAAGCAAAAAAATCTGGTATTCAATTGGGCGATATTATAAGTAATTTTAAAATTGAAAACCCAGACAGGCCAAACAAAGCAATAATTTATCCTTTTGCATTACTGTTTTTATTATTTTTTGGATATATAAATTTTAGATCTGGAAAACTATCTCCAAATTAAAATTTACTGATTTTCTTACCTTTAAAATAAGCTTAATTAACTATTGCGTAAAGAACAGCTACAACTATTAAAATTTCCCAACCTGACATTTAATTACCCCCTGTTATAATAATTAATAATTTTTTTTGTTAGAATTATGATTAAGTGGTTGTATTTGTTGTTTTGTAAAGCTGGTATCCACAGATATGAAAAAATCGATATTAGTTATAGTTTTGGGCCAGGAGGCTCAACTGAGACGATAAAATGTAAGGATTGTGGAATTAAAAAAATTAGAAAAAAGGATTAAAGAATCTTCCAAGTACCAGAAGCAGAAGCAACTATTTCTTTATTATTAGAAATTTCACAATTTATAAAAACTAGTGTCTTAGTTTTTTTTAATATTTTTACTTTTCCAGTAAGTTTATCACCAAGTTGGCCTACAGAGATAAATTTCATATCTAAATTAATTGTTACACATCTCTTGTCGCCAGCAACTCTGTGAGCAGCCGTTCCCATACCAGTATCTGCTATAGTAGAAAGAAAACCACCATGTGCAATTTTACCAGTGTTTAAATGTATTTCTTTAACTTCTACTGTAAACTCATATTGAGTATTGCTAATTTTTTTTAGCTCTAACCCTCCAAGATGTTTCATAAACCCTTGATTAGACTCGTCCATAATTTTTTTTATCATATAACGGAGCTAATTGTGAAAAAATAACTGCAAATAAAATAAGAATTATTCCTATAATTTTAATTTCATTTAAAAACTGACTTAAAATTATCCATCCGAAAATAGAAGCGAATACACCTTCTAGTGAAAATATAATAGCTACAGGTGCTGGAGAAAGGTTTTGTTGTCCGTAAATTTGAAGAAGAAACGCCACTCCACTTGATAGAACTCCAGCGTATAACATCTCTTTTCCATCTAAAACCATATTTGAAAATTTAACACTTTCAAAAACAAAAGCTGGCATCAATGCAAATATAGACGCAATTAAGCATTGAAGGCATGCAATAGTAATTGGATAATTAAATATTCTTAAAAATCTTGAAATAAAAACAATGTGGAACGCCCAAAATAATGCATTAAAAACTGCAATACTATCTCCTATTCTTACTTGAATATTATCGAACTCGGTTAAAAGTATACCTCCAAATAAACAAATAATAATAGATAGCCAAACAGACTTATGAATATTTTTTGAAAAAAAATAGTAAGCAACAAATGGAACTAAGATTACATAAAAAATTGTAAATACTGCTGTATTAGCTACATCTGTATAAAGTAGAGCATATTGTTGTAAGACATTTCCCATTGAAAGAAGAATTCCAATAAGCAAAAGATTTAAAATATTAACTCTTTTAAAAATTATTGATTTAACTTTTTTATATTCGAAAATATATAAAAATGGGACTAACGTGAGAAATCCAAGAAATAACCTGCCGAAAGTAAAAGTAAATGGTCCATTATAATCCATTCCCATATCTTGAGCTACAAAAGCTGAGCCCCAAATTAGAGAACAGCTGATAGCACAAATAAGAGAGAAAACTTTTTTATTCATGACTTGTACTATTTTATAATTGATTAAACGGCAAGTTTAAAAGCGAAGTCCTTGCCAAGACATTTCCCTAGATAGACGCAGAACCTAGCACCTTCCGCGCCGTCAATTATTCTATGATCGTATGAGAGTGAAATAGGTAAAATTTTTCTTGAAACAAACTTGTCATTAACTTTTACCAACCTATCGAAACTTTTTCCGACTCCAAGTATTGCGACTTCAGGAGGATTTATAATTGGGGTAAAGAAAGTTCCTCCAATGCCACCCAAGCTTGATATGGTCATTGAGCCGCCAAAAAATTCCTTCTTATCAATTTTCAAATCTCTGCAAAGTCTACTTGTTTTTCTTAAAGCGCTTCCAATTTCTTTTATACTCATTTGATCAACATCTCTTATTTTAGGCACCATTAGACCGTGAGGAGTATCTACTGCAAAACCAACATGAAAATATTTTTTATAAATAATTTTGTCGTTAGCACTATCAATTGAGGCATTAAAATTTGGAAATTTTTTCAAAGCACTTACAAGTGCTTTTGCTATAAATGCAAGAGGTGTTACTTTTATTTTCTCACCAGTATAGTAGTCATATAATGAAGATCTGAATTGTTCCATTTCTGTAATATCAACTTCATCATGCTGCGTTACATGGGGAATTTCGGTCCAAGATCTTACTAAGTGAGGACCAGACAACCTTTTTACTCTTGGTATGTCTTTTAATTCGATTTCACCAAACTCTTCGTGTGGGTACTCTTCTTTATGAACTTTCTTTTCTACTTTCCCGCCGCTGACTGTTACTTGGGATCTTACAAAATTTTTAACATCTTCCTCAGAAACTCTACCACCTCTTTGAGAACCAGGTATTTCAACTACATTGGCGCCTAACTCTCTAGCAAATTTTCTGACTTTTGGGCTAGCTGACTTACTACCTGATTGTGATGTAGGCACAACAGGAATAATTTCTTTTGGTTTCTGAGTTTTTATTTCTTTTATTTCTGTCTTCTCTTCTTTTTTTTTCTCACTGACTACTTTCTTTTTTTCCTCAGTAGCACTCTCTGCATTCAGATTAAGAATTAAGTCTCCTTTGTTGACTTTATCACCTACTTTAACATTTATTTTTTCAATAACTCCCTCGTGCGTTGATGGCACCTCAACACTTGATTTGTCACTTTCTAATGTAATAAGAGAGTCATTTTTTTTAATTTGTTGACCTTCTTTGACCAGAACTTCAATAATCTCTACATCCTTGAAGTCACCCATATCTGGAACTAAAATTTTTGTACTAGCCATATTTATAAATTAGATGGAAAATCTCTATCTTTATCAATCTTGAACTTTTTGATCGCACTTTCAGCTTTCTTGGTCTCAACCAATTGCTCTTTTGCTAAAGCACTTAATGTATAGGCAACTATATGTTCTTTATCGACCTCAAAAAACTTTCTTAAATTTTTTCTGGTATCACTTCTTCCATAACCATCTGTCCCTAAAGAGTAAAATGGTTTTTCTGTGTAAGGTCTTATCTGATCTGCAAAAGACCTAGTGTAATCTGATGCAGCAATAACTGGTCCATCTGTTTTTTCTAAACACTTTTGAACATATGATTTTTTCTTTTTTTCATTTGGATTTAGTAAGTTCCATCTCTCGGTTTCCATACCATCTTTTCTTAATTCATTGAAGCTAGTTACACTCCATACATCAGAGTCTACACCATAATTTTTTGATAAAATTTCTGCAGCAGCAATTATTTCTCTTAAGATCGTTCCTGAACCTAAAAGCTGCACTTTAGTTTTATTCTTATTATTATTTTCTTTAAATAAATACATTCCTTTAAGAATTCCCTCATCAGAACCCTTTGGCTTTTCTGGGTGAGAATAATTTTCGTTCATCGCAGTAATGTAGTAGAAAATATTTTCTTTTTTTTCATGCATTCTTTTAAGTCCATCTCTAAATATTACAGCCATTTCGTAAGCAAAAGTAGGATCATAACTTATACAGTTAGGAATATTTGAAGCTAGTAAATGACTATGACCATCTTGGTGTTGAAGGCCTTCACCTGCTAAAGTTGTTCTACCCGCAGTAGCTCCGATTAAAAAACCTCTTGCTTGTGAGTCTCCAGCAGCCCAGGCCAAGTCACCAACTCTCTGAAAACCAAACATAGAGTAAAAGATATAAATAGGTATCATTTCTAAATCATGATTTGTGTAAGATGTACCAGCTGCAATCCATGATGACATTGCTCCTGACTCATTTATTCCTTCTTCTAATACTTGGCCACTTTTATCTTCTCTGTAAGAACTCAACTGCTCAGAGTCTACTGGCTCATACTTTTGACCTTCATGAGCATATATTCCAATTTTTTGGAAAAAACCCTCCATCCCAAAAGTTCTTGCTTCATCTGGAATGATAGGAACTAATCTCGGTGATATATTTTTATCTCTTAGTAATGCAGTGAGCATTCTAACCAATGCCATCGTAGTCGACATTTCTTTATCTCCTGTAGATTTC
>CACFKZ010000001.1 GCA_902566945.1 uncultured Pelagibacteraceae bacterium | reverse complement strand
ATTTTCTTACTTTTTTGTTGATTTTTTTTACCTTATAGTTTGCCCCCTTTGGACCATGAGCTACGCCACCACCGACAAATAAAGGTGCTTTTTTACTTGCATGTCTTGCTCCACCACTTCCTTTTTGGGCAACTATTTTTTTTGTAGATCCTCTAATTTGATTTCTTTGTTTCGTCTTAGCTACTCTTGGTTTAGCATGATTTAATTGCCAATCTATTACGTACTTTATAAGCTTATAATTAACTTTAAGCTTTACAAGCTTGTCAGAAATTTCAATTGACTCGGACTTGGAACCATCAATATTTAATATTGGAAATTTCATTTATTTTTTTCCCTTCTTTGCAGCTGCTGCTTTAACCTTTGCTTCGTGTTTTTCTTTAATTGTTTTACGAGTTACGTTTTTAACTGACTCTCTTAAGAAAACTGTTGAATTTTTAGAACCAGGTATTGATCCCTTAAGGTAAATAAGATTATTTTCAATGTCTGATTTTACAATTTCAAGATTTAACATTGTTCTTAGTTTATCTCCCATATGACCAGCCATTTTCTTCCCTTTAAATACTTTTCCGGGATCTTGTCTCTGTCCAGTAGATCCATGTGATCTGTGCGAAACAGAAACTCCGTGGGAAGCTCTTAATCCACCAAAGTTCCACCTTTTCATCACACCTGCAAATCCTTTACCTATTGTTTTGGATCTAACATCCAAGAATTTTTTATCTTTAAAAATCTCAAGACCTAACTCATTACCTTCTTTGAATTGAGCACTATCTTCTACTCTAAATTCCTTTAAGATTTTTTTTGGTTCAGTATTCTTTTTTGCAAAATAACCCTTCATTTGCTTTGTTAATTTAGAGTTTTTTAGTTTAAAAAAACCAATTTTCACTGCATTATAACCTCTTTTTTCTTTAGTAATGACATCAAGAACTCTTCCTTTTTCTATTTTAATTACTGTGACAGGTACTGATTGACCTGTTTCAATAAACTCCCTTGTCATTCCTATTTTTGTTCCAATTAATCCAATGCTCATAATTTTAAATCTTTATTTCTATGTCTACACCAGATGCCAAATCAAGCTTCATTAATGCTTCAACCGTTTGTGGCGTAGGTTCTATAATATCAATTAATCTTTTATGAGTTCTTGACTCAAACTGTTCTCTGCTTTTTTTGTCAATATGAGGAGATCTTAAAACAGTATATCTCTCAATTCTTGTTGGTAAAGGAATTGGACCTTTTACTTGAGCACCTGTACGCTTTGCTGTATTAACTATTTCCTCGGTTGATAAATCAAGGATTTTGTTATCATAAGCCTTTAAGTGTATTCTTATGTTTTGATTTTCCATAATTAAGCTAATTTTTTTGTTACCTCATCTTGAACATTTTGTGGAACTTTATCATAATGACTAAATTGCATTGTATATTGAGCTCGGCCTTGAGTTGATGATCTTAAATTGTTAATATAGCCGAACATATTTGCTAAAGGCACCACTGCATTTATAGCTGTAGCATTGCCTCTTGGTTCAGTAGAACCTACTTGACCTCTTCTACTATTTAAATCACCAATCACGTCACCCATAAACTCCTCAGGAGTTACTACTTCAACCTTCATCATTGGTTCGAGTAATTTAAGAGTTGCTTTTTGACAAGCCTCTCTAAAGCATGATCTGCTAGCTATTTCAAATGCTAAAACACTAGAGTCTACATCGTGATGTAATCCATCTAAAATTTTTACTTTGTAGTCAATTATTGGAAAACCGGCAAGTATCCCGCTATCTGAAACACTTTCAACTCCTTTTTCTACTCCAGGAATATACTCTTTAGGAATAGCTCCCCCTTTTATAAGATTTTCAACTTCACGACCTTTACCGGCCTCTAATGGTTCTACACTTAATCTTACTTTGGCAAATTGACCTGCGCCTCCACTTTGTTTTTTGTGAATATACTCCATTTCGGCGGATCCTAAGATTGTTTCTCTGTAAGCAACTTGTGGAGCACCAATATTTGCTTCGACTTTGAATTCTCTTTTCATTCTATCGACGATTATATCCAGGTGTAATTCTCCCATTCCTTTAATAATTGTTTGCCCAGACTCCTCATCCGATGAAACTCTAAATGACGGATCTTCTTTGGCTAATCTTGCTAAAGCTTCACCCATTTTTTCTTGATCACCTTTAGTTTTTGGTTCTACTGCAATTTCAATTACCGGATCTGGGAATTCCATCGGCTCTAATAAAATTGGATTTTTTGAATCACAAAGAGTATGACCAGTAATAGTATGTTTTAACCCTGCTAATGCAACAATGTCCCCAGCGCTTGCAGTTTTAATATCCTCTCTACTGTTAGCGTGCATAAGAAGCATTCTACCAATTCTTTCCTCTTTATCTTTTGATGAATTTAAAATCGATGTTCCAGCATTTAAAGTCCCAGAATAAATTCTGATAAATGTTAAAGAACCTACAAACGGATCATTAGCTACTTTAAATGCCAATGCAGAAAATTTTTCCTTTTCATCAAATTTCATTGTAACTTTTTCTTCTGATCCAACCTTTGTTCCCTCAATTGAGTTTAAATCACTTGGACTTGGCAAATAATCAATAACTGCATCTAAAAGTGGTTGAACCCCTTTGTTTTTAAAGGCTGATCCAGTAAGTATTGGCACAAAGTTAAAAGACAATGTTCCTTTTCTTATACATTTAATCAAATCTTCCTCCGAAGGTTCTTTTCCATCAAGATAAGCCTCCATTAATTTTTCATCCTCTTCTACTGCAGTTTCAACTAATTCTTTTCTATATTTGTCTGATTTAGCTTTTAAATCAGCTGGAATATCTACATACTCAAATTTTGCGCCTAGATCTTCGTTTTGCCAAACTACCCCTTTCATTTTAACTAAATCTACAACTCCTTTTAAATCTGCTTCAGATCCTATTGGTAGTTGTAATGGTAAAGGTTTACATCCTAATCTTTCTTTAATCATGTCTACGCATCTGTAGAAATCTGCACCAGTTCTATCGAGTTTATTAACGAAACATATTCTCGGAACTTTGTATTTGTCAGCTTGTCTCCAAACTGTTTCTGACTGTGGTTCAACTCCTGCTACGCCATCAAAAACTGCTACAGCGCCATCAAGAACCTTTAAAGATCTCTCCACCTCAATTGTAAAATCAACGTGCCCGGGTGTATCTATAATATTTATTCTATGGTCTCTCCAAAAGCATGTTGTTGCGGCTGAAGTAATTGTAATTCCTCTTTCTTGCTCTTGTTCCATCCAATCCATAGTAGCAGCGCCATCATGGACTTCACCAATCTTATGACTTTTACCAGTGTAGTATAAAACCCTTTCAGTCGTAGTAGTTTTTCCTGCATCTATATGTGCCATAATACCAATATTTCTATATTTGTTTAATGCATACTTAGCCATGTTATTACCACCTGAAATGAGCGAAAGCCTTATTAGCTTCAGCCATCTTATGGGTGTCCTCTCTTTTTTTAATTGCAGATCCTTTATTTTGTGATGCATCAATTATTTCAGCATAAAGTTTTTCAGCCATAGTTTTATTCTTTCTTTTACGAGTAGCATCCATTATCCATCTTAAAGCTAGAGCTTGAGCTCTTTTTGTTTTTACTTCAACAGGTACTTGGTAAGTTGCACCTCCAACTCTTCTAGACCTACACTCTAAATTTGGTTTAACATTACTTATTGCTGTATTAAAAATTTTTAAAGGATCTTCATTGTTTTTAGATTTAATTTTTTCTAGGGCGTCGTATAAAATTTTTTCTGCTGTGGACCTTTTTCCATCGTACATTATAGAATTAATAAATTTTGATATGACCTCTGAATGAAATTTTGGATCAGGATAAACTTTTCTAACTGGAGCTTTTCTTTTTCGAGACATATTTTATTTAGGTTTCTTCGCTCCATAAAGCGATCTTCTTTGTTTTCTATTTGCAACACCTTGGGTGTCTAAATTTCCTCTCAAAATATGATAACGAACACCTGGTAAATCTTTTACTCTTCCTCCACGTAATAACACTACAGAATGTTCCTGTAAATTATGACCTTCACCTGGTATGTAAGCTGTAACTTCAAATCCATTAGATAATCTAACTCTTGCAACTTTTCTTAAAGCGGAATTTGGTTTCTTTGGTGTTGTTGTATAAACCTTGACGCATACACCTCTTTTTAAAGGTTGTTTTTCTAAAGCAGGTACTTTATTTCTTGCTAAGGGTTTAGTCCTACTTTTTTTAATCAATTGATTAATTGTTGGCATAATAATATTTTGAAGTTCGAGCAAGGAAAACCAAAGTAATTTTGTTAGTGTTTAAGGTTCTTAAAGACCTTACTTCTAACATTCAAAATGTGCAGTAAACTAGCATTGAATTTACAAAAGTCAATAATTAAAAGGAGATTTCTCTCTACTAAGCTGATTGATCAGTGGCTACAGAAGCAGATTCTAGCTCCTGTTTTTTTATTTCTTCCAGTCTTGTTTTATCTTGTTCTCTTGCTTGTTTATCCCACTCAATTTTAGTTAAACCAGTACCCGCTGGAACTAATCTACCAACAATAACGTTTTCTTTCAGTCCTTCCAAAGTATCAGTTTTTCCTTTTATTGACGCATCTGTCAAAACTCTAGTTGTTTCTTGAAACGATGCAGCAGAAATAAATGAATTAGTTTGAAGTGAAGCTTTTGTGATACCTAACAACACTCTTTCAAAAGTTGCTGGCTTTTTCTTCTCATTTCTCAACTTTTCGTTAATATTATTAATATCTAATAAATCAATTACCTCTCCAGTAAGTAACTCTGAATCACCTGGGTTCTTTACTTCCACTCTTTTAAGCATTTGTCTAACTATTGTCTCAATATGTTTATCATTAATAACAACACCTTGGAGCCTATAAACTTCTTGTACTTCGCTTACAAAATATTCTGTCAATTTTTCTACACCTAAAATTCTTAAAATATCGTGAGGAGCGGGACTTCCGTCTAAAAGGTATTCACCTTTTTTAATTTTTTCACCTTGGTTAAAATTAACATGCTTACCTTTTGGAATTAAATAATTTGATGATTCCCCATCATTTGAGACTATAGAAATTTTTTGTTTGCCTCGTACTTCTTTTCCAAATTGAATAACTCCATCGTTCTCGGCAATTATAGCACTATCTTTTGGTCTTCTTGCTTCAAATAACTCAGCTACTCGAGGTAATCCACCTGTAATATCTTTTGTTTTAGAAGTTTCCTTAGGTAATCTTGCCAAAACATCTCCAGCTGAAATTTTTTGGCCATCTTTTACTGACAGGATTGTATCTGGTACTAAATAATATCTCGCTTCATTACCATCTGCTTTCTTTATGATCTCTCCTTTTTCATTTCTCAAGGTTATTCTTGGTTTTAATTCCGAATTTTTTGAGGATGATTTCCAATCAGTAACAGACTTTGATGATAAACCTGTTGCATCATCTAGTGTTTCAGTTAAAGAGCTCCCTTCCATCAAATCCATATAGTTAACAATACCACCTGTTTCAGCTATAACTGGCAAAGTATATGGATCCCATTCTGCAATTTTTTTACCTTTTTCTATTACATCACCATCTTTAAAAAATAGTTTAGAACCATAATTAACTTTATAAATGGCAAGTTGCCTTCCATTCTCATCCTCTATACTTAACTGAGTGTTTCTACCCATTACAATTATGTTCTTTTTTGAGTCTTCAATTAAATTTTTATTAATGATATTTAATTTTCCTTTAGTTTGAGAAATAATTTGTGACTCCTCTTTAATTTGTGCTGTGCCTCCTACGTGAAAAGTTCTCATTGTTAATTGTGTGCCTGGTTCACCAATAGATTGAGCGGCAATCATCCCCACTGCTTCTCCTATACTTACTAATTTTCCTCTCGCTAGATCTCTTCCATAACAAGTCTGGCAAACACCTCTAGTTGATGCACAAGTTATTACAGAATAAACATTAATCGATTTCACACCCGCTGCATCTATTTTTTCACAATCAAATTCGTCTATCAATTTATCTTTTTTAATTATTACTTCGCCTGTTACAGGATTTTTAATATTTTCTGCAATTACTCTTCCTAAAACTCTTTCTGATAAACTAACTAAAATATTTCCACCTTCGATGATTTCTGAAATTGTTACCGATGATCTTTTTTTTGGATCACATTCTGCTTTAGTGATTTGAACGTCTTGTGCCACATCGCATAATCTTCTTGTCAGGTAACCGGAGTTTGCAGTTTTTAAAGCTGTATCAGCTAATCCTTTTCGAGCTCCGTGTGTTGAGTTAAAGTATTCTAATACTGAAAGACCCTCTTTAAAGTTAGATATGATTGGTGTTTCAATAATTTCACCTGATGGTTTTGCGATAAGTCCTCTCATACCAGCTAATTGTTTCATTTGAGCTTGAGAACCTCGAGCTCCAGAATCGGCCATCATAAATACAGAATTAGTTTCTATTCTGTCGTCTTCATATACTTTTTCGGCACTAGATATTTCCTTCATCATTTCATTTGCAACAGTATCAGTACATTTGGACCAAACATCTACTACTTTATTATATTTTTCTCCCCTTGTTATTAATCCGTCTGAATATTGTTTTTCGTATTCTTCGATTTGTTTTTTTGTATTATTAATTAGATTTTCTTTTGTTTTTGGTATAAGGAGATCGTCTTTTCCAAAAGAAATACCTGCTTTAAAAGCATGTTTGAAACCAAGTGTTTTTATTTTATCGCAAAAAATAACAGTTTCTTTTTGTCCACAATACCTAAATATAGTGTCTATTACTTCTGAAACATTTTTCTTAGTTAATAATTTATTTACTAAACTAAATTTAATATTTGTATTTTTAGGTAAAACATTTGCTAGTAAAAATCTACCAGCAGTACTTGTATACTTTTCACTTATTTCGTTTCCATCTTTATCTATTGTTTTAAAAGTTGATACTATCTTGGAATGTAAGCTTATAGATTTATTCTCTAAAGCTTGCTCAATTTCATCTATATTAGAGAAAATACCTTTTGGTTTCTTTTCAGCTTTATCAGATTGAGATAAATAATAAATTCCTAACACAATATCTTGACTTGGTACAATAATAGGTTTTCCATTTGATGGGCTTAAAATATTATTTGTTGACATCATTAAAACTCTTGCTTCTAGTTGTGCTTCCAAGCTTAAAGGTATATGAACGGCCATTTGGTCTCCATCAAAATCCGCGTTAAACGCTGCACAAACCAGTGGATGTAATTCTATAGCATTCCCTTCTATGAGTTTGGCCTCAAAAGCTTGGACTCCCAACCTATGTAGCGTTGGGGCTCTATTTAAAAGTATTGGATGTTCTCTTATAATATGTTCTAAGGAGTCCCAGACTTCACTTTTTTCTCTTTCAACCAATCTTTTGGCTTGCTTGATAGTTGTCGCTAAACCTAACTTATCTAATCGAGCATATAAAAAAGGTTTAAATAACTCCAATGCCATTTTCTTAGGTAAACCACATTGATGGAGTTTTAGTTCTGGACCTACAACAATTACTGATCTACCTGAGTAGTCAACTCTTTTACCAAGTAGGTTTTGTCTAAATCTTCCTTGCTTCCCTTTAAGCATTTCTGCTAGAGACTTTAATGGTCTCTTACCTGTGCCAGTTATTACTCTTCCCCTTCTCCCATTATCAAACAAAGCATCAACGGACTCTTGAAGCATTCTTTTTTCATTCCTTACAATTATATCTGGTGCCTTAAGGTCTAATAATCTTTTTAATCGATTGTTTCTATTTATTACCCTCCGATACAAATCATTCAAGTCAGATGTTGCAAATCTTCCTCCATCTAAAGGAACCAAAGGTCTTAATTCCGGTGGAATAACAGGGATTGATGTTAATATCATCCATTCAGGTTTGTTACCTGACGAAATGAATGACTCAATTAATTTTAATCTTTTGATTGTTCTTTCCTCAGTAACTTTGGATTTTATTTCCACTAATGACTCTCTTAAAACTTTCTGCTCTTTTTTTAAATCTAAGCTTACCAGAATTTCTCTCACAGCTTCAGCGCCTATGCCAGCTGTAAAAGCATCCTCACCAAATTCTTCCTGGGCTTTTAACAGAGCCTCTTCAGAAATTAATTGACCTTTTTTTAATGTGGTCAATCCTGGTTCTACAATAATAAAGCTCTCAAAATATAAAACTTTTTCAACTTCTTTAAGTTTCATGTCGATTGCAAGAGATATTCTGCTAGGTAAAGATTTTAAAAACCAAATATGAGCTACTGGACATGCTAAATCAATATGCCCCATTCTTTCTCTTCTTACATTTGATTTTGTTACTTCAACTCCACATTTTTCACAAATAATTCCTCTAAATTTCATTCTTTTATATTTTCCACACAAACACTCGTAATCTTTCACAGGTCCAAAAATTCTTGAACAGAAAAGACCGTCTTTTTCTGGCCTAAAAGTTCTATAATTAATAGTCTCTGGTTTCTTAATTTCTCCATATGACCAAGATTTGATTTTTTCAGGACTAGCTAAAGTAATTTTAATACTGTCAAAACTATTTTCTTGAGAAATATTTTGATTTTCAATGTTTTTTTGTAAGTTTCTTTCCATAAATTAATTTAATTCAATATTTAATCCTAAGGCCCTTATTTCTTTTACTAAAACATTAAATGACTCTGGCACACCTGACTCAAAATTATTATTTCCTTTAACAATTGTCTCGTAAACTTTTGTTCTGCCTGCTACATCATCGGATTTCACAGTTAAAATTTCTTGAAGTGTATATGATGCTCCATATGCCTCTAATGCCCAAACTTCCATTTCACCAAATCTTTGTCCTCCGAGCTGAGCTTTTCCACCAAGTGGTTGTTGTGTCACTAAACTGTAAGGTCCAGTCGATCTTGCATGTATTTTGTCTTCAACGAGATGGTTTAATTTTAACATATAAATGATACCAACTGTTACTGGTCTATCAAATCTTTCTCCTGTTTGACCGTTCCAAAGGTGTGTTTGTCCAGAATTTGGAAGTTGGGCTAAACTAAGCATTTCAGTAATGTCTTTTGTACTTGCTCCATCAAAAACTGGTGTAGCGATCGGTACCCCATTAGATAAATTTTGTACAAGTTCGGCTACCTCTTTGTTATTAAGTTTTGATATTACTTGGTCATAATAATCAGATCCATAAATATCTTTAAGTTTTAGTTTAATTTTTTCAATTTCTTTATCAAAATTTTTCAAATATTGTTTTATTTGATCACCTAATTCAGAACATGACCATCCAAGATGTGTCTCTAAAATTTGACCTACATTCATACGGCTAGGAACACCTAAGGGATTTAAAACAATATCAACTGGTTTACCATTTTCCATATAAGGCATATCCTCAATAGGAACAATTTTACTTACAACACCTTTGTTACCATGTCTTCCAGCCATTTTGTCACCAGGCATCAATCTTCTCTTCACAGCGACAAATACTTTCACAACTTTCATTACTGTAGGTAGTAAATCATCTCCTTGTTGAATTTTATTCACCTTATCATCAAATCTTAATTTTATATCTTCAGAAGCATTCTCAAATTGATTTTTTAATTTTTCAAGATTGTCATTTATATCAGAATTTTGAAAAGAAATTTTCCACAAATCTTTTAATGATAAGTTCTCTAAATCATTTTTGTTAAGCGTTATTCCTGGTTTTAAATCTTTAAATTGTTTGTTTATACTTTTTCCATTTAATAAATCCGTAGCACGTAATTTTATATTTCTATTTAATATTTCCTCTTCAACTTTTTTGTCCTCTTGAACTGATTCAATTTCAGCTCTTTCAATGGCAATTGATCTCTCGTCTTTATCTATGCCATGTCTATTAAAGACTCTTACGTCAATTACTACGCCAGTGCTTCCAGAAGGTAATTTTAAAGAAGAATCTCTTACGTCAGTAGCTTTTTCACCAAATATTGATCGCAATAGTTTTTCTTCGGGACTAGAAGAAGTTTCACTCTTAGGTGTTACTTTGCCAACTAAAATATCTCCCGGCTTTACTTCAGCGCCAACGTATACTATTCCGGACTCATCTAAATTTCTTAAACTTTCCTCACTTACATTAGGGATATCTCTAGTGATTTCTTCAGCACCTAGTTTTGTATCTCTAGCCATAGACTCATACTCCTCGATATGTACCGACGTAAACACATCATCGGTAACGCATCTTTCAGAAATTAATATTGAGTCTTCAAAATTATATCCTTGCCAAGGCATAAACGCTACAGTTACGTTCTTGCCTAAAGCCAATTCACCTAATTTTGTGGCTGGCCCATCTGCAATAATATCACCTTTTTTTATCTTATCTCCAACTTTTACTAAAGGTTTTTGATTTATACATGTATTTTGATTTGACCTTTGAAATTTTGATAAATTATAAATGTCAACAGCAGACTGAGATAAATCAGTAACATCAGTAGCCTTAACAACTATTCTTTTTCCATCTATCTTATCTACAATTCCACTTCGCTTCGCTACAATTGTTACTCCTGAGTCCAGAGCTACATCAGACTCAATACCTGTGCCCACTAATGGAGACTCAGGTTTAAGCAATGGAACAGCTTGCCTCATCATGTTAGATCCCATTAACGCCCTGTTTGCATCATCATTTTCCAAGAATGGGATTAATGCTGCAGCAACTGATACTAGTTGTTTTGGTGAAACGTCAATGTAATCGATATTATCTCTACTTGATAATTCAAAATTTAAATTTTTTCTACAAGCAACTAATTCCTCTATGAAAGATCCGTTCTTATCAATAGCAGAATTTGCTTGTGCAATAGTAAATTTTTCCTCTTCAATAGCTGATAAATATTTGATTTCAGAGGTAACTTTACCATTAACGACTTTTTTATATGGGCTTTCGATGTAACCAAATTTATTAACTCTACAATATGTTGCAAGGCTATTTATGAGTCCGATATTAGGACCCTCTGGAGTCTCTATGGGACATATCCTTCCATAGTGAGTTGGATGAACATCTCTAACTTCAAAACCTGCTCTTTCCCTAGTTAAACCTCCTGGACCAAGTGCAGAAACTCTACGTTTATGTGTTATCTCAGATAAAGGATTAGTTTGATCCATAAATTGTGATAATTGAGAAGTTGCGAAAAAATCTTTTAGAGATGTTGTAATTGGTTTAGCATTTATTAAATCTTGAGGCATTGCAGACTCAATTTCAAGAAATGTTGACATTTTTTCTTTTACAGTTCTTTCCATTCTTAATAGACCGATTCTGAACTGATTTTCAACTAGTTCCCCAACAGATCTTACTCTTCTATTTCCAAGATGATCGATATCATCAACATCTCCTTTACCATCTCTTAAATCAAGCATAAATTTTATGATTGCAACTATATCATTTATTTCTAGGATGGTTTTTTTTAAACTTGTATTTAGATTTAGCTTAGAGTTTAACTTTACTCTACCAACCTCAGACAAGTCATATCTTTCTTTTTTAAAATATAAATTATTGAATATTTCTTCTGCGATTTCTACTGAAGGCGCCTCTCCTGGTCTTAAAACTTTGTAAATATCATTTAATGCGTCTGATTTGTTAAGGTTTTTATCAATTTTTAATGTTTCTAAGATGTATGGACCTTTATTGATCGGATCAATATCTACAATTTGTAGAGAATTTTCATCATTAATAATAATTTTTTCTAATTGTTCTTGGGTAATATCGAAACCTGCACTTATAATGATATCTCCATTTTTATCTTTAATATCTTTAGCTATATAGCTACCTATAATCTGATCGTTAGAAACAGATATTGTTTTTAATCCTTTTTCTGAAAGTTTTTTAGCAATTATGAAGTTAAGCTTTTCACCTTTTGATAACACTTTTTTATTATTACTTGCGTCAATTAAATCAAAAGATAATTTAATTGGTCTTTTAAAATTTTCAGGGTTAAAATCAGTATTCCAAAACTTAGTTTCACTATCAAAGTGATACTTATTTGTTTTATAAAAAGAATCAATTATTTTTTCTTTGTTAAAACCAAGTGCGTATAAAATTGTTGATATAGGTAACTTTTTCTTTCTATCTATTCTAAAATATAAAATATCTTTTGGATCAAATTCAAAATCTAGCCAAGATCCTCTACCTGGAATTATTCTACAATTGAACAAAAGTTTTCCGCTTGCGTGAGTTTTACCTTTATCATGATCAAAAAAAACTCCTGGGCTTCTATGCATTTGGTTCACTACAACTCTTTCTACTCCATTTGTTATAAATGTGGCACTAGGAGTCATTAATGGTAAATCTCCGATAAAAACTTCTTGTTCTTTTGCTGAAAGAATTTGTTTGGTATTATTTTCAGTATCTATTTCGTAAACTACTAATCTTAAGTTTGCCTTTAAGGCAGCTGAGTAAGAAAGACTTCTTTGTTTACATTCAATGACATCAAATTTTGGTTTTTCTAGTTTATAAGATATATATTCTAAAGTCGATTTGTCATTACCATCTTCTATAGGAAATATACTTTTAAAAACACGATCGATACCTTTTGATAACTCGGTAAGCTGTTCATTCAAAGATTTAGATTTTAAAAACTCGTTATAAGAATTTTTTTGTACTTCAATTAAATTAGGTATAGATAGACCTTCGATAAGTTTACCAAAGTTTTTTCTAATATGTTTCTTTTGAGTAAAAGATAATTGCATTAAATATAAAGAATTCTATTGCAAATTCAAACTTGCAATAAAACCTAACTTAAATTTTGTTTACTTTAATTCTACTTTAGCTCCAGCTGCTTCAAGTTTCTTTTTAAATTCTTCAGCATCTTTTTTAGCTACGCCACCTTTAATTTCTTTAGGTGCTCCTTCAACTAAATCTTTTGCTTCCTTTAAACCTAAACCAGTTATTGCTCTTACTTCTTTAATAACATTAATTTTCTTATCTCCAGCTGCAGCTAGGAATAATGAAAATTCTGATTTTTCCTCACCTGCTGGTGCAGCTGCTCCTCCTGCTGGTGCTGCCGCAACCGGCGCTGCTGCTGTAACTCCCCATTTTTCTTCGAGTTGCTTAGAGAGCTCTGCTGCTTCAACAACTGTTAGAGTTGAAAGTTCGTCAATTATTTTATTTAAATCTGCCATTGTTTATCCTATGAATTAATTTTTTAAACTCTTTGCGCGCGCTAAATTAGCAATTTTTGAGCCAGGTGCAAGTAAAATACTTACTAATTTTTGTGCTGGTGAGGCTAAAATACCCACTATTTTAGCCCTTGCTTCCTCTAAGGAAGGAAGTGTGGCTATTATAGACACTTCTTTTTCGTCTAAAACTTTGCCATCCATGAAACCTGCAACAATTTTTAACTTATTATTAGATTTTGAAAATTTTGTAAGAATTTTAGCTGTTGAAATTGGATCAGATGAAATGGCTGCGGCTGTAGGGCCAGTAAAATATTTTTCTAAGTCTTTCTTAGTTGTGTTTTTTAATGCAATTTTTGTGATTTTATTTTTTGTGATTTTAAAAAGTATACCTTTTTCTCTTAGCTCTTTTCTTAATGTATCTAGCTCATTAACATTTAAACCCTGATATTGTGCAATCATAACTGACTCATTATCTGAAAAGTTTTTTTTCATTTCTTCAACATAATTTTTCTTAGCTTGTTTGCTCATCATAAAATTACTTTGCTCCTACTTTGTAAGAAATTCCCATTGTAGATGTTATAAAAATATTTTTTATAAATTCACCTTTAATAGTCTCGGGTTTTTCTTTCTTAAGTGTTTCTATAAAATAATTATAATTTTCTAATAATTTATCAGTTGAGTAACTTTTTCTACCGATTGTGGAAGCTAAATTACCGTCTTTATCATTTCTAATTTCGACCAAACCTGTTTTTATTTCTTTAACTGATTTAGTAATGTCAGTTGAAACTGTTCCTAATTTTGGGTTAGGCATTAAACCTTTTGGTCCTAAAACTTTTCCATGTTTACCTATTTTACCCATCATTGCAGGTGTGCAAATTAATTTTGTAAAATCAAATTTACCTGCAGCAATCTTTTCGATTAAGTCATCGGAACCTACAATTTCTGCACCACTCTTCTTTGCTTCATCTATTTTATCTGGCTCGCACAGAACTGCAATTTTTTCTTTTTTTCCAGATCCATTAGGTAATTTTACAGTTGTTCTTAAACTAAAATCACCTCCTTTAGATTGTTTTAAATTTATTCTTAAAGAAACATCTATAGACTCATCAAACTTTGAGTTAGAGTTTTTTCTCACTAGATCAAGTATATCTTTAGCGGAAAGTTTTTTGTCTTTTGCGGTTGTTTTTAATAATTCTTTATATCTTTTAGATTTTTTTTTCATTGCTACTCTTTAACTTCGATTCCCATTGATCTTGCTGACCCACAAATAATTTTTGTAGCTTCTTTAATATCAAATGCATTTAAATCTTTCATTTTTTCTTTAGCTATTGCTTCAGCTTGTTTCATTGTAATTGATCCAGCCACTACTCTTCCGGGTTCGCTTGATCCACTTTTGAGCTTTGCTGCTTCACGAATGAAGTGTGATGCTGGTGGTGATTTTATTATAAAATCGAATTTTTTATCCTTATATACTGTAATTACAACTGGAACAGGTTTCCCCATAAATGATTTAGTTTTTTCATTAAATGCCTTACAAAATTCCATGATGTTGATTCCTCTTTGACCCAATGCTGGACCAACAGGAGGTGCTGGATTAGCTTGTCCACCTTTAATTTGTAATTTTACATAACCTACAATTTCTTTAGCCATTAATTTTTCTCCACTTGATTAAATTCTAAATCTACTGGTGTTGCTCTACCGAATATAGAAACTGAGACTTTAAGTCTAGATTTTTCTTCATCAATTTCTTCGATTAAACCATTAAATGAGGCAAATGGGCCATCACATACCTTAACTTTTTCTCCTATTTCGAAATGTACACCTGTTTTCTGTGTAACTGCACTTTCAGATACTTGTCCTATAATTCTTTTAATTTCATTGTCTGAAATAGGTGTAGGTTTATCAGCTGATCCTAAAAACCCACTTACTTTTTGCAGATTTTTTATTATATGATAAATTTCTTTTGTAAGATCAATTTTTATTAGAACGTATCCTGGGAAGAATTTCTTTTCTTTTTTTGTTCTTTTTCCTTTTTTTACTTCTGTTACTTGATGAGTGGGTACAAGTATTTCTTCTAATTTTTCAGACAATTTATGTTTTTTTAATTGATCTTTAATCGACTCAACAACTTTTTTTTCAAAACCAGAATAAGCTTGTACAATATACCAATTCATTTAATTTAGAAATTGATTGTAAGAATTAAATTTAACAAAAATCTCAATAGTTGATCTAATATTAAGAAAAAAATTGCTGCAATTGACGCCAAAGCAAAAACCATTACAGCACCCATCATCGTTTCTTTTTTAGTTGGCCAAGTAATTCTAAAAGTTTCTTGTTTTACTTCTTGAATAAATTTTAATGGATTTCTCATATTACATTAAGTTTTTGGCAGGAGCGGAGGGACTCGAACCCACAACCTCCGGTTTTGGAGACCGGCGCTCTACCAATTGAACTACGCTCCTAAGCGTTATTTAATTATTTTTGTAACTACTCCAGCTCCAACTGTTTTACCACCTTCTCTAATCGCAAAATTTAAATTTTCATTCATAGCTATAGGTGTAATTAATTTAACTGTGAATTTACCGTCATCTCCAGGCATAACCATCTCTGTTCCAGATGGTAAAGTAACTTCACCAGTTACATCAGTAGTTCTAAAATAAAACTGTGGTCTATATTTTGTAAAAAATGGAGTGTGTCTTCCACCTTCCTCTTTTTTCAAAATATAAGCCTGACACTCAAATTCTGTGTGAGGTGTGATTGAACCAGGCTTACAAAGTACTTGACCTCTTTCAACATCATCTCTTTCAACACCTCTTAACAATGCACCAATGTTATCGCCTGCTTCACCACTATCTAATAGCTTTCTGAACATTTCTACTCCAGTACAAACAGATTTTTTAGTATCTCTGATTCCAACAATTTCAATTTCTTCTCCAACTTTTATTACACCAGACTCTACTCTACCAGTTACAACTGTTCCTCTACCTGAAATTGAAAAAACATCTTCAACGGGCATTAAGAAGGCTTTATCTTTTGGTCTGTCTGGTTGAGGGATGGTTTCATCAACTGCTTTCATTAATTCCATGATTGCATTTTTTCCAGTAGCTTCGTCTTTTCCTTCTACAGCATTTAATGCAGAGCCTTTGATAATTGGAATTTTGTCTCCAGGAAACTTGTAAGAAGTTAAAAGTTCTCTAATTTCTTCTTCTACTAAATCAACTAATTCTTTATCTTTAACTGTATCGATTTTATTTAAGAAAACCACAATAGCGGGAACGCCTACTTGCCTAGCTAATAGAATGTGCTCTCTAGTTTGGGGCATTGGACCATCGGCTGCATTAACTACAAGTATTGCTCCATCCATTTGAGCTGCACCAGTAATCATATTTTTTACATAGTCAGCATGTCCGGGACAATCTACGTGAGCATAGTGTCTTTTTTCTGTTTCATATTCAACATGTGCTGTTGAGATAGTTATTCCTCTTTCTTTTTCCTCTGGTGCTTTATCTATTTGATCATAAGCAACAAAATTTGCACTACTTGAACCTCCGGCTTCAGACAATACTTTAGTGATTGCTGCAGTAAGAGTTGTTTTACCATGGTCGACATGACCTATTGTACCGATGTTACAATGTGGTTTGTTTCGGTTAAACTTTTCTTTAGACATCTATTTTTTCCTCACTTTATATTTTTAATATTTTTTGGAGCGGGTAAAGGGAATCGAACCCTTACATCCAGCTTGGAAGGCTAGCGTTCTACCATTGAACTACACCCGCAATATCCAAACTTATCGCGCTCTTTGTTATTAAACTTTATTTAAGTTTGGTGGAGGGGGAAAGATTCGAACTTTCGAAGACCGAAGTCAACGGGTTTACAGCCCGCCCCATTTGACCGCTTTGGTACCCCTCCTAAATACTTAACGTTGGGATACCCACTAACTTAAAAAGCATTTAACAACAAGCGTTTTATAAGCATTTATGAAATAATTGCAATAAATCATTTTGCCTTAAAATATGCTAGTAATTTGAAAATATTGCTTAAAAATCATGAAAAAAACCACTTTTTTAATAGTAGGTAAACATGCAGTTTTGGAGGCTTTAAAAAACCCTTCAAGAAAAATTGAAAGAATTTTTATAACTGAAGATGCTCAAAAAAGACTTAATAGAGAAAATCAATCTTTAAATTTGTTTAAATCAATAAGTGTTTTTTATAAGTCAAGAAAAGAATTGGATAATTTATGTGGACGAGATCAAACTTCTCATCAAGGATTAATTGCGGAAGTTGAACAACTTGAAGAAATTACTTTAAAAAATTTTGTTTTTGAAAATAAAAAAAAAAATATAAACTTAATAGCTCTTGAAGAGGTAACTGATCCACGTAATATCGGATCAATTATAAGAAGTGCAGTAGCATTTAATATCGATGGGATAATAGTAAAAGAACGATCTTTTCCTTCAAAAAGTAAATTACTTTATAAAAGTGCAAGTGGAGGTGCGGAGCATATAAATATTTTTAAAGTATCTAATTTAAATACTGCTTTGAAATTTCTAAAAACAAAAGAATTTTGGATAAGTGCTTTTGATATTTCCTCTAAACAAGATTTTACTAAAAATAATTGGAAAGGAAAAAATGTTTTATTATTTGGATCTGAAGGATATGGTGTAAAAGCTAAGACTCTTGAAAATTCAGATTTTAGATTCAGAGTAAAAATGAATGATAATATTGAAAGCTTAAATATATCAAACACTGTATCTGTAGTTTGCCATCATATTTTCCAATCAATTAAATGAAAAATTATTTATATTGTTTTTTAAGTGAAATTATTTTAAAGAGTCTTTCAAGCCCTCATAGCTCAATTGGTAGAGCAATTGATTTGTAATCAATAGGTTCGCGGTTCGAGTCCGTGTGAGGGCACCACTAAAAAGTTTCTTTTCTCAATTGTTCAAGTTTAATTTTTTTTTGCAAACTTTTATTTTTATCGTAAAGTAAATTAAACTTTATCCTATTTTGAATATATATAGTAATTTTTATAGCATTTCGAATTTCTAAGTTATCAGCAACGGCACTTACAGGTCTTTTAAAGGGATTTAAATTAGTAATGACAATTTTTGACTTGTCGCTAACAATTTTACCTGCCCACCTTCTAGGTCTAAATGCACTTATTGGAGAAATTGAAACTTTTTTAGAATTCAAATTCAATATGGGTCCATGCACAGATAAATTATATGCTGTACTTCCTGCAGGTGTTGAAACTAAAACGCCGTCTGACACTAATTTTTTTATTATATAATTTGACTTATACTTAATTGACAAGTTTGCTGCCTGTCTACTTTGTCTTAAAATTGAAACTTCATTAATTGCTATACATTTTTTAATTTTATTTTTACTTACTACAACCATTTCTAAAGGAGAAATGCTTATCATTTTTGATTTCTGAATATTTTGAATCAATAACTTTTTTGAAAATTTATTCATCAAGAATCCATAATTGCCAGAGTTGATGCCATAAAATAATTTTTTTGTTTTCTGGTTTTTTTTTAAAGTTTTAAGCATAAAACCATCACCACCTACAACTAAAACAACATTTTTTTTAAATACTTTTTTTCTCTTAAACAAATTAATAATTTGTTTTTTTATTTGAACAGATTTTAAGTTTTTGTCAGATATAATTAATGGTTTACTCATTTATCTTTTGGTGCCCTCGGCCAGACTCGAACTGGCACTCCCAAAAGGGCAAGGATTTTAAGTCCTTTGTGTCTACCAATTTCACCACGAGGGCACATTTATTATTTTTTAATATCTATATGACATTTATATTATTATTTAAATCTTATAAAGTATATTTATCTCATGAAAAAAATATTATTATATAACTCCGGAGGTGGTCTAGGAGACTCAATACAATTATTTCCACTTTTGTTAAGTTTAAGAAGTCATTTTAAAAAAACAAAATTTTATTATTTAGGCGCGCATACAAATCATTTTAATGAAAAACTTAAAGAATATAAAATTCATTTAGAAACTGTCGATCTTGGTCTTAAATATTTTGGATTCAGATGGTGGCATTTTTTCTTTGCTAATAAAAGAGCGTTAAATAAAGGAATAGGGAAATATGATCTTATTATTGATTTACAAACTAAGTTTAGAAATTCTTTAATCTTAAGTAGAATTCCTCATAATTCATTTTATTCAAGAACTTTTAATGGTTTTTTTTCATCGAAGAAAATAAAATCTAACAGTCTAGATCACTTAGAAAATTTAAGCTTGTTTATGGAAGAAGATATAATTGAATTAAATTTCAACATAAAAAATTTACCAAAAGAAATATTAAATGAGGCAAAACGATTATTGCCGAATTCAAATTATGTAGGTTTTTCAATTACTCAAGGAAATGAATATAGAAAAAAAAGTTGGTCAATATACAAATTTACAGCTTTAGCAAATAAAATATCATCAAAAAATAAAATACCAGTTTTTTTTATTGAAAAAGATAAGATTGATTTAATTGAAAAAATAAAAAATCAAGTTCCCTCAGCAATTTTTCCAGAAGTTAATTCTAAATTATCTTGCCCTGCTCTTGTAACAGCATTATCCGCAAGGCTAGATGCTGCTGTTTCTATTGACAATGGAATAATGCATATGATTGCTTTAGCAAACATTCCCATGATTGTTTTGTTTGGACCAACTAACTCAAAAAAATTTGCTCCAAAAAATAAATTTACAAAAGTCCTTGATAGTAAAATTATCCATAAAACAAAAGATATAAATTCTATCCAAGTTGATGAAGTTTTAAGTTTAGTTTAAATATTTAAAATCTTAATTTTTTTATCCTTAATAATTTTCATTAAATCTTTATTTACATTTGTTAATTTTTTCTTAGAAGTTGATCTAGATACAACTGATACGCCTATTTTACCTAATCGAAAAAAAGGATAGCTGCCTATTTCTACATAGTTTTTATATTTTTTTTGAACTATTGCTAATTTTTTTGAAATATTACTCTCAACAGTGAAGAGATTTACTGTTTTACTGTGAACTTTCAATCCTTTTGTTAAATATTTTTTACAATTATCAATCATTGAATTTAAAATTGAAGGAACGCCAGGTAATGAAAAAACATTTTTTGTTTTAAAGCCTGGAGCAGCACTTGAAGGATTATAAATTAATTTTGCAACTAGTGGCATCTTTGCCATTTTTTTTCTTCCGTCATTAAATGCTGCTTTCCCATAATAATTTTCTAATATTTTATAAGCCTCTCTGTGATAACCATATTTTACTTTAAAAGCTTTTGCGATGGATTGAGCTGTTATATCATCATGTGTTGGCCCTATACCTCCAGTCGTAAATACAAAATTAAATCGTTTTGATAATGTTCTTATATTTTTGATTATAGTTCTTTCAACGTCAGGTATAATTCTAACTTCCTTTACTGAAATTCCACATTTTGAGTTTAGCCAATTACTAATAAATGCAATATTCTTATCCTGAGTTCTCCCTGATAATATTTCATTACCAATAATTAAAATTGCAGCATTTACATTCTTCTTCTTTTTCTTCATAGATTATTAAATATATATGAACTTTAAAGATAAATTAATAACAGGACTATTTATAAAAAGATATAAGCGATTTTTTGTGGATGTAAAAGTAGGGAACAAGATTGTTACTGCTCATTGTCCAAACACTGGTTCAATGCTGGGTTTACTTAACAAAAATAATAAAGTCTGGCTTACAAAATCTGATAATCCAAAAAGAAAGCTTAAATATACTCTCCAAATAATCGAAGATCAAAACTCTAAAGTTGGAATTAATACGCACATTACAAATAAAATTGCTTTGGATGCTTTAAAAGGCTCAATTATTGAAAAGTTTAAAAATTTAGAAACTATAAAACCAGAGGTAAATTTTGGTTCAAATACTAGGTTTGATTTTTTAATTACTGAAGGTAAAAAAAAATCTTTTATTGAGGTAAAAAATGTAACTCTCTCTAGAAAAAAAGGAATTGCTGAATTTCCTGATGCCATAACTTCAAGAGGTCTTAAACATATTGAAGAATTATTAAAAGCAAGCCAAAAAGGTTATGAAATTTATCTTCTCTATTTAATTCAAAGAGATGACTGTAATAAGTTCGAATTAGCTAAAGACATTGATCCAAAATATTGTGAATTATTAATAAAAGCTGTTAAAAAAAATCTAAATGTACTCTGCTACGATTGTAAATTTTCTACAAAAGGAATAAAATTAAATCGTAAAATACATTTCAGTATCAAATGAAAGAAAGCTATAAAGAAGCCTTTGAAAAAACGAAAAAAGCAGGAGAAATTGCTGCCGGAGCTTTAGATGAGGTTGCCAAAATTGTCAAACCTGGCATTCAGACAGATGCTATAGATAAACTTTGTTACGAATATATTAAAGATTGTGGTGCTTACTCTGCTCCACTTTTTTATAGAGGTTTTCCTAAATCCTGTTGTATCTCTATTAATCATATTGTTTGTCATGGAATACCCTCTGATAAAATTTTAAAGGAGGGAGATATTGTAAACGTTGACGTAACAGCTTTAAAAGATGGATGGCATGGTGACACCAGCAGAACTTTTGAAATTGGAGAAGTTTCTATTAAAGCAAAAAAATTGGTTAAGACAACTTACGACGCCATGATGAAGGCTATTAAAATTGTAAAAGAGGATGTTCATTTAGGAGATATTGGTGCCACAATACAAAATCATGTGGAAGCTGAAGGATTTTCAGTAGTTCAAGATTTCTGTGGCCATGGTATTGGTAAACATTTTCATGAAGAGCCAAATGTTTTACATTATGGAAAAGAAGGCACTGGTGAAAAAATAAAAGCTGGAATGATTTTTACGATTGAACCAATGATAAATTTAGGAAAATACGAAACGAAGACTTTAAATGATGGATGGACTGCGGTCACAAAAGACAAATCTTTATCAGCACAATTTGAACATACTATAGGTGTAACAAAAGATGGTTTTGAAATTTTTACACTGTCAAAAAAACAATGATTGAGAGATATACAAGGAAAGAAATAAAAAGCATTTGGGAGGATAAAAACAAATATTCAATATGGCTGGAAATTGAATTGGCAGCAGCTGAAGCTATGGAAAAATTAAAAATTATTCCAAAAGGTGTCACTAAAAAAGTAAGGTCAAAAGCAAAAATAAATTTAAAAAGAATTTTACAGATTGAAGAAAAAGTTAAGCATGACGTAATAGCATTTTTAACTTCAATTACAGAAAAAGTTGGAAAAGAAGCAAGATATCTTCATAAAGGTATGACTTCGTCTGATGTTTTGGACACTTGTTTTAATCTTCAGCTAAAACAATCAGGTAAAATTTTGTTAGAAGATATTGATCAACTACTTGTTTCTATCAAACGTCAAGCCTTAAAACATAAATACACAATATGTATTGGTAGAAGTCACGGTATACATGCTGAACCAATTACTTTTGGTTTTAAAATGTTAACTTTCTATCAAGAATTTTTAAGGAATAAAAAGAGATTAGAAAATTCAATTCAAGAAATTTCCACTTGTGCTATTTCCGGAGCAGTGGGAACATTTGCAAATGTAGATCCTAAAGTAGAAAGATATGTTGCCAGAAAATTGAAACTTAAAATAGAACCAGTTTCTACACAAATTATTCCAAGAGATAGGCATGCTCAATTCTTTTCTACGCTTGGAATTATAGCTAGCTCAATCGAAAGATTTGCTACAGAGATAAGACATTTACAAAGAACAGAAGTTTTAGAAGTTGAAGAATTTTTTGGAAAAAAACAAAAAGGATCTTCAGCAATGCCACATAAGAAAAATCCAATATTAACTGAAAACTTAACAGGTTTAGCTAGACTGATAAGATCGAGTGTAATTCCAGCTCTTGAAAATATTTCATTATGGCATGAAAGAGATATTTCTCACTCGGCTGTGGAGAGAAACATTGGTCCAGATGCAACTATTGCTTTGGATTTCGCTTTAACAAGATTGGCAAACGTCGTAAAAAATTTAAATATTTATCCAAAAAAAATGCTAAAAAATTTAAATATTACAAATGGTATATTCTTTTCTCAAAGAGTTCTAATTGAACTAACCACTGTAGGTTATACTCGGGAAGAGTCCTATAAGATTGTTCAAAAAAATGCGATGAATGCCTGGAAACAAAATTCTTCTTTTTTTGACAATATTATTTCAGATAAAAAAATTACCGACAAAATACCTGTTAATAAAATTAAAAAGCTATTTGATTTTGGTTACCATACTAAAAAAATTAATATAATTTTTAATAGAAGTCTTAAAAAAAAGTAATCAGATGAATAAAGGTAATAAATTATACGAAGGTAAAGCAAAAGTTATTTACGAGACTAAAGATAAAAATTTAGTAATTCAACATTTTAAAGATGATGCTACTGCTTTCAATAATCTCAAAAAAGCAAAAGTTGAAGGTAAAGGTGTTTTAAATAATAGAATATCGGAATATATTTTAACAAATTTATCACAATGTGGAATTAAAACTCATCTGGTCAAAAGACTTAATATGCGAGAACAGTTGATAAAAAAAGCTGAAATTTTTCCAATAGAATTTATAGTTAGAAATATTGCAACTGGCTCACTCACGAAAAGATTAGGAATACCAGAAGGTACTGTGCTTGAAAAACCTTTGTTAGAGTACTGTTATAAAAAAGATGAATTAAATGATCCATTAATTTCAAGAGAGCATATTTTTTCTTTTGGATGGGCATCTGAGAATGAAATTAAATCCATAGACAAAACAACATTAAGAATTAATGATATTTTATCAGGTATGTTTAGAGCTATAGGTATAAAGCTTGTTGATTTTAAAATTGAATATGGAAAAGCATGGAATAAAGATACTGAAAAAAAAGAGATAGTTTTAGCTGATGAAATTAGCCCAGACACATGTCGATTATGGGATTCAAAAACTGAAAAAAAACTAGATAAAGACAGATTTAGAAAAGACTTAGGTAATATTATTCAAGCTTACCAGGACGTTGCTAGAAGATTTGGAATAATGCCTGAAGAAACTAACATAAGTGAAGTTAATTTTGGAAAAACTATTCCTTTAAAATTTAAAAAAAAATAAATTGAAATTTTCAGTTACAGTAGTACTTAAAAAAGATGTCTTGGATCCACAAGGAAAAGTAGTTCAAAATACACTTAATAATTTAGGCATGAACGATTTAAAATCTATCAGACAAGGGAAATTTTTTGAAATAGAAATCGATGAAAAAGATCAAAAAAAAGCTGAAATAAAAGTGGACGATATGTGTAAAAAACTTCTAGTGAATTTGATTATTGAAGATTACAAAATTAATAAACTATAATGAAATCCTCAGTAATTGTTTTTCCTGGTTCAAACTGTGATAGGGATATAGCTAATGCGCTAGAGAAAATGCAATTTAAAAATCAAATGGTTTGGCACAAAGAAACTAATTTACCAAAATCAGATTTAATTGTTATCCCTGGAGGCTTTTCATATGGGGATTACTTACGATCGGGAGCAATTGCAGGAAAGTCTTTAATAATTGAAGAGGTAATTAGAGCAGCTAACTCTGGATGTTTAGTTTTAGGTATTTGTAATGGATTTCAAATTTTAACAGAAACTGGCTTGTTAAAAGGCACATTGTTGAGAAATAAACATCTTAAATTTATTAATAAGGATATAAATATTAAAGTAATTAATAATCAGACAAGGTTTACTTCAAAATACAAGTTGAATCAGGTTTTGAAAATAAATATTGCACACAATGAAGGTAATTACTTTACAAACTCAACTCATTTAGATGAACTTAAAAATGAAAATTTAATTGCTTTTAAATATTGTGATGAAAAGGGGAACATTAACAATCAATCTAATCCAAATGGAGCTATTGAAAACATAGCTGGAATATTCAACTCAAAAAAAAATATATTAGGAATGATGCCTCATCCTGAGAGAATGATTGATAAACTTATTTCTAATACTGACGGAGTAAATTTGTTTTCTAGTATATTAAATTAAAAATGGAAATTACTAATACTATAATTGAAAAACATGGACTTAAAATAGAGGAATATGAAAATATTAAAAAACTTCTTAAAAGAAATCCTAATTTATTAGAACTTGGAATTTTCTCCGCAATGTGGAATGAACATTGCTCTTATAAATCTTCTAGACTACATTTAAAAAAACTTCCTACAAAGGGAAAACAAGTAATACAAGGTCCAGGTGAAAACGCAGGTGTTGTTGATATCGGAGACGATGATGCGATAGTTTTTAAAATTGAAAGCCACAATCATCCTTCCTATATCGAACCCTATCAAGGTGCCGCTACAGGAGTAGGAGGAATTTTAAGGGATGTTTTTACTATGGGCGCAAGACCGATTGCTCTTTTGAATTCGATTCATTTTGGTTCGCCAAATCATCCAAAAACTAAAAGTCTTCTAAATGGCGTAGTTTCTGGTATTGGCGGATATGGAAATTGTATAGGAATTCCTACTGTAGCCGGGGAAACAAAATTTAACGAAACTTACAACGAGAATATATTAGTAAATGCAATGGCAGTTGGTCACGCAAAAAAAAATAAAATATTTTATTCAAAAGCCAAAGGTGTCAACAAATCAGTTGTATACGTTGGATCGAAAACTGGCCGTGATGGCATACACGGTGCTTCAATGGCTTCTGCAGAGTTTGATGAAAATTCTGACGATAAAAAACCAACTGTTCAAGTTGGCGATCCTTTTACAGAAAAATTACTTTTAGAAGCATGTTTAGAATTAATGAAAGATGACTCTATTATTGCTATTCAAGATATGGGTGCTGCTGGTTTAACCTCCTCGAGCGTTGAAATGGCTTCTAAAGGTTCTTTAGGAATCGAATTAGAACTTGATAAAGTTCCATGTAGAGAGGAAAACATGACACCTTATGAGATGATGTTATCAGAAAGCCAAGAAAGAATGTTAATCATATTAGAGGATGGCAAAGAAGATCACGCTAGAAAGATATTTAATAAATGGGATTTAGATTTTGTAATAATTGGAAAAACAACTGATACAAATAAATTAACTTTAAAATTCAAAAACAAAATTGAGGGAGAAATTCCTTTAGAGGCTTTAGCATCAAAAGCACCAATTTATAATAGGAAGTGGTCAAAAAAAGGGATATCCAAAAAAAAATTAAATTTAAAAAAATTAAAGAAAATTAAAATTGAAGAATCATTAATTAAAATACTTTCTTCTCCAAATCACTCTAATAAAAGTTGGATTACTCACCAATATGATCAAATGGTGATGTGTGATACTGCTCAAAAATCAGGTTCTGATGCGGCTATTATTAGAATACATAATAAAAATAAAGCTATTGCTTTATCTGTTGATTCATCGGCAAATTATTGTAAGTCACATCCAATTACCGGAGGGAAACAAATCGTTTGTGAAAACTGGAGAAATTTAATTTCTGTTGGTTCAAGACCTTTAGCTATTACAAATTGCTTAAATTTTGGAAATCCAGAAAATGAGGAGATCATGGGGGAATTTGCTGAATGTTTAGAGGGTATAAAAGAAGCTTGCGAGTTTTTAAAATTTCCTGTGGTTTCGGGTAATGTGTCTTTTTATAATGGAACAAATAAAAAAAATATTTATCCAACTCCAGTGATTGGAGGTATTGGATTAATTCATAATCTCAATAAACCGTTAAGTCATAAATTTAAAAAAGAAAAAAGTATTATAATTTTGATAGGTAAAACTTTTGGCCATCTAGAACAAAGCTGTTTTTTAAAAGAAAATTACTCTATCATTGATGGAAATCCTCCAGAAATAAATCTAATTAATGAAAAAAATAATGGAGATATGGTATTAAACCTTATTGAAAGAAACTTAGTTTTATCTGCACACGATATTTCTAACGGCGGTTTACTTGTTGCATTAAGTGAAATGAGTATGGAGTCTAACTTAGGTATTAAAATTAAAAAATCGAAAAAACTTATAGATTTAAATGGGTATTTTTTTGGTGAAGATCAAGGAAGATACGTCGTAGAAATTGATAAAAAAAATTTAGCCTCAGTAGAAAAATTTTTACAAAGCGATAGTATTTATTATGAAATAATTGGCGAAACACAAGAAAAATTTTTTGAAATTGAAGATGAAATGAAAATAGACACAAATGTCCTATATAAAGTAAATAATCAATGGTATAATAATTATTAATGCCTCTAGCTCTTGATGAAATAAGAAAACTAATTAAAGAAACGATACCAGATGCTAAAATAGAAATTGTAGACTTAGCTGGTGATAATAATCATTATTCAGCTACAATAAAATCTAAAATGTTTAAAAATTTAAATAAGATAGAGCAACATAAGTTAGTATATAAATCACTTAAAGGTAAAATGGGAAACGAGTTACACGCATTATCAATTAATACTTTTGCAGAATGATGAATGTTAAAGATAAGATAAATGATTTAATTAAAAAGAATGACGTTTGTTTATTTATGAAAGGAACACCAGAACAGCCTCAATGTGGTTTTTCAATGGCTGTTTCAAATGTACTTAAGCACCTTAAAGTTGACTTTAAAGGTATAAATGTTTTAGAGGATGAAAATCTTAGACAAGGAATTAAAGAATATAGCGATTGGCCTACTATACCACAACTTTATGTCAAAGAAGAATTTATAGGCGGATGTGATATAGTCAAGGAAATGTTTGAGAAAGGTGAATTAAAAAAACTTTTTGAAATAAAGAAAATTATCTAACTATTTTTTATAAAACAAATGTTCGAGTCACTTAAATTGCCTTCATAGGACTCGATTTTCCTTATCTTACTAAACAAGTATAACTGATCATCATTAGTAAAAAGAGAGGATATGAAATTTCTTTTTTCTTTTAAATTCCTTAATAATTCGTCTACAAAAATATGGTCTATATCATTATTATATTTGTAATAATTTGGATGTTTATAGTCTTCAATTACAAATATTCCATCTTTTTTTAAATACTTGAAAAAAAATTTTAAACTATAAAGAATATCACTCAGCTGATGGGACCCATCATCAATGATTAAGTCAAAATTTTCAAAGTTATGGTTTTTAAAAATTTTTCTTAAAATATCTTTAATTTTTATTGTATTTTTAATGTCAATACCAAAAACCTCAATCCTTTTTGAATGATATTTAAAATTAGATATATTGACGTCAAAACAAAAAACTTTCGCTTTATTAAAATATTTTACAAATGCAGATGCAGATGCCCCTGCAAAAGATCCTATTTCTAAAATTGTAATTTCTTTGTCTTTCCAACTCTTCAAATGTTCTTCATAAAAATTAGAAAAGCCGTGTCCGGTATTATTTGTTTTTGCTAATTTATGAGCTTTGTCGCTACCATAATGATTAAACAAATAATCTAGATCTGCCTTAGGAAAATAATCTTGATCTATAGAGTATTTTTTTTTTAAATTATAAATAATTCTTCTTTTAAATAGGCTAAAAAAATTCAATTATCTAGAATAATATTCAATTACTAAGTTAGGCTCCATTATAACGGGATAAGGCACCTCAGAAAATTTTGGAACTCTTATCAACTTAGCTGTTTTATTTTTATTGTCTAATTGAATATATTCTGGAACATCTCTCTCTTTGCTTTGTAAAGATCCATCTATAACTGTAAGTTTTTTTGATTTTTCTCTTATCTCAATTAAATCTGTATCTCTTACAACGTAGCTTGCTATATTTACTCTTTTTTTATTAACTTTTATATGTCCATGATTAATCATTTGCCTTGCTGCAAATACTGTAGGAGCAAACTTTGCTCTATAAATAACTGTGTCTAATCGACTTTCAAGAAGTGCTATTAAATTTTCTGTTGTATCACCCTTTTTAGATAAAGCTTTTCTGTAAATATTTCTAAATTGTCTCTCATTAATGTTACCGTAGTAAGCTTTCAACTTTTGCTTAGCTTGAAGTTGGACACCATAATCAGTTGGTTTACCTTTTTTATTTTGACCGTGTTGGCCTGGTGGATATGCTCTTGAATTAAATGGACTTTTTGGTCTACCCCAAATATTAGCTTTCAACCTTCTATCAACTTTATGTTTAGATTTTAATCTTTTTGTCATTATTTATTGCTGAGTTCTTATAGGATTTCAGTTGGGTTTGTCAATTACGGTTTAAGAGTTTTTTTATTTAAAGAGCTTATAATACTGGCCAAAATCCTTAATTCTTTGTCATTAGGCTCAAGTCTATAAATTAAGTTATGAATGTTTAGGATCATTGAGTGTTTTTTTTCTTTTGGAAGAAAAAAATTCTTTTCATCAAGTAATTTCAACAGATGTTTTACAACTGACATAATCTTAGATTTTGAAGATATTCTTATTTTTTTTCCTTTTTTTGTAAAAGATTTTTTATTTAAAATCTTAAATATTTCGTAACAGATAATTGTAATTGAGTGAGATAAGTTCAAGGACTTAAAATTTTTTGAAGTTGGAATTTGTAGGACAAAATTTGATAAAGCAAGATCTTTATTTGAGAGACCTGAGGATTCTGGCCCAAACATCAAACCAATTTTAGAATATTTTTGACTATTCAAAATACTTAAAAAGTCCCGCATCGAAATGTGTTTTTTGTTAATATCTCTTCTTCTTGCACTCATAGAGATAACTAAATCAAATTCTTTTATTGCACTGTCTACTTGCTTAAAAACTTTTGAATTTTTTATTACATCGTATGCGCCAACAGAAGTTACTTTTGTTTTATGATTAGGAAAGGTAAATTTTGGTGAAACAATAATTAATTTTTTGAAACCAAAATTTTTCATTGATCTAGCGCATGCGCCGATATTTTCACCTAATTGAGGTTTAACTAATATAAACCCAAATTTATTTTTCATTTAAATTGGCTGGAGCTCTTTCTTTATAAAGCTTGTAATCTAAGCTATCAATTAAGGCTTTAAATGAGGCTTCAATTATATTTGGCGAAACGCCAACAGTAAACCAACTTATACCTTTTTTATCGGTACTCTCAATTAATACTCTTGTTGTAGCCTCAGTACCTGTATTCAAAATTCTCACTTTATAATCAAGCAATTTAAGATCTGAAAAAAAATTATAATATTTTGTAACCTTTTTAAAGTTTGATCTTATAGCATTATCTAAAGCATTTACTGGACCATTTCCCTCACCATGACACTCGATTTCTTTACCGTCGATTAAAAAAACAACGCTAGCTTTAGTTTTAATTTTATCCGATTTGGAAACGTTAACATCATAGCTTTTCACCTTTAAGTATTCCGGCACTTTGCCTAAAAGTCTATTAGCTAAAAGTTCAAAAGACGCATCTGCACCATCATAAGAATAACCACTAAATTCTCTATCTTTGACTTCATCTAAAATTTTTTGAACTTTTGAGTCTTTAGAGTCAATTTTTACTCCATATTTCTCTAACCTTGATAGTATGTTTGATCTTCCAGATTGATTTGAGATAATTATATTTCTGTGATTACCTATCAATTCAGGATCAATATGTTCATAAGTTTTTGGGTCTTTTTTTACTGCTGAAACATGTAAACCTCCTTTATGTGAGAATGCTGACGCACCTACATAAGCCATATTTTTATTTGGTTTTCTATTTAATATTTCATCAAGCAATCTTGAACAATCTGTTAAAGAGGATAATTTTTCTTTTTTAATATTAATTTCAAACTTATCACTAAAAGATTTTTTAAGACATAAATTAGGAATTATTGACATTAAATTTGCATTACCACATCTTTCTCCTAATCCATTTATAGTACCTTGAATTTGCCTTGCACCACATTCCACAGCAGCTAAAGAATTTGCGACAGCATTTTCTGTATCATTATGAGCGTGAATACCAAGATTTTTCCCAGGAATTACTTTAGAAACCTTTGATACGATCTCTCTTACTTCATTGGGTAAGGTGCCTCCATTTGTATCACATAAAACTACCCATCTTGCTCCATTATCATATGCTTGTTTTAGACAAGAAATTGCATATTCAGAGTTAGCTTTGTATCCATCAAAAAAATGTTCAGCATCAAACAAAAATTCTTTATTATTCTTTACAAAATGTTTTGTGGTCTCTTTTATATTTTCTAAATTTTCTTCATTTTTAATGCCAAGAGCAACTTTGACATGAAAATCCCACGATTTTCCGACAACGCATACAGCAGGCGTATTAGCATTAACTAATGAAGCCAAACCAGGATCGTTATCAGCACTTCTACCTGTTTTTTTTGTCATTCCAAACGCTGTAAATTGTGTTTGATGCATTATAGGTGGTTTTGAAAAGAATTTTGTATCAACTGGATTTGCTCCAGGCCAGCCCCCTTCTATATAGTCAACACCTATATCAGATAAAACTTTTGCAATCTTATTTTTATCCTCAATTGTGAAGTCAACGCCTTCTGTTTGAGCTCCGTCTCGCAGTGTCGTGTCAAAAATATAAATTTTTTCTTTTTTCATTTTATTTTCCAAATCGTTTTTCCTTTTTGATCTTCAATCATTATGCCTTTTGATAATAATTCTTCTCTTATTTTATCGGCGAGAACAAAGTTACCACTATTTTTAGCTTTGGTTCTTTCTTCAATTTTTTTTGATATATAGTTTTCAGTTACACTAATTTTACTCTTTTTGGAACTCTCCCACTCTTTCTTGTTTATATTAAAAAGACCAATAAGTTTGCATGCTTTGTTAAATTTTGATTTTTTTTGTTCGTCTCCTTTAGTAGCGTCATTATATAGTTCATGTATCTTTGCTATGTACCCTGGAGTATTTAAATCATCTAACAATATTTTGTCGATATCAAAAGTATCTTCTTTCTTTTCAGAATAAAGATTGTACCATTTATCAAGAATACTTTGTTGGCTATTTAAAAGTTCATCATTCCAATCAAGTGGTTGACTATAATGTGCGCTCAAAAGAGCTAGTCTGACTACTTGACCAGAATATTTGTTAACTGCTTCTGAAATTGTAATTATATTTCCAATGGATTTTGACATTTTTTCATTGTTAATTGTTACAAATCCATTATGGACCCAATAGTTAGCGAAATTCTTAGTATTATTATTACAACATGATTGAGCTATTTCATTTTCATGATGAGGAAAAATTAAATCTAGGCCGCCACCGTGTATATCAAAGTTTTTACCTAAATATTTTTCACTCATTACAGAACACTCTAAATGCCAACCAGGTCTTCCTCTACCCCACGGTGACTCCCATCCAGGGTCCTCATTTTTTGATGGTTTCCATAAAACAAAATCAACAGGATTTTTTTTTAAATCAGAAATTTCAATTCTAGCTCCTGATTTTAATTCGTCTAAATTCTTATTTGATAACTTTCCATAATCTTTAAATGAGTTCACTGAAAAATAAACATGTCCCTTATTTTCATATGCAAACCCTTTTGAGATTAATGAAGCAGTCATCTCAATCATTCCTTTTATATGTTCAGTAGCTTTTGGTTCTATTGAAGGCTTTAAACAATTTAAACTTTTGCAATTTTCATGAAAAATATTTGTTACTTTTTTTGTAATCTCTTCAATGCTCATTTTATTTTTATGAGATGCCTCAATTATTTTGTCGTCAACATCTGTGATATTTCGCACGTACGTTACATTAGATCTGTATAATGCTTTTAAGACTCGATATAAAACATCAAATACAACTAAACTACGAGCATTACCAACGTGTGGATTATCATAAACTGTAGGACCACAAGCATATAAAGAAATTTTTTTTGGGTTAATTGGTTTAAAAATTTCTTTCTTTCTTGTTAATGAATTAGTTAATAAAAGATTACTCATTAAATTTGCAAACAGGTATAGGGTTCATTTTGTGTAAATTTTTTTCTCTAATTTCTAAATATTTTTGGTAGTTTGGATCATTCTTATTTACCATCGCTTTCTCAAGATCCTCATAGCTCATGCCAAGTTGTTGAACATCGTTTCTTCCATCATCCCATAAACCATCTGTCGGAGGAGTATTTATAATATCTTCTGATACTCCCAAATGTTTTCCGAGTTCCCAAACTTGTGTTTTAGTGCAGTCAGCTATTGGTGAAATATCAACTCCACCATCTCCATATTTAGTATAAAAACCAACGCCAAAGTCCTCAACTTTATTACCCGTACCAACAACTATTCCACTGTTAGCTGCTGCTACTTGATATAATGTTGCCATTCTTAATCTTGCTCTAGAATTTGCATATCCATGCTCATTATCAAATTTATTCAAAACTTGAGAAAAAGAGGTAAATATTTTATCCATTTCTAATAAGTGATGCTCAACATTATTATACTTTTGTTTTAACCACTTAGCATGTGAAAGGCTTAAGTCATGTTGTGACTTAATTTGTTTGATTGGCATTGTTAACACAATTGTTTTTTTACCAGTATTTGCACATAAAGTACTAACAACTGAAGAGTCAATTCCTCCTGAAATCCCAACAACTAATGCTTTAGGTTTGTACGATGACGAATCGCAATAGTTATTTATCCATTCAGTTATGATTTTAGCTCTTTTTTTTACATCCATAATTAGTACCTTACCTCTCTTTTAAGGTTTGGTCTTAATAATTACAATAATTATTAAGACGCGGCTTGAATAATTTTGTTTGATATTTTTGAATTTTTCTTGATTTCCTCAGAAATTAAGAAAGCTAATTCTAAAGCTTGATCTGCATTTAATCTTGGATCACAATGAGTTCTGTATCTGTTTGATAAATCGTTCTCAGATATTTTTTGAGCCCCGCCAGTACACTCTGTCACATCTTGACCAGTCATCTCAACATGTAGACCCCCTGCATAGCTGCCCTCTGATTGGCTGACTGCGAAGAAATTTTTAACTTCTTTAAGTACGCTTTCAAAAGTTCTTGTTTTAAATCCTGTTGCTGCTTTAATGGTATTTCCGTGCATAGGATCACAGGACCAAATCACTTTTAAACCTTCTTTTTTAATCGCTTTGATTAATTTCGGTAAATATTTTTCTACATTATCTGCACCAAATCTTGAAATCAATGTCAACCTTCCTGGTTCATTATCTGGATTTAAAATATTGCAAAGATTTACGAGTTCCTCTGGTTTTAAAGTTGGTCCACATTTTAGCCCAATAGGATTTTTAATCCCTCTACAAAACTCTACATGTGCTCCATCAGGTTGTCTTGTTCTATCTCCTATCCAAACAAAATGTGCAGAGGTATCATGGTATTCACCTGTAGTTGAGTCAACTCTAGTCATAGATTCTTCAAAAGGAAGAAGTAAAGCCTCATGAGATGTATAAAAATTAACAGATCTTAATCTTCTATTATTGTCAGAATTAATTCCACATGCTTCCATAAAAGCAAGAGCATCACTGATCTTGTCCTCTATTTCTTTATACTTTCCTTTAGTCTTATCTTTGATAAATCCCAAATTCCATAAATGTACTTGTCTTAAGTCTGCAAAACCTCCCTGTGAAAAAGCTCTTAATAAATTTAAAGTTGATGCAGACTGAGAGTAAGCTCTAAATAATCTTTTAGCATCAGGTATTCTAGCTTTTTCTGTAAATTCCATTCCATTAATGTTATCTCCCAAATAACTTGGTAATTCCTTACCATCTTTTTTCTCATTAGGTGCACTTCTTGGTTTAGAAAATTGCCCTGCAATTCTACCAACTTTTACTACTGGCATTGAAGCTGACGCTGTAAGAACTAGAGACATTTGTAAGAGAACTTTAAATGTATCTCTAATATTATCTGGGTGAAATTCAGCAAAACTTTCAGCACAATCTCCACCTTGTAGCAAAAATGCTTTTCCTTCAGCTACTTCTGCTAGAGCTTTTTTTAAAGATCTAGATTCTCCTGCAAAAACAAGGGGCGGGTATTTTTTAATTTTACTTAAAACTAACTCAAGCTCCTTCTTATCCTGATAAACAGGTAAATGTTTAGCAGGGAATTTAGTCCAACTATTTAAATTCCATTTTTTCATATACAACTGATGGTATATATATATCGCAATTACAATTTTTCCAAGTAAGAATTTAAATAATTAGTCTAAATAGTGCGATTTATCAAAATTTTTCAACTGTTTTGTTTAGACTGATTAGAATAGTTTCAATATTTAAATTTGGATATTTGTTTTTAAATCTTTTTTTTATTTTAGTGAAAGAACTTTTATGAATCTTAGTTTCATGAAAATTATCAAAAGTTTTTTTTCCATTTAAAATTTTTGCAGCACCACAATCACGATGGTTGATAACTATTAATTTTTTAATTTTATGTAGCTTTATGGAAGTTTCAAGATTATCCCAAAATGTTTTATGCCATTTTCTAAACTTTGGATCAGTAACACCAATAGCTGAACCCGCTATTGTAAAAGAGCTATATTTTCCATTTAACTTCTTTTTTTTTAAATAATTATAAACTATTGACTGAAATCTAGGATCTATACAAGATAATACCATCGCCTTATATTTTTTAATCATTTATTTTTTATAGTTCTATTTTACTCTACTGTAACTGATTTAGCTAAATTTCTAGGTTTATCAATATCACAATTTTTCAACAGTGCTACGTGATAAGCTAATAGTTGTAACGGGATTGTTAGTAATAGAGGTGATAACAAATTATCTATACGAGGTACTCTCAGCCTAAATCTAATATTTGTACTTAATAATCTTTTTTTATTATCAGTAATAAAAATAATCTTTCCTCCCCTTGCTATAACTTCTTGAGTGTTTGACAAAGTTTTTTCATAATATCTATCGTTTGGTGCTATTACTATTACAGGTAAACCTTCCTCAATTAAAGCTAAAGGTCCATGTTTCATTTCACCTGCTGGATATCCCTCAGCGTGTAAATAAGAAAGTTCTTTTAATTTAAGAGCGCCTTCAAGAGCAACAGGAAAAGAATTCCCTCTTCCTAAAAACATTGATCCCTTAGCGTCTAAAAATTCTTTGGCCATTAATTGAATTTCACTCTCAAGTTTTAAAGTATTCTTAATGGCTTCTGGAAGTTTTTGTAGATTCTTTATATTATTACTGTAATCTTTTTTATCAATATCTTCTCTGGTAATAGCAAGCTTTAATGCGAGAATATATAAGACTATTAATTGACCAAGAAAAGCTTTTGTGGAAGCCACACCTATTTCTGGACCAGCATGAATTGGTAACACCCAATCACAATTTCTTGCAATTGTGCTTTCTACAACATTAACAATTGAGCAAGTTTTTACTTTATTTTTTTTACATATATCTAGTGCGGCTGCTGTGTCAGCAGTTTCACCAGATTGTGAAACAAAAATATATAGATTGTTAGAATTAAATTTTAAATTTCTATATCTAAATTCTGAAGCTATATCAATTTCAACATCTAAAGAAGTTAGTTCTTCAAACCAATATTTTGCAACTAAACATGAATGGTAAGCTGTACCACATCCAATTAAAACTATTTTATTTATTTTTTTAGGATCAATAGGAAAGTTATAAATATTAATATCTTTTTTTAAACTATCAGTATATTCATTTAAACATTTTTTAATTGTTGTAGGCTGCTCAAAAATTTCTTTGGACATAAAGTTTTTATAGTCTCCTTTATCGGAAATGTTTTCATCATCTGAAACGGTATGAATTTTTTTATTTATTTTTTTTTGATTTAAATCATAAAACTCAACATTATCTTTATCCAAGATACATAATTCACCATCATCTAAATAAGAAATTTTATTTGTCATAGCTTTTAAAGCGTAAGAATCTGAACCTAAATAATTTTCTTCTTTAGAATACCCAACGGCTAGAGGGCTTCCTCTCCTAGCTCCAATAATGATATTTGAAAAGTCTTTAAAAATAATGCCTAATGCAAAACTACCTTTTAATTTTTTTAATGTTTTAAAAACTGAAACTAAAGGTTTTGAATTTTTTAAAAACTGGGTTACAAGAACAGTTATAACTTCAGTATCAGTTTGTGATTTAAACTTAAAACCTTGAGCTTCTAAATCTTTCTTTAATTCATCTGAATTTTCAATTATTCCATTATGAACTACAGAAACTTCTTCTGATGAATGAGGATGAGCATTAATAATGTTAGGAACTCCATGAGTAGCCCATCTCACATGACCTATTCCAATATTACCGTTTGAGGGATTCTTAAATAAAATTTTCTCAAGTTCGTCAACCCTTCCAGAGCATTTTTTTTCATCTATTAAGTTATTATCTAACGTCGCTAATCCTGCAGAATCATACCCTCTATACTCTAATTTTTTTAGAGAATTGATAATGTTAATTGAAACGGGTTTATTGCTTGCAATCCCAATAATTCCACACATTACTTTTTTTTCCTTTTGTAGTTTTTAATTTCAACTTGTAATGCTCTTGTAAGCGCTAATGATTTTTTTTTCACATTTTTCGTTATTACTGATCCGGCTCCTACAACACTATTTTTATTTACAACAACCGGTGCAACTAATGAAGAGTTAGAACCTATAAAAACATTATCTGATATTTTTGTTTTGGATTTTTTAATACCATCATAATTACAAGTAATTGTGCCTGCGCCAATGTTTGAATTTTTTCCAATTGAAGTATCTCCAATGTACGAAAGATGGTTCACTTTTGAATTTTGGTTTATTGAGGATTTTTTTGTTTCAACAAAATTTCCAATTTTGGTATTTTTTTTCAAAACAGTTCCTTCTCTTAACCTCGCGTAAGGACCTACAGTAACATTTTTTTCAATTTTGGTTCCTTCAAGATGACTAAAAGATTTGATGTGAGAATTGTCTCCAATTTTAACGCTTGGACCGATTACAACATATGGATCTATAGTTACGTTTTTTCCAAATAAAGTGTCTTTCGATAAAAATATTGTTTCTGGTGCAATTAAATTTACACCTTTCTTCAAAGCTTTATTTCTTAGTAATTCTTGTGAAAGCCTATAAGAATTAGCTTTATTTAATTTATTATTTGTATTCATTAAAAATTTCTTTACATTAATAATGTAACTGAAATAAGTCACAAAATATTTCTTTTTAATACTTTTAAAATGAGTCAAATTTATACAATTCTTTTTGATTTAGACGGTACACTAGTTGATACAGCGCCTGATTTAATTGAAGCACATAATCATGTGATGAAAAAATACGGTCATAAGCAAAAGAGTTTATCTGAAATAAAGTCTTTGGCTGGTAGAGGCGCCTGGGTAATGATGCAAAGGTCGTTTAAAAATGAAATTAAAGACGAAAAAACTAAAAAGAAAATGGTTGATGAATTTATAGATTTCTACTCAAAAAATATTAATAACCAAAGCAAACCAATTAGAGGTATTTTTGAATTTTTAGATTGGGCTAAATCTAAAAATATATCTATGGGTGTATGTACAAATAAAAGAGAAGTTTTGGCGATTGATCTTTTAAAAAAAATTAATTTGTACAAATATTTTGAATACGTTGCTGGTGCTGACACTTTCGAATTTAACAAACCTGATCCAAGACATCTAACGAATGTAATTGAAATTATTGGTGGAGATTTAAGCAAAAGTATAATGGTAGGTGATAGTGAAGTTGACTCCAACTCAGCTTATAATGCAAACTTACCTTTTGTTTTAGTAAAAGGTGGATACACAGAAAAATCTGAAAAAGAAATAAAACATGACGAATTAATTAGTGACTTCATTAATTTTCAAAAAATCATTGAAAAATATTTATGATAAGTTTTGGTTTATTTACTGCCTTATCTGCTTTTTACTTTACCATGTTTTTTACCCCTGGTCCGAACAACGCAATGCTCACAGCATCAGGCATGAAATTTGGATTCATGAGAACGTTACCACATTTAATTGGAATTCCTTTAGGGCATATTTTTCAAATCGGGCTCACCTGTTTTGGTTTAGCAAATTTATTTTTAATATATCCTCAAATTCAATTTTATATGAAAATATTATGCTTTATTTATTTACTTTACTTAGGATGGAAAATGATTGGTTCTTTTTCTATGGTTCAAAAAGAGACTGGAAGGCCATTAAGATTTTATGAAGCATCATTGTTCCAATTCATTAATCCAAAAGCTTGGTCGATTGCAGTCACTGTTGCATCTGGTTTTTTTCCAACTGAGGAAAATATTTTTATAGGGGTTGCATTTGTTACTATTACTGCTGCAGTAATATGTTTTCCTACGATTAGTCTTTGGGCACTTTTTGGAAGTGGATTAAGAAAATTTGTGGGTGATATTAAAACAAAAAAAATTATAGAATACGTTTTAGCTCTTTTGCTAGTATTAACTGGTATATTTATTCTTATAAAATAATAGCCTTTGATTTTTATTACTCTCTTTAATATAAACTTTGCAGATGCATTTTACAAAAAAGAATAGTGCTGAAAAAAGATTAGAATTTGTAAAAAATTTACAATCAAAAAAACTTCTCAGATTCCCTGGTGCTTATAATCCCTTGTGTGCAAAACTTATAGCTGAAATTGGATTTGATGGGGTTTATATTTCAGGCGGTGTTATGTCTAACGATCTAGGATTACCAGACATAGGATTAACAACTTTAGATCAAGTAAGTTACAGAGCTAACCAAATTTCTAGAGTAACAGACCTTCCAACAATTGTAGATGCAGATACTGGATTTAAAGATTGTAAAAAAACAATAATTACCTTTGAGGAAAAAGGTTTAGCTGGTTGTCATATAGAAGATCAGATAGCTGAAAAAAGATGTGGACATTTAGATAACAAAGAACTTATTTCAAAAGATGAAATGATTAAAAAAATTAAAGAGTCGGTAAATGCTAGAAAAGATAAAAATTTTTTAATTATAGTTAGGACTGATGCGAACACTGTAGAAGGGATTGAAAAAACATTAGAAAGAATTAAATCTTATGAAGATGCTGGTGCTGATATGATTTTTCCAGAAGCGATGAAAGATGAAAAAGAGTTCGAAAAAGTCAGAAAAATATCAAAAGGCTATTTACTAGCTAACATGACAGAGTTTGGAAAATCTAAATTATTAAATAGATCACAATTAGAAAATTTGGGCTATAATTTAGTTATTTATCCTGTGACAACACAGAGACTCGCCATGCAGAGTGTTGAATTAGGTCTTAAATCAATATTTAAAGATGGCCATCAAAATAATATCATTGACAAAATGCAGACTAGAAAAAGGTTGTACGAGTTAGTAGAATATGAGAAATACAATACGCCTGATAAGAAAATCACGGATTTTTCTACAGAGGGACATGAATAATGAGTGAAGAAATTAAAAAAGGTTTGTTAGGTATAGTAGTTGATGAAACTACAATTTCACATGTAGTTCCAGAACTCAGTGCCTTAACTTATAGAGGATACACAGTACAAGAGCTTTGCGATAAATGTGATTTCGAAGAAGTTGCCTATTTGGTTCTGAACGGAGAGCTTCCCAACAAAAGTCAGCTGAAAAAATTTATCAAACAAGAAAGATCAGAAAGAAAACTTTCTAAACAAATATTAAATGATATTAAAAAAATGCCTCGTAACGCTCATCCTATGGACGTAATTAGAACTTGTGTAAGTTTAATGGCATTAGAAGATAAGGACACAAAAGACAATTCTCCAAAAGCTAATATGAGAAAAGCAATGAGAATATTTGCTAAAACACCTACAGCTGTTGCTGCTTATTTCAGAACACGAAAAGGAAAGTCTATTATAGCTCCAAGTAAAAAATTGTCTTTTTCAGAAAATTTCTTTAAGATGATGTTTAATAAAGTTCCAGATAAAGAAATTGTAAGAGCATTTGATATTTCATTAATTTTATACGCTGAACACAGTTTCAACGTTTCGACATTCACAGCTAGAACAATTACATCCAGCTTATCTGATTTACATGGTGCAATAACTGGAGCTATAGCCTCTTTAAAAGGTCCATTACATGGTGGAGCTAATGAAGCGGTGATGCATATGATGAAAGAAATAGGGAGGCCTGAAAAAGCAAAAGCTTGGATAGAAAATGCATTAAATAAGAAAAAAGTGGTAATGGGATTTGGGCACAGAGTTTACCGAACAGGAGACTCAAGAGTTCCAACAATGAAACACTATATGTTTAAAGTTGCAAAGCTTTTGAAGAAAGAAAAATATACTAGAATGTATGAAATTTTAGAAAAGGTAATGCTAAACCGAAAAAATATTCATCCAAATGTAGATTTTCCATGTGGCCCAACTTATTACATGATGGGTATTGATATAGATTTTTATACACCAATATTTGTTATGTCTCGTATAACTGGTTGGTCAGCTCACATCATGGAGCAACATGCTTCAAACAAACTTATTAGACCTTTATCTAAATATAGGGGCGCTGAAGTGAGAGAAGTAATGTTGTTGAATCAAAGATAAATGACTTTAACTAATTTACTTTTATTTTTAATCTTGGTTACACTGGCTACATATACTTTTATGCCATGGAAAGGTATTGATAAAGGTTCATTAGTAAAAGTAGCATCTCAGTGGTTTATGTGGTTTGCTATTTTTGCAATCATTGTTTTAATATATACTTTTTTTGGAATTGAAGTCTCTGGATAATAATTTTTTTCAACAAACAAGAATTTTAGACGGGGGTATGGGCCAGGAACTCCTTAACCGTGGAGTAAAACCTCACGGCACTCTATGGGGAGCCTCAGCATTATATAATCGAAAATATCATAAGACAGTTGTCAAAACACATTTAGATTTTATAAAAGCTGGAGCAGAAATTATAGTAACTAATAGCTTTGGTAGCAGAAAAAGAAGACTCATCGAAAATGGTTTAGTAAAAGAATATAAAAATCTAAATGTTCTAGCAGGAAAACTGGCAAAAAAAGCTGTAGCTATTTCTAAGAAAAAAATTTTGATTGCTGGAAGTCTGCCACCTCAAAATTTTACTTATTTTGCTGATCTTGGAAAAGATCTGAAATTTATAAAAGAAAGCTTCAGATCCCAGGCAAAATATCTCAATCCATATGTGGATTTCTTTTATTTAGATGTAATGAGTAGCTGGAAAGAATGTTCATTAGGTTTGAGTGCGATTAAAGAATATAAGAAAAATATTTTAGTCGGTATCCATATTAGGAGTAAAGGATTGTTACCCTCAGGTGAAAAATTTATAACTGTTGCAAAAAAAGTTCAAAAACATAAACCCATTGGAATTATGGCATCTTGTGTTTCTTTTGAGGATTTAAATGAAGTGATTAAAGACGCTAAAAAACTCAAAGTCCCATTCGGGTTTAAAATTAATGCTTTTGAACATATTCCCCCAGGTTGGAAACCGGACTCAAATAATCCTAAGGTGCAACTTGGAAAAAGAAAAGATCTTACTCCTAAAAAGTTTCTTGAAATTTGTAAAAAATTAAAAAGTAAAGGAGCAAAAATTATTGGAGGATGTTGTGAAATTACTCCTAAACATATTAAAAAATTAAAATCTTTAGTGTGATTTAATAATTTTTTGTGTAATCCTATCTAAGATAATTGCTAGAATTACAATTCCTGTTCCACCAATAACAGCAGAGCCAACATCAAGTCTTCCTAGGGCGATATATACAGTTAAACCTAGTCCCCCAGCACCTATTAGAGCTGCAATAACTACCATCGATAATGCAAGCATCAATGTTTGATTAACTCCTGCCATTATGGTCTTTAAAGACAAAGGAATTTCAATTTTAATTAGTATTAAAAATTTTGTAAGTCCTAAACTTGATCCTGCTTCTTTAAACCCTTTGCCAACTTGCCTGATACCTAAATTTGTTAATCGAATTATTGGTGGTAAAGCGAATATAATTGTTGCAACTACTCCAGGAGTTAATCCAACCCCAAAAAGCATAACTACAGGGATTAAATAAACGAAACTTGGTATTGTTTGCATTATATCAAGTATTGGACGTAAAATAATTTCAAAAGTATTACTTCTTGAGGCAATGATGCCAAGAGGAATTCCTATTAACATACAAAATAAAACAGCAGTAAAAATCATTGCAAGCGTGGTCATGCTTTCTGACCATAGGTCAACAAGATCAATAAAAAGTAAACTTAAAAAAGAAAATATTGCGAATTTAATTCCATTTGTTCTGTAAGCAAAAATTACAAATATCAAAAGTATTATTGGAAAAGGAATAAAGTTAAAAAGTGAATCTAGGCTGTTTAGAACAGTATCAATTGGGGCTGATATTTTTTTAAAGAGTGGCCGTTGTTCAAATAGCCACTCTTTAATATTTCCTTCAATCCATTCACCTAATGGAATGTATATTTCGTAATCTGATGGGGCTAATTTTAAACTCATTAAAATTAACCTGAACCCTTACTTGATCCAACTATCAAATGTGCTTTGATTAGCTTTAATCCATTCAGCTGCATGTTTCTTAATAGCTTTTTCGCTTTTCTCACCCTTGTTCATCTTCAAGTTCTGAGCAGCAATATCTCCAAGAGGAATAGATGCTTTTTTTAACATCTTTTCTACTTTTGGATTTGCTTTAAGAAAATCTACATTAGCTGCAGGTCTTATATCATCAGCGCCAAATCCTAAATTAACTTTTGATTTTGTAGCATTTGCGATTTTAGTTGGCTTAGTCGCACTGTAAGGCACTTCAATCCAAACTACATCTTTACCAAGTTTTAAAGCACCAACTGTCCAGTTAGGTGTCCATGTATAAAATAGAATTGATTTTCCATTTTTGTATTTTGACACTGCATCTGCCATTGAAGCTGAGTAGTCTGCTTTTACTGGATTTATAAAATCACCTAATCCAAGCTCTTCGAAATGTTTTGAGATTACTTTCTCGCAACCCCAGCCTGGAGGGCAAGCAACCATGTCTGCTTTTCCATCGCCATTAGAGTCAAATTCTTTGGCATGTTTTTTGATATCCATTACACTTTTGATACCAAATTTATCTGCAGATTTTTTATCGATCAAGTAACCTTGGGCTCCTCCACCCTTCATTACATAACCCACTGGTTTTACTTTACCTTTTGACTCAGCGATATAACCATCATGTGTTCCGAACCAACCATTAACCCAAAGGTCAACATCTCCAGCGGTTGCAGCCACATAAAATACTTGTGGTTTCATTACTGTTGGACCAGAAACTTTGTAGCCCATCTTCTCTAAAGCTGCCTTGTAGATTTCAGCTTGGAAATAGCCTGTATCCCAATCAGCTTTACCCATTTTGATCTCATTAGCAGATACGACACTACTAATAGACAAAGCGGTAATTATTGATACTAGATATTTTATATATTTCATATGTCCTCCTAAATCTTAATTTTTAGTAACACGTATGAACTTTAAATGTAACCATAGTTCAACTAAAAAGTGAACTATGGAAGATATGCTTAAGAATATTTGAGATTAGCTTATTTTGTTTTTTATTTGCACTTTTTGCACAGTCCGAAAAATTCTAAATTAAATCTTTTAAATTTCATTCCTTTTTTATGGTTAAAACCTGATAAATATTTTGAAAGTTTTGTATCACTGATTTCATCTACCATTTCACAACTTTCACAGATCGAAAACGCAGTTGCTTTAGAAATTTCACAATCTGAACTCCTGCATGCAACAAAAGCATTTTTGCTTTCTATTTTATGAATTTTGCCCATTTCAATCAACTTATCTAAAGCTCGGTAAATTTGTTGAGGAGCGTTAATTCCTTTTTTTTGTACATTAAAAAGTATTGAGTAAGCTTTTAAAGGAACTTTTGCTTTTTCAATAATATCTAAAACAATTTGCTGATTTCTAGAAAGTATTTGAGTTTGTACCATAAATTTAAATTACCAATTTAAAATCATTTTTTCAATTCAGAATAATTTTTGATCTTAATAAGTGTAAGACAAAATAAAACTAACGCAGCTGTTATTATAGAGGGTCCTGAAGGTGTATTAATTTCTAAAGATGAAAACAAACCAATTATTACTGATAACAAGCCTCCGATAATTGATAACTTAACCATCTGATTTGGATTGTTAGAAACATTTCTTGCCATAGCAGCTGGCATAATTAACATCCCTGTAATTAGCAGAAGTCCTACAATTTTAATTGATATTGCAATTATTGCTGCCAACAAAACGGTAAAGATTGCATTTACTTTATCAGGATTCATGCCTTCAGCTTCAGCAAGTTCATGATTAACTGTTGAGGCAAACAAAGGTTTCCAAATGTATTTCAATATTAATAAGATAAGTGCTCCGCCGATCCAAATTATCAATAGGTCTATTTCATTTACAGCTAAGATGTCACCAAATAATAGTCCCATTATATCAAATCGGATCGTAGTAAGAAAACCGATTACGACTAAACCAACTGCAAGAGATGAATGTGCTAATAAACCTAATAATGCGTCTCCAGGTAGTTTTGTAGTTTTTTGAAGTTTTAAAAGTATTAGTGCGATCGCTGATGAAATTAAAAAAACTGAAAATGCTATGTTTAATTCAAAAAAGAAAGCTATAGTTACCCCAAGAAGCGCAGAGTGAGATAATGTATCACCAAAAAAAGATAATCTTCTCCAAATTATAAAACATCCAAGAGGTCCAGTAACTAATGCAATTCCAATTCCGGCAATTAAAGCCCTTATAAAAAAATCATCAAACATCTATTGTTTCCTCTTTATAGTTCCATCAGCTGAGTGAGTATGATCGTGTTTATGTTCATATACAGATAAAATTGTTGAAGCGCGGTCTCCAAACAGTTCTTGATATTTATTATTGTTAGCTACAGATTGAGGTGTTCCAGAGCAACAAACGTGGCCATTGAGACAAACAACATAATCTGTAGAAGACATAACGACATGTAAGTCATGGGATATTAATAAAATTCCACAATTAACTTTATCTGAGATTTCTTTAATTAATTCGTAAAGAGAGATCTCACCTTTAAAATCTACACCTTGAACTGGTTCATCCAACACTAAAAGATCTGGATTTTTTGCAATTGCTCTTGCAATTAAAACTCTTTGAAATTCACCTCCAGATAAATTACTTAAATTATTATTTTTAAGATGCTCAACTCCAGTTAATTTTAAAGCATTTATAATTTCTTCGTTGCTTAAATTTTGTGTGAGTATCATAAAATCAACTACTCTAATTGGTAATGTCCAATCGATAGAGATTTTTTGAGGGACATAACCAACTTTTTCAGTAAATCTTAAAACTTTTCCTTCGATGTTCTTATAAATACCAAGAGCGATTTTTGCCGTTGTTGTTTTTCCTGATCCATTTGGTCCAATTAATGTAACGATTTCTCCCCTTTTTACTTCTAAGGAAACTCCCTTTACTAGCCATTTATCATTTTTAAATAGACCCACATTATCTACTTTAATTAATGTCTCTGAATTTAATTTATTCACAATATTAATCCTTGCAATATCAAATGTTATATTATAACACTCTGTTACTTTATAACATATTATAAATAAAATGCTTAAATTAATTTCATCTGTATTCATTGCACTTTTAGCAACCATTTCAATATCTAAAGCTGAGGTGAAAGTTGTTGCATCAATTAAGCCAATACACTCTTTGGTTAGTTCCGTTATGGATGGTGTTGGTCAACCTGATGTAATAGTTGATGGTTATAATTCTCCACATGGATTTAGTTTAAAGCCCTCTCATGCAAAAATGATTGAAAACGCTGATTTAATTATATGGGTTGGTGAAGACTTAGAGGCCTTTTTAGAAAAACCGTTAAATACAATTTCAAAAAAAGCAGTGAACATAGAAATAATGGACTTAAGTGGAATTAAAAAACTTAAATTTAGAGAAAAAAATATATTTGAAGGTCATGACGATCACGGGCATGGACATAAGGAAAAAAAACATGATGATCATGGTCATAAAAAAACAAAACATGAAGACCACGGACATGACAAACATGCTCACGGTGAACATGATCCACACGTTTGGTTAGATCCAATGAATGCTAAGGTGATTGTTAAAGAAATTGAAAAACAATTAGTTAAATTAGATCCTGAAAATAGCTCAAAATATAAAGCTAATTCTAAAAAAGCTCAGTCTGAATTAGATAATTTAACAAAAAATATTAAAAGTGATCTAAAAGGAAATCTTAGATTTGTGGTTTTCCATGATGCTTATCAATATTTTGAAAATAGATTTGGTATTAAAGTTCTTGGAGCTTTAACAGTAAATCCAGATGTTTTGCCTGGAGCTGAACAATTATCAGAAATAAGAGAGGTAATAGAACATGAGAAAGTAAATTGTCTTTTTTCAGAACCTCAATTCAACCCAGCTATTATAAAATCTATAGCAAAAGACACTAAAATTAAAACTGGTGTTTTAGATCCCCTTGGTGCAACTTTAGATAAAGGCAAAGGTATGTACTCAGAACTTTTACAGAGTATGTACGCCTCATTTAAAGGTTGTTAGGAAATTTATCTTTCAATAACTAAAGTATCTTTAGAGCCACCACCTTGAGAACTGTTCACGATAGTGCTTCCTTTTTTAAGAGCTACTCTAGTAAGTCCACCTGTTGTAACCCAAGATTTTTTACCAGTTAAGACAAATGGTCTGAGATCTAAATGTCTTGGTTCAATTCCTTCTTCTGATATTGTTGGCGTAGTAGATAAAATTTCTAATGGTTGAGCAATATAATCACTTGGCTTAGATTTAATTTTATCAATCATATTTTCTCTCTCTTCCTTTGAGGCTTTAGGGCCAATCAATATTCCGTTACCACCTGATCCATTTGTAGGTTTTACGACTAGTTTAGAAATATTTTCGATAACATGATCTTTATGAATTTTTTTTCTACACAGAAAGGTTTGAACTTGTTTTAGTTTTGGTTCCTCATCTAAATAAAATTTAATCATTTTATCAACATATGAATATATAGCTTTATCATCTGCTATTCCTGTCCCTGGTGCATTTACAATACCAACATTACCTTTACGCCAGCATTTAAATAAACCGGGTACACCTAGTAAAGAATGTTTATAAAAAACTTTTGGATCTAAGAAGTTGTCATCAATTCTTCTATAAATACAATCAACTTTCATAGGACCTGTTACAGTTTTCATATAAACAAAGTCTTTTTCAACGAATAAATCTTTTCCCTCTACAAGAGCGATCCCCATTTGTTCAGCTAAAAATCTATGTTCGAAATAAGCCGAGTTATATCTTCCTGGTGTTAGCACACACATATGTGGGTTTCTTGTTTTTCTAGGGACACATTCAAGCATGCAGTGATATAATTTATTTGGATATTGATGAACTGAAGCAACTTTATACTTTGTAAATAATTCTGGAAAAACATCTCTCATCACCATTCGATTTTCAAGCATATAAGAAACTCCTGAAGGAACTCTTAAATTATCCTCAAGAACCATGAACTCACCATTGATATTTCTTATTAAATCAATTCCTGAAATATTTGACCAAGCTTTATATTTTGGTGAGAAACCATAACATTCTCTTAAATAAAATGGTGAATTGAAAACCAATTCTTCAGGAATAATATTATCTTTAAAAATTTTTCTGTCGTTATAAACATCGTCTATAAAAAGATTAAGGGCCTTTACTCTTTGAAGTAATCCCTTTGAAACTTTAGCCCAATCTTTCTTTAAGATGATTCTTGGAATGATGTCTAGAGGCCATTTTTTTTCTTGGAGTTTTTTTCCTGAAGAATAAACTCGGAAATTTATTCCCCTAGCATTTATTGTACTTGCACAGTTCTTTTCAATTTCGTTTAATTTTTTGATGCCATGTCTCTCTAAAATGTGAGAGATAATTACAGCTTGCCTACGTAATTTATGGTCAGAGTTTAGATACTCATCATAAGTTTTTTTAGAGTCGTATTTTTTCCACAAATTAACCATCCGATAATTCTTTATAGTTTAGTAGCTTAATCAAATGCACAAATTCGATAATAGCTATGATAATTAAGAATTGAATATTTACTGTTTTTTAAATAAGAATTCACCATGACATATTGTATTGGTATTAAGACTAATGAAGGCGTTGTCTTGGCATCTGACTCTAGAACAAACGCGGGTTTAGATAATGTAAACATTTATTCTAAAATGCTTACTTATGATGTAGGTGACAGAACAGTTGTGATTGTTACTTCAGGAAATTTGGCAACATCTCAGGCAGTTTTTAAGTCTGTTGAAAAAGATATTAAAGAAAATTCTGCTTTAAACCTTAATAAATGTAAAGATTTTGAACAAATAGCTTCATATGTTGGAAAACTTACGATTAAACATTCATCTCCAGACGGAGTGAACACTGACAGCCTTGTTTTAGGAGCTACATTTATTATTGGAGGGCAAATAAAAGGTCAAGATTTAGAATTGTACTTAGTTTATCCTCAAGGAAATTATATTAGGCCAGCAGATAGTAAACCTTATTTGGTAATTGGTGAAGTAAAGTATGGTAAGCCCATACTCGACAGAGTTATAACTCCTAATGTTTCAATAGGAGATGCATCTAGATGTGCGTTAATATCTATGGACTCCACGCTCAAAAGTGATTTAACAGTCGGCCCACCAATAGATATTGCGGTATATAAAAAAGATCAGAAGAAATTATCTTACCTTAAATGTTTAAATACCTCAGATGAAGATTACAAAAAAATTTGCAACCAATGGTCCGATAAAGTACTTCAGGTATTTGATACTTTTCCAAAATTTGATTGGGAAAAATAATCTTTAAGCAAAAACCTCGCCCCATGTACCTTTTGTAGAAGCTTTAGAGTATTCTGTAGCTCTACCTTCAAAAAAGTTCATGTGCTCTACTCCGTTAAGCATAGTGTCCAACCACGTTAATGGATTTTTCTTTACGTCGTAGATAGGATTTAAACCTAATTGCTCTAATCTTCTGTTACCAATAAATCTAATGTACTGTTTAACTTCTTCAGCTGTTAAACCTTGCATTGGACCCATTTGAAAAGCAAGATCAATGAATGCATCTTCGTGGTGAACGATTGTTTTGCATGCTTCATAAATTTCATTTTTTAATTTGTCGTTCCAAATTTGTGGTTCTTCTTTAATGAAATCTCTGAAAAGTCTAATCATAGAATTACAGTGCAAAGTTTCATCTCTAACTGACCAAGTTACTATTTGGCCCATCCCTTTCATTTTATTAAATCTAGGGAAGTTTAATAAAATTGCGAAACTAGCAAACAATTGTAAACCTTCCGTGAAGGCAGAAAATACAGCCATTGTCATTGCTATGTTATGTTTAGATTTAACATCAAAGCCTTGCATGTAATCGTATTTATCTTTCATTTCTTTATACTGTAAGAATGCTGAATATTCTGTTTCTGGCATCCCTATAGTATCTAACAAATGAGAGTAAGCAGCAATGTGAACGGTTTCCATTGCGGCGAATGCCGTCATCATCATTAAAACTTCTGTTGGTTTAAAAACTGTTGTGTAGTGCCTTAAGTAACAGTTATTTACTTCAACGTCTGCTTGGGTAAAAAATCTAAAGATATGAGTTAAAAGATTTTTTTCTTCAACTGATAAATTTTTTTGCCAATCTCTTACGTCGTCTCCTAGTGGCACTTCTTCCGGTAGCCAATGAATTCTTTGTTGAGTTAACCAGGCGTCATAACACCATGGATATCTAAAGGGTTTATAAACTGGGTTTTCTACTAATAAGCCCATTTTATTAGGCTGAATTATTGTTGGTTTAGTTTTTTCTGCTACTGACATGATAGACACTCCTCATAGTTATTGCTTTCATTATTTGATTCTTGTTTTCCAGAGTAAACATTTTTTGTCACATCTGTTGAAGATCCGTTGTTCACATTTTCAGCTCTCTGGATTGATTTGGATCTACAGTAATAAAGGCTTTTCAAACCTTTTTTCCATGCTTGAAAATGAATATCGTGAAGTGCTTTCTTATGTATATCTGCTGGAACAAAGATATTTACTGACTGAGCTTGTGATATGTGCGGGGTTCTATCTGCGCCAAGTTCAACAATCCATCTTTGATCGATTTCAAAAGCAGTCTTAAATGTATCTTTTTCATTTGCAGTTAAAAAGTTTAGGTGTGACACAGATCCTTGATTAGTTGTTATTGTTGACCAAACTTCATCTGTATCCTTATTATATTTTTGAAGTATTTTCTTTAAATATTTATTTCTCACGTTAAATGAACCTGAAAGTGTTTTATGAGTGTAGCTGTTAGCAGCAATAGGTTCTATACCTGGTGAAGATCCACCGCAAATGATTGATATAGATGCTGTCGGAGCTATAGCTGTTTTATTAGAAAATCTCTCCTTCATTCCATACTCTGCTGCATCTGGACATGATCCTCTTTCATCAGCTAAAATCTTTGATGCTTCATCAACTTTTTCTTGAATATTTTGGAATATTTTTTTGTTCCACACTTTGCTCATCACTGATCCAAAAGGAATATTTTTTTGCTGGAAGTATGAGTGTAATCCCATAACTCCAAGACCAACACTTCTTTCTCTCATTGCTGAGTATTTTGCATGAGCAAATTCATCAGGGGCTCTATTGATAAAATCAGTCATAACATTATCTAAAAACCTCATTACGTCTTCAACAAACTGCGGATCGTCTTTCCACTGATCATAAGTATCTAAATTTAGTGAAGATAAACAACAAACAGCTGTTCTTTGGTTGCCTTCGTTATCTATACCTGTTGGTAAAGTAATTTCACTGCAAAGATTTGATGTTTTGACTTTTAACCCGGCAAGTTTGTGATGTTGTGGAATTTGTCTGTTAACCGTATCAATGTAAACGATGTAAGGCTCACCAGTTTCAATTCTTGCAGTCAATAATCTTATCCATAAATTTCTTGCTGGTATAGTTTGTTGAACAGATCCATCGTAAGGACTTCTTAATGCCCATTGACCGCCTGTTTCTACTGCTCTCATAAATTCATCCGTTACTAAAACACCATGGTGTAAATTTAGAGATCTTCTATTAACATCTCCACCAGTTGGTCTTCTCATTTCGATGAACTCTTCGATTTCAGGATGATCAATTTGCAAATAACAAGCAGCTGAGCCTCGTCTTAAAGAGCCTTGACTTATTGCCAAAGTTAAAGAGTCCATCACTTTAATGAAAGGAATGATTCCAGAAGTTTTTCCGACTTTTCCAATTTTTTCTCCAATTGATCTTAGATTACCCCAATAGCTTCCGATACCTCCACCTCTAGCTGCAAGCCAGACATTTTCTTCCCAAAGATTTGTAATTCCTTCTAGACTGTCGCTAGCCTCGTTTAAAAAACATGAAATTGGCAATCCTCTTTCTGTACCACCGTTAGATAAAACAGGTGTAGCAGGCATAAACCATAAATTGCTTATGTAATTGTAAATTCTTTGTGCGTGTAAATTATCATCAGCGTAAACACTTGCAACTCTAGCAAATAAATCCTGAAAACTTTCGCTTTGACCTAAATACCTATCTGTTAATGTAGCTTTTCCAAAATCAGTTAAATTTTCATCTCTCGATCTGTCAATCTTGATAGTGATACCCTTCTCGTTTTGAAATAATTCAGTCTCTCCTGATAAAGAGAACAGATCAGGCTTTTTAGGTCCGTTATTCTTTAGTTCGTTTTGGTTTTTTTGGCTTATTGAGCCGACAGCTTTCTCTATTGCCAATGATACACTTTTATTCATATTTTCCTTGTTTTTACTCGATTTGTTAACAAAACAACTACATGTTGTGTTACAGATATGTTAATATACTATATAACATCGAAATCAATAGAACATTATAAGAACATCTGATTAATTTTGCAAGTGGAAAGTTTTGTTAATAAACATTTAATAACAAATGCCTATATTCTCTAGTATTTATTACTAATGAAAATCAACCCAAATGGTTTTAGAGAGTACGACGCGAGGTGGATCTTTGAAAAAGAGATCGATATTGAGGGAATCACTAATTTAGGCAAAGGCCTTGGAACTCAAATCATTCAAAACACTAAAATAAAGAATCCGAGAGTAACAGTTGGTCATGATTATAGATCTTACAGTGAGAAAATTAAAAAAGCTTTAACTGAAGGTTTGATTTCAACTGGATGTAATGTTGAAGATGTAGGCTTGTCTCTTTCTCCGATGGTTTATTTTGCTCAGTTTAATTTAAATTCGGACGCCATTGCTATGGTAACTGCTAGCCATAATGAAAACGGTTGGACAGGTGTGAAAATGGGTATTCAAAAAGGTTTAACACATGCGCCTGAAGAAATGGCAGACTTAAAAGAAATAACTTTAAATAACAAATTTTTAAATGGAAAAGGATCATTTAAAAAAATTGATGATTTTAAAAAAATATATATCCAAGATTTAATTAAAAATAAGTTAAATAAAAAGATAAAAGCTGTGGTTGCTTGTGGGAACGGGACAGCAGGAATATTTGCACCAGAAATTTTAAAAGGTATTGGATGCGAAGTCATAGAATTAGATTGTAATTTAGATTGGTCCTTTCCGAAATATAATCCAAATCCTGAAGATCTTGAAATGCTCCATGCTATTTCAAAAGCTGTAAAAGATAATAAAGCAGATATTGGATTTGGTTTTGATGGAGATGGAGATAGATGTGGAGTAATAGATGAGCAAGGAAATGAAATATTCTCAGATAAAATTGGATTGCTAATTGCAAGAAATCTTTCAAGTAAACATAAGGATTCAAAATTTATCGTTGATGTAAAATCGACTGGGCTATTTAAAAATGATAAAATCTTGAAAGAAAATAATTGTGAAACTATATATTGGAAAACCGGACATTCACACATCAAAAGGAAAGTTAATAAGGAAAAAGCATTAGCAGGTTTTGAGAAGAGTGGACATTTTTTTTTTAATCAACCATTGGGCTATGGTTATGATGATGGGATTAATTCAGCAATACAAGTTTGCCACCTCATCGTAGATCAAAATAAAAAAATGAGTGAAATTATAAGATCATTACCAGTAACTTATCAAACTCCAACAATGGCTCCTTATTGTAAAGATGAAGAAAAATATAAAGTAGTTGATGAAATGGTAAAAAAGGTAAAGAAATTAAAAGATGAAGATATTAAAATTGATAATCAAAGTATTATAGAAGTATTGACAGTTAATGGTGTGAGATTTTCCCTTGAGGATGGATCATGGGGCTTAATAAGAGCATCATCAAATAAGCCTTCTTTAGTTATTGTTACTGAGAGTACCAAATCTAATGAGAGTAAGAAAAAAATTTTTGAATTTATAGATAATCTTTTACAAAAAACTGGAAAGATTGGAGATTATGATCAAAAAATTTAGAGTTTAAAATATTCGTATAAAAATCTAGTTCCAATAACTATAAGAAATAGTCCAAAATATTTTGTCATTCTCATTTTATCGACTCTATGGCTAGCTTTTGCTCCAAGTCTTGCCATGAATGCAGTAATTGGGAAAAAGACTAAAAAGGCAGGAATATTTAAAAATCCGATACTCAAAGGTAAATCGGCCTCTAAGTATGAGCCTGAAATTAAAAACCCACCTGCACCAAACAAAGCAATAATAAAACCTATTGCAGCTGCACTACCAATAGCTTTATTTATTGGGTAACCAAAAAATTTTAAAATTGGAACATTCATCACTGCACCACCAATACCCATTGGTGCAGAAATAAAGCCGCTTACAATCCCTGAAATGGCTTTTGAGAATAATCCTATTTTGATTTCTATATTTGTTTCTTTTTCTTTTAAAAACAGTAAGTAAAACGCAAGAACATATACAATAATAGTAAAAAATAATATCAAAGGTTTTGTTTCTAAGCTTGCAGCGAAAATTGTTCCTAGAATTACTCCGGTAGCAACAAAAAAACCAAAACCTTTTACAATATTAAAATCTACAGCTTTGTGTTGATGGTGGGTTAGTACAGAAACTGTTGAGGTAGGTATAATAATTCCAAATGAGGTTCCTACTGCTAAATGCATAACATAAGCTGTTTCTATTCCAGAGAAACTGAATATATAAAACAATATAGGGACTGTTACTAATCCTCCCCCAATACCAAAAAGTCCAGCCGCAAACCCTGCAGGTATTGCTGTAGCAATCATTATTAAAACTAAATAAATTATTTCTGATTGAGAAAGGATATCCAAAACTATCTCTCTAAAGAAACAGGATTAGTTTTTCTAACTTGATCCATAATATGATTTACTTTTTGTAAATCCGCATCTCTTATGCACATATTTTTAGATAGATATTGTTTCCAAGTTTTTGAACCATTTTGTCCATGAAACAATCCAACCGTATGTCTCATAATATGATTCAACTGTACACCTTTTGATGTTTGTTCTTGAATATAAGGAATTAGATTTTCCATTACTTCTGTTCTTGTCGGTACATTTTCATTTTTAAAAATTTCTTTTTCAATATCTGCCAAAAAATAAGGTGAGTGATATATAGCTCTACCAATCATGACTCCGTCTACTTTCGTTAAATGATTTTTAATTTCTTCTGTTGTTTTTACTCCTCCATTAATAATTATCTCATCATCTTTAAAATAATCTTTCAATTTGTAAACAAAATCATATTTAAGTGGTGGAATATTAAGATTTTCTTTTGGTGTTAGTTTTTTAAGTAAAGCTTTTCTTGCGTGAATTATAAATTTTTTTGAACCTGCATCTTTAGTGGTTTGAATAAAAGATTTTAAAAATTCAAAATTTTCAACATCATTGTAACCAATTCTTGTTTTAATTGTTACAGGTAATTTAGTTGCTTTAGTCATTGCTTCAATACATTTAGCTACAAGATCTGGTTCTTGCATTAAACATGCACCAAATTTATTTTTTTGAACTTTTTTACTTGGGCAGCCTAAATTTAAATTTATTTCCTTATATCCGTAGTCTTCAGAAATCTTACATGCTTCGGCAAGCTCGTTTGGATTCGACCCACCGACTTGAAGAGTAACTGGATTATTTATTTTTTTAAATGAAAGTAGTTTAGTTTTATCTCCTCTTATAATTGCATTAGCAACAATCATCTCGGTGTACAAATGTATGTTTTTGCTTATAAGACTTAGAAAATAAATTTCATGCTTATCAGTGCAATCCATCATAGGCGCAACTGAAACAGTTTTCTTCATAATCTACTCTGATTTATTTTCTTCTGCTGGAACTTCTTCGCTTAATTCAAGAGGAGCTTCTTCTGTGTCTAAGTTTTCTTCTTTAATCTCTGGTTGCTCTGCTTTTAGCTCTGAAAGGGCTTCATCAGCTAAGCTAGGTTTTTTTACTTCAGGAATTCTTCTTGTTCTTTTTGAAGGCAATATAGCTACACCGCTTTTAGAAACCTGCCCTTTATATAAATTTTCAAAATCGTCATTAGTTTCCTCTTCAATTTCCTCTTTTTCCTCTGTCTCGTCTGGTTCTTTTCTTAATCTTTTAATCGCGCTAGCTTCAACTTCTTTAACATCTATTTTTCCATCTCCAATTTCTCTTAATGATATAATTGTTCTTTTGTCATTATCCTCTTCAACTAACATCGGAGCGCCAGCATTTAATTGAACTGTTCTTTCTTTAGCTAACAAAACTAGATCATATTGATTATCAACTTTTTCTAAACAGTCTTCTACGGTAATTCTTGCCATGATGCAGAGTATATATTCAAATAATCTTAAGAAATCAATTATTTTCTAAGCTTAACAGGCTCAAGCTTATTTCTTATAAACATTAAAAGAACCAGCGAAATAACTATGTATAAGCCTGATACAAAAGCGATATTTTCAATTGAAAAACCATTGTCAATCATTAAACCAAATACTGCTGTACCAAAAGCGGTTGAAAAGACCATAAAAGCTGTGGTCAAGGCTTTGATAGATCCGATAAATTTTACCCCATATATTTCAGCCCAAGTAGATGATCCAAGGACGTTGGCCAATCCATTTGAAATACCTACTAAACCTAAAAAAACAAATGCTGATATTTCATGTTTGTAATAAAATAGTACAAACATAGCTATTAACAAAGGTATATTCATAATTGGGATTAATTTTCTGCTTGTAAATTTGTCAACTAAAAAACCTGAGAAAAATAAAGTTATTATTGAAGCTAATGAATAAACCATAAATGCTTTTGGTATTGTGTAAATGTTCCACATTTTTGAGTCTGAAATAAATGACTGATATACAAATACTCCAGTGGCTATCCAAGGCATTGCAAGCATATTAAGCGAGACAATATAAAATCTATAATCTTTAATTACTTCTCTTCTTCTCCAGCTTTTAATTTTAAAATTTTTTTTAGGATCTAAATCTTTTTCTCTGGAGTCTAATTTAATTTTTTTAATTGTATTTAAAACTACAAAAGGTAAAAATATGATGATAATAATTGCTATTCCTTGCCAAACTGATCTCCAAGAATAAATTACAAAAAGATAAGTTACCAATACAGGTAAAATAAATTCTGCAGATGACAATCCAAACCAAATTGTGCTTAGAGCTTTCCCCCTAGACCTTTCAAAAAATCTTGAGATTGTGGTCGTAGAAGTATGGCTCATCAACCCTTGGCCAGAAAATCTCATTAAAAATATACCGATTGATAAAAAAATAATGCTATTGATGAAAGAGAAAAATAAAGAAGAAAGAAACAATAATAGAACAACAAAAAAAGAATAATAAATAATTTGATATTCATCGATTTTCTTTCCTACCCATATAAGTAAAAGGCTAGAAAAAATTGTTGCTGTTGCATAAATATTTCCAAATTGTCCGTGGGAAATACCTAGTTCATTTCTTATTGGTGCGTTAAACAATCCCAAAAAAAAACTCTGTCCAAAGCTTGAAAAAAATGTAAATATAAACCCGAATATTATTACTTTTTTATTTATTGATAGGTTAATCATTTATGAGTTGTAAAGTTGCTTTCATAGGTTTGGGTGTTATGGGTTACCCTATGGCAGGTTATATATCAAAAGCTGGTCACGATGTAACTGTTTATAATCGAACTAAAGCTAAAGCAGAAAAATGGATCAAGGAATACAAAGGCAAAACAGCAGATACTCCGATGGATGCTGCAAAAGACTGCGATTTTATTTTTACATGTGTTGGAAACGATAATGATTTAAGAGAGGTGACTTTAGGTGACAAAGGTTTATTTAAAACTGCAAAAAAAGGTGCGATCTATGTAGATAATACTACTGCATCTGCAAATATTGCCAGAGAACTTTACAAAGAAGCAAAATCAAAAGGTTTTGATTTCTTGGATGCACCTATTTCAGGTGGACAAGCGGGAGCTGAAGGTGGAATTTTAACTGTCATGGTTGGAGGAGATGAAGCTCCTTATAAAAAAGCTGAACCAGTAATCGATTGCTACAGTAAAAAGATTAAACTTCTTGGTCCATCAGGAAGTGGTCAGTTAACTAAGATGGTAAACCAAATTTGTATTGCAGGTTTAGTGCAAGGATTATCTGAAGCAATAAATTTTGGAATGAATGCAGGATTAAATATGCATGATGTGATTGAAGTAATTTCAAAAGGTGCAGCACAATCTTGGCAAATGGAAAATAGACATAAAACAATGATTGAAGATAAATTTGATTATGGTTTTGCAGTTGATTGGATGAGAAAAGATTTAAAAATAGCAATGGATGAAGCTAAGAAAAATAACTCACCTTTACCTATCACAAAAATAATTGATGAATATTATGCTGAGGTACAAAAGATGGGTGGTCAAAGATGGGATACTTCAAGTTTAATCAAAAGATTTAGAAAATAAATCGTGTCAGAAGCAGTTAGTTATTACGAAAATTCAAAAGAGATTGAAAAAAAAATCTGGGATTTATTATCAAAAGCTGTCAAAGATAGATCTTCCGAGTTTAGGACTCCAGTATTTATTTGTGGAAATGATATGAATCTTGATGGAAGAGTGGTAGTTCTCAGAAAGGCAGATCAACAAAATAATTTTATTCAGTACCATAGCGATATTAGATCTTCAAAAATTGAAAAAATAAAAAAGAATCCTAAGTGTTCTATTTTATTTTATGGTAAAGAAGAAAAAATACAGCTTAGAGTAAAGGCTGAGTGCGAAGTAAATTACAACAATGATGTTACAAAAGAGTCTTGGGAAAAAACTGGCCATATCAGTAGAAAATGTTACTTGGTTACTAATGGACCTGGAACAGAATCTGAAAAACCTACCTCAGGGTTAGATAATAAGTTTGATAATTTTGATTTTACTAAAGAAGAAAGCGAAGCCGGTTATAAAAACTTTTGTGTCATAAGATGCAACATTAAAAGTATTGAATGGCTTTATTTGGCAGCCAAAGGTCATCGAAGAGCTTTAATTGATTTGAATGGGTCTAAAAAATTTACTTGGTTAGTACCCTAAGTTTTTTGTAACACTTTCTTTAGATTTACCAGCTCTAATCTCATCGTAATAAACAATTTGATTAGGAAATGGCCCTCTTTTTTTTTCATCCCATCTATTTATCCAAGTATGATAAATACCAAATTTAAAATAACTTTCATTTCCTTTTGTGGTCGGGCCTGAAAATTCATATTTTAATTCGTTATTAACCCAAACTTTGTAGAAACCATCTTTCTTTGAAGTTGAATTAATATGAATTAAAATATCATTCCATTTCCCTATCATTTCTTTAACATCTAATAATTTTCTAAATTCATCTGTTTGATATTGCCACTGTCTATCAGCAAAATATCCTTCATCTGTTAATTGAAACATCAAAGTTGGCCAACTTCCTTTTTGGTGAAATTGACCCATAGCTTGTTTAACCGGAAAAATATTTACAAAATCTTTTGGTAGATAAATCGAATAAGCATACCACGCTGAACCTTTAAACCTTTTTCCGCTAAGCTCATGTCTTTGCCTTAAACCTTCGCAATCATTCCAGGTGCCTGGTGGTTTATCTTTTCCACAATCTCCGTATCTTACTTCGAACCTTGCCGATTTTTCTCCTGATCTAACAGGATGGCCATCTTTCTCATTTACTATTGTGTATCCATGTTTTTTAAAACCTGAACCTAAACTTTTGCTGTAAGTGTTTCCCGAGCCAACATCTTTTGGCAGTCTAATATCTTTTGAAAAAATATTTGTTGTAAGTAAAATTAAAATTAAGAAACTATTTCTTATACTTCTTAATATTTTCGACATAGTCTCTGGCATTTTCTTTAATGTGCTCTATTTCTTCATCAGTAACTTGCCTTACTACTTTACCCGGGCTTCCTAGAACTAGTGATCTATCTGGAATAACTTTATTTTCTGTTACTAATGAATTAGCTCCGATGATACAGTTTTTACCAATCTTTGCTTTGTTTAAAATAGTTGAGCCTATTCCAATAATACAATCATCTGAAATTTCGCAACCGTGAAGCATAACCATATGACCTACCGTAACTCCTTTTCCTACAATAGTTGGACAGCCTGGATCTGTGTGTATTACACTACCATCTTGAATATTTGAACCTTCACCAATAATAATTGGTTCTAAATCACCTCTTAAAGTTGCATTAAACCATATATTTGAATTTTTTTTTAATTCAACTCTTCCAATGATAACTGCATTAGAAGCTACCCAACTTTCTGGATCCATTTTAGGAGTGTGACCGTTAACATCGTAAATCATAAATTTGCTGTAATGTATTATTAATTATCTTATAATATATTATGGCTTTAACAAAGACACCAGTTTGCGATTTTGGAAAAAAAGCTGAAGATTTCAAACTAAAATCGATAGAAAATAAACTAATTTCTTTAAATGATGTTAAAGGTGAAAAAGCAACACTAATAATGTTCATTTGTAATCACTGCCCTTACGTGAAAGCGATTATTCGTGATTTAGCAAAAGATTGTAATGAATTAAAAAAAGATGGGATTAACTCAGTTGCGATCATGTCTAATGATACTAAAAATTATCCTGAGGACTCGTTCGATAACATGATAAACTTTGCAAAAGCGAATAATTTTGGTGAAATGAATTATTTAATTGATGAAACACAAGAGATAGCAAGAAAGTACGGTGCGGTTTGCACTCCAGACTTTTTTGGTTACAATAAAGATTTAGAACTTCAATATCGAGGAAGATTTAGAGAGCTTAAAGATTTAAAACCTATTTCAAGTGGAGATAGTGATTTAAAAATAGCCATGAAAATGATTTCTAAAACTCAAGCTGGTCCAAAGGAACAAACTCCTAGTATGGGATGTAATATAAAGTGGTTTAATTAATGTTTTTAGTATCTACCAGAAATTTTCCTCCTGAACTTGGCGGGATGCAGAACCTTATGGAAGGTTTGTCTAATGCTCTCATAAATCATGGTCCAGTAAAGGTTTTTGCAGACAATCATGAGCATGCTGATAAATATGATCAAAATTCTAAATTAAATATAGAAAGAATTTCGGGTTTTAAAATATTTAGAAAGTATAGAAAAGCTAATTTAGTTAAAGATTTCATTAAACAAAATCAAATAAGAGCATGTTTCTTTGATCATTGGAAAAGTATTGAAAATATTGATTTAGAAATCCTCAAGAAAACAAAATCTTTCTGCTTAATTCACTCAAAGGAAATAAATCATTCTGTTGGCTCTTCTTTAAATAAAAGAGTTTTAAAATCGTTAGATAAGGCAGATTTCATAATCGCAAATTCAAAATTTACTAAGGAATTAGGTTTAAAACTTGGATTAAAAGATGTTCATGTTATAAATCCAGGTTGTAACTATCCTATTGGCGTTAGTGAAGCAGCTAGAGAATTTTCAAAAAACATTTATGGTAACGCGTCACCGAAATTAATTACTGTTTCGAGATTAGATGGTCGTAAAAGCCATCAAAATATTTTAATGTCAATAAAAAATCTATTACCAAAATTTCCAAATTTAAAATATGTATCAATTGGCGATGGAGATGAAAGAAAAAATCTTGAGAAATTAAGAAAAGAATTAAGATTAGAAAAAAATGTCGAATTAATTTTTAGCTCTTCAGAACAAGAAAAAGTTGGTTTGCTTGAACAATCAGATGTATTCGTAATGCCTTCGGTAGTTTATAAAAAATCAGTTGAGGGCTTTGGTATTACATATATTGAAGCAGCATCCTACGGAAAACCATCAATTGGTGGAATTTATGGAGGTGAAGGAGATGCTATAAAATCTGGTGTAACAGGATATCTATGTAACGGTAACGACCTAAATGCCATTTATGACACGCTTTTAAAGATTTTATCAAATGAAAAATACAAAGAGCTCGGTGCTAATGCTTTTGAATTTTCGAAGGGATTTAGTTGGAATAAAATTATAAAAAATTATATTAATTTAATTTAGATTTTACTTTTTCTAAGACTTCTTCGACTGTTAAATTATTTAAATTCTCAACAGTAATTGCTTTAAAATTGAAATTTTCAATACTTACTTTCTTAGCACTCGTGTGACTTCCAAAAAGTACAATCCCCATTTTATCTAAATGTGAAGCTATATGAGCGGGACCAGTATCATTAGCAATTACATATTTTGCATTGTTTATTAAAGATATTAACGTTTTAATATTAATTGGCTCATTATTATCTAAAACCACTTTAGCGTTCAAATCATTAGCTTCTTCAATTTCATTTGGTCCTGGGGCTAATAGAATTGGATATTTATTTTTATAATCTTGTTTTAATCGTAAAATTAAATCTTTAAAAAAAGGCCATTTTTTTTGAGGAAGTTTTCTTGAGCAAAAAGGAAATAGTAAGATGTAATCGTTATTTGCATATTGTTTCTTTAATCTTGAGATATCTGAAATTGCCCAATCTAAGTCTATATTTTTTACAAATTCAGTTTGGATACCGCTTTTTTTTAATTGAATTTCCATTCTATCAAGAACTGGCTCTTTATCAAAGTCACTCTTTTTTTGACCTGGCTCTAATGTAGTTTCACTTGATGACCACTCAATATTTTTTAAAATAAATCTTTTATAAAATTTAGTCCTACTTGAATTTTGCAAATCAAATATTTTTGTAAAGTTATATTTTGCTAAATTTTTTTTTAAATTATTCAGATAAAATAAATTCCATCTAGGCAACCTCTTATCTATGATAACGCCATCTAGATAAGGACATTCTGACATGAAAATCGCGTAAGGCTGAGCAGTAAGCAAAAATACTTTTCTGTTTTTGTAAAAATTTTTTATATCTTTTATGGCACCATTTGCTTGAATTAAATCCCCTAGAGAACCATGCTTTATTATTAATATATTTGACATTATTATTTCGAAGTATATTTAATGATTAATATAGTCAAATATTAATATGAGCAATAAAATGGACAAAATATTGGCAGAAATATCAGCTGGAGAATTAATAGATAAGATTACCATTTTAGAAATAAAAAAGGAAAAAATAAGTAATAAAGAAAAATTAGTAGAAGTAAAAAAAGAACTAATTTCATTAAATGAAACTTTAAAAAAATCGATCAAAGATGAAAGTAAAATTTTGAGTTTTAAGAATGATCTTAAAAATATAAATTTAAAACTTTGGGATATAGAGGATGGAAAAAGATCAGCTGAAAAAAATAGTAAATTTGACGAAAAATTTATTGAACTTGCTAGAAGCGTTTATAAATTTAATGATGAAAGAGCAAAAATCAAATTAGCAATTAACAATGCTCTTGGATCAAATATAAAGGAAGTAAAGTCTTACGAATAGTTAGTCATCCGTTAAACTAGGTATTCTTAACCTAAGATTTTTTGATAATTTAGGATTTATAGCAGCTGTGATTACACCCTCTGATTTCTTTAATTCTTTTAATATTTTTCCATCTGGAGATATTATTAATGAATGTCCAAAAGTTTTTCTTCCATTGTAATGTGTTCCACCTTGTGCAGGTGCAAAAATATAACAAAAATTTTCTATAGCCCTAGCTCTCAATAAAGAGTGCCAATGTTTCTTGCCAGTGGTCTCGGTAAAGGCAGAAGGAACAGTTAAAAATAATGATCCTGCCTTAGCCAGTTGTCTATATAGATTTGGAAATCTAAGATCATAACAAATGCTTAAACCAACCTTTCCCCAAGGTAATTTAAATGTCTTTATTTTATTTCCTGGATTAAAACTTTTTGACTCAAAATATTTTTCTTTTTTACTTAACACAACATCATACATATGAATTTTATCGTAGTAGGTTCTTACTTTCCCACTTTTATCAATCAAAACTGACCTATTTACTAATTTATTTTTTGAAATTTTAATTATTAAAGATCCTATCAAAATCCATTTCTTATACTTATTTGCAAGTTTTTTAACACCATTAAGGTAAATATCTTTTTGCATTGACGTACAAATTTTTAGCAATTCTTTTTTGTTTAATGAGAAATAGGAAGAAACTTCTGGGGTAATTATGAAATCAGTTTTTTGCTTTACTGCTTTAATAATAAGTTTCGTTGTTTTGTCTAAATTATTATAAATATTATTATTTGATCTTAATTGAATACAAGAAACACGGAACATTACTTCATTATAGATGAAGCAAAATTCCATTTACAGTCAAAACTAGAGATATAAGCCCCAGATAATTTAACGTTTCCAAAGCTTTTTTCTAAAACTTTGCACCAATTATCAACTTGTTTAGGTTTTTTATCCTGGCTTCCAACTTGAGCAGTAATTACGCCGCCTTTTTTTAGTATCCTTTTTAAACCTTTCATATTTTTTTTAGCTAAGTCAATACAGTATTGATCATCGTTTAAATCTACGAAAATTTTATCGTATTTTGAATCTTCTATTTCTTTTATGCTTTTAAATGCATCTCCCCAGAAAGTTTTAATTTTGTTGCTTTTTTTAACTTTGGAACAAACTTTAGGTAAATGGCGATAACAAACATCTACAATCTCTGGGTCTAATTCAAACCAATCGATATAATTAGAATTATTCTCTAAACAAGCTCTAGCTACTCCTCCATCACCTCCACCGATTATTGCAACATTATTATTTTTTTTACTTAAATCGTAACTGGATTTAAAAAAATTTGAACTATAAATTTTTTCATCTTTTTCAGCTACTTGAATTTCATGGTCAATGAATAATGCGTGACCAAACTCTTCTAAATCCATTATTTCTACAAATTGACCTACTTTAGAAGTGAATTTTTCTAAAACATCTTTGACTACATAGAATTTCTTTTGACCTGGGGTGCTATAAATATCATCATAAAGTCCTACACTACTTCTATCAAAAGCATTGGTCACTACCCTTTGATGATCTATTTCTTTTCTTAAAATTTTAAGCGCAACTTTTGGATTCACTTTTCCGCATGTGAAAAAATCAAAGCTAATAACACCTCTTTCAGGAAATGTATGAAAACTAAAATGGCTTTCTGACAACAAAGCAACTAAAGTAAAACCTTGCGGTTCGAATCTATGAGAGGCTACATTTAATATTTCTACCTTTGCTGCTTTTGCTATTTTATAAATAACTTTTTCGTAAAATTCAGGTGAATAATCTTTTTTAACACCAAGAAAATCAATGGTAATATGCTCACCAACTTTAATCATAAAAATTACCCTTTTTTATAATTTTTAAATTTTTCCAAGACAATTTTCATTTCTTTTTTCGAAAGAATCTTGGGTATTCCAATTCTTATGGCATTTATATATTGATGGCAAATATTTTCGATCTCCTGAGCAAGCTCAAAAGTTTCTTCTAAATTTTCTCCAAAAGCAACCTGACCGTGATTAGCAATTAAACATGCGGTTCTATTTTTCAAAGCTTTAATTATATTTCTTGAAAGATTTTTTGTTCCGAAAGTTGCGTATTTACTACATTTAATGTCCTCTCCGCCAGCTACTGCAACCATGTAGTGAAAAGCTGGAATACTTTTTTGATGAGTAGAGACAGCTGTAGCACAAGTTGAGTGAGCATGAACTATAGCTTTAGCCTCTTTTTTATTCACATAAATATCTTGATGAAATCTCCACTCTGAAGATGGTTTTCCCTTTTTTTTATCATAAACACCTTTAAGCGAAACAAAAACGATATCTTTTGTTTTTAAAGAAGAATATTTTCTCCCCGATGGAGTTATATAAAAACCATCCACTCCTTTTTCTTTTACCCTTGCAGAGATATTCCCTGATCTTAAAGCTGATAAATTTGTAATATTTAATTTTTTTGAGAATTTTATTACTTCAGCTTTTAATTCTTTCACTTGAATAAACCTTTTAACCCTTTTTCTGATGCTTCGCATATCCCTTTTTCAGTTATTAAACTAGTAACTAGTTTAGCAGGCGTAACATCAAAGGCTAAGTTTAATGATCTACTTTTTTGTGGGTAAATCCTTACCCTTTTAATTTCATTATTTTCATCTATTCCCTCAACATATGATAGTTCCTCTGAATTTCTTTCTTCGATCGGAATTTTTTTATGATCTTTAATGCTCCAGTCTATCGTTGAACTTGGTAAAGCAACATAAAAAGGAATATTATTATCTTTTGCAGATAAAGCCTTTAAGTAAGTTCCGATTTTATTACAAACATCTCCGTTAGATAAAGTTCTGTCAGTTCCTACAATGCACATGTCTACTTGCCCTCTTTGCATTAAAATACCACCTGCGTTATCAGTTATAACTGTGTTTGAAATTCCTTCTTCATTCAATTCATAGGAGGTCAGATTTGCCCCTTGATTTCTTGGTCTTGTTTCGTCAACCCAAACATGAAGTTTTATTCCTTTTTGATGGGCATGGTATATTGGTGATGTAGCAGTCCCCCAGTTTATAGTGGCTAACCATCCTGCATTACAATGGGTTAAAATATTTACTGTATCTTTTTTTTTATTAGCAATTTCTTCAATAATTTTAAGACCATTCAAACCGATATTTTTACAAAATTCTTCATCCTCTTCTGTAATTGCCTTTGCTTCACTTAGAGCTGTTTTTAAGACATCTTTTTTATCGTTAACGCCAGACAGCTTTTTCATCATTCTGTCTACTGCCCACTTAAGATTAATTGCAGTGGGTCTAGATGAAATTAACTCTTCGCAAGATTTCTTCAGGAAAGATAAATCATTATTCTCGATTATAGACAAAACTAAACCATAAGCAGCTGTTGCACCGATTAATGGAGCGCCTCTCACCTCCATTGTTTTTATTGCATTGATTGCATCTTTTACAGTTTTCAAATCTTTAATGATAAACTGATGAGGAAGTTTTGTTTGATCAATGATTTTCACTAAATTGTTATCAAACCAAATAGTTTTGTACGATTTTCCCTTTATTCTCACTTACTTTTTTCCATTTTTTTTAACCTTTTTCTTAATCTTGGTGATAAAGAATTAAACCATTTTTTTTCTTCTCCTGATTTAGGCAAAACTTCTCCGTACTCAATCATTTGATCTGGTAATAAATCTTCTAAGTAAACCCAAACAAAATCACTTTGCAATTTTGTATTCTTAATCAAAATTTTTCTTAAACCTAAAATTAATTGTTTTTTAACTCTTGATGTTCGTCCAGCTCTTATCTGTCCGTTTAAGAAAATTTCTTTAGTTTTTACTAATTTGCCTCCCATAAAATGAGATTTTTTTTGATTTTTTTGAAATATTACTTGAGCAAAAAAGGTATCAGCGCCAGTAAATTTACTATGAGTATTTGTTATATCACTCGCAATTGAATTTTTTTGTTTTTGTGAGAGATTAATATTTGAATATTTGACTGTATAAGTTGGCATTAAGATTATTTCTTATTCAAAACTCTTCCGGCTATATTTTTTAATTTTTTTATTGTTTTTTTTGTTCTTAATTTTGGATCAGTAATTATAGCAACATCTAAACAGTCATTTGCAGGATCACTCTCTACCGAATAGTTTTTAAATGTTTTTATTATTTCTTTGATCATATTTTGTGCATTAGCTGCATTTTTCATTAATGTTTGAACTACCATGCTTACATCAACTTCATCATGATCAGGATGCCAGCAATCGTAGTCTGTTACCATTGCAACTGTACTGTATCTAATTTCCGCTTCTCTAGCTAATTTAGCTTCAGGCATATTTGTCATGCCTATTACGTCAGCCCCCCAAGATCTATATAAATTTGACTCAGCTAATGTAGAAAATTGAGGTCCCTCCATTACAACATATGTACCTCCAAATTGATAATTAATATTTAACTTCTTCAATGCAGCCTCACAACAATTAGAAAGTCCTGAACTAGTAGGTTTTGCCATTGAGACATGTGCAACTATTTCTTCATCAAAAAAAGTTTTTAATCTTGAAAATGTTCTATCAATAAATTGGTCAACTATTACAAATTTTCCAGGTTCTAAATTTTCTTTAAGTGACCCAACAGCTGATACTGAAATAATATCTGTAACTCCCAACTGTTTCATTGCATCTATGTTTGCTCTAAAATTGATATTTGTTGGGTTAATTTTATGGCCTCGAGAATGTCTAGGGATAAAACAAATTTCTTCTTTTCCAAAACTTGCTATTAAAATTTCGTCTGATGGTTTTCCCCAAGGAGTATTAATTTTTTTCCATTTTGTTTTTTCAAAACCCTCCATTTTATAGAGACCACTTCCTCCAATTATCCCGAGTTTTCTTTTTTTCATTATTTAATTATTAATGCTTTTTTGTTAGAACTTGAAGCATAATTATGGATTTAAAAAAACATATTAGATCAATTAAAGATTATCCTAAAAAGGGAATTTTGTTTAGAGATATAACCACTTTGATAAAAGATGCAGATGCATTTAAATACACAAACGATAAAATAATAGAAATATCCAGAAAAATTAATTTTGATAAAGTTGCTGCAATTGAGTCGAGAGGTTTTGTCTTTGCATCAACAGTTTCCTATGTACTAAATAAACCTTTTATTCTTTTAAGAAAAAAAAATAAACTTCCTTCCGCTACTCATTCAATCGATTTCGAGCTTGAGTATGGAAAAGCAACTATTGAAGTCCATAAAGACTCTATACAAAAAAATGAAAAAATTTTAATTATTGACGACTTAATAGCTACGGGCGGGACAGCAGAAGCAGCAGCTAAATTAGTAGAAATTTCTGGTGGTAAGGTTGCTGGTTTTATTTTTGTTATTAATCTTTTTGATTTACCTGGAAATAATCTTTTGAAAAATAAAGGCTATTTTACAAAAAGTTTAGTTGAATTTCCCGGCCATTAAATTTCTTTATTTTTCCAAGTTGATGGTGTTAGCTCATTATTGATTTCAATATTTATATTGTAATCAAAAGGTCGAGTTCCTCTTTTCTTAATATACTCAAATGTTTTTTGAATTCCGTCCCTTAAATTTACTTTTGTTTTATAATTTAATAATGATCTTGCTTTATCAGCTGAACAAGTGGCATGTTTTACTTCTTTCGGTCTATCTTTTTTATATATAGGATTTAAATTAACCCCTGTAATATTTGAACAGATCTCCGAGATTTTATTTATCGTAACAAATTCCTCATCTGGACCAATATTAATTATTTCTTTATTTAAATTTTTTTGATCGAGCATTGGTATCAAGCAACTTAAACAATCGTCAATATAAGAAAAACATCTAGTTTGATTTCCATCACCATAAATTATTGGAGCTTTGCCCTGTAACATTCTATTGATCATTATTGAAACAACGTTTCTAAAAGGATCATCATATTTTTGTCTAGGTCCAATAATGTTATGAGGTATGGCAATTACCCATTCAATTCCATTTAAATCACAAATATTTTTTAAAACTTCTTCAGAGGCAACTTTTGAAATAGCGTAAGGATCTACAGGTTTTGGTTTCATGGACTCAGTAAAAGGAGCATTTTGATCTCCGTACCTTGCCATGGAAGAACAAAAAATTATTCTTTTTACCTTTTCATTTACAGCTGCAGAAAAAATTGAGACCGAAGCAAGATAATTATTTTTTGTAATTTCGTAAGGTGAAAATACTGATAAACCTTCATGAGCTGTTGCTGCACAATGATAAACAACTTCAATATCTTTCATTAAAAGCTTAACTTTTTCAAAATCACAACAATCAATATTATGAAACTTAATTTTCTTTGGAACATTGTCTTCATATCCACCTAACATATTGTCTATACCAACTACCTCGTGGCCTAACTTTACTAACTTTTCAGCTAAATGAGATCCTAAAAATCCAGCAACTCCAGTTACTAAAACTTTTCTACTTTTTGAGGACATAAAGTTTTTATATATAAAATGCTATATTTATCAATTATTTATATTTGTGGTCTATACCACGATTTTTTTCCTGAGATTGAATTAAATAAACCTGAGAAACGTTGAAAATAAATTTTTCTCATTCTTTTATTAAAAATTAAAGAATAATAAAACATTTTAATGACTGAAGAAAAAAACTTTCCAAGTATTTTAATTAAAGCAATAAAATATCCATGATGTTTTTTGTTAAAATAAAATGTAGACCACATCCAATGCCAGTTTCGCGATAACTCCATTTCTAAGTTTATTGATTGGTTATGTGAACTTCCACCTATATGATTAATTTCTAAATTTTTATTCAAGTAAATTGTTTTTCCTTTACTTTTTAACCTTTTACATAAATCAATTTCTTCTAAATAAATAAAAAAATTTTCATCAAAAAAACCAATGTCTTTAAATTGATAAAGATTTAAAAACATAGCGAAACCTTTTACTTTCTCTACTTCAAAAATATCATCTTTGTTTTTATTTTTATCGCTTGTGCTATATTCATCTTGTTTTGATGGTCCCATAATTGCAAAATTAGGAAATTTTTTTGTAGAATTGAGAAAATTGTTTAAAGTTTTAGGATGTAATATTGCATCAGGATTTAAAATTAAAGCATATTGAGTATTAACTTTTGCTAGCCCAAAATTATTTCCTTTCGCATAGCCAAGATTTTCACCAGTTAAAAAACATTTTACATTTGGGTAATTCATTTCTAACATTTCTTTAAATTTATTATTTTTCGAATTTTCAACTACTATTACTTTAAAGTTAGGGTCTATTGAGTTTAAGCAAGCTTTAATCTTATCTTCACTTTTAAAAGTGTTAATTACTACTGTGATTTTTTCATTATCCATTTTATTTTAAACTTATTGATTTAAATAACTATCTGTCCTATTACATTATATATTAAAAAATGTCTCTTTTAATGAAATTTTAAATGAAAAAAGTTATTGTTACAGGCGGAAATGGTTTTATTGGCAGTAACTTAATTATTTTTTTACTAAAAAAAAAATATTTTGTAATTAATATTGATCATAATAAATATTCTAAGAATTCATATCTATTAAAAGATATTAATAAAAAAAGATATAAGTTTTTCAGACTTGATATTAATAATAAAAAAATTTTAACTATATTTAAAAAGTATAAACCAGATGCGATTTTTAATCTTGCTGCTGAAACTCATGTTGACAGATCTATTGATAGACCAAAAGACTTCATAAGTTCAAATATTCTAGGTACTTTTAATATTTTAGAACAAATAAGGATTTATAAAAAAAGATACAAGAGAGATATTAAGCTTATTCATGTATCAACTGATGAAGTTTATGGCGATCTAAAAAAGAATGAAAGGTCAGATGAAGGCAGTCAATACCGCCCAAGCTCCCCTTACGCTGCGAGTAAAGCTGGAGCTGATCATTTGGTAAAATCTTATTCGAGAACCTTTGGTATTAAATCTGTGATTTCCAACTGTTGTAATAATTATGGCCCTGGGCAATACCCTGAAAAACTAATTCCAACTTTAATATTTAATATTTTGAAAAATCTTCCCCTGCCAATCTATGGCAAGGGTCTCAACTTGAGAGAGTGGATACATGTAGAGGATCATTGTGAAGGTTTATTTTTAATTTATAAAAAAGGGAGAAATGGTGAAAGTTATAACATTGGAACCAATAACAATATAAAAAATCTTAATTTAACCAAACTTTTAATAAAAATTGTAAAAAAGAAAAAAATTTCAATAGGAAAAAAAGTGAAAATTAGATTTGTGAAAGATAGACCTGGGCATGATTTAAAGTATTCTTTAAATTCATTCAAAATTAAAAAAAAATTAAAATGGAAGCCAAAAAAAACATTTAACAAAGGTTTAGAGGATACCGTAGATTGGTATTTAAATAATACTAAATTTTTTAACTATTTTTCAAAGAAAATATTTTTTAAAAGGCTGGGCTTAAAATTATGATTAAAAAAGGAATAATTTTAGCCGGTGGTCTAGGACAAAGAATGAGTCCCATTACCAAAGCTGTTAACAAACAATTGCTTCCATTGTACGACAAACCCTTGATATTTTACCCTCTATCAATTTTAATGTTAGCCAATATCAAGAATATTCTAATAATTGTTAATAAAGGTCAGTTAAATACTTTTAGGAAAATCTTACCTGAAAAAAATAATCTTGGAATAAAAATACAATATGCAGAACAAAAAAAACCAAGAGGTCTTCCGGATGCATTTATTATTGGAAAAAAATTTATAGAAAAAGATAATGTAGCTTTAGTTTTAGGAGATAATTTTTTTTATGGTCAAAGTTTAACAAAAAATCTAAAGAAAAATTTAATTTTTTCAAAAGGTGCAAGAATTTTTCTCCATCCAGTAAAAAATCCTCAGAGATATGGAGTGGCATATTTAAATAAGAAAAAAAAGATACTAAAATTATTAGAAAAACCGAATAAACCGAAATCAAATTTAGCAGTAACTGGTATTTATTTTTTTGATAATAAAGTAGTAGAATTTTCTAAAAAATTAAAAGCTTCAAAGAGAGGTGAATTAGAAATTATTGACCTTTTAAATATTTACAAAAAAAAGAATAATTTAAAGGCTGAATTTATAGGTAGAGGGGGCGCATGGTTAGATACAGGTAATGTCAAAGATTATTATGATGCATCAAATTTTATCTCAACTATTGAAAATAGACAGGGTTTAAAAATTGCATGTCTTGAAGAGATTGCATTTAATAATGGTTGGATTTCTAAAAATGAAATAAAAAGTTCAATTAATTTTTACGGTAATTGTGATTATTCAAAATATCTAAAAACTTTAATAAATTAATGGTAAAAATTTTAGTCACAGGATCTGACAGTCGATTTGGTAAGATTTTTAAGAAATTAAATACTAAACACAAATTTATTTTTAGAAATAAAAAAGAATTAAATATTCTCTCTGCGACTTCAATTAAAAAAAACTTAAAAAAATTTAAGCCAAATTATGTCCTACATTTAGCTGGACTTTCAAGACCTATGGAAGTTCATGAAAAAAACATCTCAAAAAGTATTAATCTAAACATCGTCGGTACTGCAAATGTTGTGAATGAGGTATCAAAACTTGGTATCAAAATGATTTATTTATCATCCAGCTACGTTTATCAAGGTACTAAGGGAAATTATAAAGAAACTGATCCAGTAAAACCTTGGAATAATTATTCTTGGTCAAAACTAGGTGGTGAATGTTCAGTCCAAATGTACAAAAACTCACTTATAATAAGAGTATGTATGACTGAAAAGCCTTTTATACATAAGAAAGCTTATGCAAATGTAAAACTTAACTTTATATTTCAAGAGGATGCTGCAAAATTGATTTTAAAAATAATCGACAAAAAAGGGGTAATAAATTTAGGTGGACCGAGTCAAACTATTTATAATTTTGCAAAAAAATATAATAAAAAGATTAAAAAAATTTATTCAAAAGGTGAATTTCCAAAAAGAATAGATATGAACTTAAGTAAAATAAAAAAAATTATTTAAAAATGATTATAAAAAAAACGAGTATAAAAGGTTTACTAATAATCAAACAAAAAAATAACTTTGATAATCGAGGAAATTTAAGAGAAACATTCAATAAAAAAATTTTAAATAAAAATTTCATATTTGAATATTGTACTACTTCAAAAAAAAATGTTCTAAGGGGTTTCCATTTTCAATCCAAGTTCAAGCAATCTAAATACGTTAACGTCGTGAAAGGTAAAATTCTTGATGTAGTAATTGATCTTAGAAAAAATTCAAAAACATTTGGTAAATTATTTAAGATAGTTTTATCTAAAAAAAACGCTATAGGCCTATTTATACCTGCTGGATTTGCTCATGCTTACTATAGCTTCGAAAAAGAAAATATTATTTATTACAAACTTGACAATTATTATGCACCAAAATTTGAAAATGGGATTTTATATAACGATAAAGATTTGAAAATTAAATGGCCGAATAAAAATATGTTGATTTCAAAAAAAGATAAAAATCTTCTTACGCTTTATGAATTTAAAAAAAGATTTAAAAGTCTTTAATTAAGTTCTGATATATCAGCAAATATTATCGGTAATGTTTTAAATTTAGTATACTTCTTAAACCAAAATGAAAGGTATCTTTCAGCGAGAAAACCGTAAATTCTTTTGAGACCATATCCCTCAAGATTAAATCCAAATTCTTTCTCGCATCTTTCAAGCCATGGAAAAACTGCATTATAATAGTTATTCAAAATATTTTGAGATTTACAAATGAACATATTATGGGGGTTAAATGAAACTTCTGAATTTACAAATTTACTAAAGTCTTCACGATCTTCTTGATCTAAAAGATTAATAGCTTTATCCAAATTGTTATTTCCGTGCATCATATCGAAATGAAACTTTATAGATCTTTTATTTTCATCAATAAAAAGAACAGGATTTTTAATCATGTAAAAAAGATTTTTTTTTATAAATTTCGATAATCTAAATTGATTTATGAACATTGGTTCCCCTAAAATGACATCAAATCCTTCAAGGTTATTGGGTATTTTTTTTAACAGTAAATTATTGAGTGTGTTTAAATCACTAATAGTATTTTCATAATTTTCTTTAACCCAAAATTTCCTATACTGACAAAATCCTATCCATTCTTTTTCATTAACATTAATCTTATTTTTCCATAACCAATAGTGAAAAGTATATTCGCCGTAAAATGGATTTTTATCAGCAATATTAATTTTTGTATTGTCAGTGATAAAATTATTTGATTTTATATTTTTTCCTAGACCTACAGGCAAATACCCTAGTTTTTTAATTTTTGAGAAATGTTCATCTTGAGTTGTTAAGCAATACATTTTCATTTTTGTCTATTCCTTAAAAAACTGAGAAGAGATTTTCATAAGATATTGGGTTCATAAATTTTTTATGATTGTAATAATATTCAGAAAATTTTAAATTTTTAAAATCTTTTTTTAATTCTAAAAGATCTCTATTTTTTCTTTTAAAAATAATACCTAAACCATGATCTGCAATACATGTGTAAGTATCTGCATAACTGTACGTTCTAGAATGTACTATCGCTTTCCAAACATCTCCGTTCCAATGACCGTAAACTCTAGGGACAATTTGATTCCATATTTTTTTTGGTAAACAATCATGAATTATTACAACACCATGATCGTTTAAAAATTTTAGTGAATTATCAATATCTTTTATTGTCTGCTCATAAGTATGAAGTCCGTCTAAAAATATTAAATCAAATTTTTCATTATTATTTTTAAAAAAATTATCACTTGTCATTCTCAGTGTGCCCCCTTTCAAAGGGTCAACTCCAATTTTTTTTTCTACATTTATTTTTGAGAAGTTTTCGTCTTTATCGCAACCGACTTCTAAATAATTTTTGTATTTTTTACTATCAATTATTTTTTGAATTATTTCACTTCTTGATGGATATTTTTTCCAATCGTAATCCAATCTTTTAAAAAACTTTTCTCCGTAGATATAGTAGAGTAGTCTTTTTATTAAAAATTTGTACTTTTGTTTCATTTATAATGGCAGCGAAGGTCGGATTCGAGCCGCCGACCTCAGGTTTATAAGTCCTGTGCAGTGAACACTAGCCTTCACTAATTAATGTTATACAATACTTTTTTTTCAACCTAAAACTATATTTTGCTTCTGAGCGTGTCGAAATGGGAGCTAGATTTGTTATAATGTTTTATGATTTTTGTTCATATTGGTGCAGGTGCAGGTGACCTTGATTCTTCCACTAATTTTAGAGATGGATTTTCAGAATATGTTAAAAAAATTAAAAGTCATGAAAAAAAAATTTTTGTAGTTGAGGCCAATCCAAAAAATATAGAAAAATTAAAAGTTTGTTGGAAAAATTACAAATATGTGGAAATTTTAAATTTAGCAATTACACCAAATGATTATTTAAAAGATAATATGGTCTTTTATTATAGTCAAGATGACAAACCTCATTATCAATTACTCTCTTATGATAAAAATCATGTAAAATATTATTTTCCAAATTCTAAAATTGAAGAAATGAAAATTCAAACTATAAAAATTGGAGATTTTCTTGAAAATAATTTTCTAAATTCAAAAATTGACTCTTTTTCAATAGATGTTGAAGGTTTAGACTATAAAATATTTATGGATATAAACTTAAAGAAATTTGATATTTATCAATTTTCAATTGAATTTTTTCATTTAAATAAAGATCAGAAGAAAAATATAATCAAAAAATTTATTGAAAATGGATATTCTTATAATGGATTTGGAATTGACTATAATAATCTAGACTGGTTATTCATTAAAAAAAAATCTCTTTGGAAAAATTTTATATCAAAATTTCTTCCTTATATTCACAGAAAACATTACAAAAGGTTAAACAAATTGTTAGGCTTGATTCGATTTTAAGTGAGTCCAATTTGTGATCAAAATGAAGTATGATTGTTTATGATGAATACTAAGAAGTATAAATTAAAAGAAGTGCTCAATATTTCTGATGATAACAATTTAGTCTGTTTCACAAATTTAACTTCGTTAAATAATAATAATAAATTTAATAAAATTATTGCAAGTTCAATTATAGGGTTATCGGAAAGTTGCGGTTATTGGTCAGCCTGTCATAAACTAGATAAAGATGTTTTTATAATTGATAATGATCAAGATAATTCACAACCGAATATTTACTTAGTATATAAAGAAAAAAAATTTATTGGTGTTTATATCCATTGTGGATTGTTTGTTGAAGATTTTGAGGTGCTTCTTAAAAATAATAAATACCCTCCTGAACATAGAATTAATATTAATGATCAAAAATTTTTAATTTTCAGAACTCCTGATAATGAATTAAATCCTATTAATAAGAAAAAAATTAAAAAAGAAAGTTTAATTAAGGATTTTGTCGAAGAAAGAACTAATAATAATAAATTTTTAGAATTAAATGTCCATAAAGGAAAATACAATATTTATACTTTTAATTCAGCAATAGACGGCGCGGGTGACGCAGAGGTAGCTGGACATTTCATTGAATTAAAAAAAATTGACTAGTTTCTGTGTGATCAATTTGTGACCAAAAAGATAATTTTGGTTGTATCAAAATTAATTAATGGTGATTTCATTGGTAGCGAGGGGCGGATTCGAACCGCCGACCCCAGGCTTATGAGTCCTGGCCAACGACATCTACCCTTCACTTCTTAACGTTATACAATACTTTTTTTGCAACCTTAAACTATATTTTGCTTCTGAGTGAGTCCAAATTGGACCGAGATTTGATATAATTAATTTATGAAATGGCAACAAAACATATCTGAAGGTTTTTATAGAATAGCATTGGTGCTTAGCTCATTTTTTTCAATTATTGTTTTTATAGCAGTTTTAAATCGTGAAGGTCTTTTTCAAGCTTTATTCTTTTCTGGAATTGTGTTTGCGGTTATTTTCGGAATTATTGCTATAATAAATTATATTATCAGAGGATTCATAGGTTGACTTTTGAAGACATAGACAAAATTTGGAAAAAAAATCTTCAAGATATTTATGGAGCAGAATTGCTAAAACAAAAACACTATTCTGAGCATTGTTTAAATAAGTTAAAGGCAACTGAAAATTTACTAAATACTTTAGGCACAAATGACATAAATAAAATTATTTATTATAATTTAGTTGACTCTTCTATAACCGAACCAATGTATAATTTACTTCTTAAAAATGAGGATGAGTGGTTTAATAAAGATCAAACTATACCTTATCCTAATAGACAAAAATTTATTGATAGTTTAGCTAACAAAACTGATTTTAAAACTAATATGTTTATACATCATTTTCAAATGATGAAAGGTGTTGAAGTTAGGACATTTCATGAAGCAGCAAAAAAAATTAAAAAAGAGTATCAATATGAGAAGTTGGTTTTTTTAAGACACGTGGGAGCAATGTTAGCTTACGTCATACTTCTAGTAGATATTAAAAAAATAAGTCTATTTTTAAAAATTCCTGGAACTTTAGATAATCCTCAAATTCATTATCAAATAGATAATTTAGTTGGTCTTGTATTAGGACAAGATACATCTTTAGATAATGAGATAGAAGATATAAGAAATGGAAAAAGCAATATCAATTTTTGGAATGACTTTAATAAAAAATTTAACAAACTATTTGATAATAAAGAAATTAAGATTAATGAAAATTTACCTATTAAAAAATCATCAAATTTTTTTAGAAAATTATTTATGATCGATTAAAGTGAAAAAAACTAATTTTAAACTCCACTTAAATCTATCAGATTATTTTGAACCGCTTGATTCTAATCCAACATTAGAAGAAGGAACTGAAATAATGAATTATTATAACAATTGTGTAGATAATAAAATTCATCCAAAAGAATTCGAAGCAAATCTTAATCCTTGTCTTGTTAAAGGTGATAGAGTTCATACAATTTTAACGTATCAATTAGGTTATCTTTCAGCTGTAGATTTAGATAAATATAAAATCATGTATGATAGGAACAATGAAAATCACTATGATATGATTAAGAGAGATGATGCAAAGAATTTAGAAAATTATAATTATATTAAAAATCAAATACTTAAATATTAAAAGGATTAATTTTTCCTTTGTGCGCAATCAATATAAGATATTTATAAAGAAATAGACTTTTTGCGAATTCTTTTTCATCTTTTTGAAGTTTATTTATTCTTTCTAATTCTTTTTTAGCCTCTGTTTGAGTCATAATTAATCTTAACATAATGCTTAAACGAATAAAATAATTCAATTCTGAGAGTGTCGGAATTGGACCGAGAATTTATAATTTAGTTAATTATTGGTAGCGAGGGGCGGATTCGAACCGCCGACCCCAGGCTTATGAGTCCTGTGCTCTAACCAACTGAGCTACCTCGCCAATGAATGTTTTTATAATATATTTGATAAACTAAATCATTAGTTTAGTTATCGCTTAAATTGTCGTGATTTTAGTAATATTAAAGAGTTAAAATTATACCGAAAACTGTTACAGCGGATACTGCAGCTACGCTTAGAGCCAAATTTCTATTTCTCTCGATTTTTTTTTCTTCGTTAATTCTTGATAACAAATCAGTAAGTTTTACTTTACTTTGTTGTCTCATTTCTTGAGTATGATTTTCAAACTTGTATTGTGAACTCATAGCTAAATTTAATCAAAAAAGTTAAGTCAAAGAAATAACACATTGTAGCAAAATGGGTTTGAAACCAAAATTTGACCCAAAATGAATAATTTTTTTAAATTTATGATTTAATGTGGCTTGAAATACCTAGACGCATTTTTTCAATAATCTCATCTATATCTCTCTTTTCGCAAACAAATGGAGGTGCAATAATTAAAGCATCTCCAGTTGGTTTAATATTAACTCCAGCATCATAGCATTTTTTGTAGACATTAAAGCCAGATTTTCCCGGTTTATCACGCATAGAAATATCTACACCGCCTAATAACCCATAATTTCTTATGCTGTCAACACAGCTAAGATCTTTTAAAGAGTGCAAGCCATCCTCAAAATATTTTGATAAATTTTTAACTCTATTGAAGATATCTTCTTTCTCAAATATTCTTTGTACTGCAATTGCGGCTGATACAGCCACAGGAATTCCAGAATAAGTATATCCATGAAATAACTCAACTGCTCCATCTGGTGAAGCATCCATAACTGACTGATAAATGTTTTCTCTTACTGCTACTACTCCCATAGGTACAATCCCATTTGTTGTAGCTTTAGCCATTGTTATAATATCAGGTGTTACACCAAATTCTTGAGCTGCGAAAGCTGACCCTGTCCTTCCCCAACCAGTGACAACTTCATCAAAAATTAAAAGTATACCGTGCTTATCACAAATTTTTCTTAACTTTTGTAAATAGTCTTTAGGAGGAATTAGAGTGCCAGTAGATCCTGCAATTGGTTCAACAATACATGCGGCTATGTTTTCACCACCTAATTTTTTTGCAATAACCTCTAAATCATCTGCTAGCTCAGATCCTGTATCGGGTTGGCCTTTTACAAACTTATGTTCAGGTAAAAAAGTATGTCTCATATGTTCTACACCTGGCATTAAGATATTTTTAAACTCTTTCGAATTATTTGGTATACCTCCTACAGTCAAGGCTCCTATGTTCATACCATGATAACCTCGTTCTCTTCCAACAAACTTAAATCTATTGGTTTGACCGATTGATCTAAAGTAAGCTACTGCAATTTTAATTGCTGTTTCTACTGCAGTAGATCCACAAATAGTATAAAAAATTCTGTTTAAATCCTCTGGAGTTTTTTGAGCTATCATCGTTGCTAATTCGAAAGATCCACCATAACCTTGTTGAAAAGGCATTGTGTAATCTAAATTTTCTAATTGATTTTTAATTGCTTCGATAATCTCTTTTCGACCATGGCCAAGAGGATTGCAATATAATCCAGAACTACCATCAATTAAAGTTTTCCCATCATGAGTATGAAGATGAATACCTTCTGCTTTTACTATAATACGAGGGTTTTTCTTAAAATCTTTATTAGATGAAAATGGCATCCAATGTTCATTTAAAGAATTAGGTATTTTTGATTGAAATGAAGTACTCATTATTAAACTATAGCAAAGTAACTTTTTGAATGCTATCTAAATATTTTAAAAAATTAATGAAAAAAATATACTTTATTACTGTTTTTATAATAATTGATTTACTACTTTCTCAATTATTTTTACTAAAGTTTTTAGAGAACGATCTTATAAAAGCAAATAAGGATAGTTTTGAGAATAGAGTATTCAACAAAAACTATAATTATACATTTAAAAAACAAGCTCAATTCACTTCTCGATATGATGACAATATTTACCAAATCTTTACTAATGATCTAGGATTTAGAGATGATAGTACTCAACCATTAGATAGGGATAAAGAATATTCAATTTTAATTGGTGATAGTTTTATTGAGGGAGTTGGTCTTGATTATAAAGATACAATTGTAGGAATATTGAATAAAAACTTGGCAAATAATAAATTCAAGTTTCTCAATGCAGGAGTAGCATCATACTCGAGTTATATTTACTTAAGAAAAATTGAGGACATTATTAAAAACAATAGTGATTTAAAAGTTAAAAAAGTAATTGTTTTTCTTGATAAAAGTGACGTGTCTGATGATGAAAGGTACTTAAATAAACCTGCTTTTTTTAAAAATACTAAAGGCAAATTAATTAATCAAAGAAAGGAAGATTTTTTAGTAGATTTAAAAGGATTGAGTTTTTGGAGATTTTACACAAAACAAACTATTTCAGGAAAAATAATCAAATTAGGCACAGATCAAATTGAAAATTTTTTATCAAATATTAAAAAAAGATCTTTTATTTCAAAAAAATTAAACAAAAGTTTTTTTGAGGTAACTGAATTAGAAATCAAAGCTATAAAATCGATTAATAATAAGCCACACATAAGAAACTGGTATTTAGGTTCTACATGGGAAGAAAGAACAAAAAAAAATATTAAGTTTTCTGTAGAAAATTTAAATAAACTTAAAGATTTTTTAAAGAAAAAAAATATAGATTTTTTAGTAGTTTTGTATCCCTGGCCATTTGAAATTGATAATGAAGAAATAAGGAAAAAATATTTAGAATTTATTATTCCACTCCTAAATGAAAATCAGATTGATAATTTATCAGTTTACGAAGGATTTTTAAAAGGGAATATTTATGAGAGTATAGGTAAAAATTATCTTTATAATGACATTCATTTTAATAAAAATGGTAATCAGGTTATAGTTAACGAATTATTAAGAAAAATAAATCAGTGAAAAAATTGAAAAACTGGGATAATAAAACTTGGTTATCATCTAAATCTTATATTTCTCAATTTAACAAATTTCTTAAATCTAGAGTTAACCTACAAAAAAATTTAAAAATTTTAGATATAGGATGTGGAAGAGCAAATATAATTAGTTCACTTCATAAAAAGTACAAATTTAAGAGTAAACCTGTTGGAATAGACATTGTTAGAAATAAGGATATTAAAAAGAATATTATTTTCAAAAAAATTGAAGCTTCTAAATATTTAAAAAAAAATCAGAATTATGATCTTATTTTAATAAAGCAAACAATTCATTTTTTTAAAAAAAAAAAATTAAATAGTCTACTTAATCTTGCTAAAAAAAGCTTAAATCCTAAAGGTAAAATATTAATTTTTTCACTTAAAACAAAACATAACAAAATACCTTGCTTTAAAAAAATGAAACAAAACTTACAAAAAAGTTTAAAAAGAGATGAAGTTTTATTTAAGATAATCAAAAAAAACTTAAAAAAAATTAGCTACACAAATTTTAACTTTAAAGTAAATATCTCTAAACAGAAATACGTAAATATGATCAGAGATAAATACATTTCATGCTTATTAAATATGAGTAATAAAGAGATTAAATTTGGTATCAGTGAAATAAAATCTAAATATAAAAATCAAATAAAATTCACTGATACCTTAAAATGTATTTGCTACAGAAAATAATTATTTTCCTGGCTCTTTGTAAGATGAAGCCATTTTCTGAGCAGTTTTAGCTATCTCATTTAAATTTACATCTTCTAAAATTGTAAAATCTGAAACAGCTCCACTAGAAACAGCAACCATTGCAGCTGCAGCAGCTTGTTCAAAAGTTCCTTCAATCACTGCCATAAAGTCATATTTTCCTCTTAGGCCTGAGTATTGAGTTACCTTAGCTCCCACAGAAGCAGCAAGTGCAGATGTAGCAGCTTTTCTGTCTGTAGATGGATTGCTTACAAATCCTCCAAGACCTTTAGCTGTGTAACATCCAAGTGTATAAAATTTTGCCATTGTTACCCCTTTCCTATTTCTCGATTACAACTGTACCAGAATGAGGATCAGTTACTCCTAAATCTGACGACAGTTCTTCTAAAGTGTGCCGAAGCGTATCCAAAAATGCAATCATTTTTGGTCTTGCTGTAGCAATATCATCTTCAGAATTCCATTCACCTATCATAAAAAATTCATTAGGTTTCGTTTCAACGTATTTCGCTGAAATCTGCCCATCGAACTTTGGCATCTCATCTATTTTTTTCAAATATTCTTCTCTGCTAGATGATTTCACTTTACATCTAACAATATTCATAAACTTTGCCATGTATCTCCTTAAACGTAAATTTTATCTGCTAAACCGTAACAAAGAATAGCGCTGATAATAACTAAAACTAGTGGAGCATATATTCCATCATTTCTAGTTTTTTTAGTTAAACCTGTTTTATCAATTTTTAATGTATAAAAATTTACAACTAATATCGAAACATTCATTATGAAAACTAAGTTAAAGAAGGCCCAAGTAGCCTCTACACCACCTAGTCTTATAAAAGCGATATATATTGCCATTAGAACAGTAGCAATCATAAATGAACCTGCAAATCTTGTAATTAAAGTTGCAGTTTTATCTACCCCTCTACCCTTTAGAAATTTTTTAGTATCAAAAACTAACTGGTAAGCGTAGCTACCAACTATAATAAAATGTGCTAAGTAAATTATTAAATAAAAGGCGTTTCCAAATTTATCGATCATAAATATCCTATGCGTTATAGTCCATGACTTGATCTGTACACTCAACAAACTTATGAGGAGTAAAAAAATCATTCATTTGACCTAGTTGATTAATAATTGCTTGTTCATCTTTTCCTTTCCACCAACAATACATTTCCATTGTATCTCCTGGCGTGTTCCAAGTCATTTGACAAGCTGCATTGTCACTTTTCATGCTCTTAACAATGTCCTCCATCTTCATAGAAGCCACTGTATCAGTAAATTTTTTTTTCATTTCGGCAGACTTAAAAGTATGCGTTACCATATAGTTTTTCATTTATACTCCTTTAATTATTATTCCATTAGCAACCGAATTTGCTAATCGAATTGGTTTTACCGGTTTATATTCCTCAGAGTCATACCACTCTAAAGCTTTTTCATAAGTTGGAAATTTAATTACTACTGTTCTAGGGTATTTCCACTCACCATCTATAACTTTGTACTCGCCGGCTCGTACAAGGTATTCACCTCCGAATTTTTGTACTGTTGGAACTACTTTTCCAACATACTCTTTATAAGCTTCAGGATTTTTAACATCTATATTGGCTATGACGTACCCGCTCATTATTTAATATAATGTTTGTACTACTTTTTTTACTCTTTCAGCTCCATTAGGAACCAAAGCTTCAACAAAAGAATGGCACTTCTCAGTTTTGGTCTCATCATATTTTGAACCGTAATGCTTATCTACTGCCTTGTTAACTCCTGCGTCCCATTCTTTTTCTGGTATACCTATTTCAAGTGCGTATGTTTTTAAAACCTTTACAGTTGATATAGATTTTTCTTTCATACCATACTCAAATTTTTCTCCTGATGGCAGAAAGTAATTAGCCATGTAAATCCCGACGCAATCCCAAGCTTTTGATTTATCTTTATCACTCATTCCTGCGTTTGCAGAAGTGAAAATAAGAAAAGATATAATTAAAATAATTTTTTTCATAATTAAGTTTATTTAAATTAACCTTAGATTAACTATGTTAAAATTTAATTACAGGTATGCAAATTGTCTACAACTTGAAGATGATTTATTTCCAATTAGGCTTTGTTTTATTAAGAAAACTTTTTATTCCAATTTTTTTATTTTCACTATCAAGCAATTTGTAAAACTCTTGTCTTTCTTTTTTAAGTGATTTTTTTAAATTGTCTTCTGAGTCAACTAAATTTTTAATAATTTGAAGTGACTTTTTTGGCTTTGATGAAATTTTATTTAAAAAGTTTAAAGTAAATTCTTTAAAATTTTCTTTAGGAATAATTTGCGAAACAATCCCATATTTCATTGCAGTTTCAGCATCAATAATTTCTCCTGACATCGCTAAATATTTTATATTTTGATTTGAAGTAAATCTTTTTGTTTTTTGTGTACCGCCAATACCTGGAATTAATCCTAAATTGATTTCAGGTAGACCAAATTTTGCTTCAGAGCTCGAAATTATTAAATCACTTGAAAGAGCCAGCTCAAAACCACCTCCTAAAGCATACCCCTCGACAAAAGAAATAATAGGTATATCGATTTTTTGTAAATCATCAACTTTAGAAAAGAGTTTTTCTTTTTTAGCTTTTCTGGAGTCTAGTTTTTCTAACTCTTTGATATCAGCACCAGGCGAAAAAAACTTTGGACCTCCAATTAAACCAATACATTTAATTTCTTTTAATTCATTCAATTTTTTGGTTGCATCACCAATCTCATTAAGGGTTTTTTGATCTAAACTATTATTTTTATTGTTAGCAATTTTGATAATTGCGTAATTTTCTCGCTTTTCTACTTTAATATTTTTATAGTTCATCAATTAATAGAATATAAATTTCATTATGACAGAGCAACTAATTATATTGATAGAAATCATACTTATTGACTTAGTCTTAGCAGGAGATAATGCAATTATTATTGGGATGGTTGCATCAAAATTCGAAGACTCAAATAGAAAAAAAATAATTTTCTGGGGCATTGGTGGAGCGGTTGTTTTGAGAATACTTTTTACTTTTATTACAGCTTATTTATTACAAATCTCCGGTTTAAGATTAATTGGTGGAATTTTATTACTCTATATTTGCTACAAACTTTACAGAGACGTAATTCAGAATAAAATTGAAGAAAAAAATATCGAAGTTGACAACTCAAATCTTAAAAAAGCAATTTTTACAGTAATACTTGCAGATGTTACAATGAGTTTAGACAACGTTTTAGGTGTAGCTGGTGCAGCTGGAAATCATTATGCTCTTCTTGCTTTTGGCTTAGGTCTATCAATATTATTAATGGCTTTTGCAGCTAATTATACTGCTAAACTGATTAAAAAATATTCTTGGATTAGTTGGGTTGGATTAATTGCAATTCTTTTTGTAGCTGTTCAATTGATATATGAAGATTTACAAATTTTATTATGATTAAATTTATAACATTTTTTTTGTTAATATTTAATATTTCCCATGCGGCTGAATTTTTCGGAAATTTTAAACAAGGCTCTTTTATCTTAGGAAAAACAGATCCAAATTCAAAAGTCTTTATTGACGATAGAAAAGTAAGAGTTTCGAATGATGGTTATTTTGCTTTTGGTTTAGATAGAGACAGAAAAAAGAATGTCTTAATTAAAATAATAAATAAGAGAGAAACTAAATTAATTGAAAAAAAGGTTTTTAAAAGAAAATATAAAATACAAAGAATTGATGGTCTTCCGCCTAAACAGGTAACACCTCCACCAGAAGTTTATGAGAGAATTAAAAAAGATAATATTTTAATTGGAAAAGCGAGGGCGATAGATAGTAAGTTAGTTTTCTTTAAAGATAAATTTATCTATCCTATTGATAAATATATTATAACAGGTGTTTATGGCAGCCAAAGAGTTTTAAATGGTAAACCGAGAAGACCCCATTATGGAATAGACTTTCATGCTCCAGAAGGAACGCCAGTAAAATCGATGATGGATGGAGTAGTCACTTTAGTAGAAAATGACATGTATTTCACAGGTGGAACAATTATTTTTGATCATGGTCACGGAATTAGTACGCTGTACATGCATATGAAAGATATAAATGTTAAAAAAGGTCAAAAAGTAAAAAAGGGAGAAATAGTTGGCACGCTAGGTCAAAGTGGAAGAGCGACTGGTCCACATTTAGATATTCGTTTAAATTGGTTTGAGATCAAATTAGATCCAGCAACAATTTTAAATTAAACTAATCAAGTTCAAATTTATTTTTATAGTCTTTTAAGAGAGATTTATCTTGTTCGTCTTTAAAAAGTATAAAATCCTCAATAACCAGCAAATCTAAATTAGTTCCCATGAAACAATTAAAAGCGTCTTCTATTGAACAAACTATTGGTTCTCCTCGAACATTGAAAGAAGTATTCACTATGACTGGGCAATTAGTAATTTTCTTAAATTGATTAATTAGATTGTAATATTTTTGATTAGTATCTTTATGTACAGTTTGAATTCTAGCAGAATAATCTACATGGGTTACTGCAGGTATTGAAGACCGTTTAACATTTAACTTTTCAATACCAAATAATTTTTCGTCTTTTTCAGACATGCTTACTTGTATATCTTTTTTTACTTCTGCTACTAAAAGCATATATGGACTATCATAATCTATTTCGAACCAACTGCTTACATCCTCTCTTAATACCGAGGGTGCAAAGGGTCGGAAGCTTTCCCTAAATTTCACTTTTAAATTTAGCTCTTTTTGCATCTTTTCTGATCTTGGGTCTGCTAAAATCGAGCGTCCACCAAGAGCTCTGGGCCCGAACTCCATTCTTCCTTGAAACCAACCAACTGTCTTATTATTCGAGAGCTCTTTTGCTACTAATAATGAAGTCTCATCAGGTGATTTTTTTATATATTTAGCTTTTAAAAAATCTAATTTTTTTTTTATTAAATCATCGCTATATTTTGGTCCTAAATAGGCTCCTTTCATTTTATCTTTAAGATCAGTTCTAGGTTTTTTAAGCTCTTGATGCCAGTAAGCTAAAGCTGCTCCCAAAGAACCGCCGGCGTCACCAGCTGCTGGCTGGATCCAAATATTTTCAAAATGTTTTTCATTTAATATTTTTCCATTAGCTACACAATTTAAAGCTACACCACCTGCTAAACATAAATTTTTTATTTTGTACTCTTTAGAAATATCTTTAGTTAATCTTAAAATTACTTCCTCGGTTACAGCTTGAATTGAAGCTGCAATGTCCATGTGAAAATCAGTTAATAAATCTTTTTTAGGATCTCTAACTGGATGACCAAAAAGACTTGAAAATTTACTATTTGTCATCGTTAGACCTGTAGCGTAATTAAAATATTTCATATTTAATTTGAATGAACCATCATTTTTTAAATCTATTAACTCATTTATGATAAGATCTTTATACTTTGGTTTTCCGTAAGGAGCTAAACCCATAACTTTATACTCACCACTATTAACTTTAAATCCAGTATAATACGTAAATGCTGAATAAAGCAGACCTAGTGAATGTGGAAAATGTATTTCTTTTAACATTTTTAATTTATTATCTTGTCCTATCGCAACGGTGGTTGTCGCCCACTCACCTACACCATCTAAAGTTAAAATCACAGCTTCTTTGAATGGTGAAGGATAAAATGCACTACCAGCGTGACTATAATGATGCTCAGAAAATTTTATTTTATTTATATCCTGAAATTTTTCATCGTGCTGTTTAAGGTTGTCAAATAAGAATTTTTTTTGGAATAGTTTTTCTCTCAGCCAAATTGGCATCGATAAACTAAAAGATTTGAAACCCCTTGGTGCAAATGCCATGTAGGTTTCTAAAAGTCTTTCAAACTTTAAAAAAGGTTTTTCAAAAAAAACAATATGATCTACTTCACTAAGATTTACATTTCCTTCTTTTAAAACATATTTTACTGCATTATAGGGATACCGGGCATCATGTTTCTTTCTTGAAAATCTTTCTTCTTGAGCAGCTGCAACGATTTCGCCATTTTTTAATAATGCTGCTGCGCTATCGTGATAAAACGCTGATATACCTAAAATTGATATCACTTAAAAAATTGTATAAATAAATGGTGCTACTGCTGAGCCTTGGCTTAAAACTATAAGAACGCCAAATAAAGCTAGCACAATAATAATTGGCAATAACCAATATTTTTTTCTTATTCGTAAAAACTCCCAAAATTCTTTTATAAATTCAATCATTTAAAACTGTTTGTCCATTGTACCTATCTCTTTTTTTCTTTTTATCCAATAAGAATTTTGCTGTTTCAAATATTTTAAACCTAATAAGTCTTTTCCAAAAGCTCTTACTAGCAAACTGATAGGTGTTAAGATCAAAAAATAAACCAAGGCCATAATCAAAGGTGCAATTATCCTTCCTAATATTTCTCCAAATTTTATCCAAATTTCATTTAATGGAGATAGCAGTTTAGAGTTTAATAAACCTAAAGTTAGAAAAATTACAGAAATTATAATTAAATAAACATTTGGACTCATTTCTTTTGTAAGTGGCCATAAACCAAAACCTAAAAAAACTAAAAAAAATAATATCCCAAAACTTCTATTTGATGATTTTTTGTGCATAAATTTTCATTATTACTAATGTCTAATTCTTCATATCATTTAAATTAGTTTTATGTAAAGTAGAATTAAATTAAGGTTAATTATTATGGAATTTCTAGAGTTAATAGATTTAGAACTTATAGATTTTATATTTTTTTGTGGTGTCATACTATTAGCCTCTTTTGTTAGAGGTTTTAGCGGGTTTGGTTTTTCTGCATCTAGTGTTTCTTTATTGTCTTTTATTTTACCTCCAAAAGAAATAGTTCCTATTATTCTCTTATTAGAAATTATCGCCAGTTTTTTTATGATACCAAGTATTTGGAAAAAAATTAATTGGAAGTTTGTATTATACTTACTTTTAGGTGTTCTAGTAGGAACACCTTTAGGGGTACGTTTGTTATCAATCCTAGACCCAAATATTACTCATTTAATAATATCTTTAACAGTTCTAATTTTTGCTTTTTTACTGCTAAAAGGTTATAAAAATAAAAATCTTAATCACAATTTTTCTAAATTTTTTGTTGGTGGTGTGGCTGGAACTGTTAATGGGTTTGGAACACTAGCTGGTTTACCTATTGCTCTTTATTTTTTAATCATAGCTGCTGAGCCCGCTGTTATAAGAGCTTCGTTAGCGGCTTTATTTTTCTTTACAGATTTTTATGCATTATTATTGGCATACTTTGAAAATATTTTAAATTACAAAGTGATATTAAGAACTTTGCCTTTGTTTTTTATTGTTCCAATTGGAGTATTTTTAGGTACAAAATTATTTACTGAAAGCTCGAAAGAAAATTATAAAAAGTATGTGCTTTACTTTTTAATTTTAGTCTCAATATTTGGATTAATAAGAGTTTTAATTTAATTTTTTTTAATTAAGAAGAAGTGTTTATATCTACTTAATAATTGTCTACCACTTGCACCTATTATCCCTAATAAAATGGCTAAAAGTATTGCCATTGATCCATAAAGAAGTGGATTATTGTCAGATAATTTTGAGATAAATTGAGAAAAAAAATTAAGGTTCTCTAAGTTAACTATTTCAGTATCTTTTAATTGCCTTACACCCTCATAAAAAAATGTATCATATGCAATTGCTATAGCGACTGTACATAGCAACATTGCAAATAAAGTTTTTAAATGTGAGCTATCTAGATATTGTCCAACTTTCTGACCAACTTGTACTCCGATAATAGAACCTACAACCAAAATTATCACTAAAATCAAATCTATAGAACCATAATTAAATGCGTGTAATATAGTTACTAGTGCACTTATAAAAACTGTGACAAATAAAGATGTTCCAGGTATAAATTTTACTGGCATGCCTATTAAATAAATCATTGCAGGGACCATCAAAAAAGCTCCACCCACTCCTATTAATGCTGCAACAAATCCTACAATAACACCTAGCAAGATTGGCGTGAAGGCACTCTCGTAAAGTCTTGACTTTGGAAATCTTAGTTTAAACGGTAAACCGTGTATCCAATAATGAGTATGTAATTTTTGTTTTAAAATTAATTTCTTTCTAGCTCTATCAATTTCTTTTGCTCCTTCAATGAGCATCAACGTACCGATTATAGCAAGAAGATACATGTAGGATAATGAAATAATTAAACTCAACTTCCCAGTTTCTTTAAAAAAAGTGAATGTAATTATACCTAAAATAGTTCCCATAACTCCACCAATGATTATCATCAAGCCCATTTTATAATCTAAAGTATTTTTAAACCAGTGCGTCATTGATCCAGATACTGAAGTTGCTAAAATATTATTTATTTCATTTGGAACTGCATAAACTGGTGGTATTCCTAAAAATATTAAAAATGGTGTCATTAAAAAACCTCCGCCAACACCAAATAAGCCTGAAAGAACTCCGACTGCGAAACTTATAAGTAAAATTGTGATTATATCTATGTGAACTTGAACTATAGGAAGATAAATTTCCATCTATAGCTCATAGGTATTCCTCTTGAACTAAATTGTCAATCTTGACTTTAAATACTAAGCAGCTTCTTGTAATTTGTGCTTAGAGACCATTCCGCTTAAGAAATTCCATAGATATCTAGCAGTTAACAATGAAGCATTTTCGGCCTTCTTTTGTTCTTCTTTAGAAAGTCCGTCCAAAAGTTTTTCACATTCTGCTCTATGAATAACGTCAGCAGATTTATGAGCTTCAAAAAATTCTAGTCCTTCTTTTGAATTTACCCCGTAAAATTTTTTTAAACCTTGGATTTTAGTCTCCGCTATTTCAGGAATTTGTCTTTCATAGGTATATAATGATGCTAATCCTTCAGCGTAAGATTTTCTCGCTTGAGCAAAAAAATTATCTATCATATCCTTAGTGAACCAATCAAGTTTTGCATTTTCTATTTTTTTATCATCAGCTCCTAAAGCTTTTGCAAAATTTTTCCAAAGTTTCGGGTGATCACCATCTTTGTTTTCCTCATCTTGTAAATTTTCAAGAAGAATTCTCCGTTTCTCTATGTCTTCACAAATAGAGTGCGTTGCACTTATATATCTTGGAAACGCTTTAACGTGCTGGTAATATTGTTCAGCATAATCTTTAATAATTTCTCTATTTAATTTACCCTCATTCCAGTAAATTTGATAAAATGGGTGTTTGAGTAAGTGATATTTATCTAACTTTTTTCCTAAATCTGATGAAAACATATTTCTCCTTTGTTATTTTAAGCCTATAAAAAAAATTTGAATGATTAAATAAAAAAATTATCCACAATTTTGAGTTGTAAATAAAAAATGTTCACGTTTTGATTCACTTTTGATTCACTTAGGGACTCATTTTACAACCTTAGATAGTTTTATCCACAGTTGCTAGAGGCTTTTCATCTATAGGAAGATGAAGTGCTGTAGCTACAAATGATAAAACTATTGCTAAATACCAGGCATAATCAAAACTTCCAAATTGGTCATAAAAGTAACCTCCAAGATATGCACCCAGAAATGATCCGAATTGATGATTTAGAAATACTATACCAAAAAGAAGAGTTAAATTTTTTGTTCCAAAAATTTGAGCAACGATACCGTTAGTAGCTGGTACGGTGGCGAGCCATAATAATCCAAAAGTCGTACCAAATAACACAGCTGACAAATTTGATGCAGGTAAAAAAATAAATAATATTAATGTTATCCCTCTTAAAAAATAAAGACCACTTAAAAGTACCTTTTTACTATACTTGTCTCCTAGATAACCCATTATTAAAGTTCCAATAATATTAAAAAAACCAATTAATGCTAAAATTGCCATTCCTGTCCAATCTGCTAGCCCTTTATCTTGAACATATCTAGGAACATGAGTAGCTATTAAAGTAATTTGAAAACCGCAAACAAAAAAACCTAAAACTAATAGTCTAAATCCTTTATGTGCGAATGACTCCTTTAAAACTTCTTTTAAGCTTCGATTATCAATATTTATGTTAAAGTTTGATACTTGATTTTTAGGTAGTTTAACAAAAAACGCAGGTATACACATAAGAAATAAAATAATTGAAAAAATAATGAAAGACATTTGCCAAGTAGAGATATTTTTAAAAATATTTGCTAATATTGGAAAAATAAACATTCCTAAACCTCCACAAGCTGTTACAATACCTGCTGCTTTACTTCTGTTTTCATTTGGAAAATGTTTTGAAATCATTGGGGTAAGAATAGTCCCTGCTGCGCCTGCTAAGCCTAAACCCACGAATAAACCTAAATTAATTTGTAACCACATTCCTGAAACAAAATTATTTCCCATTAATAGCATTGATATCGAGTAGAAAATTAAAGCAGGGACAATAACAACATAGCCACCTAGCCTGTCAGAAATTCTTCCAAAAATTGGAGTAAATATTCCCCAAAAGATTGCGTGAACTGCGATCGCTAATCCAAATTCTGTATTGGAAGTTCCACCAGTTGTTTCAAATTCACTTGAGTAAAGACCAAATGTTTGTCTAACTCCCATAGTTGCACAAACAACAAAGCATGCAGCTATTAAAGCGTATAATGCGGTTTTATTAGGAAAAAAATTTTTCATTACTTTATTCTTTTTAAACTCTTTTTTAGATCATTAATTAAGTCTTTCGGATCTTCTAAACCAATATGCAGTCTTACTATAAATTCATCTTTATTAAATCGATAAAATTGACGTCCTTTTAAATATTCATCTTTTTTATCATTTTTTAATTCTTGAAGTATGGCTAAACTTTCAAAACCTCCCCAACTGTATCCTATGCCAAATAATTCTAAAGAATTAACAAATTTTATCACTGAAGATTTTTTTTTGCTTTTTATAACGATTGAAAGCAAACCAGTTGCACCAGAATAATATTTTTTCCATAGTTTATAATTTTTAGTAGAAGGATTGTGAGGATAAAGAATTTCTTTTATTTTTTTTTGTTTTTTCAAAAAGTTAATAACGGCTTTTGTATTTTCACTATGTTGCTTTAATCGTGTATCTAGAGTTCTTAAACCTCGAATTATTAAATAAGCCTCATCAGCTGACATTCTGTAACCAGATAATTTATAAAAAAACATAATCTTTTTGAAAACTTTCTTATTTACAGCTAAAGAACCTCCCATAGCATCAGAATGGCCTGAAAAATATTTTGTTGCAGAGCAAAAAGACATATCAAAGCCTAATTTTAAAGGCTTAAGATAAAGTGGTGTTCCCCAGGTATTATCCAATAGAGTAAAAATTTTTTTTCTTTTCGCTATCTGAGTGATTTTTGACAAATCTTGAAATTCAAAAGTATTACTTCCTGGATTTTCTACTAAAATCATTTTTGTTTTTTTTGAAATTTTATTCTTTAGGTCTTCAAAAGATTCTGGATTATAAAATTTTGCACTTACATCAAACTCTTTGAGTAATTCTTGTGATATTTCCTTTGTAGGACCATAAACATTATCAGAAACTAAAATTTCATCTCCTGGTCTGCAGAGAGACATTAATGCTAAAGCTATCCCTCCAAAACCTGTTCCAGTTAAAAATACATGATAAGCTTGTTCTAATTCTTTTAAAATATTTTCGAGCTCTATTGTTGTCGTGCTTCCATATCTTCCATAAGTATAGTGTGATATTTTTTTATGTTTCTTTATTTTCAATTCATGTTGATACATTTCTTGTATTGAATTAAATAAAATAGTTGAGGCTCTAGTTACAGGAGGATTTGCAGATCTATTAGTATTATCTTTAGTAGGGTGCTTTAAGAATGTGCTTATAGACTTTTTCATAAAATAAGTATATCTGACTTTTATATAGAACTTTACTAATTAAGATATAAAAAAGGAGGCAAAAATATGGGTTATCCAAAAAAGCACCGAGGTAGAAGAAAAATCGGTTCAAAAAAAAGAAGAGCTAGAAAAAGAAATAAGAAGAAATAATCTTTTAATATTTTATGCTAGAAATAACTCAAGTTAGAAAATTGAGTATTTGGATATTTTTAATTCCATTATTAGCTATAAATCTTTGTTTAATAATATCTCAAAATTACCAATTTTTAGAAGGAACGATATTCACAGTTGATCAAGTTGGAAGGTCGGCTTTTTCAATTCCATATCTTGATGGGAGTTTGTCTATTAGCAGAGCCTCAAGAACATTTCCACAATATCTAATTTTTAAACCTTCTATGATATTAACAGCAGTTTTATTATATTATTATTGGAGAGAAAATAATAATTTAGTAAATAAATTTTATTCTTCAGACATAAATTTTAACTTTAAAAAATTCGGAATTTTATCAGCAATATTTCTAGCTATTCACTCCATTTTTCTAGGTATAAAGTTTGATATTCAAATTTATAAGCTTTTTAGAAGAGTTATTTTATTATTGTTTATAATTTTTGAACTTATAGCTCAAGGATTGCTCATTTATCATTTTTACAAGCTTAAGAATAAATTAGATAAATTTATAAATAAAAAAATCTTATTCATAAAAGCTTTTCTTGTTTCAATATTAATAGTTATTGCGATTTTAAGTTTGCCAATACTCGTCACTAAAGGAAATACGCATTTCAAGCATGCGCTTGAATGGAATTATTTCGTTGGTGTAGTGTTATTTTATTTATTATCTAGATTTTTTTGGAAGAGAACCACTTAAATTTCTAGGCTTTCGCCCAGAAATTTAGCAGTTTTGGCTCGTCGTTGTAGGCGCTACCGCCAAGCCATCCCGATGAACTATTCTAGCGCTACTAGGTTCACCTTTCTGCCCTTTAAGCTTGAACCTCTCGGTTTTTCCTTAAATGGCCAGTTAAGAGTTGCCTCTTAATTAGTTTCATTAGAACATACAGTAAGAAATATTGTAATCACTTAATGCGTGTCTTAAAACTGATTGTTAATTAAGTGGATAAATTATTGTTTAAAGTCTTGTTTATCCAACCACCTCCGAGAACTTTATCCCCATAAGAATCTTTAGAGTAAAAAACACAAGCTTGGCCAGGCGAAATTCCAGTTTCTTTATCTAGAATTTCTACCTTTGCATGTTCATTTAAAAGATTAATTTTTGCTTTAAGTAATCTTCCAGTTGATCTTACTTTTATATTTATTATTTCACTAAATTCTTTTTTATCTGCTAGAATATTTAATTCTCTAAGTTGAATTTCTTTAATTTCTAAATTTTCTTTACGCCCTACGATAACAGTATTATTTTCTGCGTTTATATTTACTACATATAATGGTTTATCACTTGAAATTTTTATCCCTTTTCTTTGTCCTATTGTATAATTAATAATTCCATCATGCTCACCAATTTGATTTCCTTTCAAATCAACTATTTTTCCTCTCTTAAATGACTCAGGTCTAAATTTTTTTATTACAGAACTGTAGTCTCCATTTGGAACAAAGCATATATCTTGGCTGTCTGGCTTATCTGCTACATTTAAATTTAATTTTTTTGCAATAGATCGTGTTTCAGATTTATCAACTTCACCTAAAGGAAATCTTAAATAATCTAGTTGCTCTTGTGTAGTGCTAAATAAAAAATAACTTTGGTCTCTATTATAATCTTTAGCTCTATACATGCTTGCACGGCCATTTTTTTGAACTCTTGAAACATAATGTCCTGTAATTAGTGCGTCTGCTTTTAAATCTTTTGCGTATTTAAATAGATCTCTAAATTTAACTGTTTGATTACATTGAACACATGGGATTGGTGTTTCACCTGCTGTATAACTATCAATAAATGAGTCGATTACTTCTGATTTGAACTTTTTTTGATAATATAAAATTTCGTGATTGATATTTATTTTTTCTGAAACTCTTTTGGCATCCATTATATCTTGTCCTGCACAACACTGCCTCCCTTCTTTGGACTGTTTTATATCATCGTAAAGTTTAAGAGTAATTCCTGTAACATCGTAACCTTCTTGTTTCATCAAGGCTGCAACAACAGAAGAGTCTACTCCACCTGACATGGCTACAACTATTTTAGTTTCTTTTTTTGGTTTATTAATTCCTAGGGAATTCATAATTTAAAGTGTATAATATATTTATAATTTATTTTCCATAATGCTTATTGATTTTGAACCAGGTGATTATGTAAAAAACCCTGCAAATAAGGATTGGGGTTTAGGGCAAGTGCAGTCCATAATAGGCAATAAAGTAACTGTAAATTTTGAAAATTTTGGAAAAAAGGTAATAAATATTGAAAATGTAAGGTTAGAAAAAGTTCAGGATGAATAAAGAGAACTTGAAAAAAATAGCTGAAGGTTTAATTGATACTTTTAATAATGCCGGCAAAGAGTCAATAAAACTTTATAATGAAGGTTTAAAGATTACAATTAAAGAGGATAAGTCTCCAGTAAGTAATGGTGATTTAAAAGTTAATGAAATTATATCAAAAAAAATTTCAGAATTAACTCCAAACATTCCAATAATTTCAGAGGAAACAGTTGACTTAAAAGTAAAAAATAAATCTAAAATATTTTGGTTAATTGATCCAATAGATGGAACTAAAGAATATATTGCTGGTAAAGACGAATATACTTTAAATGCAGCTTTAGTAATTAACTCTGTACCAGTCGTGGGGTTAGTTGGGGTGCCAAAAAAAAATAGACTTTTTTTTTCATATGCACAAGGAGAAAGTTATTTAATGGAAGAAAACAAAACAAAAAAAATAAGCTGCAAAAAAAAACAGCCTAAAGGTAAAGTGGTTGCATTATCAAGTGTCTTTAAACCATCTGATATGATTTTAAATAAATTAAAACAACATAACGTTACTTCTATTGTGAAAATGGCAAGTTCATATAAATTTTGTGTTATAGCGACTGGCGAATATGATATTTACGCTGCTAAAGAGAGAGCAAACGAGTGGGATTATGCTGCTGGGCATGCGGTAGCACAAAATGCAGGCGCTATTATAAAAACCCTTGATGATAAGCCTTTTTTATATGGAAAAGAAGATTATAGAAACCCAAGCCTTTTAATAAAACGCGCTGAAAATTTAAATGATTAAAACTATTCTCATTATTATTATATCAGTTTCTATTTTTGGAATTTTATTTTTTATTTTAGTAAGAAATGCTTTAAAAAGAAAACTTGATATTTTAGTTGAGGAGGAAAAAAAAAGAAAATCAGATAAGCTTGATTAATTTATTAAACTCTTCAGTTTCAAGTTCCAAAACTCTCTTAGATAAATCAAAACTAAATCCTCCTCTCGCTAATATACCCATATCCTTTTTATAAAATAATTCTCTGTTACTTTCTGGCCTAATGGGTCCGATTCTTCTCCTTTTACAAAGTTTTAATGCGGATACAAAATCAGGTTCAATTTGATCTTCTTTTATTTTTTCTAAACTTTGCCTTACAAACTTATCTTCGATACCCTTGTTTCTTAAAGACTGATTTATTTTATTCAAAGAATAACCTCTTCTCAAGAACATTCTAGCTTTTGAGTCGGAGTACATTTCGTCATTTAAAAATTTATTACTTTCTAAATTTAAAATAATCTTATCAATTATTGAGGTAACTTCTTTTTTTGATTTACTCCCCTTAATTTTAGTTAAATATTTCTTTAATAAATATACTTTCAATTGTTGCTTTGATGGGCTGTACTTTTCTAAATAAGAGTAAGCAAGGTCTTTTAAATTAGTCGTCAAATCTTCAAAATCACTTTTATTAGATGTGGGATTCATTTCTTTAATATACTATATTATTTTGAATGATAAATGATCTATTAGCGTTAATAAATTCTGAAACTATTTATTTAGTAGCTAACTGGGGAGTAATTCCTTTTTGGCTGTTATTAATTATTGCACCGAACCATGGTTTGACCAATTTTTTTGTACAATCAATAATTGCTCCTTTACTTCTAGGTATCGCTTATTCCTATTTGTCTTATAGTCTTTATTTAGGAAATAATCTTTTTGATGGATTTGAACTTTATAGTGGACTAGACGGCTTATATTCGATGTTTGCTAATGAAACATTATTATTAATTTTCTGGCTTCATTTTCTTTCAATAAGTTTATTTGCGGGCGCTTGGGTAGTAAGAGACGCAAAAAGATATTTTATTCCTAAAATTGTTACTATACCCTCCTTAATATTAACTTATTTTACAGGACCTATTGGATTAATTTTTTATTGGTTTATAAGAATTTTATTTGCCAAAAAGATCAGTTTTAATGATTAAGCCGTTTGATTTTTATTTTGACTTTATAAGTCCATATTCTTTTCTCGCTCATAAAGAAATTAGAAAAATTGAGCACAAAGCCTCATTAAAAGTCAGATACAAACCCATTCTGTTAGGCGGATTACATAATCTTCATGGGATAAAGGCACCTGCTTTCATACCTGCAAAAGCTAAACATATGATCAGAGACTGTAAATTAGTAGCTGAAAGAAATAATATAAAATTTAAATTTAATTCTTATTTCCCAATTAGGAGTTTGAATTTGATGCGTGGAGTGTTTGTTGCAGAGGAAGATAATTATAAAAGTTATTATATTGATAGTATTTTCGATGCTATATGGCAAGACGGGCTAAATATGAACGATGATAATATTATTCAAAAAGTATTAAAAAATCTTAGTGTAAATCCTAAGACATTTGCTTTAAGGGCCACTTCATCTTCAATAAAAGAAAGTCTTAAGAAGCGCACTAGTGAGGCATATGAAAAAGGTATTTTTGGTGCTCCTACTTTTGTTTCAAATAATAAAATTTTTTGGGGCCAAGATAGAATTGAGTTCGTTTTAAAGGAAGCTAGTAAATAAATTATTTTTTTTCTTTAGCAACTACTTTTAATCCCGCGTTTTTTAAAGCATCAAATCCACCACTTGCATTAGCTACATTTTTAAAACCCATATCAACTAAAGCCTTAGTCGCTAGTGCAGAACGAAAACCAAGAGCGCAGAAGAAAACCATCTTTTTTAAATCTTTAATTTTATTTTCTTGATAATAGGTACTATTTGGATCTAACCAAAACTCTAACATTCCTCTTGGTATATGTATTGAATTTTCTATTGTCCCCTCTCTCCAAAGCTCTCTGATATCTCTTACATCAACTAATGTTATTTCCTTTTTTTCGGCAAGTTTTTTGACTTCGCTTGCACTTAAGGTTTCAATCATTTCATTAGCTTCTTCGACTAATTTCTGTGAAGATTTAATACTCATAGATCAAATAATTAAACTATTATATATATTTTACTAGTATGAAAAATATTAAAAATTTTAAAAAAGGTGGTTTTTTTAGAAAAATCTTTATTAAAATTTGTAGAAAGTTAGGTTATGAAATTATTGATCAAAATCAATTTGAAATAGTTACATTAAATAAAAAAATAAACGAACAAGTAAGTGATATTGGACAAAATTCAATTAACCTTCCTCTAGGTATTGTCAAAATTACAAGACCAGTGAAAGCATTAGATATTATTATACGAACTTGCTCGAACGTTAATATGCTTACTCAAAATAAAGCGAGACTATTTGAAAGAGAAAAAATTGAGTATACTTTAAGAACAATCATATCAATAATTAATTCTGTAAATTATAACCCTATGCTAAAAAAAATAAGAATTAATTATAAAGTAGTAGATCATAACTCTACTAGAGAAAATTTACTAAAAATTGATACTGTTTTTAAAAAGTACAACATTGATTATAAACTAATAAATTTAGATGTTTCAAAATTTGAAAAAGAAATTCATGAAGTTAATGAGCGAGGAGACAAAGTTTCTTATAACCAAATTTCTAATATGGCGAATATAAATCAATCTCTAGAAGAGTCTAAGAATTCCGAAGATTTAATTTATTTTGTCGAGGATGATTATATTCACCAAAAAAATTCTATCGGTGAAATGATCTTGACTTATGAGCGTATTGCATCACAGTTTAATAAAGAAATAATCATTTGTCCCTCAGATTATCCATATTTATACACAAAAACTGAGCCTACTCAAAATTTTTTAGGTCAGGATTATCATTGGAGAAGAGTTAATGAAACTCTTTGTACTTTTTTGACAAGCAAAAAGATGGTTGAGAAATATTGGGATAAATATTTAAGTATGTGTAAAAAGGAACATGCTCCTTTTGAAAAACCATTGCATGAAATATATGAAAAAGAACTATGTATTTCGCCTATTCCGTCACTTGCAGTGCATTTTACAAATGTTAATTCTATTTTTGGGTTGTCACCGAATGTTGATTGGGAAAAAATTTGGGAAGAAAATAAGCTAAACTAAAGGCCTGATTTCTCAGGCCTTTAATTAAAACTGACTAATCTCTGATAGAATATGCTGATACACCTACTTCAGCTTTATCAGTTCCTAATTTTTCTGCTGCTTTACTTATTCTTAAACCAATTGTTGATTTGAGAGCGGTAAAAGTTGCCCAAGATAATGCAAAGCTAAATATACACACTGATGCTGTGCCTATAAATTGAGTTCCAAAAGATGTTTCTGGATTAGTTAAAGGAACCACAAGTGTTCCAAATATACCAGCAAACATGTGTACTGGAATAGCTCCAACTACGTCATCTAAACCATAACTTTCTAACATTTTTGTTCCAAAGTACATTATAATTGCGCCAACTGAACCTATGAACATAGCTGTTATAGGACCAGGCGTTAAAGGCTCTGCTGTAATAGCAACTAGTCCTGCTAAAGCACCATTCAGCATCATAACAATATCAGTTTTACCACCGATCAATCTTGTAATTGCCGCTCCCGTAAAGGTTCCTGCAGCTCCAGCCAAATGAGTATTAACTGCAATTTTAGAAATTGCATTTACATCGTCAAACGTTCCCATAGCTAACTGGCTGAATCCATTAAATCCGAACCAACCAAACCATAGAAGAAATGTTCCTAAAGTTACTAAAGGAATACTTGAGGCAGCAAAAGGTTGCATAGACTTTTTTTCACCCCTTCTACCAAATCTTCCTTCTCTAGCACCTAAGACAATAACTCCAGCGAGCGCTGCTGCTCCTCCACATCCATGAACTAAAGTTGATCCAGCAAAATCTGAGAAGCCCCCACTAGCTAACCAGCCGCCTCCCCATTGCCAACCCATAGAAATAGGATAGATAATTCCTGCCATAACTGCTGAAAATATAAAGAATGGCCAAATCTTAATTCTTTCTGCTACTGCTCCAGATACTATTGAAGCTGTTGCACAAACAAACATAGTTTGAAAGAACCAGTCAGAATAACCTGAATAGCCTGTTGAAGCATCAGATGAGTCTGTCCAGATAGTAAATGAGCCTACATAACCACCTTCTGGCACCCCGTAAGCCAAATTATAGCCTACTAAAAAGAATACCAGTGAGCATATAGCAAATTTACCTATATTTTTAGCGGCAATTGTCGATACGCTTTTTGTGGTCACTAATCCGCTCTCAAGCATGCAGAATCCTGCTGCCATGAAAGCTACTAGTACTCCTCCTATGTAAAATCCTAGTGAATTAAAAATATATTGTCCCTCTTGAGACATAGTTGTTTCTGCAAAGCTTTGAGAGCTTACTAGTAAAGCAGAAATACAACCTAATAAAATGAAAGTTAATTTTTTCATGTTCCCCCTTTTTTTTTGATGTCTTGATATCAAATTTAAAGGTTTCGAAGCATGAATTTAATGCATATGAGCTTTGTAAAATAAATAAGGCCTGGACGGGGGAACCGAACCAGGCCTTATAATTTTTCCCAACTAACGAGGGAGGGAATATTTTATTAGTCTCTAATACCGTAAGCTATTACACCGACTTCTGCTTTGTCAGTTCCTAGTCTTTCAGCTTCCTTGCTTATTCTTAATCCAATTGTACTTTTGATAATTTGGAAAACAATAAACGAGACTATGAATACAAATACCACAACTGAGATAGTTCCTAAGAATTGTGCTCCGAAAGTAACATCTCCATTTGTTAATGGCACTGCTAATGTACCCCATACTCCAGCTACTAAGTGTGCCGGGATGGCTCCAACTACGTCATCAATTTTCATTTTGAACAATAGTTTTGTTGAGAAGTACATTAATACTCCTGCTATTGCTCCAATGAAGATTGCAGCTAACGGACTTGGCGTTAATGGTTCTGCGGTAATACCTACTAATCCAGCAATTGCGCCGTTTAGCATCATTACAACGTCAGTTTTTCCACCAATAACTCTTGATACTGTTGCAGCAGCTAATACACCACCGCCTGCAGCTAAGTTCGTATTGATATAAATTGTTGCTACTGCTGAAACGTCTTCTAGCGTTCCAGAAGCTAACTGAGATCCACCATTAAATCCGAACCAACCTAACCAAAGTATAAATACTCCTAATGTTGCTAACGGAATTGATGATGCAGCAAATGGTGCCATCGGTTTAGCCTCTCCTTTTCCTGAGAATCTGCCACTTCTAGCGCCTAGTACGATTGCACCTGCAAGAGCCGCAGCTCCTCCAGCAGCATGTACTAATGTTGAACCAGCAAAGTCTGAGAATCCAGCTACCGATAACCATCCGCCACCCCACTGCCAACCCATTGAAATTGGATATATAATACCAGTTAAAATTGCGGCAAATAAGAAAAATGGCCAGATCTTAATTCTTTCAGCTAATGTACCAGATACGATTGACATTGTAGTTGCACAGAACACCATTTGAAAGAACCAATCAGAACCATCAGAATATCCTGTTTCTAATGATGAATTGTCACTCCATGGTGTAAATGAACCTATATATCCGCCCTCTGGGATACCGTAAGCTAAATTGTATCCAACCAACCAGAACATAACTCCAGCGATTGAATATAAACCTATGTTTTTAGCACAGATTGCTGATACAGATTTTGATGTTACTAATCCTGACTCTAACATTGCGAAACCTGCGGCCATCCACATGACCAAGAAACCTGACATTAAAAATAATAGGGTATTAAAAATGTATTGTACTTCTGCAGACACTGTAGTCTCAGCATATCCAAGACCTGCAAAGCCAAAGTAGATGGCTGTACCTGCTAGAAAGTATCCTAAGTATTTTTTCATAACTAACTCCCTTGTTAAGCGTGCGTTATAGGGTTTTAAATATTGAAAAAGAATTGAATTGTCTTAATTTGAGCTATGCAGTTTTTGCAAGTAGTTAGCCCTTATTTGAGATTTTCAAATAAGGGCTAAATAAAACGTTTATCTATTAAACATTTCTTTTAAGCTTTTAGCTGGTAAAAACTTAACTTTTTGCGATGCAGCAATTTGAATGGACTCTCCTGTACGAGGATTTCTTCCTACCCTAGCTTTTCTTTTTGCTACTTTATAAGTACCAAAACCTGCTATTTTTACAGTATCATCATTCTTTAAAGCATCTAAAATAATAGTCGTTATTGAATCAAAGGTTCTCTCAGCATCAGCTTTGCTTTGACCCAGTGTGGACGATATTTTTGCTACTAGTTGTTTTTTATTCATTTATGCCCCTTAGTTATTATCTAATCTCTATAAAAATCCAATAAAATCAACATTTTTTTGGTGTTTCACGTAAATATCAACACAATATATTGTATGGCCAAAAATCGTTGATTTTATTGACTTTTTTGAATAAAAAAATGGCTTAAAATAAGCCTAAATCTCTTAAATCGTTAAAAGTTGTAAAAAACATTAAGGAAAGTAGTAAAAAAAGACCGATTCGAAAAAATCCTTCTTGAGTTTTTTGTGTTAGAGGTCTGCCTAAAACCTTTTCAAAAGCATAAAACATTAAGTGTCCTCCATCTAACATAGGAATAGGCAACAAATTAATAAATCCCAAACTTATTGAAATGTAAGCCATAATGCTGAGAAAAGCTATAAAACCAAGTTTTGCAACCTGACCAGTGATTTTCGCTATTTTTATAGGACCGCCTAGTTGAGTGGTGTCTCCTGTGCCTTTAAACATTGAAATGATAAAATTCCATGAAGCATCAATTACAAACCAAGTCTCTTTAAAAGCGTAAAGCAAAGCAGTTGCTGGGCCTAGTCTTTCTCTATTAATCTCATCATTTAAAGGAGCTATTTTAATACCTATAATCTTTTTATTTGCTTTATTTCCTAAAGAATCCTCGCCTTTAATTAATTCAGGTTTTACAGAAAATGTAATTTCACTGTCATCTCTTAATACGCCAATATCAATTATCTCTGATGAAGAGGAATTAATGAAAGCGGAAACTTCCATAATACTGTTTACATCTTTACCATTAATCGATTTAATAATATCACCTGACTTAATTCCTGCCTCTTCTGCAGGACTTTCTATTTGAACTTCCTGTATTTGAGCCGGGGTAAAATCTTTTCCTGCAAACATATAAATAAACGCAAAAATGAAAATTGCTAATAAAAAATTTGCAAACGGACCAGCTGCTACAATAATAGATCTTTGATATAAAGGTTTAACTACAAATAATTTTTCTTGATCTTCTTTACTATATTTTTTTAATAGTTCTTCTTGCTCTGCTTGGCTAAAAACATTTCTATCGCCAAAAAATTTTACATACCCACCCAGAGGAATTGCACAGAATTTCCATCTTGTTCCAGATTTGTCATTAAACCCAAAGATTTCTTTACCAAAGCCAATTGAAAAGTCTGTAACTCCTACACCATACTTCTTAGCATAGTAATAATGGCCATATTCGTGGATAAATACTACAACTGTAAGTAGTATTATGAAGGGTATTATAAAAGAGATTAAAATTTCCATTCGTTAACTTTACTAAATAAAAAGTTTCTAAAAGCTACAAGTCTCGCATTATCTTTTAACGATGATGGATAAACAAAATGAGTTTCTGTTGGCTTACCAGATTCATCAGGTAAAACTCTTGTTATGCCATTAATGTTGTGCGTAATGTAATCTGGTAATGCGGCTAGACCAACTCCGCTTTGAACTGCAAGTAATAAACCATAAACACTATTTACCTTCATTAAAGATCTTCTTTTTTTCCCTTCTTTTGCACCGACTTTTAATACCCAATCAGGATTGTAAACAGGTGATGGTGCACCCTTGCCATAAGTAATAAACTTATGCTTATCTAGATCTTTAAGTGTTTTTGGATAACCATTTTTTTCCAAATAACCATTTGAACCGTAAATATGATAATTAAAATCCACAAATTTTTTTTGAATTAAATTAAGTTGTTTAGGTCTTCTCATCCTGATAGCTACATCGGCTTCTCGAGTGGCTAAATCAAGTTCTCTATCATCAAAAATCAATTCTATTTCAATACCAGGGTTAAGATCCATAAATTCTTTAATTCTAGGAGTTAACCATGTAGTTCCAAAACTCACTACGGTGGTCACAACTAATTTTCCGTTTATCTTATCTTTTTGACCACTTAGATTTGACTCAACATCTTTAAGTTTTGAAATAATTTCATGCGCTGATTTAAAAAGGTACTCGCCATTTTCTGTAAGGACTAATCCTCTCGCATGACGTTCGAATAGCTGAACTTTCAAATCACTCTCTAAGCCTTGTATTTGGCGACTTATTGCTGATTGGCTTAAGTTTAATATCGTAGATGCTTTTGTAAAACTTGAAGCTTCAGCAACAGTGTGAAAAATTTTAAGTTTATCCCAATCCATCCTGAATTTATTATAGTTTATTTGTTAGGATTTACTATAGCTCTTCCAGAAAACTCACCTTTTAAAAGCTTAGGAAAAGTATCTAAAAGTTCAGTAAACGAAAGCTCTTTAGTAAAAGATTGTACTTTAGAAAAATCAATTAATTTGGCTGCTTCACCCCAGACAAACTCTCTTCTTTTTATTGAGGAACCAGACGAATCGATCCCCCACAATTTAACTCCCCTTATTATGAAAGGCATCACATTTGTATTGATTTTTATTCCTCCAGCATTTCCACACGCCGCAACAATCCCACCAGGTTTTGTTTGTGCAAATATTTTTGTTAAAGCAGCACCGCCTACAGTGTCAACAACACCATCCCAAATTCCTTTTTCGAGAAGCTTACTTTCTCCCTCAAATTCTTTTCTCTCAATAATATTTTTTGCACCTAAATTTTTTAAATAATCATTTTTATCTTTTTTTCCTGTTACAGCGTGAACATCATATCCCATTTTAGATAAGATCATTACGGCTATACTTCCAACGCCACCTGTAGCACCAGTTACCAAAACATCTTTTACTTTTTCACCTAACAATAATTCCTCTTTAGCTTTTACTGCAAAAGAACATAGAAGAGCTGTAAAACCTGCTGTACCTAACATCATAGATTTATGAGTGTCTAAACTTTTTGGAATTTTTATTAAAAAATTACCGTCAACTTTTGCGTATTGAGCAAAACCACCATAAAAAGCTTCTCCTACTCTAAATCCAGTTAAAATTACCTTATCATCTTTTTTAAATTTATTATCTTCACTTTCAACAACAGTACCTGAAAAATCTATACCTGGCACAAAAGGAAATTTTCTAACAATCTTTCCTCCATTATTTAAAATTAATGCATCTTTATAATTTAGACTTGAAAAATCTACTTTTACTAAAACATTTCCATCTTTAAGATGGCTTGTATCGATTTCTTTTATTTCTCTTGTAAATTTTTCATTTTGATTATCTATTATTACGGCTTTAAATTTTTGAGACATTTATTTCTTAATATATCCTAGATATCTATTTTGAATACTTAAGTCTTCTCTAAAAGAACCTAAAAAGTAATTTGTAACTGTAGTTGCTTTTTCTTTTTTAACACCTCTCATGGTCATGCATTGGTGAGCTGCATTAATTGTAACTGCTACTCCTTTCGCGTCCAATGACTCCATTAATGTTTTTGCAATTTGCATTGTGAGTCTTTCCTGAGTTTGGAGTCTCTTAGAAAAAATCTCAACGGTTCTCGCTAATTTACTTAATCCCACTACTTTTTTATTTGGAATATAAGCGACATGTGCAACTCCTATGATTGGAGCCATGTGGTGCTCACAATGACTTTCTAAAGTAATATTTTTCTCAACTACCATGTCGTCGTAACCTTCAACATCTCCAAAAGTTTTAGATAAGTCAGCATGCGCATCTTGATGGTAACCTTTGAAGTATTCTTTGAAGGCTTTTACTACTCTCTTTGGTGTCTCTAAAAGACCTTCCCTATTAGGATCTTCTCCTATCCATTTAAGTATAATTTTGAAAGCCTCTTCAGCCTGTTTATCGGAAACCTCTGGCTTTTTTGATGAGCTTTTATCTATGTCTTTTACTAGTTTCATTGAATGTTGGTTTTATAGGACATATTTCATTAATGCAAATTGCTATTTTGTCTTTTTTTCATTATTTTACGCTCATGTTTAAAAAGAGAGAAAGTATTTTTGAGGTAGAAGAAGGAAAATTTCTATCTCCAAAATTTGATAATGATGGGCTTATTCCTGTGACAACAACAGATAGTGGTTCTGGGGATCTTTTAATGCACGGCTATATGAATGAAGAGGCATTAAAAAAAACAATTGAAACTAAAGAGGCTCACTATTGGAGCAGGTCTAGAAAAGCTTTATGGCACAAGGGAAAAACTAGTGGATTTATACAAAAAGTAAAAGAATTAAGAATTGATGATGATCAGGATGCTTTATGGATGTCAGTTGATATTGGAAATGGAGCTAGCTGTCATGTTGGATATAAATCTTGTTTTTATAGATCAATTCCACTTGGAAAAATAAAAAATTCAGAACAAATAGAATTAGAATTCAAAGAAAAAGAAAAAAAGTTTGATCCTGAAAAAGTATATAAAGGTCAACCTAACCCTACAAAATTATAAAATGAAAATACTTAGTCCTTTTGGTCCAAAAATTGCGAAATTAAAATTTTCCCCAAATTTAATTAAAACAATTAATAAAGAGGTTGATTTAATAATCAAGAAAAAGACATTGATGAAAAAATTAAACTACTCGAAAAAATTGGTCGGGCAAGTAAAGCAAGAATTTCAATTACCTAAAACTTTTGTTAAAAAAAATTTAGAAAAAACTATCACTAAAGAAGTTAAAAAATATATAAAATATTGTCTAGGTAAAACAATAAAAAAAGTTTCAATAAAAAATTTTTGGGTTGTAAGACAATTTAATAATGAATATAACCCTGTACATTATCATGACGGACACATTTCGGGTGTAGGATATTTAAAAATACCTAAATTTTATTCAAACAATATAAAAAAAACAAAAATTGATGGGACTATTGATTTTATTAATGGAAACAAAATGTTTTTAAGTGATAGTATTCACAATCACCAACCAAAAGTTGGAGATGTGATTTTATTTCCAAATTATCTTATGCACACTGCTTATCCATTCAAGTCAAGTGGTGAAAGAAGATCCTTCTCATTTAATTTAGAAATTGACAACAAAATAGCTAATGTGTTTTCCAGATGAATGACCAAATACAAAAAAACGTATTTGGAGAACCTTTGGAGCTTTGCTCAAAAGACCCGGTCACTGGTTGGTTTAGAGATGGTTGTTGTAACACAGATAAAAATGACAAGGGTTTTCATACAGTCTGCGCAAAGGTTTCAGATAAGTTTTTAATTTGGTCTAAACAAGCAGGAAATGACTTAATCACACCTCATCCAGAATTTGGCTTTCCAGGACTTAAAGAAGGAGATAGTTGGTGCGTTTGTGCTACTTGGTACGCTAGAGCATTAGAGGCAGATGTAGCTTGCCCTATTTATTTGAAAAAAACAAATATGAAAACTCTAGAGTTAATACCTATTGAAAAATTGAAAAAATTTGCTTTGGACTTATCTTAATAAACTTTTACACCTCGAGTTTTAATTATCAACTCAAGTTCACTGTACTCTTTACAACCACAATTCTTTAGAACTGCTAGTCTCTCATTTGCTTTATCAATTCTGTTAGTTTGCACGTAAAGCTCGCCAAGATATTCATTAATTCCGTTATGATTTGGTTTAATGTTGAGACCTTTTAAATAAAATTTTTCTGCTTCCTTAAAATTTCCTGTCTTTCTAGATGTGTATCCAAGATAATTTAAAATATCAGGATTATTCTTATCTTTTGAATATGCCTTTTCAAATTTGCTAAATGCTTTTGAGTAAAGTTTTTTTGCTTTATCATTTTTTTCTTTCTTTTCTAACTTGCCTGCTCTTTTTACTAAGCTTACAGCTTCGTCATAAAGTGATAATTTGCTTGCATCGCTTCCGCCACTAGATGAGCTGCTGCTGTCACTTCCAGCTGCAAAGCTAGAGGAGCTAAAAATTATCAAAAGTAGTGTGATGATTATTTTCTTCATGAAGTTTATATAGCGCTTAAAAAAAAATTTGTTATGCGACAGATGATCTTCCTCCATCAACACCTAATATTTGACCTGTTATCCAAGAACTTTCGTCTGTAAGCAGAAATTTTGCAACTGATGCGGAGTCTCCACCCTCACCTATTCTTTTCATGGGGTGCATTTTAGCTATACCTTCAGCAACTTTTTCATTTTTGAGTAAAAAATTTGAAATTTTTGAGTTTGTCAAACTTGGTGCAATACAATTAACTCTCACATTTGGGGCAAACTCAGCTGCTAAAGCTAAAGTCAAGCCTTCTATAGCACCTTTTGCTGATGAAACTATTGCATGGTTTGGAAAACCTTGTTTTACAGCTACCGTTGAAAATAAAACAACTGAACCTTTATTTTTTTTTAAATTGTCTGCTAAGGCTTTAATTACTTCTGTTGCAGAAATAAGATTTAAATTGAATGATTGCATAAAGTCACTTTTTTTTGTTAACTTTAATGGTTTTAAATCAATTGATCCCACACAAAAAGCTAATCCATTTATTGGCTCATCTTTTAAATCATTCAGTATTTTTTCAGAAAAATTCTCCTCTAAAACATCACAAACTGTAAATGTAGAATTTAAGTTTTTTGCTAACTCTGATAAGCTATTTTCGTCTCTGCCAACCAAGTGCACCTCTTCACCGCTGTCAGTTAACTTTTTTGCTAAAGAAGAACCAATTGATCCGGTTGCTCCTAAAATTACTTTTTTCATAATTAAAAATAACATTATTAATGGTTATTTACATGCAAATAATGACGCGTGTAATATCTAAATAAAATATGTATTTTGTTACTTATGAAGCTTTTTATAATTTTAGGAAATCAACTTTTTAACCCAAAATATCTCTCTGATTATAAAGACCATACTTTTTTTATGGCAGAAGACTATGGTCTATGCACCTTTGAAAAACATCACAAACTGAAAATACTGTTATTTTTGTCTTCAATGAGATCATTTAAAGAAGAGCTTAAATCAAAAAATTTTAATTTAATATATAAAGATGTAAATAAAGATTTTAAATTATCCTACGAAAAAAAGTTAGAAAAGACTATAAAAGAGAAAAAGATAAAAGAAATTACTTTTTTTGAAATTGAAGATAAATTTTTTGAAAAAAGAATATTTAATTTAGGAAAAAAAAATTCACTTAAGATTAACCAAGTGAGATCTCCAATGTTTTTAATGGAGAGACAGGAATTTAAAGATTACCTTTCTAAAAATAAAAGGCCTTTCATGGCAAATTTTTATAAAATTATAAGAACAAAAATGAATTTATTGATGAATAAGAATGGAACCCCAAAAGGAAATAAATGGAGTTTCGATGAAGAAAATAGAAAAAAACTCCCCAACAATATTAAAGTTCCTGTAATTTCTAAGGTAAAAGAGACAAAGGAAACTATTACTCTTAAAAAATTTATAAATTCTAATTTTAAAGATCATCCAGGGAATACTGATAAATTTTGGTTTCCAACAACACGAAAAGCTGCAAGTAAATGGCTCGATGAGTTTTTAAAAGAGAGAATAAAGCTTTTTGGAGATTATGAGGATGCAGTGACAGATAAATCAAATACTGTTTTTCATAGCGCGCTAAGTCCACTTATAAACTTGGGTTTGATAGCCCCAGAAGAGATAATAGAAAAGTTAAGAAAGATTGAAAATAAAGTACCTATGAATTCCCTAGAGGGTTATATTAGACAGATTGTAGGTTGGAGAGAATTTATGAGAGGTATTTACCAAAACTATGATCAACGATTGGATAACACTAATTTTTTTAATCATAAAAGAAAAATGAAAAAATCTTGGTATGACGGAAATACTGGTTTAGATCCGTTAGATCATGCAATCAATAATGCTAAAAACTACGGCTGGTCTCATCATATTGAAAGGCTAATGATATTGGCAAACATAATGAATCTTTGTGAGATAAATCCTAAACAAGTTTACAAATGGTTTATGGAAATGTTTGTAGATTCATCAGACTGGGTAATGGCACCGAATGTTTATGGAATGGGATTATTTAGTGATGGTGGAATATTTGCTACTAAACCTTATATTTGCGGTTCAAGTTATTTTTTAAAGATGATGCATTTTAAAAAAGGACCATGGTGTGATGTAATGGACGGATTGTATTGGAAATTTATAGATAGACATAAGAAATTCTTCTTAAAAAATCCTCGTCTTGCAATGATGGTTAGAGTTTCTGAAAAAATGAATAAAGAGAGAAAAACAAGAATATTCAAAGCAGCCAATAATTTTATAAAAGAAAATACTAATGGTTAAAGTTTTTTTTAACAATTCATGTAATATTTGTAGAGCTGAAATTAATCATTACAAAAAACATAGTGATAACAGTGTTGAATGGATAGATGTCACTAATAATGAAGAAGCTCAGAAAGTTACTTCCAAATCTTACAAAGAACTTTTGAGAAGAATGCATGTTATAAAAGATGGTAAATTAATTGATGGAGCAGAATCTTTTTTAATAATTTGGAAAAACGTTCCTAAATATAATTTTTTATATAAAATATTTAAGATTAAACCTTTGTTTTTCATATTAAATATTTTCTATGAGATTGCTGCTTATTTTCTTTTTATAAAAAATAAACATCAACTTAATGATGAAAAAAGCTAATTTGCCAAAAAAAACTTGCCCTGTTTGTAATAAACCTTTTTCTTGGAGAAAAAAATGGAGACTAAATTGGGATAAGGTAAAATATTGTTCGAAAAAGTGTTCTTCTAAATAAGTTATTGTAAATTAAAACTAGTTAAAATTTTAGGAATGTTATTTTTAAAATTAAAATATCCTTTATTAGAAAATTGCCAAGAAAATTTATCTTCCTCGCTCAAAATAAAGTTCAATACTAAATTTTGTTTTTTTCTCATAATATTTAAATAAGAATAATTTTCTCCAATACTTGGGTGAATGACATCAAAAGATTTAATTTGATCTGTTAAAGTTTGAAATTTTAATTCATCTATGATTTGCAAATCTTTAAATCTTTTTTTTTGGTCATCAATTATTTTTGACTTATAATCTAATACCTTTTGTTCAAGATTTATCTTTCGAGCTTTATTACTTAATAAAACTAAGTAAATATTTTTGTATTTTTTAAGATTTTTATTTTCTAAATTTAATTCGTTTTCAAAAACTAATAAATCTTCATTAGAATTATCTTCTATAATAAAATTAAGTGGACTTAATTTATATTCTCTTTTGTCTGTTAAAGGTAAAGCGTTTTCATTTAATTTAATATTCTTGTATCTATTATTAGTAAACTTGCTTATATTCCAAGATTGAGCAACGTAATGCTTTCCTTTAGTTTGAAGTCCAGCAACCCATCTCCAACTCAATGTGTTTGAAGCAGCATCACCATCAAATAAATTTTTCATAAAGAATTCTGCTCCTTTTTGCCAAGGTAGATTTAAAGTAAATATCCAAATGCTAGCAAACCACATTCTTGTATGATTATGTAAATAATTTTTTTCTTTAAGCTCTTTTACCCAATCATTAAAACATTCAATTTGAGTTTCACCATTGATTGCTTTTTTATAATTGTCATCTTCCTTCAATCCTTTTAAATCTTCTATAAAGTCAGTCCAAACTTGAGGTCTAAGTTCTAACCAACCTTTCCAATAAACTCTCCAAAATATTTCTTGGATATATTTTTCAATTTTTTGATATGGAAACTTTGATAAAACTGTCTTTGCGACTTCATATTCAGTGATTAATCTATGAGAAAGGTAAGGTGATAAACAAGATACATTTGATTTATCTGTTGGCCCTAAATCAAAATTTCTTTTGAAACTATAATTTGCTAATTCACTGTTTATGAAAGTATCGAGCTGTTTTAAGGCTCCATTTCTCGAGATTTCGAATTTCATTAGTCTTCGTCATCCCTCCAGCCATCAATAAAAAGTTTCCAACATGCAAAAGATACACTAACTATTCCAACGCAAAATCCTAAAAGAACCCCGTTATCTTTTCCTAAATACATTGTACCGTAATGAGTGCTAAGTATTGGCGGTACAACCAATATAGCACCGATAATTAGATATCGTATTGCAAACGGTGGTCTTTTCAAATTGAATTTCCTTGATCAATCGGCATTGAAACAGCTGTAGTAAACCAACAATTATTACAACTTTCTTCATTACCTCTACTTACATGCCATTCATAAAAAAATTGTTGTTTCTCATTGTTCAAAACTTTTACTCCATAAACAAATTTATTTTCGGTGTTCATAATTAAATCTATCTTATGTGAAAAATGATTTAAAAGTATTCTGTAATGAACATCGTAAAGCATAATCCTAAATCTAGGATATGGACCAGTCATTTTTTTATTATCAGGATGAGCAAATATCCATGTTTGTTTAATGCCATTATCTTTTTCGTCATTATTTTTTAGAGCATCTAATTGTATTTTTATAACATCATAAGCGGATAAATTTTCAGCTGGCTTTATCATTTCTGCGTTTGCTGAATTAAACAAACCTACAAAAAAAACTGCTATGATTATTTTTTTTAATTCCATATTTTTTTCAAGGTATCTTCTCTTTTACACGCCTTTTTATACATTAGATAACGAATAAAATTTTTTTCATAATAATCTTGGTGATAATCTTCAGCTTGATAAAATTCCTCAAATTTCCATACTAAAGTGACAATTTTTTTACTAAATTTTTTTTCTAAATTTTTAAAGGATTTTTCAATAAATTCTTTTTCTAGTTGAGTTTGATAAAAAATAACTGATCTATAGCTCTTCCCTTTGTCACAAAATTGACCTTCTGAGTCGAAGGGATCTATATTTCTCCAAAAAATATTTAGTAATTTTTCAAAATTTACTTTGTTCGGATCATAAGTTATTTCTAAGGCTTCTACATGGCCTGTATCTTTGTAAATAACATCATGGTAAGTAGGATTTTTTAAGTGCCCACCTGAATAACCTGAAACTGTTGACAGAACGCCCTCAACTCCATCGAAAGATTCTTCCATGCACCAAAAGCATCCTCCAGCAAAATACACTTTCTTAAAATTTTTTGGTTGGGCAGACGTGCTTATTAAAAAAATAAAAATTATAAATAAATATTTTTTCATACTTTAATGATATATTAATTTTCATGAAAAACGATGATCATATTGTCATAGACAATAACAAAGAAACTGCAGACAATGTTTGCGAAGAATGCAGAAAAGAAGATGAAAGTGTAAAACAAAACTTAATTATGCATAGCTACAAAATATGTAACAGTTGCAACCTTTCAAAAAGAATTTTTCCTCTTTAAAAACCTTTGAATAAAACAATTATTAAAAATAAAAAGAATGCTTGAACTAGCCAAGAAACTACAACAACTCCAAATGCTTTCCAAAGGCTATCGTAGTCTAATGCTGATTTAACTGCAACAACCATACAAGCTAGCATCCAAAACGCTGAACCGATGAATGTTACTGTCATTAATTCTGGTGTGACGCCAAAGACTCGAATTAATCCTGGTGCGCTTGAAAACCCTATTGTTCTTAAAAGTTCACTGTGATCACTTCTAGTTTTAATGTCTCCAAAAAGTTTTACGCCAACAAAATAAATTATATAAGCCCATACATACCAGCTTAGAAGAGAAAGCGCTGGAGCAATTAAAAAATTTGAAGCTCCCAAATGTAAAGATCCAACTCCAGCAGCAAGACTTGATAACACAACTACTATTCCTGCTTGAAAAGTTGCTTTTTTATCTTTTTCAACTTCTTCGTAAAGATCTATATCTATTTTGATAGCTCTAAAAACTCTATTTATAAATAAATTAATCATTTTTCGTAAAAGGTTTTAGTAATCTTAGAATCTTGTTATGTAAAGCTTTATTAGATGAAGCTATTATATTTCCTCCAAATTCTGCGGGTTCATTTTTCCAGTTAGTTATAATAGCGCCTGAGTTTTTAATAATGGGTATTAAAGGTAAAATATCATAAGGCTTTAAGTTAGCTTCTATCACAGCATCTACTGTTCCTTCAGCTAATAAACAATAATTTAAAGCATCAAACCCGGCTAACCTAAATGACCATCCAAATTTTTTTATAACTTTTTTTTGTCTTTCATAACTTAAGGTTCCATGAAAGTTTCCAATAATTTTTATTGTTTTTAAATTACTATTTTTAGAGGATTTAATAATTTTTTTTTTATTATTTTTAAAAATATAGGATTTTTTTTGATCATTTATATAAAATTTATTTAATTCTGGGAAATTTGCTAATCCAACTTTTGATTTTTCGTTAAAAGAAAGGCCTATTAAGTTGGACCAAGTCGGCGCTCCAATTACAAAAGCTCTTGTACCATCTATTGGGTCGATTGACCATTGAAAATGATTATCAGTCTTTTTATCATCAAACTCTTCTCCAATGATAGAGTCGTTTGGAAATTTTTTTAAAATTAATGATCTTATATATTTTTCAAAAGATTTATCAAAATTAGTTACCGGATCAAAATCTTTTTTATTTTTTGATTTGTTGTTTATTTTAATACCAGATTTTGATTTTTTTTTGTAAAATGAATTTAATTTTGCAGGTAAAGACTTTAAAAAATTAAAAGTTTTTTTGTAGTTCATGCGTGTATATAGCTTAATTTAGTTTAAAATAAAAATATTAAAATTTAAAACTAAAGCATAAGCGCTCCATAAAAAGTAGGGAACCATTAGAGAAAAACTAATCTTATCCTTCAAATAATAAATTTTCATTAGGAGAACTATAAATATGAGAATTATAACTAAATCTAGTAATGCTAGTCCTATTTGATGAAAACCAAAAAAGATAATACTCCAAATCATATTAAAAAAGAGATGTAAAAAATATAAATTTAAAATTTTATTATCATAATAATTTATCCAAATACGCCAAATCGCTACTGACATTAAGATATATAAAGTTGTCCATACAGGTCCAAACACCCAGCTTGGAGGATTAAAGCTTGGCAGAATTATCTGAGAATACCAAGGCTCTTTAAAAGTAGCAGTAGTAAATCCACCAATTCCAGATGCTAAAAACGTTATTAAAAGAATGAATGTAAGAGATAAATATTTATTCTTAGTCATAAATTAAGGTATAACTAATTTATGTCTGAAAATCAGAAAAAAATATGGATTACAGGTGCAAGTAGTGGGATTGGAAAAGCAGTAGCAGAAAAATTTGCTAACGAGGGATGGAAAGTTGCTGTATCAGCAAGAAGAAAAGAGCTTTTGGATGATCTAGCTAAACATAACAACATAAGTTCATTTCCCTTAGATGTAACTAACCGTTCCCAAATAAATAATGTATTTAATGACATTTTAAATGCCTGTGGAGACATTGACATTTGTCTATTCTCCAGTGGTACTTATGAACCAAAAGACGAACAAAGTCTAGATCCAGATAAAATTAAAAATGTAATTAATGTTAATTTTTTAGGTGTTATTGATTGTGTAAAAGTTGTTGAAGATTATTTTAAAAATAAGAAATCTGGACACATTTCGATAGTTTCTTCAATTGCAGGTTACAGAGGTCTGCCAAATTCAAGTGGTTATGGTCCTTCAAAAGCTGCTCTAACTAATTTTAGTGAAAGCATTTACTTTGATTTTAAAAAATTTGGGGTGAGAGTCTCAGTTGTATCACCAGGTTTCATTAAAACTCCTTTGACTGATAAAAATGAATTTCCTATGCCATTTTTAAAAACTCCTGAATACGCCGCAGATAAAATTTATAATGGCTTAGTGAAAGGAAATGCTTTTGAAATTCATTTCCCAAAAGGATTAACTTTAATTTTAAAATTTTTAAGAATATTACCTTATAGACTCTATTTATTTTTAGTAGATAAACTAGTAAAGCGTTAATCTTTAATAAACATTACAGTTAATTCTGCAACTTTTATTCCAAACTTAGTCATTGTCGCTCTATTTATTGCCACGCGATCATCCTGCATAAAAATCCAATCATCAAAAGTAATTTTAATATTTTTGCCTTTAACCGGTACCAGCAATACATATTCGAATTTAAAAGCTGGACCATATGAATATCCTTTGGCTGTTCCAACTACATCAGAGGCTGTTCCCTCATAGTTATGTTCATCAATTTTTTTAATAGTCCATTGGCGAGTTTGTCTTTCTCCATCATTCCAATTAAAAACTTCGTCTAAAATTAATTGAGAACCATCCCATTTTCCGTTTAAATCAGCTTTAAATTGTCTTGTAACTTTTCCAGATCTATTTTGTAATACTCCCCAGGCTTTGACATTACCAGATAAATAATTTTCGATAACTAGTCTTGGTTTTTGATCTTTAAAATCTGTCGGTTTCATTTTATTTGCACATCCTGTTGTTAAGATTAGTAAAAATAGTAGTATAAATTTTTTCATGACGAATATCTATTAGACATAGAGAATTGAATCAAGTTAATGTTTCTAGACTTAAAACCACCTTCACAATAAGATAAGTAAAATTCCCACATACGCTTGAAATATTCATCAAAACCAAGTGGGCTAATTTTTTCCCAAGCACCTAAAAAATTTTTTCTCCAAGTTGCTAAAGTTTTGGCATAATCGTCGGAGTAGATATTAATTTTTTCTAGTTTTAGGTCATTTTTTTTAATTAAATTCTCTATAAATTTAATTGAAGGTAAAAATCCACCTGGAAATATATATTTTTGAATAAAATCCTCATTTGCTCTATATCTTTTAAATAAGTCGTCTTTTATCACAATGCCTTGAATTGCAGCAGTACCCCCGTAATTAAGAACATTTTTAATTGTACGAAAATATTGGTCCATATATTTTTCACCAACAGCTTCTATCATTTCTATTGAAGCTACGTGATCATATTTTTCATTGAGATCTCTGTAATCTAAAAATTTAACATTAACTTTGTTGTTTAGACCTGAGTTGAAAATCTTCTTTTTAGTAAACTCATATTGATTTTTAGAAATTGTAATACAGTCTACACTCACATCATAATTTTTAGCTAAGAATTCAGCAAATCCGCCCCATCCACACCCTATCTCTAAAACCTTTTTTCCATCTTTTATATTCATTAAATTTATAAGTTCTTGAAATTTATTTCTTTGAGCGATTTCTAAATCATCTTTCTCGTTTTTATAGACAGCGCTGGAATAAGTAAGAGATTTATCAAGCCATGACGAAAAAAATTCATTTCCTAAGTCATAATGTTTTGAAATATATTTTTTACTTTTAGATTTTGTATTTGATGCAAATATTTTTTTAAGAAAATTTTTGATTTTTTGTAATTTTAGACTTCCTGAAAAAGAATATATTGTATTAATATTTCTCGCCGTAAGTTCAATTAAATTTGTTAAATTTGAGGAATAAAAATCTTTTTTCATATGAGCTTCTCCTAAAGCTGAGCTTCCACCCATAATAACGTTTAAATAAAAATTGGGTTTATTAATTTTGATATCTGAAGATAATTTGCTCTCTAAGTCACCAAAATGAAAAACTTTTCCATCATAATTTATAAGCTTAAGATTTCCTTGTGAGATTTTTTTCAATTTATTTAGGACGAATCTTTCTGATATTTTTATTAGACTCATTAATATTCCTCGTAACTTAAGTTATTTTTTAATTTAGTATTTCTTCCCCTATATATTGCCCCTTTTTTCCATAAAAGTAATGCTTCATAATGTATCGAACCAATAATTTTAATTGTCATTAACGGATACTTGAAAAAGTTAAACATGAGTTGTTTTGAGTTGAATTCTTTTCTCTCTCCTGTTTGGGTAGCTGTTAAAACCGTTCCTATCGAGTCTGTTTGTTTTATAAAGACTGAGAGTTTATCATTGGGTTTAAGTAATTTAAAATTATAGTAAGTTTCCATATCCATAAATGGTGAAACGTAAAATTTTTTTTTACATTTTTGAACTATTTCTTCGTTATCTTTAATTTTAAAAATATATGTGTGCTGCTCATTAAAAGTATTTTTTACTTCGTAAAAAATTGCTTTCAATTTATTATCCTCGTAGCAGTAAAAAATACTTAAAGGGTTGAACACATAACCAAAAATTCTTGGATAACAAAGTATTTTAACTTTATTAATTTCACCTTTTATATTGAGCTTGCTAATTTTTTTAAGCACCCATTCTTTTAAATCGCTTCCGTCGCGTTCTCCATGATCTTTGTCATAAAAGCTGAAAATGTTAAATTTATTATGAGAGAAAATATTAATTGATCTGTCTAATTGATTGATTTCATCTAAATCAATTAATAATGAAAAAGTTTTATATTTTAAAAAATGTCTTACAGGTTTAAATCTTGTATGAGTAACTTCACCGTTATAAATGCAAGAGTTCATCAAATTTTAAAGTTATTTATCAAATCTATAGAAGATTTTAATCCATCTTCATGAAATCCGTAACCAAAATAACTTCCACAAAACCAAGTTCTTTTTTTTCCTTGTATTAATCTTAGATCTTTTTGAAGCGCAGTATTCTTTGAATTTAAATATGGGTGGGTAAAATTAACTTTTTTTATAACAGAATTTTCGTTAATTCTACAAATAGGGTTTAAAGTTAAAAAATAGTCTTTAGATGTATCTAAGTTTTGTAGTTTATTTAACCAATAGGTAATGCATGTCCTTTCTCCATCTGAAACAGAATTCCAACTAGACCAGGCCCTTTTTTTATGAGGCATTAATATCTTATCAGTATGTAAATAAGCCTCGTTCTTCACGTAATTAAATTTTTCCAATATATTTTTTTCTTGTTCCGTTGGTTTTTCTATCATTCTTAAACTTTGGTCTGCATGAGAAGCTAGTACTACTTGATCATAGTCAACATATTCATTGCCAATATTTACCCTGATGTTGTCATCACTTCTAATTAACTTATCCACTTTATAATTTTTAAAAATTTCTCCACTAATTTTATCTGTTACTTTTTTTACATAAGCTCTACTTCTATTTGAAACTGTGTACCATTGCGGTCTATTTTTGAATTTAAATAAACCATGATTAGTAAAAAAATTTAAAAAAAATTTTAATGGCATTCCCTTTGCTTTATCAAATGGCATTGACCAAATTGCAGCAACCATGGGAATTAAGTGATACTCGATGAAGTATTTCGATAATTTTTTTTTATTAAGAAAATTTCCTAAAGTTTCTTCTTTAATTTCACTTTCAAGTAATTTTGGAGCAGTTTTATAAAATGAAATTATCTCCCTAATCATATATAAAAATTTAAAATTAAAAAAATTTAATTTATTGGCAAAAATACCTCCTAAACCACTTCCACTATATTCAATATTACTATTCTTAATTGACACAGAAAATGACATATCACTTTTTTCATAAGGAACTTTTAATTCATTAAAGAAATTTACTAAATTTGGATAAGTAACCTCATTAAAAACAATAAAGCCCAGATCTACTGGAATAATCTTATCATCTTCTTTAATTTCATAGGTGAAGGAATGACCTCCAAAGTGATCATCTTTTTCGTATAGATCAACTTTATATTTTTTTGAGAGAAAATATGCGGAAGATAATCCTGAGATACCTGAGCCGATAACAGCAATTTTCATTAAAAAAGATTAAGCAGCTTCATCTTTATATTCATCCATTGAAGGACATGAACATACTAAATTTCTATCTCCGAAAACGTTATCTACTCTAGCAACTGGGGCCCAATATTTATTATTTTTTACGTACTCAGTTGGAAAAGCTGCTTCCTCTCTTGAGTAAGCATGTTTCCACTCACTGGAAGCTAATTCGACATAAGTATGAGGTGCATTTTTCAGTGGGTTATCTATTTTATCAAACTTTGATGACTCCACTAAATTAATTTCTTTTTTAATTTTTATAAGTGCATTACAAAATTTATCAATCTCCTCCAAATTTTCACTTTCAGTTGGCTCAATCATAATTGTACCGGCAACAGGCCATGACATTGTTGGAGCATGGTAGCCAAAGTCAATCAGTCTTTTTGCTAAATCTTCCTCAGATATACCTGAACTTGCTTTAATTGGTCGGATATCAATTATGCATTCATGTGCAACATTTCCATTTTTACCAGTGTAAAGAACTTTGTAATCTTTGGATAATTTTTTTGAAATATAATTTGCATTTAAAATTGAAACTTGTGAGGCTTTTTTCAATCCTTCTGCACCCATCATCTTTATATACATCCAAGATATTGGAAGTATGCTTGAACTACCCCAAGGTGCAGCTGATACAGCCCCCATTCCATTTTTAGGGCCTGCCTCTCTAATAATTTCGTGTGTTGGTAAAAAATCAGCTAGATGCTTAGCACAAGCGATTGGGCCCATTCCTGGTCCGCCTCCACCGTGAGGTATACAAAATGTTTTATGTAAATTAATATGACAAACGTCTGGTCCAAATTTCCCTGGCTTTGCAACACCTACAAGTGCATTTAAATTTGCTCCATCCATATAGACTTGTCCGCCGTGCTTATGAATAACTTCACAAATATCCATGATTTTTTCCTCAAATACTCCATGCGTAGAAGGATAAGTTACCATTAAAGCAGCTAAATCTTTTGAGTATTTTTCAGCTTTATTTTTTAGATCGTCTATATCAACATTTCCATCGTCGTCACAATTGACTACAACTACTTTCATCCCACACATTTGGGCACTTGCTGGATTAGTTCCATGAGCTGAGTCCGGAATTAGACAGACATTACGATTTTCTTGTTTATTATTTTTATGGAATTTTCTTATAGTCATTAAACCTGCGTACTCTCCTTGAGCTCCAGAGTTTGGTTGTAAAGAAACTGCGTCATATCCAGTAATTTCTTTCAGATCATTTATCAGATCATTAAAAAGAATTTTATAGCCTTCCATTTGATTTGTAGGAACAAATGGATGTGGAAGTGAAAACTCTTTCCAGGTAATGGGAATTAATTCTGCTGTTGCATTGAGCTTCATGGTACAAGATCCTAAAGCAATCATTGATCTATTGAGCGCAATATCACAATCTTCTAGTTTCTTTAGATATCTTAGCATCTCAGTTTCAGAATGGTATTTGTTAAAAACTGGATGGGTTAAGTATTTTGAAGTTCTTAAAAGATTTTTTGGAAGATTATCTAGTTTAACCTTTACATCTTGTTTTATAATTTTAGAAACTCCAAATAACTTTAAAAGTAAATTAACATCATCAAGTTTTTTTGCTTCATCAAAAGCAACTGATAAATGCTCTTTATTGACTTTTCTAAGATTTATATTCTCTTTTAATGCAGCTTCATAAATAGAACTTGTTTTTTCATTGGTCTTAATTGTAACGGTATCAAAGAAATGATCTGATAAAATCTTGTAACCACCTATTTTAATGTTATCAGCAAAAATTTTAGCTAATTTCGAAGTTCTATTCGCTATTTTAAGTATTCCTTCAGGTCCATGATAAATCGCAAAGGCAGCAGAAATGATAGCTAGCAATGCTTGAGCAGTGCAAATATTGCTTGTTGCTTTATCTCTTCTAATGTGTTGCTCCCTAGTTTGTAAAGAAAGCCTGTAAGCTTTTTTTCCGTGTCTATCTTTTGAAACACCTATAATTCTTCCCGGCATTGATCTTTTAAATTCTTCTTTAGTTGCAAAAAATGCTGCGTGAGGTCCACCGTATCCCATTGGAATACCAAATCTTTGAGCGCTTCCAACAGCAATGTCAGCTCCAAGTTCTGCTGGAGTTTTTAATCTAGCTAAAGCTAATAGATCACAAACCAAAATAGCTTTTCCATTTTTTTTGTGTATTTGACTAATACTTTCACTAGGATCGTTTATCTCACCTAAAGTTCCAGGATATGATAAAACTCCGCAAATAATATCTTCGTTAATTTTCGTAAGTTCTTTTTTTTCATCACCAATGATCAATTCTAAACCAAAAGGATTTGTTCTTGTTTTTATGAGATCAATTGTTTGAGGATTGCAATTGTTTGAGATAAATATTTTTTTTGAATTAGTCTTATCTAATCTTTGGCTTAAACCTACTGCTTCTGCTGTTGCTGTTGCTTCATCCAATAAAGAAGCGTTAGCTATATCCATGCCTGTTAAGTCAATAATTGATTGTTGAAAATTTAAAAGCATTTCAAGCCGACCTTGTGCCACTTCAGGCTGATAAGGTGTATAAGACGTGTACCATCCTGGATTTTCTAAAATATTTCTAAGAATTACATTAGGTGTAATAGAATTATAGTATCCCATTCCAATAAAATTTTTAAAGATTTTATTTTTTTTGGATATAGATTTTAATTTTTTTAAAGCATCGTTTTCTGACATTGGCTGATCCATTTTAAGATCATCTTTTAATAAGATTTTTTCTGGCACAGTATTGCTCATTAGATCCTCTAGTGTCTTATATCCAATGTATTGCAACATTTTAGATTGATCTTCCTCAGAGGGACCAATGTGTCTTTTAATAAATTCTTTTGAATTATCGTCAATCATTTAACTTGGGTTCTCCTTACAAAACTTATCATATTCGTCTTTTGACATAAGCGAGTCATACTCACCCTTATCCTTTATCTTTAACTTAAAAAACCAACTTGCACCTTCAGGGTCTGAATTTACGCTACCGGGGTCATCAGCAATAGCTTTATTTCCCTCAGTAATTTCTCCAGAAATAGGAGAGTAAACATCACTCGCAGCTTTAGTAGACTCTACAACAGCTGCTTGACCTTCTTTTTCTACGGCTTTTCCTGCATCTGGAACCTCTACAAAAACAATATCACCGAGCATTTCTGTTGCATGCTTAGTTATTCCAACTGTAGCAACATCTCCATCCAATGAAACCCATTCGTGTTTTTTAGAAAATTTTTTTTCACTCATATTTGTTTCTCCTTATTTAACATAACTTTTTTTATAAAATGGAAGTTCGGAAATTTTACCCCCATATTTTTTTCCCCTTACTTCAAGCTGAATAGATGTACCTATTTTAGAAAATTCAGATTTAACGTATCCCATTGCAACTGGAGCGTTTACACTCGGGCCAAAAGTACCGCTTGTTACGAATCCTATTTCATTATTATCTGATGAAAAGATTTTGGTATTTTCTCTTGCTATAACTTTCCCATCTGGCTTTATACCAACTCTAATTTTTTCACTTCCGTTAGCTAATAAATTTTTTATTTTTTCCCATCCATTAAATCCACCAGCTTCTTTCCTTTTTTTTGCTATAGCCCATTTTAAATTAGCCTCTACCGGATTTATTTTTTCATTTAAATCGTGACCATATAAACACAGACCTGCCTCTAATCTTAATGTATCTCTAGCTCCCAAACCTATAGGTTTAACTTCATTTGAAATTAAGTTATCGATTAGTTTTTCAACTTTTATATTAGAAATTGAGATTTCAAAACCATCTTCACCAGTGTATCCAGATCTTGTTACATAAAGTTTTTCACCCTCATACTCAAAATTACTCCCTGTCATAAATTTTAAATTAGCGACACCTGGGATTAACTCTTCTAAAATCTCTACAGATTTGGGACCTTGTAAAGCTATTAAAGATAAATCATTGTTTAAAAGATGTTTATGATCTTTATTTAAAAATTGTGAAATTTGTTTAATATCGTTTTCCTTACAAGCTGCATTTAAAATTGTACAAAAACCTTTTTCTGTTCTTGTAATAATTAAATCATCAATTATTCCACCTTCGTTATTTAGTAAAAAAGAATATTTTGAATGGTTAACTTTCAAATTTTTTAAATCTGCTGGAATAATTTTTTCTAAAGACTCTATTAATGTTTCATCCCCTTCTAAAAAAAATTGTCCCATATGTGACACATCAAAAAATCCAGCGTGTGTTCTTGTAGAAATATGTTCCTTTACAATACCATCTTTATATTGGATAGGCATCTCATAGCCAGCGAACGGAACAAATTTTGCTCCTAAGTTTTTATGATAATTATATAAAGCTGTTTTTTGTACTTCCATAATAACTCTTGTCTAACCCCATCTGTCTATGTACCTGAGAGATTTAATCCTTCGGTGAGGCTTTCGCCTGCTTTCCAGAGTTATTACGGTAACGGTCCTTTTGCCTGAGAGTTTCCGGGGTGGTTGCTCCTTCGGCGCCTAAATGGTCTCTCCCGTTACGCTGGGGACTCTCCTCTAAATACAGTAAAAAGTCAAATGCAAATTATTCAAGTCTTGCTATGTTTTTTATCAAAACTCTTCAATATTATAGCAGAAATTATGACTGTACCGCCTATAAATACACTAATTGGAGGAATTTCATTTAAAAATAACCATACCCAAAGAGGCGCACATAAAGTTTCCATCAACATTAAAAGTCCTACTGTTGCTGATTCAACAGTTCTTGATCCAATTGTTATACAAATAAAGCTAACTGCTAATTGTGGAACTCCAAGAAGAAAACCCATCCAAAGATCATGTTTAGTGAATTCAAATGACTCTGCTAAGAAAAAACCGTAAATCAAACTGAATATTCCAGAGTAAAAAATTGCTGGAACCATATCAACTTTAGTATTTTTTCTAATTATCATTACTAAAATCGCAAAATTTATTGGGATCGCTAATGCCACTACATTTCCGAATAGTGATCCACCTGAAATAGAGTCACCAACCATTATAATAATACCACTCATCGCAAGAAAGATTGATATTAAACCGATTAAAGAAACTTTTTCTTTTAAATAAAAGTAGCCAAATATTGCCAGAAACATAGTTTGGGTGCTTATAATAAAAACGACATTTGCTACTGTTGTATTGCTCATCGCAACTACAAAAGCAACAAAGCTAAATGATAAAACAAAGCCACCTGCTAATCCCGGAAGGCCAGACTCTTTAATAATATTAAAGGTATTTTTTTTATAAGTTACCAAAAGAAAAGTTATTAAAGCTAAAAGGAAAAAAAATGATCTAAGAAATAATATTTGCCAGATGCTTGCCTCCTCAAAAGATCTAATTATAAATCCTCCCCAGCTTAAACAAAATCCGCCAAATAAGAGTAGAATATAACCTGGTATTTTATATAAAAATTGCATTTAGAATTTTTTCAAAATATTTTTAAAATAATATTGTAAAGTCAAGGACCTAAATATCATAAATAATAAAAGAGATAACCAAATACCATGATTATCTAGATATTTTGTAAGGAGGATTGATACTCCAATATAACCTAATACAGATATTATCATTGCATTTCTAATTTCTTTTGTTTGGGACGCTCCGATAAATATTCCATCTAATTGATAACAAAAACACGCAATCGGTGGAATTATAATTACCCATAAGATATGTTGAAAAGAAATAAATCTTAAAATTTCAATATCAGTAATTATGTAAATTATTTCTTTAAAAAATATTAAATAAATAAAAGAAATAATTATTGCGGTGATAAAGCTTACCTGAATAGAATTTTTGACAACCTCTAAAAAGGATTTTCGGTTTCTTCTCCCTACAGCGAAACCTATAATTCCTTCAGTCGAAAATGCATAAGCATCTAAGAAGAATGATGATAAAATTATAAATTGCATTAATATTGTATTAACTGCTAAATAGTCTTCTCCAATTTTTGAACCAAGATAAGTTACCCATAGAAAAGCAAATGTGAGAAATAAAGTCCTTATAAAAATATCTAAATTTATATTTAAAAGTTTGAGTAATTTAGACCTTACTACTAAATTTTCAAATTTAGGAATTACTTTGAATTTTTGAATAATATAATTATAGGTAAATATCGTGAAAATAATTAAGGTTATATAACTCGAAATTAAAGTTCCTAGAGCTACACCAAAAACTTTTAAATCATATGTTAAAACTAGAAGAGAACTAAAAATAATATTCAAACTTGATAGAACAATTATTAAAAAACTTGAAATTTTTGTTTTTTGTATGCCTAGATAAAAACCCACTAGAACATAAATAATTAATTCTGCAGGAATTGAAAAAATTCTTACATTTAAATAAGTTTTTATTAATACCTCTGTTTCATCAGAGGGTGAGAAAAAATAACTTATCGCAATTTTTAAAGCTGGGAAAAAAATAATTATTATAAATGCTGCAATTAGAGCAAGTGCAATATTTCTTAAAATCGTTTTTACTATCTCTCTATAATCACTTCTTCCATAAGCCTGTGCAACTATGCCAACGGTACCCATTCTTAAAAAACCAAAACTCCAAACAATCATTGTCATAACTGATGTAGCTATACTTGTTGCAGCTAAATACTTGGTTTCACTTAGATTTCCCATCAAGCCTGTATCAACCATTCCTACTAATGGAATGGCCATGTTTGAAAAAAAAACCGGTATGGACAACAAAATTATTTGTTTTTTTGAAAATTTTGATGAGCTTTTGAACAGTTCCATTTTATTCTTTAATATATCTTAATAACCTTATATACATTGATTCTCGAATGTTAGAGCAAGTAATTATCTCAGTACAAATAATCCTTATAGATATAGTTATGGCTGCGGATAACGCGATCATAATAGGTTTAATCGCTGCAGGATTTGCAACAGATAATAGAAGAAAAATTATAGCATGGGGTGTTGCTGCAGCATTCTTGTTTAGAATTATTTTTGCATCAGGAGCTAATTATCTGTTTGAATTTGCTTGGATAAAGATTCTAGGCGGGGTTTTGCTTTTATGGGTAATAAATAATTTAAGACAAGACTTCTTTGGTAAAAATAAAATTAAAACTCCTCAAGTAAAATCAGCTGAAACTAAAAGTTTTAGCGTTGGGGTTTATCAAGTTTTAATTGCTGATCTTACACTAAGTTTCGACAACACTATTGCAGTAGTTGCCGCCTCAAAAGGTAATTTTCATTTAATGGTAATAGGTCTGTTATTATCAGTATTTTTGATCGCAACTCTTGCAAGTTATTTTGCTGACTATATCAAAAAACATATGTGGCTTGGATATTTAGGATTATTTGTAATTTTAGTTATTTCTATTCAATTAATAATTGGTGGACTTGTAAGTTACGAAGTTCTATCAATTAATGAAAAATATAAATTTTTATTCTTATAATGTTAGATTTTTGTGTTATTGGGTCAGGTATATCTGGCTCTACAATAGCTCACCATCTTTCAAAAAAGTACTCGGTACATATTCTTGATAAAGCAAGAGGTCCGGGCGGACGTGCATCAAATAAAAGATTTAAACAAAATTTAAGTTTTGACCATGGGGTTCAATATATTTCTCCAAAATCTAAAGAATTTTTAAAGTTTATAAAAACTCTTTGTAAAAAAAAAGAAGCAAAAATTTGGACTGGCAATCATTTAGATTTCACATTTGAAAAAAAGGAAATTTCAGAAAAATTTATTGGTATGAAAGGTAACAATTTTATTTCTAAATTTTATACCAGAAAAATAAAAATAAGTTTTCAATCTTCAGTCAAGACTATCTTTAATAATAAATATTTTTGGGAAGTAAGACTTGATAATGGTGAAAATATTCAAGCTAAGTCGATAATTTTAACTTGTCCTTTTCCTCAATCAAAAAAAATCGCAGGTAAATATCTTGAAAAAAAAATCTCAAATTTAAAGATTAATATGGAGCCTAACATTACCACAATGTTAGCTTTTAAAAATCAAAAAACTGTTCCTGTAAGTAGTATAAAATTCAATGATAACATTTTAACTTGGGCAGCTAATGAAAATAGTAAAAATAGATTTAACTCTTCAAATTCACTTTGGACATTACAGTCCTCAATTGGGTGGGCTAGAAAAAACATAAATCATTATAAAAAAAGTAATAAAGCAGAAAATATTTTGGTATCAAAATTTTTAAACTTTACAGGGTACAAAAAAAATAAAATTATTTTCAAAAAAACACACGGATGGAAATATTCTTATAATTTAAATGGTTCACCTTTAAAGAGTTATTGGAATAAAAAGTTAAGGTTAGGATTGTGCGCTGATTGGTTTATCGGTCCTAAAGTTGAAAATGCATGGTTAAGTGCTAATGATTTAGCAAAGAAAATCAAATGATTAAAAAATACTTTTACCGTTTTTAATTCTTTTTCTCATTTTAGGTAAAATTTCAACATTCAGTCCTTTTAAATCTTTAGGTTTTAATTTTCTTAAATTTTGAACGCATTTTAAAAATCTTTGTGACTCTTTTTTTGAAATAATATTATCTGTTAGAACTTTAAATTTATTGATATATTCTTTTCTTCCGAATGGTCGTTTGCCAGCTGGATGAGCATCTGCAACATTGATCTCTTCTGATATTGTGGAACCATTTTTCATTTTGACAATAACTTTTCCACCAAAACATTTCTTTTTAGGATCCCTGTTATGATATTTTTTTGTCCATTTCTTATTCTCTTTGGTTACTATTTTCCGCCAAAGTTGAACTGTACTTTTTCGTCTAGCTCTTTGTGGTGTGTACGACTTTACGTGATGCCAAGCTCCATCCTCTAAAGCTACAGCAAATATATACATTATAGAGTGATCTAAAGTTTCTCTACTTGCATAAGGATCCATTTTTTGAGGATCGTTAGCACCAGTTCCAATTACATAATGTGTATGATGACTTGTTTCTATTGTAATTTTTTTTATGTTATTTAAATTTTTAATTTTCTTATTTAAACTTCTTGCTAAATCAATTAATGCCTGTGACTGATACTCAGCAGAATGCTCTTTGGTGTAAGTTTCTAATATTGCTTTTTTTGGCTCATTAACTTTTGGTAAAGGAACAATATATTTTTTTCCAGGGCCTGATAGAACATAAGCTATAACACTATCCTCACCCTCATATATTGGACTAGGAGCACCCTCGCCTCTCATACATCTATCAACTGCTTCGACTGCTAACTTACCAGCATGTGCAGGAGCAAAAGCTTTCCAACTTGAAATTTCTCCTTTTCTTGATTGTCTAGTTGAAATAGTTGTATGTAGAGCTTGTTGAACTGACTGATAGATTGTTTCTGTATTTAATTTTAACAAACTTCCTAAACCTGCTGCAACACTTGGTCCTAAATGTGCTATATGATCAATTTTATGTTCGTGTAAACAAATCGCTTTTACTAAATTAACTTGAACTTCATAACCAGTTAAAATTCCTCTAATAAGATCTAATCCATTGCATCCTTTTTGTTGAGCAACTGCTAAAATTGCAGGTATGTTATCTCCAGGGTGGCTGTAATCTGCTGCTAAAAAAGTATCATGATAATCAAGTTCTCTTACTGCAGTACCATTCGCCCAAGCAGCCCATTCACAGTCAACTTTTACTTTAGGATTTAATCCAAAAACGTTTGCTCCATTCTTTCTGGGGTGTGCTAAAGCCATTTGTCTTGCAGAAACAACGGGCTTCCTATTGTAAGACGCTATTGCAACCGATGCATTGTCAATAATTCTATTAATGACCATCTCAATTGCATCTTTATTTAATTTTGCTTTGTCAGATGAAATTTCTGCAATTTTCCATGCTAGTTGGTCCTTCTTTTTTAAATTTGCTTTAGATGGATGAACTTTTACTGTGATATTTCTCATTAATTGAGCATGTTACGTAAAACATACTGAAGAATTCCTCCGTTTTTATAATATTCTATTTCATTTTCAGTATCTATTCTACTCAAAGCTTGTATCTTTTTAATTGTGCCATCTTTATATTTTATTTCGCAAGCTACCTCTGCTCTTGGTTTAATTCCTTTTTCAATATCAACTATTGTAATGAGTTCAGCTCCTGTTATTTTTAATTTTTTTCTATCAAAACCTTCTTTAAATTGTAGTGGCAAAACACCCATACCTACTAAATTTGATCTATGAATTCTTTCAAAACTTTCAGCTAATACAGCTTTAATACCTAGTAGCTTTGTTCCTTTAGCTGCCCAGTCTCTCGAGGATCCTGTCCCGTATTCTTTACCAGCAATGACAACTAAATCATTATTTCTTTTTTTATATTCCATTGCAGCTTCATAAACACTCATAACCTTGCCATCAGGCTGTAGAGTAGTAAATCCACCCTCTGTTCCAGGTGCCATTTCATTTCTAATTTTGATATTTCCAAAAGTTCCCCTCATCATTACTTCATGGTTTCCTCTTCTAGCTCCATAAGAGTTGAAGTCTTTTTGTTGGATTTGATGTTCCATAAAATAATCCCCCGTTGGACTATCTTTCTTGATACTTCCTGCTGGTGAAATATGATCCGTAGTTACTGTGTCTCCTAATAACAAAAGTATTCTAGCATCATTAATTGCCTTAAATCCCTCAGGTTTATCAGGAAGATTATCAAAAAAAGGTGGTCTTTTTACATATGTTGAGTTTTGTTCCCAGTTATAAATATCACTGTCAACTGTATCGATCTCTCTCCATTCTTTTGGTCCTTCTGAAACGTTAGAATATCTTTTTTTAAACATTTCAGCATTTAAAGAGGTAAGCATAATATCCTCAATTTCTTTATTGCTCGGCCAAATATCTTTTAAGAAAACATCTTTGCCAGCTTTATCTTTCCCAAGAGAAGATTTATATAAATCAAAATTCATATTCCCAGCTAAAGCATAAGCAACAACTAGAGGAGGCGAAGCTAGATAATTCGCTTTTACATCAGGATTTATTCTACCCTCAAAGTTCCTGTTCCCAGATAAAACTGAAACCGCATATAAATCTTTCTCGTTGATTGCATCTGATATATTTTTATTTAATGGTCCTGAATTTCCAATGCATGTAGTGCAGCCATATCCTACAAGATTAAAACCTAATTCATCTAAATATTTATTTAAGCCAGCTTTTTCTAAGTAGTCAGTAACAACTTGTGATCCTGGCGCTAAAGAAGTTTTTACCCACTGTTTTACTTTTAATCCTTTCTCATAAGCTTTTTTGGCAAGAAGTCCAGCTCCGATTAGAACGCTTGGATTTGATGTATTAGTACATGAGGTAATTGCTGCAATAACAATATCCCCATCTTTTAATTTAAAATCTGCTCCTGCAACATCAGACTCTACAACTTTAGATCTTTTAGCGTTTTCTTTATAAACTTTAGCGAACGAACTTGCTGCCTCAGTTAGTAAAACTTTATCTTGAGGTCTTTTAGGTCCAGAGATACTTGTTACAACTGTGCTTACATCTAGAGATACTGTATCAGTAAACTCTACATCATTACTTGCCCATAGCCCTTGTTCTTTAGAATATTTTTCTACCAAAGCAATTGTTGCACTATCTCGTCCAGATAATTTTAAATATTTAAGTGACTCATCATCAACAGGGAAGAAGCCACACGTCGCTCCATATTCGGGGGCCATGTTAGCAATAGTTGCTCTATCAGCTAAAGTTAAATTTTTTAGTCCTTCTCCATAAAATTCTACAAATTTTCCTACAACACCTTTTTTTCTTAACATTTGCACAATTGTTAAAACTAAATCAGTTGCAGTTGTGCCCTCTTTGAGTTTACCTTTAATTTCAACTCCAACCACTTCTGGAATTAACATTGAAATTGGTTGTCCTAACATCGCAGCTTCGGCTTCGATACCACCGACCCCCCAACCTAACACGGATAAACCATTGACCATTGTAGTGTGGCTGTCTGTTCCAACTAAAGTATCTGGGTAAGCATATAAATCATTCCCGCTTTTAGATGACCAAACAACTTTGGATAAATATTCTAAGTTTACTTGGTGACAAATACCTGTTCCTGGTGGCACTACTCTAAAATTATCAAAAGCTTGTTGACCCCATTTTAAGAAAGAATAACGCTCTCCGTTTCTAGAAAATTCCCTTTCTACATTTTTATCAAATGATTTTCCTGAAGCATATTCGTCAACCATTACTGAATGATCGATTACTAAGTCTACAGTTGATAAGGGATTTATTTTTTCTGGATCTTTGTTTTTATCTTTTACAGCATCTCTCATAGCAGCTAAATCAGCTACCGCTGGGATTCCTGTGTAGTCCTGCATTAAAACTCTGGCTGGTCTGTAAGCTATTTCAGTATTAGATTTTTTATTTTTTAACCATTCTTTGATTGCTAAAATCTGTTTTTTATCTACAGTTATATCATCTTCGTATCTAAGTAAATTTTCTAATAAAACTTTGAGAGATTTTGGTAGTTTTGAAATTCCGTTTAAACCATTCTTTTCGGCTATTTTTAAATTGAAAATTTTATATTCTTTGCCTGATGATGAAATATTATCTAATGATTTAAAGGAATTTTTACTATTAAATTTCATGCGCTATACATAGAACAAAATCACACAAACGATAAGTAAAAAAGACATTGTGTAATTAAAATTCTTAATAAATTTATCACTTGTGGCGAATTTTCTCATGTATTTACCCATTAAACACCAGGCTGTTTGACTTCCAACAGCCATCAAAAACCATACAAATGTTAAAACAATCGAGTCTCTTAAATAGTTATTTTGTGTATCAATAAATAAAGAAATTGAAGTTAATCCAACAATAATACTTTTGGGATTTATAAATTGAAACCAAAAAGTATTTAAAAAAGTTACTGGCTTTGGATCAATTTTTTTATCTTTTTTTTGTCCAGCAAAAGATAATTTGTATGCCATATATATTAAGTAGATTGATCCTAATATTTTTATTGTAGTTTGAATAAATGCATACTTTTGAAAAATAGCTCCAGATGTAAGTTGCAAAAGAATAATTAAAAGCGTCCATCCGATAATTACTCCAAGCATGGTGGGAATGGCTTTTCTAAAACCAAAATTAAAAGCCGTATAAGATGTCATAATATTATTTGGACCAGGAGAAAACGCGGTTGCAATACCGAATAATATTAATGGAAATAGTTGCATTTTAATTTAATGAGGCGCTCTAAACTTACTATGACAAGCCGAACAATTACTCCACATTAATTCCTTCTGTGCTGCTCTTAGATCTTCAGCAGTCTCAATAGCTTTGGCAAGTTTTATCATATCATCTGATGCTTTTTTCATCAAAGCATTGAATTCATCTTTATTTTCCCAAATGCTCGGTAGTGCTCCTGTTTTAAATCCCTCTTTTGTATTTTCAGGAAAATAATTTAATAATTTTATATAATTATCTGAAATTTTTTTCATTAAAGGTTTAGCCTCCTCAATTCTTTTAGATTTCAGTAATATAGATATTTTTTTAGCATTTTGATAGTTTTCACTAAACATTGCTTTTCTACCTTTAATAATTTCTTCTACAGTTTGAGCATTAGCAGAAAAAGAAAGGGTTAAAGAAAAAATAATAATAAGTGTTTTTATTATTTTTATCTTTTGTATCATAAAATTTATATTGTCATGAATACTGAAGATTTCCCATCTTTAAGTTGATAAATAACATAGGGCTCATCTTTATCACCTGGCATTCCTGGTGTGCCAATAGGCATTCCAGGTAAAGCTATACCATCAATATCTGGTTGCTCTTTTAATAATTTATTGACTGCTTCAATCGGGACATGTCCTTCAATAAAGTATTTACCCATAATTGTAGTATGACAAGACTGCATTTCTACTGGAATATTATATTTTTGTTTTATTGTATGAAGGCTTCTCATATCTGTTTGTTTTACTTTGAATTTTTCCTCTTCTAAAAATAAGACATACCCATAGCAACAACCGCATGAGGGTGTCTTAAAGACTTCAACAATTTGTTTATTGTTAATATTGGCTAAAGCGTCTTTTTTATCTGTGACAAAATTAAAGATATAAAAAATAAAGAATAATACTACTGTAAATATAATGAATTTAGATGTGGTGCTATTAAATGACATGTCTAATTATAATTAATAATGAGAATTTTTAACAGTCAAAATGAATATGGCCTATTGGCCAAATTGTTCCACTGGCTTACATTTATTGTCTTAATAGCCCAAGTTCCTTTTGGATTTTATTTAGTAGGGCTTGAATTTTCTGATGAAAGAATTGAACTTGAAAATATACATATCCTAGTAGGAATAACCGTTTTCTATCTTACTTTGTTTAGATTAATTTGGAAATTTTTTAACAAAAGTCCATCTGAAACTAGAAGTTTTTTTAAAGGCCAAGTCTTTATTGGGAAGGCTAATCATTTCTTACTTTATTTAAGTATTTTTACTATAACTATCTCTGGAATTCTTAAGAAACTTTATATGGGAGAAACGCTTAATTTTATATTTTTTAAATATGGATTTGAAAAAGATAATTTTGTTTTAGCTGATGCTTATTACCAAGTTCACATTTACGCTAATTACTTGTTATTAGCACTTGTAAGTCTGCATATACTTGCGGTAATTGTTCATCATTTTGTTTTTAAGGATAAAATCTTAAACAAAATTACTTAATGGCAAGCTTCGTTGAATTTTTTGAGTCTCCAATAATTATATGGCCAAGGGGTAACAAATCCAACAGCTAACATTATTGGCACAACCCACCAAGTTAAAATAGCTCCTCCAGTGAGAAAATAGTCTGTAGCATTCATGGCAATTTCCATACTTACCATTGAGATTAAACTCATTCCAACAGCTGTTTTAAAAGCTAATTTTAAAGAAAAATTTTGCCTTAATAAAATAATCGTTTCTAAAAGAATGCTTGTAATAATCCCATTAATTATCGCTAAAACCATAATTGCTAAAACAGGAAAAGGAATTTTTGTTAATTGAAAAAATAATATTGTTCCAAAATCACCAATAGAACATCCAAGTAAACACCAAAATGTATTTTTTGCACTTCTAGACCAAGTGTGTTTACAGCTCCAATTAAATGTTTCAGAACTCATTACGCAATATCTAAACCATTATCAGTTTTCTGAGATGGGTGCACTAGGACAACTTTTCCGTCTTTTTCAATAGCTCCAAGCACTAAGACCTCTGAAACTACTCCAGCTATATTTTTTGTCGGAAAATTACAAACTCCGATAACTTGTTTGCCAACTAAGTTTTCTGGGGTGTAATAGTGAGTAATCTGAGCTGAGGATTGCTTAATCCCTATTTCTTTTCCAAAATCTACCTTAACTACTAATGAGGGTTTTCTTGCTTTTTCATTTACTTTTACCTCTAACACAGTGCCAACTTTAATTTGTACTTTTTTAAAATCATCATAAGTTATTTCCATAAATTCCTTTCTATAAATAAAAAAGGGGGCCTAAGCCCCCTTTTAAATTAGTTAAGCAATTGAATTACAGTTCTTTGTAATTACCTTTGCTCCACTCATAAAATACGTAACCTGGTAAGCTCACGTCACCTTTTTTATCAAAGCTTAATGAACCAATTACAGTATCAAACTTACCTTTTCTCATTACTTTAAGAACCTTAGCAGGGTCATTTGATCCAGCTTGGTTAGCAGCTTGTTCAAATACTTGTAACGCAGCGTATGAGTAAAGAACATAACCCTCTGGCTCGATACCAGCAGCTTTAAATTCTTTTACAACATCTGCAGCCGCAGGATTATTTCTTGGATCTGGAGAGAAAGTCATTAATGTACCTTCACCTGCATCACCAGTAATATCCCAATACTCAGCTGTAACTAAAGCGTCACCACTGATTAATTTAGTTTTCATACCTTGGTCTCTCATTTGTCTAACGATCAAACCACCTTCTGTGTGGTAACCACCAAGATAAACTGCATCTATGTTATTAGATTTTAGTTTTGAAACTAAAGCAGAGTAATCTTTTTCACCTGCTGTATAAGCTTCATACATAGCCTCTTTTAGGCCAGCTTTCTTCATATTTTTTCTTGTCGCATCTGCTAAACCTTTTCCGTAAGCAGTTTTGTCATGAAGTATAGCTACTTTTTTACCTTTATAGTTATCGGCTAAGAATTTACCAGCTACTTCACCTTGCTGATCATCTCGACCACAAACTCTAAAAGTATATTTACCACCTTTATCCGTTAACGCTGGATTTGTTGAAGCTGGTGAAACTTGAATAATTCCTTCTTCATTGTAAACCGCAGAAGCTGGAATTGAAGAACCAGAGCAGAAGTGACCTGCAACATAAGCTACACCTTGACCAGCAAATTTGTTGGCTACAGCTACAGCTTGTTTAGGATCGCAAGCATCGTCTCCAATTTCTAATTTTACTTTCTCACCATTAATTCCGCCTTTTTTATTAACGTGCTTTAACCACATTTCAGCTCCAGCTTTTAGCTGAGAACCAAATGAAGCGTACTGACCAGACATAGGCCCAGCAGAAGCAACAACAACGTCAGCTTTAGCTGATACTGTTGCAAGCATTAATGTTCCGGCAATTAATGAAAGAAGTTTATTAAACATTCTAAACATATTATTTCCCTTTGTTATTAATTAATTAATTATTGATATTGAACACCTTAAATATGAACTTGTAAATATGAAAAAAACTTAATTTTTTGTCCCACCCTCAAGGTAAGCTGCTTGAATATCTTTGTTTTTGAGTAGGTCTTGACCAGAACCCATAATGGTAACTTTGCCATTTACTAAAACATACGCACGATCTGCTAACTCAAGTGCTTTTTTTGCATTTTGCTCAACTAGAAAAATAGTAACATTTTTTTCTTTATTTATATTTTTTATTGAGGCAAATATTTGATTTACCAGTTTTGGGGCTATCCCTAAAGAAGGTTCGTCTAAGAGTAATACTTTTGGTTTGCTCATTAGCGCTCTACCTATTGCCAGCATTTGTTGCTCTCCTCCAGATAATGTTCCCCCTCTTTGTGTTTTTCTGTCACTTAATACTGGAAATAAGTCATACACTTCTTTGATATCTGTATCAAAATGCTTGCCTAGTTCATTTGTGTAAGCACCTAATCTTAAATTTTCCTCAACAGTTAATCTTGAAAATATTCTTCTTCCTTCAGGGACTTGGCATATCCCTAGATCAACTATTTTATGTGGATCTCTATTTTCAATTCTCTCACCATTAAAAGTTATATTTCCATTTCTAGCTTTGTTAACACCGCTTATGGTCATTAATAAAGTAGACTTACCGGCGCCATTTGAACCTATTAGAGAAACTATTTCCCCATCGTTAACATCTATGTCAACTCCTCTCAGGGCTTGTATTTTTCCATAGAATGTTTCGACGTTTGAAATTTTAAGCATTATTCATCTACTCCTAGATATGCCTCAATTACTTCTTTACTTTTTTTTGTTTGCTCAGCAGTTCCTTCAAATATTTTTTTTCCATAATTCAACACTACAACGTGGTCGGAAATACCCATCACAACGCTCATGTCGTGTTCAATTAATAAAATTCCTGTTTTTTTTTCAGTTTTAATAAACTTCAAAAGGTTATTTAACTCTGCGGATTCTTTTGGATTTAGTCCAGCTGCCGGTTCATCTAAACATAAGAGTTTAGGTTCAATACACATTGCTCTAACTATTTCCAGTTTACGTTGATCCCCATATGGTAGATCTCCCGCATTATCGTCTGCTCTATGCGTCAATCCTATAATATCTAACCAATACTTTGCTTTGTTCACTGCTAGTTGTTCTTTATCTCTATAAGATCTTAAATTAAGTAAGCCATAAAATGAGTATCCTGAAGCAATCATCAACTCATTATGTTGAGCAACTAAAAGATTTTCTAATACGGACATTGCTGGAAACAATCTTATATTTTGAAAAGTTCTAGCCACTTTTGCAACATGAGCAATTTTAAAATCAGTGTACTTTCTTAAAGAAACTTTATTGTCAGCCTGATGTAAATACATCTGGCCAGTTGTTGGTTTATAAAAACCTGTTAAACAATTAAAGACTGTGGTTTTTCCAGCTCCATTTGGACCAATAATAGAGGTGATTTGATTGTTTTTTGCATCAAAACTTAAATCGTCTATTGCTACTAGACCCCCAAATTTCATTGTCAATTTTTCAACTGATAATAAATTACTCACTTTTTGTCTCCATGCATTAGAATAGTTGGTTTTCTATTAGCTAGAATTCCTTTAGGTTTGAAGACCATGATAAGCACCATGGCTCCTCCAAAAGCGATCATTCTGTATTGTTCTAGATCTCTAAAAATTTCTGTTATGCCAATTAAAAAAATTGAAGCGAGCACCACACCAGTTTGAGAGCCCATCCCTCCAAGGACAACAATTGCAACTATGATCGCTGACTCTATAAAAGTAAAACTTTCTGGACTTATAAAAGCTTGCCTTGTAGCAAAAAATGATCCTGCAAACCCTCCAAACATTGCTCCAATAGCAAAAGCTGTAAGTTTAGTATTAGTAGGATTAACTCCCAATGACTTACATGCAATTTCGTCTTCTCGTAGAGCCTCCCAAGCCCTTCCAACAGGTAACTTTCTGATCTTCAATGTAAAGTAATTAGTGATTAGAGCTAATACTAAAATTAAATAATATAAAAAAATTATTCTATGCATCGTAGAATACTCTAATCCGAAAAAAGTATGGAAGCTCATCTCTCCCTCATCCGGTGATCTTTTAAATGGTAATCCAAAAAATGATGGCCTTGGAATACCTGTAATTCCATCTGGGCCATTTGTTACTTCATACCAATTAATTAAAATTATTCTTATTATTTCGCCAAATCCTAATGTAACAATTGCAAGATAATCTCCTCTTAATCTTAAAACTGGAAATCCTAGTAAAATTCCAAAGAAAGCAGCGAACAAGCCTGCTAATGGTAAACATATCCAAAACGACCAACCAAAAGTCGTTGCGATAAGTGCATAGGAATAAGCTCCAACAGCATAAAAGGCTACATAACCTAAATCAAGAAGACCTGCTAAACCGACTACAATATTTAAACCCCATCCTAACATGATATAAGTCAAAATCATTATTGCTACATCCATAAAGTACCTGTCAGTAAACGGTAGAAATGGAAATACTACTGCAAACAAAATTCCTGTAATTGCAAAATGTTTAGCTTTATCCTCGGTAATACTTGAAAACTTTGATGAAAGTGTCGAAAAAATTTTAAATTCTGTTCTTCTTGCAGAATTTATATTGATTAAAAATCTTCCTAAAATACATAATCCAACTAGTAAAAAAACTATTCCCCATTGTGGAGTTATGAATAGCCCTTCACCTTTTGATGCAGTTCTAAGTCCAACTATAGGTCCAAATAAAGCTAAAGCTATCAAGCCAGTTAATAAACTATCTTTAAATGATTTAATTATATCTTGTTTTTTCATTAAACTTTCTCGATATCAGGTTTTCCAAGAAATCCGGTTGGAAAGAAAATCAAAACTACAATTAAAACACTGAAAGCTGCAACATCTTTATATTCAAGTGAAACATATCCAGCCCAGAAGGTCTCTATAAGTCCGATTAATAAGCCACCTAACATTGCTCCAGGCAACGATCCAATTCCACCTAGAACTGCTGCAGTAAAAGCTTTGATACCAGCTAAAAATCCGATGTAAAAATCAATCACTCCATAATAAAGCACAAACATCATTCCTGCTACTGATGCTAATGAAGATCCGATTATGAAAGTAATTGAAATAGTTCTATCAACATTAATTCCGAGTAAAGCAGTCATTGTTCTATCTTGTTCACACGCTCTTTGTGCTCTTCCTAAATCAGTTTTTGTGATTAAATATGTAAATATTCCCATTAAAATAATTGTTAGTACAACAATAAAAATTTGGAGATAACTTACCGTAACAATAAATTCTGAATTCTTAAAAAACTCTAATCCGCCTGAAAATAAAGGCTGCATTGGTTTTACTCTTGCACCTTGAGAAACTTGAACATAGTTTTGTAATACAATTGACATACCTAAAGCAGAAATAAGCGGAGCTAATCTGAAAGAACCTCGCAGAGGCTTATAAGCAAGTTTTTCTACTGTCCATCCATAGCAAGCAGTAAAAAGCATAGCTATTAGTAAAACTAAAAGTAAAATAATTGGCAATGCAACACCTGTTAAACCAAAGATAATAAATGATATTAAAGCAACAAAAGCTCCAATCATAAAAATATCTCCATGAGCAAAATTAATCATTCCAATTATTCCGTAGACCATGGTGTAACCTATTGCGATAAGTCCATAAATTGAGCCTAAAGTAATTCCGTTAACCAATTGTTGCAAAAAATATTCCATGATTTACTTACTTACTCTTTTATTTACATTTTCAAGAGCTTTGGTGAACTTAGTAAAGAATTTTCCTTTTTTCAATTCGTTAAGAACCTGCATATTTAGGCCTTTTGGGGTCTGTGAGTCCGCCACGAGTTTTTTAAATCCTTGAGATGATTTATTTAAAGCATCCTGACTTAACGCCAGAAATAATTCAGCTACATACTTATCAGCCAGCTTTTTGTTAATGCCTTTTTTTGTTAACCATTTTGAACTCGTATTTAATATCTCATAGTATGATGCCATTAAAGAAGCTGTCGACCAAAACTTATGGCTTAGTTTTTCATTTCTTACTTCTAAAACTTGCCCTAAATGTTTAAAAATATTTTTAGCAAATTTACTTGGTGGACAAACAATAATTGGCCCTTTTTTAATTTCGATTGGAGGTAAGGGTGTGGCTCTAGTAATATTTTTATTTTTAGTAATTTTTTTAAGTTTATCCAAATTAATTGTCGAAATAAGACTTATTATTTTTTTATTTTTTGAAAATTTTAATTTAGGTAATATTTTATTACCCACATTAGGTGTGACACCCAATAGTATTACTGAGGATTTGTCTATTATATCTTGATTATTGTTTAATACTTTTACTTTTCCATAACTTTTAGATAGTTTTTTAGCTATGCTTCTATTTCTCGAAGATATATAAATTCTCTTTATTTTTAGCTTTGATTTAAAAATACCAAAAATAATTGACGATGAAATTTTACCAGTTCCTATAAATCCTAAAATCATGAATGATGCAGAATAACCAAGCTATTCCTTTTAATAAAGAAAATTTTAAACAGATATTTTCAATACCGTTTATATCTGTCATCATAATATCAATACCAAGTGCTTTTATAGCTGAATATTTTAATATACCTTTAGCCTGGTTTTTGGGGCCAATGCTTATAACTTCCTTAGCTTCATTAATGGGTCTTAAAACTAAAATGCCAAGGTTGGTGTTATCCTCGATATTAATAATTCTTGGTCTTTATATTGGTAACTACATAGACAAGGATCTTTTCAATCAAATGCAAGATTGGATCTGGACCTCTTTTATAATGTTAATTTACATAAGTTTAAGTGTTCTAATCGTTTCAAAATATTTAGAAAGATTTTCAAAATATGAGAAAAAAACTTCTATTTTTTCAGCTGCGCCAGGTGCATTAGGTCCACTGATGATATTGGCTGAAGATGCAAAAACTGATCTAAGTCAAGTAGCTACGTCTCATCTTATAAGATTAATTATTATAATTACAGTTTTTCCATTTATTGTGAATAGTTTTTACGATGTAGATAACATAAATATTTCTGAAAAAGTAATTACAAATCAAAATTTATCTCACTTGATAATTTTAATTTTATCGTCAGTAATTTTAATTTTGTTTTTTGAAAAGATTAAAGTTCCAGCAGCTTTATTGACAGGAACTTTAGTAGCAAGTGGTTTTTTGCAAATCACAGAAGTTGCAAGTTATCAAATATCTCCTAACATTATCGATTACTGTCTATTAATTTTAGGTTCTTCTGTGGGATGTAGATTTGCAGACAAAACATTCAGTGAAATAGGAAAAAATGCTTTACATAGTTTTGTAGCTACTTTTTTATTAGTAGTGCTAGGCATCGCAGCAGCAGTTGTTGCAGGACTAGTAATTGATAAAAACTTCTTTACTTTATTGTTATCATATTGTCCTGGAGGAATTTATGAAGTTGCAGTGATAGCAATTTTCTTTGATTTAGATCCTGAGTTTGTCTCTTTCCATCATATCATTCGATTATTAATGATATTATTTATAGTGCCTATAATATTGAAGTTTTTAAAAAAAACCTGATTTAAACTATCTTTTTTTTGACATTAATCCTTAATCAATCTAATTTTTTGATATGGCAAATGTTTTTGACTTGATTGGAAGAATTCTTATTTCGGCTTTATTTTTAATATCTGCCTTTAATAAAATTTTTAATTTAGATGGATCAATGGACTGGATGGAAGGTTTTGGAGTACCTGGTTTTCTAATTTTTCCTGCAATTGCAATTGAAATAATTTTACCTATTCTTGTAATCGTAGGTTATCAAGCGAGAATTGCTGCAGGGCTTCTAGCAATTTTCTGTTTAGCTACTGCATTTATTTTTCATTTTGACTTTTCAAACCAAGCTCAATTTATATCATTTTTAAAAAATATCGGATTAGCTGGTGGTTTTTTATTCATTGTAGCCAATGGAACTAAAGACTGGGCAGTCGATAGAGAAAAGAAATACGTTAGATTATAAAAAAAACCCACTTGCAATTAAGTAAGCGGGTTTAATTCTTTTAATTTAAAATTAAAATACGTAAGAATATTTTAAGGCTAAAGTATCTAGATCCGCATCAATCTTGTTAGCAGTTGAAACGTCAGTTCTTGTTACACTTGAAGTTAAAGAAATATCCTCATAATCAGTGTATACAATTTCAAATCTATGATTACCATCTCCTGTCCCCAATCCAATTAGGTATCCATTTACATCAACACTACCATATTTAGAACCAGTAGCTAAGCTTTCAGTAGCATTAATTGTTACCTGAGCTATTCCCCCTTTTACGTAATAACCACCTAAATTGTAGTTTGCGTAAAGAGTTATATGATCAGATAATTCTGCTTGGGCTTCTTGGCTCCTATTTGTAGTAGTTTCTTTAGCTGTTCCAGATACAGACGTTTCTGTGTCAGATCTTATCTTTGTTTTAGAACTTACATCCGCATCTAATGGAATGTAGTCTAAACCTACAGAATAGTTACCTGCGTCAAACTCCAAGAAAATTGATGGAATTATAGTCAAGTTATCTGCGCTTCCAGAGTTTGTCTCACCGCCTTCGGTCTCAGTACCTGTCGCGTCAATAAATGTTAATGCACCAGAGATACCGTATCGCATTTCTGCATAGGCTAAATTGGAAAATGAGAAAAATATTGCAAAAGCAATTGTTATTATTTTCTTCATAGTACTATTTCCTAAATTTGTTAATAATTCTAAATAACAAATAGTTCTAGAGAATGGGAGTCTTTAATTAGCAAATTATTGATAAAACTGAAAAAAACTCTCAAAAAGTAAGTAAATTATGGGTTTTTTTTATTGTAAATATGTCACACTATGAGTTTTTTTTGATAAAGCTTTTATAAATTTGCCAAGAAACTATCAAAACAATGGTTGCCATTATTATTAGAGTTAATGGTCTATCCCACAAAAACGACCAGGATCCATCGCTTATGAGTAAAGATCTCCTTAAATTTTCCTCCATTAGGCCTCCTAAAACGAAGGCTAAAATTAATGGTGGCATTGGAAAATCATATAATCGAAGTATCGTTGCAATTACAGCGATCCCAATCATCATATAAATGTCAAAATTATTAAAAGACATAAGATATATACCTGTTACTGAAAAAAACAGAATCAATGGAATTAAAAAAGTTCTTGGTGTAGCTAAAACCCTAGCAATATATGGGATCAGTGGAAGGTTCAAAATTAAAAGGATTACCATACCAATATACATTGACATTATTACTGACCAAAAAATTTCAGGATTTGTTTGATATAATCGTGGACCTGGTTGGATACCAAATCCAAGTAAAGCCCCGAGCATTACTGCTGTTGTACCACTGCCTGGTATACCTAAAGTAAGTAAAGGTACAAAAGAACCGGAACATGCTGCATTGTTAGCCGTTTCTGGAGCAGCCAATCCATTTACACTTCCTTTTCCAAATTTTTGCTTTTCTTCATCGTTAACGAAATTTCTTTCCATTCCATAAGCTAAAAAAGAAGCTATTGTTGATCCAGCACCTGGTAAAACTCCAATTATAAAACCTAAAACTGATGATCTTGGAATAGTAGCTACCATTTTTTTTGTTTCCTCTTTATCTAATTTTATTGAACCTAGTTGAGACAAAGAAATTTGTTTAGCTACTCTTGTTGGGTCGTTAGCTTTGAATATTATTGTTAAAGCCTCACTCATTGCAAATGTTGCCATAACTACTAAAACAAAGCTTATTCCGTCTGATAGGTTCATGTTTTGAAAAGTAAATCTAGGTATGTCAGAAAGTGTATCCTGACCTACACTTGCTAGCATTAAACCTAAAACAACCATCATCATTGCTTTTAAAAAATGTCCTTTGGCTGAAAAAGCAGATACAGCTGTCAAACCTAATATCATTAAACCAAAATAATCTGGTGATCTAAAAGCTAAACTTACTTTGGATAAACTTGGTGCTGCGATTAAAAGAAATATTGCAGCAATCGTTCCGCCTGCAAAAGAACTATATGCAGCTACTGCCAACGCCTTTCCAGCTTTACCTTGTTGTGCCATTGGATAGCCATCAAATGAGGTGGCAACAGTGCCAGGTATACCAGGAGCGTTAATTAAAATTGAAGAGGTAGATCCCCCAAAAACTGCACCATAATAAACTCCAGCCATTAAAATTAATCCAGTGGATGGTTCAAAACCGTATGTTATCGGTATCATAAGTGCGATGGCGGTCATTGGTCCTAAGCCAGGTAGCATTCCAATGATTGTTCCAGCAAAACAGCCAATCATAACCATCATTAAATTTTTAATTGAAAAAGCTGTTTCTAATCCAATGAGTATACCTTCGATCATCCCATAATTCCTATATATTGTAAAAATGGATCACGAAGATAAATATTTAATAGTCCATGAAGGAGATACATAAATATTGCCACAAAAGGGAAAGATAAAATAAATATCCATACCCACTTTCTCTCACCTAAAACAATGTAAGATAAAACTAAAAAAATAGAAGTTGATAAAAAATAACCAACTCTTAAAATTGTTAGTCCGTACAAAATCATAAGTATAACCAACATTATTGTTTTTTTATAATCTAGAACTGTTAAATCTACATTTGAAGGTCTTGTTTCTGGCAAAAGAACATAAAGTGCAGAAAATATTAAACCTGCATAGCCTAAGTAAATTGGAAACGTTTTTGCGTTGAATGCTGCATTTTCATCAAAAGTAAAAACTTGAATTTGATGCGCTGTATATAAATAAAAACCTGAAAAAATAAAAAAGAGCAGTGAAATAATCTTTGAAGGACTTATTTTCACCGCTCTTTCCTTAACTATTTATTTAATTACGCCTAAATTTTTTAACAACCCAGTCATTTCAACTGTTTGTTTTTCTAAAAATTTAACGAATTTTTTGTCTGGGTTATAAATATTTACCCAAGCATTTCTTTTTCTTACTGCTTCCCATTCCGGTGTTTTTTGAACATCACCCAACATTTTAGCAATTTTTTTTCTCTCGCCATCGCTCATGCCTGGAGGGCCAAAGAAACCTCTCCAATTTACGAAGATTGCGTTTGTACCTTGCTCTTTTAAAGTTGGAACATCTGGAGCATCGGCAACTCTATTTGGAGCTGTAATACCAAGAATTTTTACTTGATCTCTAGCGCCCATTACTTCACCTAAACCAGTTGAAAGAATTTGAGTTTCACCTGATAAAAGTCCTGCTAAAGCTTTACCGCCTGCATCGTAAGGAATGTAAACAACATCATTAGGATTAGCACCAGCTTCTTTAAATGCTAAAGCGCCAATTAGATGGTCCATGCTCCCTCTAACAGATCCACCAGCCATTTTTACTGACTTAGGATTTGCTTTGTAAGCAGCAACTACATCTTTCCAAGAGTTATAAGGTGAATTTTTTGCAGCAACAATTGCACCATAATCACCAATAACGCCAGCTATTGGCACAACATCTTTATAAGATGTAACCTTAGCTGCGTTCTTTTTATCTACATAACCAGAGTGTCTAGTTATTGATCTAAGAACTAATGGAGTAGATTGAACTAAAATCGTATCTGAAGGTTTAGTATTTATCATGTATGATAAAGCTTTTCCTCCACCACCACCTGACATATTTTCAAATGATGCACTATTTAAAAAACCAGCTTTAGTTAAAGCTTCACCAGTTCCTCTAGCAGTTCCATCCCAACCACCACCGGCACCACCACCAATTACAAAGTGTAATTTGTCAGCAGCGAAAGATGTGTTTGAAACTGAAGTTAAAAGAACAGTTGCGAAAACTAGGCTGATAAGCTTTTTGAACTTATTAAACATTATTTCCCCCTGTGTTTATTAATTATACTTATTAAAATAAATATCTAATCTAGAGTCAACTATGTATTAGTTAAAAAAAGTTCCTCGAATTCTCAATAATTCTCTAGATAACCCAGAATGCTCTTTAAAAGCTTTTCTTCCATGCAACCAAAAATAGTTATTTGAGAAAATTGTCGATCCAACAGGCAAAGGGAAGCTTATCTTATTTTTACTCTGTTCTAAAGCATCTGATAATTTTTGCAAAAATAAACCTTGTTTCATATTTTTTGGTTCAGGAAATTGATCAATATAGGAAATAATTGGCTTGCCATTTTTATCTTCTGAAAATACTGGATGTTCAACTTTATAATCAACATTCTTGCTTTTCGGTGATCCCCATACGAAATTTTCTTGACCCACAGGATCATTACTTAAGTCTTCCAAGTGTTCCCAATCATCTAAATGTAAAATTACACTTTCTCCTCCACCGACATTCTGTTCTTCCATTTTTGTCATAATAATCCAATCAGTTTTCTCTTTAACGTAAGTTCCGTCAGTGTGAAGATCTAAATTTGTGTAAGCTTTTCTAAGATAAGAGTCGCTGCTATCTTGATGCTTTACATGAAATCTCGCATAATACTTACCGGTCATTGAGTCAAAGTTAGGATTGCCAATTAGATAGGCAAGACCTGTTGAAAGCTTGACTAAAAAATCTTTATCAAATTTTTTATTCTTTATGTCGGGTTCAACAATCGCAGTTCCTGTATTACGGTCATTAAGAATATCATTTAAAGTGTTACTTAACTTATTTTGAAATACTTCATCCAAGCTTTTAGCAAGGCTAAATCTGGAGAATGGTTTATATTCTAAAGATAGAATTGAATGTTTTTTAAAAGGAAAAATCAATCTATCTAGATCGCTTTCATTCAACTTAATTACACGAACTCTTTTAGAACTATTGTGATCTGAAATTGAAAAACTCATTTAATTAATATTGCCCATGATCCACAAAACAATAAAAATTGCCAATATTGGTTCCATGTTTAATTTTACCACAAATCAAATGTTAGTCAAAAAGCTTAATAAAATTGCTGAAGCAATCGTAGGAATTACTAAATTTTTTTTAGATATTAGAAATATAGCAATACAAGTGAAGAATACTATTAGTCTTATTATTAGCTCTGAGTCAGCTAAAACTCCAGCAGGAAATATTATCATTCTTCCAAGTAGTGCAGCCAAAGTTGAATATGCAACGCAATTAAACCATTTAAAAATTTTTGATTTTACACTAACTTTTTCAGAAGTAAGTGCTCCCATGAATCTAGAAATATACGTAGCGATTGAAGTTGCTATAATTGCAAAAATTATAAGTTGACTACTTGCCATTTTTTTCTCCAAATAAATAAGCAACAGTCCCTGCTATCAATCCAGCAAATAATAATGACCACTCTGTAGAAAATAAATAAATAACTGGTCCTAAAGTTGTTCCTAAAATCACCGAAATAGATATAGCTATATTTTTCATAGCACTTATCATCATACAAAAAAAATAAATTGGATTTACAATTGCTAATCCAATTAACATTTCTTTATTTAAAAGATCTGCTAACAGATACCCAATAACTGTCATAATTACAGCTGTTAACCAAGTTCCTGTACCAATACCTATCCAAAAATCTATTCGATATTTTGAATTAATCTTTTTATAAGCATCTTTAGCGATTAACCAGGATGAAACTGCAAGAAAATGACAAGATAAATAATATTTCCACTTAGGTTGAGATTTATGCTCAAGTAAAGGGAATAAAGAAACTGTCATAGGATAAAGTCTAAAGTTAACTAACCAAACTGCTAAAAAAATATTTACGATTGATGCTCCTAATAATAATGACTCCGCCATTACCAATTGTCCTGGTAATGCGTATGTAAAAAAGCTTGAAGCTGCACTTTGTTGAATGTTAAATCCAGCATCTTTGAGTAAAGCTCCTAAAGCAACAAAACACGCTGCTAAAGGTAACGCTGGACTTCTTGCACCTTTAAGAGATTTTAAACCTGTAAAGAAAGCTTGCGAGTTAATCATCCACCAAGGAATAATCTTCCTACGTCTGGATTTTTTAAAAGATCATCCCCTTTACCTGCGATAGCTGTTTGACCAGACACTAAAACGTAACCTATATCTGCAAACTCTAAACCTTTTTTTGCATTTTGTTCCACAAGTATTATTGTTTTCTTCTCTGCTTTTTGAAGATCTTCTAAAATTTCAAAAACCATATTAATATATTTTGGTTCCAAACCAATTGATGGTTCATCTACTAATAAAACTGATGGCTTCATAACTAATGCTCTTGAAATTTCTAATAATCTTCTCTCACCACCTGATAAAACTTTTGCAGGTTGATTTCTTCTATTTCTTAATCTCTCATATTTTTGAAAAATTCTCTCAGCTTCCTCATAAGCTTCGTCCTGTTTATCTTTAATGTACCCACCCATTAAAAGATTTTCCTCAACTGTCATATCAGGAAATACTGAGTTATCTTGTAGGATATAAGCTATACCCACTTTACTAAGTTTCTGTGCAGGGGTTAATGTCGTAATTTCATTCCCTTCTAATTCAATTTTTCCATCAAAAATATTTGTAAAACCATAAATAGAGTGAAGTATTGTAGACTTTCCTGCACCGTTAGGTCCTATTAAACATAATGATTGGGCTTTACTTACTGTTAAGTCAAAATTATGTAATATTTCCATTTTTCCGTAGCCAGCATTTAAGCCTCTTATGGTTAGATGAACGTCGTTAGGAGATAATTTATTTAAATCTTCTAAACCAGGTGCTTTACCTAAAACATCATATTGATTTGCCATTACTGCGCTCCTAAATAAGCATCAACTACTCGCTTATCATTCTTTATTTGATCTGGAGAACCCTCTGCTAGCATTTTACCATGAGCTAAACAGAAAATTTTTTGGGCTAGACTCATAATTACTTTCATATTGTGCTCTATGACTAATAAAGTAATTCCATAATCTTTGTTTATCTTTATTAATCTATCTATAATTCCATTAATTAAAGTTGGATTAATTCCAGCTGTAGGCTCGTCTAATAAAAGCATTTTAGGTTCATTCATCAAAGCCATCGCTAATTCTAATAATTTTTGTTGTCCAAATGATAAATCACCTGCTCTCAAATTTCTTTTTTGATAAAGACCAACAAAGTTTAAAATATTTTCTGCTTTCTCAGTAAGTTCAACAGGCACTTTTGCAAAAATAAATCCTGAATCACTAGCTTTGTGACTTATTAGCATATTCTCTACACAATTAAGTTTCGAATAAATTCTTGTTTGTTGAAAAGTTCTTAACAAACCAAGTTTAGCTACTGCTGGCACAGGCATTTCGGAAACTTCTGTATTATCAAAAACAATTGATCCTTTATCAATCGGATGAGTTCCAACAATAGAATTAAATAAAGTAGTTTTACCTGAACCATTAGGTCCTATTAAACCAACTATAGATCCCTGCTCTACCGAAACAGAAATATCTACGTTAGCTTGAACACCACCAAAAGATTTACTTACATTTTTAACTTGTAAAATACTCATTTTAATTCCACCTGTGCTTTACGATCTTTTTCATCTATCACTTCACCAAATCTTTCAGGATATTTTTCTCGCAACCAACCCATTAATCCTTCCGGGAAATAAACTACGATTACAACAATTAAAACTCCTAGCGCAACATACTGCCAGCCTAAAATTAATGTCCAAAGACCTTCTTTGAAGAAATGAAATAAAGTTGCACCAATCACTGGGCCCCACAAAGTTCCTTTACCACCTAGAATTGCCATAAGAACCATGAATACTCCCATCTCTCTTCCGTCAAAAGCAACGTCAGTAGAGTCTATATATCCAATTAGTCCACCCATTATTCCACCAGCAAGACCACAGAAGAATGCAGAACACATCCAGCCTACAATTTTATATTTCATAGTTTGGATGCCCATTGCTTCTGCTTTATCCTCATTATCTCTAATTGCATTTAAAATTAATCTAAATCTAGAACTGTAAATGTATCTAACAAAAACAAATGTTCCAATTAATAGTGCAAAACTTAAAAAGTAGAAAAACTTCCCTCTTGCTTCAGCGTCAACAATTTCAGCAGGAAAAGGTGGTGTGGTAAATCCTTGACCAGCTCCAATAATTTCTATTCCTCCAGCAATTTCACCTGCTGCTATCCCTAAACCTAATGTACAAATAGCAAAGTAATGACCTCTTAAACCTAAAATGGCGTAACCTATCGCTCCCGCTATAATAGTTGGGATAATTGCTGCAACCAATAATCCGACACCTATTCCTTGAAAATATTGTGCAGTAGTATGTACAAATGTTTTTTCTCCACCACTCTCTGTCCATTCTGCTAACGGAAAAAACATGCCAACCTGAACTGAGGCGGTTAAATACATTCCAAGACCATAAAAAAGAATATTTCCAAATGTGTTATAGCCCATCTCCCCACCTTGTAAATTCCATGTCATAGCAAGAACGATTAAGACGCAAAGATAAGTAAGCTGAACTTTAAAAGCAGAAAATAAATATGGTGCGGCTAAACCTAAAATAATTAAGCCAGAGTATAAAATTAAATCCTTTTGTTTTACTTTTTCCATCTATTTCAAATATTCCCTTTTTCTTGAAAGTTTAAATCTTCTGTAAACTAGTATTAATACTAAAAGTAAAAATACTGCACCTATTCTAAACTCTGTTCCTAAAATATAATCAGCAAATTCCTCAAACAGACCTAGCCCCATCCCTGAAACCGCTACTGCTGGTAAATTTCCAAGACCTGCAACAATAACTATCATGAAAGATCTCACTGTGTAGGGAAGCCCTACATATGGGTGAAGAGTTAGAGTTATTGAAATTAAAGCTCCTGCAATTCCACATAGCGCAGCATTAATTCCAAAAGTTGCAGCATAAACTTTTTCTGTATCTACACCTAAAATTTTTGCAGCTCTAGCATTTTGTGCTGTAGCTCTTATAGCTCGTCCAAGTTTAGATTTCCTCATATAAATAACTAGAGCTATTGCGTATAATACGCTGATAAAAGCAGAGAATATTTTTGAATTTGGTAAGGTTACTGAATTATCAAATAGCATTGTTGTTCCGTATTCAGATTGTGCAACGACTACGTCTGCACCGAAAATAAAATTCATTAATTGTTGGAAAACAATAGCTATTCCAAAAGTTGCTAAAATGGAAATAAATAAATCTCGGTCTACAACTTTATTTATCACAAGTTTATAAAGTCCCCATCCAACAAAAAACATTATAATTGGAGAAATAATAACTCCCCAGGCAGGGTGAATTCCCCAAAGGTATATAGTGTATGCAATATAACCTCCAAGAATTACTAAATCACCTTGTGCAATGTTGATTATATTCATCACACCCCATTGAAGAGCCATTCCATAGGCAATCAATGCAAATAAAATACCTAAAAGGATTCCATCCAATGATGCTTGGACCATTAACATTGGAGCTTTAAAAATAAGAAAGTCCATAAAATTTTAAAACTTATAAAAGAAAAGCCCCTAGAAAACTAGGGGCTTTTCAAATTATTCAGAAGTTATTAGCTTCTTTCAGACCATTTCGGGATTGGATGATAGAATTTATCAGAAGCCCATTTTGTAGGAGCTACTACTCTATTCTCACAATCATCGCCTTTACATCTTACTTGGAACAAGATCATTGGCTTAGCAACGTTTTGGCCACCAGGTCCAAATTTAATGTTTCCATAGAAAGTTTGCATTTCTGTATCAACTAACGCATCTCTAACTGCATCTCTGTCAAAAGAATTTGCTCTTTCGAACGCATCTTTAAACACTAACAATGCTGCAGAAGATTCTGCTGATTGATATGGCGGGTCATATCCAAATTCTTTTTGGAAGTCTTTAGCGTATTTCTTACCAGAGCCAAAGAATTTATCTTTGTAAGATAAATTTTTGTGCCACTGAGAAGCACACAATGCGAATTCAGATTTCTTTCCGTGTTGTTTAGAAAGTTTAGCAGCATCACAGTGTGTCATCGCTAACATAGGAACATCAACTTTCATTTCAGAAATTTGTCTGATTGCAGTTAATGCACCTTTTGTGTGACCTGATACAACAAGTACATCTGGCTTTACAGCTTTTACTTTAGCCAATGTAGCTGCCATATCGTTAAGTTCTTTTGGTAGTTTGTCATCGATGATGATCTCAGATCCAGTTCTTTTCGCTGCATCTAAAATACCAAGTCTCACGTCTTGAGAGAAAGCATCTTGTTCAAATGCTTGAGCAATTTTTACTCCTTTACCACCATTTTTTTCTACCGCTAAATCGATAGCTACTTCAAGGTATTGGTTAGCTGGTGATAACACAGCGAACAAATATTTGTATCCTTTAGTAAATAAAGATCTAGATGCACCATTCGCTTCAACCATAGGAATTTTATATTTCTCGGTTACTGGTGCAATGGCTTTCGTTAAACCTGAACTGTATGGTCCAAGCATGTAATGAACGCCATCTTGTTTAATAAGTCTTTCAGCTAACTGAGCGGCTCTTTTTGGGTTTGACTCATCATCATAATAAATGATCTCAAACTTATATTTCTTACCTTGTACTTCTACTCCACCCATTTTGTTAATTCTCTCAACAGCCATGTTATAACCGTTTTGAGTATGAACTCCATTTGAAGAGTATTTACCTGTAAGAGATATTGCAGAACCTAACACAATGTATTCACCTTCTACTTTTGCAAAAGAAGAAGTAAAAGATACAAGTGCTAAAGTTATCGCTGAAATAAATGTAACAAATAGTTTTGCTATTTTATTCATTATTTCCCTTCTTGTTATTAATTAATTAATTAAAATTGAATAATTAAAACAAGAAATAGAGATTTTGACAACAGTTAGAATTAATTAAAAATTCTGTGTCGCAGCAATGTAAACTGCTAAAATTAGAAGAACACACGCAGAAATTGTATTTAATAGCTTTGGTTTGCTTCTTAACCATACTGAAATTTTCTCAGCTGCTAATCCGTAAATCATTAACGTTAAAAAATCTAAAACCACGTATGTAATTAATAAAATTAAAAACTGTGAAATAATATTTGATCCGAAATTAATAAAAGTAGGAAAAATTGTTCCAAAAAATAAAAGCGCTTTTGGGCTTAAACCTGCAACTAATAATCCATCTTTATAAAACGATAGTGGTGACTTTAAATTTTGATCTTTAGAATTAAAACTTTTTATTTTAGAAATGAACGTGTCATAAGCTAAATAAACTATATAAAATATTCCTGCCCACTTTAAATAATAAAGAACTTGAGGGTTATCACTTAAAAAAGAACCAATTAAAAAAACAACTAAAATAGCTTGGATGGTATTAGCAGATATATCTCCCAAAGCTGTCCAAACAGATCTATTAAGTCCATAGTTTAATGTGTGTGAAACTATTACAACTCTAGGCGGACCTGGGGAAATAAATAAAAATAAAATGATTTGTAAAAATATTATATAGTCTGTTGGAAACATTTGATTAGCCACTATATATAAATCTATGAAGAAAAAAAGTTTTATCCCTCAAACAAAAGTTAAAAACCCTGAGCCAAAAGAAAAGGATGATAATTGGATTATTTGGGCTGCATGGGCAGATAGAATTACTTTTGAGGAGATAAAAGAGAAAACTGGGAAAAATGAGTCTCAAGTCATCAAAATAATGAGAAAAAATTTAAAACCTGGCTCTTTTCGTTTGTGGAGAAAAAGGGTGCATAATACCAGCATCAAACATAGGAAAAAGTTTCAATTAGGTAGAAAAAAACTAAGAGAAAAAATAAAATTAGCTGATATATATTAATCATGAAAAAAGTCACAATGTATACCGGCAACCCCTGTTCATTTTGTGCAGCAGCCAAAGCGTTATTAAAAACAAAAAATGTTGAGATAGAAGAAATTGATATTTGGGCAGACCCAGCAAATGCCAAAGAAATGTTACAAAGAACAAATGGAGCAAGAACGATACCTCAAATTTTTATTGGTGATCACTACATTGGTGGTAATGACAAACTTCAAGAGGCTAATAAAAGCGGCGAACTAGATAAAATTCTATCTAGTTAAATAATGATTTTTTTAAAAAAAATTTTTAAATTTTTAAGAAATTTATCCATAATTGTCTTTATTTCTTTCATAATTTCACTTTTTATAGATTTTTTTTTTGGAAACTCTATTTTAAAAAAGCTTGACCCTTATCTTTCTAATACAGACTTTTATGAAAGATTAATTAGAGTAGATCATAATTTTTATCATCATACTTTAAAAAAAAATATTGAATATAAAAAAGCTCAGGGATTTGGAAAGTATTATACTCTTTGCACTGATAATCACGGTTTTAAATATAAATGCAACTCGAAAAGAGAAAAAAAATTCAAAGTTGCTTTTCTAGGAGATTCATTTGTTGAAGGGGTTGCATTAAATTATCAAGATACTTTTGTAGGCAAATTCGAAAATGAAAAAAAATATCCTATAGCAAATTTAGGAGTTACTTCTTATGCGCCAAATATTTATTTATCAAAAATGAAATTTTTATTAGATAATGGATATAAATTTGAACATTTGATATTATTTGTAGATTTGAGTGATATGTATGACGATAATACATTCTATAAATTAAATGAAGACCTATCGGTTACGGAGAAAAATTCTGAAGCCAAAAATTTAAAAAGAAGAAAATTTTTAAGATATAACTTTCCTTTGACAAATTATTATTTGTATGTAATTAAAATGAACAATCGTTTAAACAAAGAAGTACCTCCATTAAAAAGCCAAAATCCAATTTTCAGTGACAAGGCAACAAAAAAGGCTCAATGGTCTTACCAATCAACCGATATTATTGATGGTTATGACGAGCCAATTTCAAAAACTCAAAATGAAATGATACAAGTAATGACTAAATTATTTGAGCTACTTAAAAAAAATCAAATTAAATTAAGTTTAGCGGTTTATCCTTGGCCACATCAACTACAATACGATAAACTAAATTCAAAACATGTTAAAATGTGGGAAAATTTTTGTAAGGGAAAATGTCACAAATTTATAAATTTTTTTCCTTATTTTTTTGAAGAGAAAGAGGAAACATCCTTTTTAGAAGTTTATAAAAAATATTATTTTTGGAACGATGTTCATTTTAATGCCGAAGGTAATAAAATTATAGCACAAAAACTTCTTAAAGAATTCTAGATATCAGCTAAATATGGCATAGCATTTCCTGCCCCGAGTTTTGTTGTAGAAATTCCTGCAACCTTATTAGCTAATTCTAAACATTCTTTTATTGATTTTCCTTTAGATAGACCAAAAGCTAAACCTCCATTAAATGCGTCACCAGCTCCTGTTGTGTCCACAGTTTTTACTGAATTAGCTTTTAAATAAATTTCATCTTGTCCATCGGCATAAAATAATCCTTTCTCTCCAAGAGTAATAATTACTTTTTTGATTCCAAAGCTTATTAATTTATGAGCTGCTAGTTTAGCCTCTTTCTCACTGGTAATTTTGATTCCAGTATAAAATTCTGCTTCAGTTTCATTAGGTGTAAAATAATCAATATTACTATAAAATTCTTTAGTAATTTCAGATGCTGGCGCAGGATTTAAAATTGTTATACATCTGTTTTCTTTAGCAATTTTTAAACAATGCAAAGTCACATCTTTTGGTACTTCAAGTTGGGTTAGGAAAATTTTTGAGTTTTTAATAATATTTATTTGTTTGCTTATTTCATTTATCTTTAAAGTAGTAGGAGCTCCAACAATTACATTTATAGCATTTTTCCCGGATTTTTTATCGACCAGTATGCCAGCGACACCTGTTTGTAAATTGGCATCTTGGATAATATTTTCGGTTTTTATTTCATTTTTTTTAAGAGTATTAAGCGCTAGTTCACCATAAGCATCTTTTCCAATTTTACTAATAAAATCAACTCTTCCGCCAAGTCTTGCGATTGCTATTGCTTGGTTACATCCTTTTCCTCCTGGGCCAACATTGTATTTATCACCTAATATAGTTTCACCAATTGCAGGTATTTTTGTACCTGAAAAACTTATGTCTGCAACAAATATACCTAGAACAGAAATATCACTCATTATCCAAGCGTAGTGAGGAACGGAAAGATTGTCAAAATATAAAAGCTGATAACCTGAATTTGATTAGTAGCGATTAATATTCCAGTTAAAAATAAAATTACTCCACCAGTTTTAGTTACTCTTCCATAGTATTTATTAAAATCTTTTCTAGTTGTTAAAAATCTACTCATGTAATAACCAGATAAAATAAAAGGTATTGCTAATCCCAAGGAGTAAAAAGAAAGCAATAATACACCTGCGCCAATAGAGGCTTGAGTTGCTGACAATGCCAAAATAGATCCTAATACAGGTCCAATACAAGGCGTCCAACCAAAAGCAAAAGCCGCACCAACTACTAAAGGGAAAGCATAATTATCTTTATAGCTTTTAGTCTCTAATCTTTTTTCTTGATTTAAAAAATTTAAATTTAAAACACCTAACATTTGAAGTGAAAATAGGATTATTATAATACCAGCTGCAATTCTTAATTCATTAGATAAGAATAATAATATATTACCTATTGCTGAGGCTGTTGCGCCTAAAATAATGAAGACAACAGAAAATCCTATTGAAAATAAAATTGTTTTTATTAGGACATTTGTTTTATCTTGTTCAATTTCATTCAGATTTTTTCCGGTGATGTAAGAAATGTATCCAGGAATAATTGGTAATACACAGGGAGTTAAAAAACTTATAAATCCAGCCCCAAAAGCGAATGAAAGTTTAATGATCATATTACATTTATATTTGCCTTTGAACTTTACCGCAATTACAATATTGGCTCATGATAATTAAATACATAGGATTTTTATTCACTCTTTTGTGGTCATATACTTTCATTAAATCTCAAAGTATTTTTAAAAAAGGATCAGGGATTTTAATTACTTTATTTGTTACAAATATTTCGTGGTTTACATTTATTGCGGCTTGCTTTTATGGTCTTAAAAATTTTAGTTTTTACCACGCTCTTCTTGGCATAGTTCTTAGTATCATTTTAGTTCACTTGGCTTTTTCTCGATTAAATATAGTCATCAACAATAAATTTCAGGATAAAAAAACTCTTTTAAAAATTAAAACATTTATTGAATATTTAATTTTAATAATAGTTGGATACTTTATATTTTTTTAAAAAGTATTAATTGTAGATAAAACTTTAAAATTTTTATCAGTAACGACTAGTTCGCCGGATCGTGTTGTTTCTCCAGTTATTGCCAAGATAATTACATAATGTGTAACTAAAACTAGATTTCCCCCTCTGCCATTCCAATTATTGACATATTTTTTTAAATCCTCAATCTGCTGTTTTTCATTTTGATCGTATGGCGGAGTATAAGTGGAATTTAACGCGGAAAATTCTTTGAAATTACCAAAAGCATATTTTGCAGTATCTTTACATCTACACCATTGGCTTGATAAAACTTGATCAATTTTAACTTTTTTTTCTCTAAAGAGTTTGCCAATTTTTTTTGCTTGATTAATGCCCATCATGTCGAGATTTCTTTGGGTTTTACAATCATCAATTTTAAATCCTTCTGGGTCTCCGCCCCCAGGAGCTTTAGCATGTCTAATTAAAATAATTTTATCTCCAACTTGAGCTGGTTTCCAATTTTGTTCTGATGCTAGAGTTTGAAATGAAGTTAAAGAGAATATAATTATCAGTAGGGAAATAATTTGCTTCTTCATGGTGGATGAAATGATAATCTTACAAACTTGTGTCGCCTTGGTCTAGAGGACATGACAATAAAGATTATAATTTTTTGATAAGTTGTATTAAAACACTTAATTGGTTTGTGTATAACTACTCGCCTTTTGGTTTAAAGACTAAACAGATACCGTTGTTACAATATCGTTTTCCAGTAGGTTTTGGACCGTCATCAAAAACATGACCATGATGACCTCCACATTTTTTACAATGATACTCAGTTCTTGGATAACCAATGTGCATATCTTTTTTTTCTTCGAATACTCCTGGAATAGATTCGAAAAAAGAAGGCCAGCCTGAACCACTCTCGTATTTAGTTGTAGACTCAAACAATTTTGTTCCACACCCAACACAGTGATAAGAACCTTCTCTTTTTTCATGATTTAAAGGACTACTACCTGGAGACTCTGTTCCCTCTTGTTTTAAAACATAATTTTGTTCTGGAGTTAAATTTGGATCCCAATCTTTACTCATCTTTTACTTTATCGTCTACACCATAAGGTCTGAAGCTACCTTTATTTTCCAACTTGACTGCTCTAGCAGGAATGCCAACCATCGTTGCGTTTTCTGGAACATCTTTTACCACAACTGCGTTAGCTGCAATTCTTGCATTGTTACCAACTTTAATTGGCCCAATTATTTGTGCGCCAGACCCAATCACAACATCATTACCAATGGTAGGATGTCTTTTTTCATGTCGTTGTCTCTCGCTATCTATACTGGGAGAACTCCCACCTAAAGTGACGTTGTGATAAATAGTAACATTGTCTCCAATTTCAGAAGTTTCGCCGACTACTACACCCATACCATGATCAATAAATAAATTTTTACCTATCTTGGCCCCGGGATGAATTTCAATACCTGTAAAAAATCTAATTGTTTGTGAAATAATTCTAGCTATTAAGTCAAATCCAGCTTTGTAAAAAAAGTTTGATATTTGATGAAAGAAAACTGCCTTTACACCAGGGTATGTGAGAATGATACTTATTATAGATTTTGCCGCAGGATCTCTTTTTTTTATAGATTCTAAATAATCATTCATAAGATGTATATAATGACTACTTGATAAATTTAAAGAAGAATATATAAAAACGCCATGAGTAGACCATTTCATTTAGCTGTGCCAGCAGGAGACTTAAAGGATTCAGTTCATTTTTACGAGAAAATACTAGAGTGTAAACTAGGTAATAGAGAAGAAGGTAAATGGATTGATGTCGATTTTTGGGGAAACGAACTAACCTTACACAAAACCAATATGAAATTACCCTCTGAAAGACACGAAGTGGATATGGGATCAGTGCCTGTTCCTCACTTTGGAGTACACTTAGAGCCAAAAATATTTGAAAAAATAAAAGAAAATTTAAAAAAAAATAATATTGAATACTTAGATCAGCCCTATACTCGTTTCAAAGATAAAAAAGAACAACAAGAAACTTTTTTTATTAAGGACCCACACGGAAATGTTTTAGAGCTAAAAACATTTGGCTAATGAAAGCATATATAATTCACGAAAACGAAGCATGGACTAAACCCCTTGAGTCTCATCTAAATAAACTTGAAGTTGGTTATGAAGACTGGCATGTTGAAAAGGCTAAAATTGATCTAAGTCAAAGCCCTCCTGAAGGTATTTTTTATAACCGAATGAGTGCGAGCTCACATGTCAGAGGACATAGATTTGCTCCAGAATATACATCTGTAATTATTAATTGGTTAAGAAGTCATAAAAGACGAATTATAAATGATGGTAATGCTTTAGCATTAGAAATAAGTAAGTCTCTTCAATATTTAAAATTGAGTGAAAGTGGAATTAAAACTCCTAGATCTATTTTTTGCTCAAGTAAAGAACAGATAATTCAGTCGGCGCGAGATTTTAAAAAACCGTTTATTACAAAACATAACAGAGCTGGTAGAGGTCTTGGAGTAAAGCTTTTTAATAATCAAAACGAATTAGAACAGTATGTTAAAGGACCAGATTTTGAAAATTCAATTGATGGCATTACAATTTTGCAAGAGTATATTGAAGCAGACCCAAAAGTGATCCATCGTCTAGAATTTGTTAATTCCAAATTTTTATACGCAGTCCAAGTTGATGCGGGTGACTCGTTTGAGCTGTGTCCTTGCGACAGTAAAAATAATTCTTTAAGTGATAAATCAAACAACCCAGATGGAAACAAGTTTATGATCTTAAATAATTATAAAAATCCTGACATAAATAAATATGAAAGTTTTTTGAAAAAAAATAATATTGAAATAGCTGGTATTGAATATATTACTGATAAATCAGGAACTAGATACACTTATGATGTCAATACAAATACAAATTATAATTCAATCGCTGAGAAAAAAGTTGGGCAAGATGGAATGTTAGAGATAGCTAAATTTTTAAAAAATGAGTTAAAAGCCTTTGAATAAATTTTTAGTTGATACAGTCGACTCTAAAGATAAGTTGATTCAATATTTCCGAAAAGGAATAAAAAAAGATAATGAACTAAGAATTGGCGTCGAGCACGAAAAATTTCTATTCAATAAGAGTGATTTAAAACGAGTAGATTACAATCAAATAAAAAAAGTATTTGAAAATCTTAAAAATAATGGATGGGAGCCTGAGTATGAGAAAGATAGAATAATTGGTTTAAAAAGAGAAAATCAAAAAATTACCACTGAACCTGGTTTTCAATATGAATTGTCAGGTGCACCTTTTAAAAACATACATTTAGTTTGTTCAGAAAATAGCTCTCATTTCAATGAACTGAAAGAAATTTTTAGCTCTACTTCTATAACTACTTCTTCTATTGCATATGATCCATTTAATAAATTAACTGATATCCCTAAAAGTCCAAAAGAGCGTTACACAATTATGACATCTGAAATGCCAAAAGGTGGCAAATTAAGTTTAGATATGATGTACAAAACTGCAGGTATTCAGATTAATTATGATTATATTTCTGAAGAGGATTTTGAAAAAAAATTTAAAATCGGTAACTATTTAGCTCCCTTAACTATTGCTCTTTTTGCAAACTCTCCTTTTAATGAGAATAAGCTCTCAGGTTTTTTATCTTATAGAGGAAAAGTTTGGCAAGAAACTAATAGAGGTGGAATAATGCCAATTACTTTTGAGAATGTTAATTTTGAAAAATATATTGATCATGCAATCAATTACCCAATTTTATTTCTTAAAAAAAATGGAAAATATTACTCGCCAAACGGTCAAACTTTTAGCGATTTTTTAAATGGCAATTTAATTTTTTTAAAAGGAGAAAAACCAACTTTAGAAGATTTTGAAAATCACTTAAGTACTATTTTTACTGAGATAAGATTAAAACAGGTTATAGAGTTTAGATCTTTAGATACATGTAATTTCGGTTGTATTTGTAACGGTCCCTCTTTCTTTACAGGTTTAATTTATGGATCTTTGGAGGAGACTTATGAAATTATAAAAAATTGGAAAAAAGAGGAAGTTATGGAAGCATATTTAAACGCCCCTAAACAAGGATTAAACACTTTGCTAAAAAATAAAAAATTAATTGATTGGGCAAAAATATTTTTAAACTTGTCAAAAAAAGGCTTAGAAAAAAGAAATGAGCTGAATAAAAGCGGGAAAAACGAGACAATTTATTTAAAACATATAGAGGAAATTATTAGTAATAAAAAAACTAGAGCAGAAATGCTAATTGAACAATATAATAAAACAAAAAAATTAGATTTTTTAATTAATCATGACGAAAATTTTAGCTATTCAGGGTTCTGATCTTAAAAAAGTAAATATCAAAACTGATACAACTATTCTTTTAGCATCTGAAGCACAAAAAAGAGGCTACAAAATATATTATTTTGAACCAGAAAATTTAAGTTTTTTAAATGGTAAAGTTGTAGCTTTATGTAAGCATATAAAGATCCACGATAGCAAAAAGAAATTTTACTCATTATTAAAAATGATCAATTTTAACCTTGAAAAATCAAAGGTTATTCTAATTAGAAATGATCCTCCTTTTGATAATCGTTATTTATATACAACGTTTTTGCTTAACCATATTTCCAAAAAAGTAAAAATAATCAATAATCCATCAGCAGTAAGAAATGTTTCTGAAAAGCTTTTCTCTATTAATTTTATGAGTTATATGCCTCCTACTCTAATCAGTGAAAATCTTAATGAGATAAGGAATTTTTTTAAAAGATATAAAGCTGTTGTAGCTAAACCTATTAACGGTTTTAGTGGAAATAACGTTATTTTATTAAAATCTTTTAATGCTAGTAAAATAAAAAAATTAATAAAAACACATAATCATGTATTTTTTCAAAAGTTTTTACCCGGAGTTTCTAAAGGAGATAAAAGAGTATTTATTATTAAAGGAAAGATTGTAGGCGCAATATCTAGAGTGCCTAAAAAAGGGAGTATTTTGTCGAACATGAGCAAGGGAGCTCAGGCTAAATTAACTAAACTTACAAAAAAAGAGGTTAAAGCAAGTAAAGTAATTGGTAAGTTACTCGTTAAAAATAAGATATATTTTGCTGGAATTGATTTTATTCAAGAAAAATTAATAGGTGATATAAATGTAACTAGCCCTACTGGACTGGCTGCATATAAAGATTTGTCTGGAATAAACCTTGCAAAGGTGTTCTGGAATAATATTTAATTACATATTGACAGGGATATAAAATTTTTGCTATAAGCCTATCAGCGCCGAGTTAAGGCAACTTGCGGGCGCTTAATAAATCCAGCTAAAGCGCACAAGTCTTTTGACCACCGCTTTAGCCGGTGGTTTTTTTTTGGATTAATCTAAAACTAAACCGGGTATTTGAACCATATTGTACACCTGGCATATGCCGAAGTACTAAAAAGGAGAAGTAGATGAAATCAATAAACTCTCTCAACCGATTTCATCTCTCTCCGGTTAATTGGAGAGAACATGAGTAATATTTTATTAGAAAAATTGAAAAATCAACCTTTGATTTGTGCTGAAGGTTATTTATTTGAAATGGAACGAAGAGGTTATTTAACTTCTGGTGAATTTGTTCCTGAAGTAGCACTAGAACATCCTGAAGTATTGGAAAATCTTCATAAAGAATTTCAACACGCAGGTTCTAACATCGTTCAAGCATTTACTTATAATGGTCATAGAGAAAAAATGAGAGTGATCAATAAGGAGCATTTGCTTGAGCCTTTGAATAGAGCTGCTTTAAGAATTGCTAGAAAATGTGCTGATAATCCACCTAAGGGTTTAGGTGTAAGTTTGATGGCCGGTAATATTTCTAACAGTAATATTTGGGAAGCAAATAACCCTAAAATTCAAACTCAAGTAAAAAATATGTTTGCTGAAATGGTAAAATGGGCAAAAGAAGAAAAAGCTGATTTTATTATTGGTGAAACTTTTTATTATGCAGAAGAGGCATTTGCGGCACTTGAAGAAATAAAAAAATCTGGTCTTCCATCTGTAATTACAATTTCCCCAATGGGTGAAAATAAAATGAGAGATGGTTATACCATTCTTGAAACTTGCAAAAAATTAGAGGAACTTGGAGCTGATGTTGTTGGTTTAAATTGTTTTAGAGGTCCGGCTACAATGCTTCCTTATATTAAAGAAATAAGAAAAGAATTAAAATGTCATGTTGCTGCTTTACCTGTTCCTTACAGAACAACTGAAAAGCATCCAACATTTTTTAATCTTCCAGATAATAATGGATGTAATTGTCCATCTCCTCATGGCAGAACTTTCCCTACTGCTTTGGATCCATTGCAATGCAATAGATATGAGATTGGAAATTTTGCAAAAGAGGTATTTGATTTAGGCGTCAAGTACATAGGTGTTTGCTGTGGAGCAAGTCCAATGCATATCAGAGAGGTAGCTGAAGCTATTGGATTAAGGGTCCCGGCTAGCAGATTTAGGGAAAATATGTCCAACCATTTCATGTACGGTAACAATAAACGTATACCTAGGCACATGAAAGAGTATGGAAAAGTAGCGTAAGGAGGCTATAATAATATGAAAAAAGAAACGACAAGAGAAACAATAAGGGGGAAAATCAATGGCTGATTTTAAACATCCGGAAACTATTGGCTTACATGGTAGTGATTATAGAGCTGATCCTACTACAACAGCCGTAGCAGTTCCTATTTATCAAACAACTTCTTACCAATTTAAAAATGCAGAACATGCTGCAAATTTATTTGGTCTAAAAGAGTTTGGTAACATTTACACACGTATAATGAACCCAACAGTTGACGTGCTAGAAAAAAGAGTTGCAGCACTTGAAGGTGGTGTAGCAGCATGTGCCGTGGGATCAGGTCAGGCAGCTTCAGCAATGTGCATTCAAAACTTAGCACAAGCTGGAGATAACATTGTTGCTTCGACTGACTTATATGGAGGCACAGTAAACTTATTTAAAAATACTTTAAGACAACAAGGTATTGAAGTTAGATTTGCAGATCCTGCAGATCCTAAAAACTTCGAAAAAGTTACTGATGATAAAACAAGAGCTTACTATGGTGAGACTCTTCCAAATCCTTATCTTCGTGTTTTTCCAATAAAAGAAGTTTCTGATATTGGTAGAAAAAAAGGAATACCTTTAATCATCGATAACACAGCTTCACCAGTAATATGTAAACCTTTAGCTCATGGAGCTGCAATCGTAATGCACTCTTTGACAAAATATATTGGTGGTCATGGTACTTCAATTGGAGGAATAATAGTAGATGGTGGAAACTTTGATTGGATTAAAGATAGAAAAAGACAACCTCTATTAAATGAGCCAGATCAAAGTTATCACGGTGCAGTTTGGGCAGATGCAGTTCCACAATTAACTGGTGCTAATATCCCATTTGTCATCAGGGCAAGAGTGGTTTTATTGAGAGACTTAGGTGCTCCGTTAAGCCCATTCAATGCTTTTCAAATCATTCAAGGTTTGGAAACTGTAGCTTTAAGAATGAAACAACACTGTAGTAATGCAGAAAAAGTTGTGAATTTCTTAGATGGGCACAAAAAAGTTAAAAAAGTAATCTATCCAACTAATTATCAAGGTGAAATTAGAGATAGAGCTAAAAAATATATGCAAGGTGGTTATGGATCTTTAATAGGTATGGATCTAGGAACAAAAGAAGCAGGAGCTAAGTTCATTGACAACTTAAAAATGCTTTACCACGTAGCAAACATTGGTGATGCTAGGAGTTTGGCAATTCATCCAGCTACAACAACTCACAGTCAATTAACTGAGCAAGAAATGTTAGCTGCAGGTGTTACACCAGGTTACGTAAGATTATCGATTGGTATAGAACATCCAGACGATATTGTTGCAGATATCAAGCAAGCTTTGGCTGCATAAAAAAAATTAGGTGGTCCCAATTATTTATATTGGGGCCATCCGTTTTAGAAAAAGTTTGATTTACCTTCTATTATAAATAATTGATTTTTTTGCTATCTTTTCGATTTTAGATATTTTTTTAATTTTATTTTTTGGGTACTCTTTTACTATCTCAGCAGTTTTTTCTATTATTTCTCTACTTTTGAGCTTAACTTGTTTTTTTACAATCGTACAAATTTCAGACCTTGTTATTTCAAGATGAGAAATGCAAGTCTCTTTTTTTCTCTCAGGATTTATCTCTTCTGCATACGCAATAGCATGTTCCAATGGAGTTTTACCTGTTTGTTTTTTAATTCCATAACTTATTGCTGAATTTAAAGAGGATTGAACAATTCTTCCGTTTGAAGTTCCAGAACCTAACAGGGCTAATGACTCAGCACACCCATTAAGCAATAAAATTGTCGATAGCAAAAGAAATATCTTTTTCATAGTTTAAAGATTGTTTAATAGGTTTCGTATATCTGCTTCATATTTAAATAAAAGTTAATTATGAGAATTAAAATTTTTATTAACACAACTCATAGTAGTTGAAATATAAGTTAGTAACTTTGAAGTATCTTTTTGATTGCTAGTTAAGGAATTTTATTTTTGATTTTGTTAAAATTAATCGTTTTTTAACAATTGCACAAATTTCTGAATTGGTTTTTTCAAGAAATTTCAAACACGGCTCTTTTTTTCTATCTGGATTCATTTTCTTTACATAATCTTTAGCATGCTCTAAAGGACCTTTGCCTGTTTGTTTTTTGACTCCATAACTAATCGAAGAAGTTAGTGAGGATTGAACAATTTTTCCATTAGAAACTCCACCAACTGAAGTACCAAGTAAAGCTACTGACTCGGCGCAGCCATTTAATAAAAACAAGGTAATCAAAAATCCAAATATTTTTTTCATACTCCCTTTTAAATTTTACTAATCTAAGCAGAGATTCGATTGTTATTAAACAAACGAATCACTCATTATGAGTTTATATATAATACAACCTGTAATGGAATAGCTTATTTAAGAGATTAATCTTATAGGTTTATTTTTTTGACAACTTTCAAGATTTTCTATCATTTGAAAATAAAATTTTGAGTAATTTTCAGCCGTCACGTATCCAATATGAGGTAATAATAAAGCATTTGGGAGAAATCTTAATTTGTGATCTTGTGGAAGAGGCTCTAAATCATAAACATCTAAACCAACCCCAGCTATTTTTTCTTCTTTTAAAGCTTCAATTAAATCATTTTCATTTATAATAGGTCCTCTCGAAGTATTAATTATAAAACTTGTTTTTTTCATCATGTTGAATTCTTTTTTTGTAATTAAATTTCTATATTTTTCACCTAAAACTAAATGAATAGAAATTATATCAGAATTTTTTAATAGATCTTCCTTGGTCATAGGTAATACTCCAAGATCATTTGCATGAGATAAGTTTAAATTTTCACTCCATGCGCAGACCTCCATTCCGAAAGCTTTAGCAACTTTTGCTACTTGGGTTCCAATTTTTCCGAGACCAATTAGACCTAACACTTTACCTTTCAATTCAAAACCAATAGTTGTTTGCCAATAACCTTGAAACATATTGTCAATTTCCTGTTTCATATTTCGATAAAGTCCAAGAATTAAAGCCCAAGTAACTTCCGCTGCAGGATTTGAATTTATTTCGGTACCACAAACAATAATATTCCTACTCTTCGCTGTTTCCAAATCAATTGCATTATTTCTCATTCCAGAAGTGATAATGTATTTTAATTTAGGTAAGTTTTCTATCAAGGTCTTCGTAATCGGAGTTCTTTCTCTCATGATGAACAAGGCTTCAAAATCCTCTAATGCAATTGTAGCTTCTTTTTCATTTATAAAAGATTGATTGAAAACTTTAAAATCAAATTTATTTTTATAATTTTCCACATCAACTATCTGTTGAAAAGCATTTTGATAATCATCTAATACTGCAACTTTAATCATTGGGTTTTCCTGTTTGATAAATAAATACCAGAAATTATAAAAGTTGCTCCAATAAAATGAAATAATTGAAATTTTTCTTTAAAAATTACAATAGCCATTAAAGCACTAAAAAGAGGCATTAGTTGAATAAACATTGATGATCTATTAGGGCCTATTAGTTCAATAGCTTTTTGCCAACAATAATAAGCTGCAATGGCAGGAAAAATAACTACATAAATTAAGATTAAGATAAAAGCTTTATTAATCTTTAAATCTAATCCAATTGATTGTTCGTAAATAAATTGTGGAACTAAAAATATTAATCCTACTGTGACCATAATTTGAATTAATGAAAATTGAGATAATTCAAATTTATTTTTTTTGAGTAAAGTTGAATATAAAGACCAACTTAAAACACAGATTAGCATCCATATATCGCCTTTATTAAAACTTAAAGAAATTATTTTTTGGATGTCTGCGTTTGAAATAATTGTTCCTACTCCAAAGATTGATAAGAGTAATCCAGATAATTGAAATAAATTAGTATTTTCAATTTTCATAATTGATGAAAAAATTATTATCATTGGAGGAATGGCAGCTAACATTAGAACTGCATTTATAACTTGGGTAAAGTTTAAAGCAAAATAAACAACTGAATTAAAGGTACTGATTGATAGTATTCCCATTAAACCAATTACAAAAAAGTTTTTTTTAATATAGCTTTTCTTTGCTATAATTTCTTTGATTGTAAAGGGAATTAATAAAAACCATACCATTACCCACCTTAAAAAATTTAAAGTTAGTGGTGGAACTTCAAATAAAGTTGCAAACTTTCCAACAATAAAATTTCCTGACCAAAATAAAGCTGCTAAAGTAAGAAAGGTGTAAGCTAAATAATTTTTTGACAATAAAAACCTAGTTAAATCTTTTCGAACTGTATGGAGATAAGTCTAAATTAGTTTTTTCTCCAGCAACAATTCCTGAAATAATCTTGCCTGTAATAGCACCTAATGTCCAGCCTAAATGTTGATGACCAAAAGCATATATTATATTTTTGTTTTTTAATGAGGGGCCCAAAATAGGCAAAAAATCTGGTAAGGTAGGTCGGAAACCTAACCACTCATCCTCATGCTTTCCAAGTTGAGGTAAAAGTTCTTTTGCACATTTGACCACGTATTCAATCCTTTTTTTTGATGGAGGATTTTCTAAACCTCCTAACTCTACCGTTCCAACTGCTCTTAAACCTTGATTCATTGGTGTCATACCAAAGCCGCGATCCAAAAATATAACTGGTCTGGAAATAAGTCTGTCTTGATCTTTGAAATGCACATGATATCCACGTTCGGTATCTAAGGGTATATTCTCTCCCAATTGATCTGTAAGTTTTTTTGAAAAAGCACCTGATGCAATTACTGTTTTTTCAAATTTATATTCCTCACTTTCCGATTTGATAACCGTTTCATCAATAGTCAGTTGTTCTATGCTTTTTATGTTTGTTTGAATAAATTTGCCTCCTCTTTCTAAATAAAGTTTAAATATCTTTTTTAATATTCCATGTGGATCCCTGGCGTGCATAGCGCTCTCATATATTACACCCGCATCAAAAACTGGTTTTAAATTAGGTTCTAGTTCAAGAACCTGTTTCTGAGTTAGTAATTTCTGTTCAATTCCAAGATCTTTACGAACTTTTATCTCTAAGTTTCTACTTTTTAAGTTTTGATTAGTCCAAACATATATAATTCCTCTCTTTTCAACTAAACCTTTGATATCTATTTCTTGAAATATTTCTTCATAGGCGTCATTTGAAAGACTTAAAATTTGATGCATGTATTTAGCTGTATGCATCATAGATTTTTGATTGCAATTCTTAAAATAATTCAAAAACCAGTTAAACATTTTTGGAATATAATTCCATTTCAATGCTAGAGGACCATATGAACTGACAAGCATTTTTGGAACATCATATAAAATATCTGGACGATTAAATTGCAAAACCGCGTAAGGTGAAAAGTGGCCGGCATTTCCATAAGACGCAGGTTTATATTCCACAGATAAAGGATCTTGACGATCAAATAGTGTCACTGGAATACCTTTTTTTATCAATTGTAGGCCAGTACAAATTCCTTGAATTCCAGAACCAATTATACCAACTGACTTACATTTATAATTTTCCATAAGGAAATTATATTTCAATATCAACGATAATTGTAGTGCGGTAGATTAGGCTAGTACTTCTTTGTTTACAACTTCAGGTCTGTCTTCTGACTCGCTAGGTTCTTTTTTATCTTTTTTCTTAAATAAGAAGTCACCTGTTAAAGTAGATTTAGATTTATTAGTTTTTTTAATATAGCCATCAATATCTGCGCCATTTTCAGTTTTTAGATTATTACCAAACTCTATGTCCCCTTTTACTGTGCCAGTAGATCCTATGACTATATCTTGACCTGAAACTTTACCATCTAAATGGCCATGAATTTCAATGTGATCACCCTCAATTGTTCCAGTGATAGATCCTGTTTCTCTTATTATAATCTCTTTTGAATAAACTGGTCCTTTTATCAAACCAGCTACATCAATAGCTCCTGAGCTATTTATTGTTCCTTCGATGCTTACTGTCTCGCTTATTAAAGATCTTTCTGAATCTGTAAGTTTATTTTTTTTATCGCCGAACATATATTTTTTCATAAGCTAATCACCTATTGAGATAATATACAAGTATTTATTAAAATCAAATTTGACCAAAATAGGTTTAATTTACTGGGGTATCTTTGTAAACTCTACAAGACATTGCTACTCCTAAACCAAACATAATTGCCATCATAGATGATCCCCCATAAGACATTATTGGTAATGGAGAGCCCACAATAGGTAATAAACCCAATACCATCATCATATTTACAACCACATATATAAAGAAAGCTGTTGCAAAACTATAGCAGTATAATTTTCCAAAATCACTTCGAGTTACATTTCCTATTAAAACTATTCTCCAAACTATAATTCCGTAAAGTAACAAAATGAATAATGATCCAAAAAAACCAAACTCTTCTGAAAAAAGTGTAAAGATAAAATCAGTATGTTTTTCCGGTAGATAATCTAAATAGCTTTGTGAACCCTGTAAAAAACCTTTACCAAATAAGCCTCCGGATCCAATAGCAATTTTTGACTGTATAATCTGATATCCTGCTCCTAGAGGATCTTTTTCTGGATTAAGAAAAGTTAATATTCTAGACTTTTGGTAAGGTTTTAAAAAAGAAATTGCTATTGGTAAAAGTGCAAGAAATGCCAAACCAGAAAAAGTGAAAAATTTAACTCTCACACCTGCTAACCAAGCAACAGTGAGACCTCCAGCAGCAATTAAAATAGAAGTTCCTAGATCTGGTTGTGTAGCTACTAAAAGCACAGGTGCAACTAAAACAACTATTGGCAAAAATAAATATTTTAAACTATTTAGATTTTCTATTGAGGTACGATGATAGTATTTAGCCAAGAATAAAATTAATCCAATTTTCATAAGCTCAGATGGTTGGAGATTCATAAAATATAAATCTAACCATCTCTTTGAACCAGAAGAAGTAAGTCCAAAATATTTTACTCCAAGCAATAATAAAAAAATTAAAATATAAATTAAATAACTTTGACTATGCCAAAATCTAATTTGTATGAAGGAGAATGCTAAAAACATTCCAAAGAAAACAAAAAACCTAAGTATGTGACTATTAGTATGATATTTAAATTCTCCTCCATCAGTTGAATACATTGCCAAAATACTTACCAACCCAAGTATAAAAATTGAGCAAACTAAAATATAATCAATAGATAAAATTTTATCTTTTAAACTAAGTGAAGATTGAATTGATCTTGATCTATACATTAAACTGATTCCTCTGTAAGGCTGTTTATACGTTGTCTTAAATCATGGCGTTCGAGAACTTTTTTTATAACTTTTTTTGCTATAGGAGCAGCTGCTTTTCCACCTGATCCTCCATGTTCTACTAAAACGCTGATTGCATATTTAGGATCATCGTATGGAGCAAAAGCTACGAACAACGCGTGATCTCTATCTTTGTAAGGCAAGCTTTCTTGTTTAACTTCTGCCTCACGCTGAGCTTCGGTAAATCTTTTAATTTGTGATGAACCTGTTTTGCCAGCAAAGGTAAACTTTTTATTTTCTAATCTATGCCTATAGGAAGTTCCACCTGGTTCGTTTGATGAAGAAAACATTGCGTCTTTAATTAAATTAATATGCTCTTGGTTTTTAAATAATGGTTTTAAATTAAAATTAGAAACTAATAGATCTGTTGGTAAAGGATCATTAGGATACTCGTTTTTGTATTTTATATAATCTCTTAATTTATTATTTTTTTCATCAAAAATTATTCTTGGTTTTATCTCAAAACCTCCATTAGCGATTTGCGCGGTCATTAAACAAAGTTGTAATGGTGTGCTTTGAAAATAACCTTGACCTATCCCAGAATGTAAAGTCTCTCCTAAATACCAATTTTGACCTATAAATTTTTTTTTCCATTTTGTATTAGGAACTACACCTGCTTTTTCTTCGATAAAACCATTTAAAACTTTCTTACCTAAGCCAAATCTTTTAGCAGTTTCAGATAATCGGTCTACTCCGAGTTTTCTTGCCACTTCATAAAAATAAACATCACAAGATCTTTGTATTCCTTTTCTTAGATTTACTATTCCATGTCCATCTTTTTCCCAACAATGAAATTTTTCCCCATAAAGTTCAATTTTTCCTTTGCAGGTGAAAGTATCTAAAGGTTTAATTATACCATTTTCAAGAGCACTCAATGCTACTAAAGTTTTAATTGTAGAGCCTGGAGGATATAAGCCTGAAAGTGTTTTATTTGTCAAAGGTCTCATTTCATTTTTGATTAAGCTATTCCAGTATTTTTTTTCCAAACCATGAATAAATTCATTTGGTTCAAATGTTGGGGAAGATACCATTGATACAATATCTCCGTTATAAACATCCATAACACAAACAGCTGCAGCCTTATCCTTCAAAAGCTCACTAGTAAACTTTTGGACTTCAAAATCTAAAGTTGTCTTGAAACTTTTTCCTGCTTGACCTTCATTTATTAAAATTTGTTTAATTCTTTTTCCAAACGCGTTTACTTCGTACCTTTGAAAGCCAATTTTACCTATAATTTCTTCATCTAGTTTTCTCTCTAGTCCAGTTTTACCTATACTCATTCCTGGTACATGCAAATCTTTTAAATATTTCTTTGTTTGTAAATCCTTTGCACTGACTTGAGACACGTAACCTAATATATGTGCAGAGGAATTATCGGGGTACATTCTAGCGACCGAAACTACTGGTTTTACACCGTCTAGCTCATGTAAAAATAAATTTAATCTAGAAAATTCTGACCAAGTTATATTATCTGAGATAATAATTGGTTCCCAGGGTTTTTGTTTAGCTATAACTCTTCTCAAATAAAAAAGTTTTTTATCTGTGATATTTAAAATTGTTTTTAATCTAACAAATAATTTTTCAATATCTTTTGAATTTTCAGGGATCAAGTGAACTTGGTAAACTTGTTCATTAGAGGCTATTTCTTTATCATAAAAATCTTTAATAACACCTCTTTCAGGAGCTAACTTCCATTCTCTAAATCTATTTTTATCCGAAAGCGTTTTATACTTAGTTCTTTCATTTATTTGTAACGAGACAAGTCTTCCCACAATTCCAAACATCACAACAGCTTTAGCCGCAGTTAGTAAAAACATTCTTCTACTTATTAATTTTGATTTGATTACTGTACTTCCAGAACTTGGGCTAAGCATCTCGAGCACCTATAAGTGTCATTAAATAAATATTAAATAGAAGCCAAAAGACTGGAAACATAAATAATGTAAAAAACATATTATATCCAATTTTAGAGTACGTGAATGATAGATCTGAAAAATTATTTAAAAGTGAAAAGAACAAAATATTTGAAAAAATCATTGCCATAAAAAAAGTAAACCAATCAGAAGCAATAGTAGTATTTACGCTTTTATTACGCACATAAGTCCCAACAAATATAATAATTAAATAAGATAGAGAGCTAATTCCCAATGGAAATCCCATGACGACATCATTAATCAGCCCAGCTAAAAAAATATGTCCGTTTGCCATTATCTCAGGTCTTTTCAAAACCCAGAAATAAATCAATATAATTTGAAAATTAAGTGTAAAAATTTCAAAAATTTTTTCTAAATTTGTATCAACTTCACTTATGCAAAGATAATAAAGTAAAATAAGAGGGCCAGAATTGTAGATCTTGTTTAGTATTGATGTTTTAGCCACTACAGACCCTCCTTTTTAAGTAAATTTAAATTTACTGTCACAAAGGAAAGTTGATTTGGATCCACAAATAATTCTATATCTCCTTGATTATTAGTTTTACCTATGGGTGTTCCAGCTGCAAATATTCCATCTTTACCAGATGCAAAAATATTTAAATCTTCAATGATTTCATAATCTTCAGGTAAATATTCTAAAATTGGATTAGTTGCACCGCTACCAGATAGAATTGCTTGCGTTCCCTCATCAAGTGTTACAGGTATTCTGCTATTTAAGTCATTCAATAATAAAACTCTAGATGATAAATAATTTGTCTCAACAACTCTACCAATTAAATAATTATCCTTAGTGACTGGCATTCCTTTCAGAACACCTGCTTTGGTTCCTTTATTGATTACTATCGATTTTAAAAAAGGACTATTTTTATCAACTAAAACTTTAGCTAGTAAAATATTGCTTAAATTTTTATTAAAATATTCAGTTTCTAAAATTTTTTGTAAATTTTTATTTTCATCTTGTAAAAACTCAACGTTTAATTCGAGTGATTTAAATTTCTCTATTTCTGCTCTTAATCTTTCATTTTCTTCTATAACATTAAAATAATTTGAAAGGTCTTTACTTACTTGAGGAAACAATCGAGTAGGTGTAGAAGCTAAAAAAGTTACTCTATAAACTACGTCATTAATGAAACTTCTAACAGGTTTGGTAAATTTTACTCCATAAACATCTAGGAAAAAAATTATTAAAGCTAAAAAAATCAGAGATAGAACTGAAAATTTTTGAGCTCCTCCTCTTTGAAGAAGAGCAGAACGAAAAGCTATGCTAAAATCATCTCTACTTACTGACATTTATTTTTTTAAAAATAAATTAGTACTCAGATAACATAGTAGAAAACAATTCTTCGTTCTCTAAAGCTCTTCCAGTTCCAATAGCAACGCATGATAAAGGATCATCAGCTATAGTTACAGGCAAACCAGTATCTTGAGAAATTAATTTATCAATATTTTTTAATAAAGCTCCACCACCTGTTAAAACTAAACCCATATCAATTAAATCTGCTGATAATTCAGGAGGAGTATTTTCTAAAGCTTCTTTTATACCACCTAAAATTTGATTAAGAATTGGCATTAGTGCTTCGCAAGCATCTTTTTCGGTAAGTTCTATCTCTTTTGGTGTTCCAGATCTGATATCCCTTCCTTTCATTAAAAAAGTGTTATTAGTAGACGGAATAGCTGTTCCTATCTCTTTTTTTATTTTCTCAGCAGTTGAGTCACCTATCATCAAATTCATTCTTTTTCTCATGTAAGCAATGATTGATTGATCTAGCGCATCACCAGCTACTCTCAAAGATTTTGAATATACCACTCCACCTAAAGACATTACGGCTATTTCAGTGGTTCCACCTCCAATGTCGACTACCATTGAGCCTGTAGCCTCAGAAATTGGAAGACCAGCGCCTATTGCTGCAGCAATAGGTTCTTCGATCAATTGAACTTTTCTTGCTCCAGCAGCTAGTGCGGAGTCCTGGATCGCTTTTCTTTCAACCGGAGTAGATCCAGTTGGTACGCATATTAGAATTCTTGGATTGGCAAATGCATTTTTTTTATGAACTTTTTTAATAAAGTGTTTGATCATCTCCTCTGTAACTACGAAATCTGCTATTACACCATCTTTAAGAGGTCTTATAGCTGAGATATTTCCTGGTGTTCGTCCTAACATCGTTTTAGCTTCGTCACCCACTGCGAGAACTGATTTTTTACCTGCGTCCTCGATCACCGCTACAACCGAAGGTTCATTTAGTACCACGCCCTGATCTTTTAAAACTACTAGAGTATTCGCTGTTCCCAAATCTATTGCCATATCTTGTGACCAAAACGAAGACAATCCTGTTAAACCTTTAAACATATTTCCCTTTCTATATTTGTGCGCTTAGATTTTCATCATCCGGCGCCGTTTTTTTTCTTTTGATTATTAATTTGTTAAGTGCATTTAAATAAGCATTAGCCGAGGCAACTAGTGTATCGGTATCAGCAGCTTGACCAACTGTAGTTTTACCTTTTTCCTCTATTCTAACACTCACTGTAGCCTGTGCATCAGTGCCTTCAGTAACAGCATGCACATTATAAAGAAGAAGTTTTACATCATGTGCATAAAGTTTCTTAATACATTTAAATATTGCATCAACAGGTCCATCTCCTGTGTCTGAAGCGTTTTTTACTTCTCCAAAAATTTCTAAAGTCATTTCTGCCTTTTGAGGTTCGCCTGTTCCAGCAAATACTTTTAGTGATTTGAGTTTTATTACGTTATCTTCTGTAACTAAACTATCATCAACAAGTGCAGCAATATCTTCATCATATATATGTTTTTTCTTGTCAGCTAAAATTTTAAACTTTCCAAAAGCGGTGTTTATAATATCATCTGTTACATCTACATAACCCATATCTGATAATTTATCTCTGAAAGCGTGTCTTCCTGAATGTTTTCCCATTACTAAAGATGTTTTTTTAACTCCAACACTTTCTGGTGTCATAATTTCATAGGTATTTCTATTTTTTAACATTCCATCCTGATGTATTCCAGATTCGTGTGCGAATGCATTTTTTCCCACAATTGCTTTATTAAATTGAACAGGAAATCCAGTAGCGTTTGACACAACTTTAGATGCTTTGCTTAAAAGTTTTGTATTTATATTCGTAGTGTAAGGCATTAAGTCATGTCTTGTTCTCATAGCCATTACAACTTCTTCAAGTGCAGCGTTTCCTGCTCTTTCTCCTATTCCATTTATCGTACATTCTATTTGCCTTGCTCCTGCCATTACTCCTGCTAAGGAGTTTGCAACAGCTAGTCCTAAATCATTATGACAATGAGTGGAAAGAATTGCTTTATCGATATTTGGAACTTTATTTATTAATGTTTCAATAATCTTTTTAAATTCAGAGGGTACAGTGTAACCAACAGTATCAGGGATATTAATTGTTTTCGCACCACATTTGATTGCGAGTTCAACTGTCTTACACATATAATCCATATCTGTTCGCGTTCCATCCTCGCAAGACCATTCCACATCATCGGTAAAGTTTCTAGCGTACGTTACGCTTTCTTTTATTGAATCTAAAACTTCTTCGGGTGATTTGTTTAATTTATGTTTCATATGAAGAGGGCTAGTTGAAATAAAAGTATGAATTCTAAAATTTTTTGCGTGTTTCAAAGCTTGATGGCAAGCATCTATATCTTTTTTTGTAGCTCTAGCTAATCCTGCTGGAATAGAATTTTTTAAAGTTTTACTTATTTCAGTTACAGCCTCAAAATCACCTGGAGATGCAATAGGAAAACCAGCTTCAATAATATCTACTCCTAATTCATCAAAAACTCTTGAGATTTGTAATTTCTCCTCTAAGCTCATTGATGCACCTGGTGACTGTTCACCATCACGCATAGTGGTATCAAAAATTATAATTCTATTTTTATCTGTCATAGCTTAATTAATGTAAAAATATAAAGCTCTTTATATTACAATCAAAACTAGAATTTGCAAATAATTATGTAGCTAAAGGCAATGCTTAAGACTCAGATTGGGTTAATTTTTATCTTTATCGACTAATTTGTTTTTGCCAATCCACGGCATCATTGCTCGAAGCTCTTTTCCAACCTTCTCAATAGGGTGTTTAGCCAAATCTTGCCTCATTTTTAAGAAGTTTTTTTGACCTGATTTATGCTCGTCCATCCACTGCTTGGTGAATTTTCCAGATTGAATATCTTTAAGAACTTCTCTCATCTTGTCTTTTGTCTTATTATCTACAATTCTTTTTCCTGAAACGTATTCCCCATACTCTGCAGTATTCGAAATTGAATAGTTCATGTTTGCAATTCCACCTTCGTATATTAAATCTACGATCAACTTAACTTCATGGAGAGTTTCAAAGTATGCCATTTCAGGTGGGTAACCTGCCTCTGTTAAAGTTTCAAAGCCATTTTTAATTAACTCAACTAAACCACCACATAAAACAGTTTGCTCTCCAAACAAATCTGTTTCACACTCATCTTTAAAAGTTGTCTCAATAATACCAGCTTTACCACCTCCTACAGCTGATGCGTACGATAACGCTAAATCTTTTGCTTTGCCTGAACTATCTTTATGAACTGCCATTAAACAAGGAACTCCTCCACCTTTTTGATATTCGCTTCTGACAGTATGTCCCGGGCCTTTTGGAGCAACCATAAAAACATCAAGATCTTTTCTTGCGTTAATTAGATCAAAATGAATATTTAACCCATGAGCAAAGGCTAAACTTGTTCCCTCTTTCATTCTCTGTTCGATATGATTTTTATAAATTTCTGATTGAAGTTCATCGGGTGTTAACATCATAACAACATCAGCCCATGCAGCCGCATCAGATAAAGACATAACTTTTAATCCAGCACTCTCAGCTTTTTTTATACTTGAGGATCCTTCTCTTAAAGCAACAACGACTTCTTTTACTCCGCTGTCCTTAAGATTTAATGCATGAGCGTGTCCTTGACTTCCATAACCAAAGATGGCTACTTTTTTATTTTTAATTAAATCTTTATTAGTATCTTTATCGTAATAAGTTTTCATATTTAATTAAATATTTTTGGTCCTTTCGTCATAGCAACCGCGCCTGTTCTAGACGTGCTTATAAGGCCTAAACTTTTTAAATCAAGTGCTAATTTATCAATTTCAGCTCTCAATGCGGTTACTTGTATTACAACAGATTTATTTGATTTATCAAGGATCACCGGATTGAATTTCTTACAAATTTTTTTAACTTTTTCAATCTTTTTTGAATTTCCCAAGATCTTAAATAAAGCTAATTCTCTAAACAAAATATCTTTTTCACCTCTTCTAAAATCAGCAACTTTATGGACTGGAACAAGTTTTTTTAGTTGTAAATTTATTTGTTCAATCACTTGAGGTGTTCCTTCAGTAACTATTGTGATTCTTGAAATATGCTTTTTTTTATCAACTTCAGCAACTGCTAAAGACTCAATATTGTATCCTCTGCCAGAAAAAAGTCCTGCAATCCTAGCAAGAACACCTGCTTCATTATCGACCCATACTACAATAATATGTCTTTCTATTTTTCCGATTTTACCAGGAACACTATAAGCAGATCTAGACTTTGCCATTAAACTAAAATTTTCCCTTCGTCAGAAATTTCCTTTTCTTCTTCAGGGCCAAGAATCATTTGATTGTGGGGTTTGCCTGAAGGTATCATAGGAAAACAATTTTCAGCTTTATCTACAACACAATCAAATATCACTGGTTTATCGATGTTAATCATTTCTTTAATTTTTTCGTCTAATTCATTCGGTGTTTTGGCTCTAATACCAACACACCCATAAGACTCTGCGAGTTTTACAAAGTCTGGCAAAGCTGCCGTATAACTTTCAGAATAATTCTTTTCATGCAAAAGTTCTTGCCACTGTCTTACCATTCCCATGTATTCATTATTTAAAATAAATATTTTAATTGGTAATCTGTATTGTACTGCCGTAGACATTTCTTGCATTGTCATTAAAACAGATGCTTCACCAGCAATATCAATAACTAATTTTCCAGGATTAGCTATTTGAACTCCAATTGCAGCTGGAAGTCCATATCCCATTGTTCCAAGGCCTCCAGATGTCATCCATCTATTAGGTTTATCAAATTTATAATGTTGAGCTGCCCACATTTGATGTTGCCCAACCTCAGTTGTTATAAAAGTATCTTGGTTTTTGGTTAACTCATATAATCTTTGTACAGCATGCTGTGGCTTGATAACTTTTTCGCTATTAATGAAATTTAAAGATTTTTTTTCTCTCCATTTTTCAATTTGTTCCCACCATTTTGATGTTTTTTGCTTATTTGAGTTAACAAAGTTTTTATTTTTTTCTTTAAATCTTTTAATCAATGATTTTAAGAGCTCTGTTACATCACTTACAATTGCTAGATCAACTTTAATATTTTTCCCAATAGAAGATGGATCAATATCGACGTGAATTTTCTTTGAACCAGGTGAAAATTCATCTACCTTCCCTGTAATTCTATCATCAAACCTTGCGCCAATATTTATCATCAAGTCACAATCATGCATCGCATTATTTGCCTCGTAAGTTCCGTGCATACCAAGCATACCCAAAAATTGTGGATCGTCACCAGGATAAGCACCAAGTCCTTGTAAAGTTGAAGTAATTGGAAAACCAGTTAATGAAACTAATTCTCTTAAATATTTACTCGCTTCAGGTCCGGAGTTAATAACTCCTCCTCCAGTATAAAAAATAGGCTTCGAGGATTTTTTTATTAAATCAATAAATTTATCTAACTCTGAATTAGATATTTTATGAGTAGCTTTACCATTAAGCTTTTTTTTAAGTGTATTCTTAAAAAATTTGTATTTACCTTTTTTAAATTGTATGTCTTTTGGAATATCGACTAAAACTGGTCCAGGTCTTCCTGTAGTTGCTACTTCAAAAGCTAAATGTAAAATTCTTGAAAGATCATTGACATCTTTCACTAGCCAATTATGTTTTGTGCAAGGTCGTGTTATCCCAGTTGTATCACATTCTTGAAATGCATCAGTTCCTATTAAGTGGGTTGGTACTTGTCCTGAGATACAAACAAGAGGTATCGAGTCCATGTAGGCATCTGTTAAAGCTGTTACTGCGTTAGTAGCGCCGGGTCCAGATGTAACTAGTAAAACTCCTGGCTTACCACTTGACCTCGCATACCCCTCGGCAGAATGACCAGCGCCTTGCTCGTGTCTTGCTAAAATATGTTTTATAGATTTATGATTTTTTAATTCATCATAAATCGGCAATACTGCACCTCCAGGATAGCCAAAAATATATTCTACTTTTTGGTCCTCTAGTGCTTTAAATACAATTTCTGCTCCACTCAATAATTTTGGCATTCTTACAATCTAGCCTAGAAATGGATTGCGTCAAGTTTTAGCTTACAACTTTTAATGATTTTTCCAAAAGATTTGATAAATTTTTAGAATAAAGCTTGCTCCAATTCTTCATATGGCCTCTAGCCCATGTATTTTGTCTTTTTGCATATTGTCTAGTTTTTATATTGATGAGATCCTTGCACTGCTCAAGAGAAATGGATCCCCTTAAAAAATCATTAATTTCTTGAACACCTATTAATTTATTAACTGACAAATTTTTATTTATCTTAAGCCTCTTAAATTTCTTTACCTCGTTTATGCATTTATTCCTAAACATCTGTTCAGTTCTTATAGAAATTTTTTTAAGTAATAATTCCCTGGGAGTTTCAATAAAAATTTTTTTTATTTCAAAATCTAAGAAATCCGACTTTGTATTAGCAAACCAATCAAATAAAGATTTTTTAGTTTTTAACTTTACTTCATATGCTCTTTGCAATCTTTGAGGGTCAGTTTGAGGTATTTTATACTTAATTTTTGGATCAAGATTTAGTAGTTGTTTGTAAAATCTTTTTATTCCAAGTTTTTTGTACAAATTTCTAACTTTATTTCTAGTTTTTTTGTCGATGTTAGGAATTTTACTTATACCTTTAGTAATAGTATTAAAATATAAACCAGTTCCACCAACAATTATCGGGACTTTTTTCTTTTTTAAACAAATTTTAATTTTTTTTTTTGCTTGTTTGAGCCAATCACCTGCAGAAAAATGTTTTTTTACAGAAATAATTCCATAAAGATGATGTTTAACTTTACGCATTTGAATTGTGTCTGGTCGAGAAGATAAAATTGTAAACTCTTTAAAAACTTGCATACTATCTGCATTAATAATCTCACCATTTATTTTTTTTGCTAATTTTATTGCTAAATTTGATTTTCCTGACGCTGTTGGTCCTGCTAATAATATTAACTTTTTAGACAAGACTAATTTATTTTAACGCCAAGGTAACGTCTTTGATTATTTTGATTGATTACTGTTAACAGTAACGTCTTTTCCCCTTTTTTAAAGATATTATCAACCAACCTCTTTAAATCTGATGATGACTTCACGGGAGTTTTCTGAACTTCGATTATAATATCGTTTATATTGACAAGATTATTTAATGGGCTTCTACTGAAGATTTCAGTTACAACAACCCCTGACGTTTTTTTATTTAAATTTCTCTTAGCAATATCTTCATTAGTAACATCTCTAACTGCTATTTTTAGTTTTTGGATGTCCTCAACTTTATTTACCACTTTTGTCTTCTTTTCTTTAAATTCTTCTGACGACTCAAGTCTTCCAAGAGTCAATCTTTTTGAAATTAATTTTTTATTTCTCCAAATTTTTAGTTCTACGCTTTTACCTACCTTTGTAGATGCAACTACTTTAGGAAGAGTTCTCATCGTATCAATTTTTTTTCCATCAAAATTTAAAATTATATCGCCTGCTTTTATTCCTGCTTTATCTGCTGGACTATTTTCTCCAACACTTGCAACTAAAGCACCTTGTGGTTTTTTTAATTTTTCTACATCAGCTATTTCTTTTGTTACTTCTTGAATTCTTACTCCTAACCATCCTCTTTTTGTTTCTCCAAATTTAATTAATTGATCGATCACATTTGAAGCTGCATTAGCCGGAATTGCAAATCCAATTCCTATAGAGCCTGACTGACCTGGTGCTATAATTGCTGTGTTAATACCAATTACTTCCCCCTTAAGATTAAACAAAGGACCACCAGAGTTACCTTGATTAATTGAAGCATCAGTTTGAATAAAGTCATCATATCTTGTGAGATTAATATCTCTGTTTCTAGCTGAAATAATTCCTGCAGTTACAGTTCCTCCTAAACCAAAAGGATTACCAATTGCAACAGCCCAATCTCCAACTCTAGCTTTGTCAGAGTCTCCAAAGCTTACTGGTTTGAATTGATCTTTAGTTTCCATTTTTAAAACTGCAATATCCATATATGGGTCAGCGCCTATCACTTTTGCTTTATATTCTTTATCTCCAACTCTTACTAAAATGTCATCAGCTCCGGAAATTACATGGTTATTTGTAACAACTGTTCCCATGTTATCAATTATAAATCCTGATCCTAAAGATGAGGCTTTTCTTTCAGTAGGCCTTTCAAAGTCTTTGAACATTTCACCAAATGGTGAACCAGGAGGAAATTGAAAAGGAAATTGATTTGTTGTTGTTCTTACTGTCTGAGTAGTAGAAATATTTACTACAGAAGGCATCAATTTATCTGCTAAATCTGCAAAAGAATCTGGAACAGGTTTTGAATGTACAAAAGAAAAATTAATTATGATTAAAAAAAATAATATTTTACTTACTAATTTCATCTAACTTTTTATATACCAAATTATTAAAAAACCGATAATCAAAAAAACAATTCCTAGAAATCTTAATTTATTTTCAGGAGTATTTTTAATTAATTCTAATATGCTTTTAATTCTTGACGGGAAAATGGCTAAAAACAGCCCTTCCACAAAAAAAATCAAGCCAATTGCGATAATAAACTCATTCACGATGTTTAATTTAATTTATCTTTTAATGTTTGGTTTAATTGACTTACCAAAAAACTTAAAGAAATCACTGTCTGGCGATAAAACTAGTGAAGTTTCCCCGCCTATTAAAGCTTTTTCATACGCTTGCATAGCTCTGTAAAAAGCAAAAAATTGTGGGTCTCTTCCAAAAGCGTCCGCAAAAATTTTGTTTCTTTGACCATCTCCCTCACCTTTCATTATCTCAGACTTTTTATTTGCTTGAGCTAAAATTACAGTTACATCTTTATCTGCTGTAGATCTTATTTTCTGTGCAATCTCAGCACCTTGTGCTCTGAATTCTTTTGCTTCTCTCTCTCTTTCTGTTTGCATCCTTTTATAGATGGCTTCACTATTTGCTGGAGGAAGGTCAGCTCTTTTAATTCTAACATCAACAATATTTATTCCAAAATTTTTAGCTTCTGCATTAACTTGAGATTGAATTATTTGCATTTGTCTTGCTCTGTCTGTAGACAATAAAGTAGCTAATTCCTGAGTACCTAATACACCTCTTATTCTAGAATTTATGATTGTGGACAACCTAGATCTAGCAACTCTTTCATTTCCAACCGAAATATAAAATTTTAAAGGATCTACGATTTTAAATCTTGCAAACGCATCAACGATTAATCTTTTTTGATCGGCTGCAATTACTTCCTCAGGATCGTTATCTAAGTTTAAGATTCTTTTATCTAAGTACACTACATTTTGTATAAAGGGTAATTTGAAATTTAGTCCCGCTTTAGTAACAATTTTCTTGGGATCACCAAATTGAAGCACAATTGCTTGGCTAATTTCTTGAACAATGAATAAAGATTGAAAAATTACTACTCCAATTAATATTATTACTGGGACTATAAATTTAGCGGATTTCATTAATTGTTACTCCCTTTTTTTAATTCTGGTAGCGGTAAATAAGGAACAACTCCTGAACCAGACTCTTTATCAATTATTACTTTGTCAATATCAGCTAAAACTTTTTCCATTGTTTCTAAATACATTCTCTCTTGTGTAACTTGTTTAGCATTTTTATACTCGTTATAAATTGCTAAAAATCTGCTTGCCTCACCTTCTGCTTTCGCTACAACTTCTTTTTTATAAGCTTCTGCTTGTTGTAAAACTTGTTCCGCTTCACCTCGTGCTCTTGGTATAACATCGTTAGCATATGCTTCGGCTTCGTTCTTTGATCTTTCTCTATCTGCTCTAGCAGCTTGTACATCTCTAAAAGCATCAATTACTTGCTCTGGTGGGTCAGCTTGTTGTGTTTGAACTTGAGTTAATTGAATTCCTGATCCATATTCGTCTAAAATAAGCTGTGCTATCTCCTGAACTTCTATCTCAATTTTAGACCTTCCTTCGGTCAGGATATTTTGAATTCTGTTTTTTGCTATAACTTCTCTCATAGCCGTTTCTGATGCAGCTTTAACTGTTTCTACAGGACTTTGTATGTTGAATAAAAATTTTTGCGCATCTTTTATAACCCAAAATACTGAGTAGTTGATGTCTACAATATTCTCGTCTCCAGTTAACATTAAACTTTCTTCAGGTACATTTCCAACTCCTGAAGATCTTCCGCTATCACTAGCTGGTCTAAAACCAACGTCAACTCGATTTACCTTTGTAACCTTTGGAGTTAGCACTCTCTCAAAAGGTGTTGGGAAGTGATAATGTAATCCTGGCTGAGTTGTATTTACATATTTACCAAACCTTAAAACAACGCCTTGCTCATCAGGTAACACTCTATAAAGTCCACTTGCTACGTAAAGTAAAGCAACTATAATTAAACCAATTATTATAGGTCTTGATCCACCTGACTTTCCGCCGGAAAATTTATTAATTGTTTTCTGAAAATTTTTAATAATGTCATCGATACTAGGTGGATCTTGTCTACTACCTGATCCATTTCCGCTGGGCGAACCTCTTCCTCCGTCTCCCCCTGGAGGTGATCCCCAAGGCGATTGATTATTTAAAATCTTGTCTTTAAAACTCATGACACTTTATATAGTGACTTTTCTCCTAAAAACAAGTTAAGAAGGAGCGCTATAATGTCTAAAACATTTGATAAAATTGAAACATGAGCCAAAAACCACCGCCAAAACAATTCATTAAAACTCCAATAAAGGGAACAAAATATACAATCCTAGTTTCAAGTGCAAAAGGAGGAGTTGGCAAATCTACAATAGCAGTCAATCTCGCTTTTGCATTACAGAAATTAGGGTTAAAAATTGGAATACTTGATGCAGATGTGTATGGACCATCTTTGCCTAAACTTTTGAAATTAAAAGATAAGCCAAAAAGTGAAGATAATAAATCAATAATTCCATTAGAAAAATTTGAGGCTCAATGTATGTCCATGGGTTTATTAATTGATGAGCAAACGCCCATGATGTGGAGAGGTCCAATGGTTATAAGTGCTATTAAAACAATGACACAAAAAGTTCTTTGGAAAGATAGAGATATTATAATAATAGACATGCCTCCCGGGACTGGAGATACTCAATTAACTTTTGTTCAAGAAGTAAAAATTGATGGAGCTATAATAGTTTCTACTCCTCAAGATCTTGCTTTGTTAGATGTAAAACGAGGAATTCAAATGTACGAGAAAACTGGTGTAAAAATATTAGGACTTATTGAAAATATGAGCTTCTTCAAAGGCGATGACGGAAAAGAATATAAAATTTTTGGAGAAGGTGGTGTTGAGAAAACTGCTAAAGAATTTAAAAAACAATTTCTAGGTAAGTTACCTCTAAATGAGGATTTAAGGTCTTCTGCTGACAATGGTGAACCTTTAACTTATGCTCAACCAGATCATGAAATTACAAAATTACTCAAAGCTATTGCTGAAAAAATTAAACAATCTTTTCAGTGAAACCGAAAGAATTCATTAATTCATTCCATTCTCTCTTTGATAAGCCTGAACTTTCATGAGAAACTTTCTCGCCTTTTGCCATAAGTTGAATTACTTTTTTACCTTTTGCAGAAACATGCACAGCTCCCACCCTGTAATCTAAAAATGCTGCATGAGTGATTGGAACCCATTTTTTTACTGTATCAAGCATTGCTTCTGCATAAACTCTTATTTCATACTGTGCATGACTATCTGCTCTTAAAAATAAAAAATTTAATAAATTTAAAAGATCTGTTTTCCAATACCATTGAGTGTAAGAATTTAATGTTAAATTCATTCTAGCAAGTTCTCTTGCTAAACCAGCTTTACCTTCATTAATAGTTGTTCCATCGTATCTTTCATTAAGCATTTTTTCATAGTTGTCATAAGTCCTTGTGGCGTCGTCTTTCAAAATTTTCAAAACTTCATCGGCTTGCTCTCCTGAAATTAGGTCTCCTCTACCCTGACGATTGGAAGTTGATTGAGCCGAGAGTTGCTCTTTTGCAGGAATATAAAACTCTTTATCTAAAATTGAATATCTAGCTGAGTACTCATTAACGTTAGCAGTTCTGTGTCTTATCCACTGTCGTGCAATAAAAATTGGAAGTTTCACATGATATTTTATTTCACACATTTCAAAAGGAGTTGAGTGCCAATGTCTCATCAAATATTTTATAAGACCTTCATCTGTTGAAACTTTTTTAGTGCCTTTTCCATATGAAACTCTTGCCGATTGAACTATGGAGCTATCATCACCCATATAGTCTACCACTCTTACAAATCCATGGTCTAAAACAGGTAACGCCTCATAAAGAATTTTTTCTAATTCTGGAGATGTTACTCTTTTTGTTGAGTTTTTTTGTGATTGTTGATCTGCAATTTCTTGCTTTTGTTCTTTTGTAAGTTTCATTTTAGAATTTATTATTGAATCTCTTTAAAAGAGTTTTATATTAATAGCGTTGGTTTTCCAACTATGACGATAAACGAATTTCGTAATAAACATCACGGACGTGGGGGCAGTACCCACCACCTCCACCATTTACAACTTACGGGGGTGAATTAGGATCGACGGGTGTCTAAAGGCTGTTCTTTCGTACGAGATGGTTCCGACGTAACGGGCTAATTTATAAATGCAAATCAAAAATTTGCACTTGCAGCTTAATTAACCTAGTTAATTAAGTTACGGGGTTTGGGGCACCTGGCAACAGAACGCCCCTTTCCTAAGGTATCCAGTGTCCTCAGTCATTTTCCAAAAGGAATTTACATTGAAGTTACAATGAAGTCAGAAAACAATTTTAAACTATTTCATTCTATTTCTTCTCTTAATTACAAAATCTAAATTATTGTCAATATATTGATTATATTCTCTCAAATTTTTCGGCAGAGGGTTTTGTGGGAATTTATCATCAAAATCAAGAAAAAATTTTATTTCTGTAAAGTTTGTATCTACTAAATCCTGAAGTATGAAAAATTCAACATAATTACGAAAATTTTCGAATAATAAAAAAAAATCTTTATATCTTTCTAAAGTTTTTTTTAAGGGACTTTCAATATTTAAATAATATCTTCTAATACATTCGAGTGTTAAATCAAATCTATCGACAATTCTTTTATTCCAACCTCTTTCTCCATTTATAGTTAGTTTTTTCTTTCCATCTATTATTATTTTGTTTGAGGGAAAGATTATAAAACCTCCTATCGAGTAAAGTATTTCTAGTATCTCCTCTTTTCGTTTTTCACTTATTTGATCAGTAATTTCTTTCATATCTTTTCTATTAATAAATGAAACTCCAATCCCATCACTAGACAATGAAAACTCTCCTAAAGAAGACTTATGAAATAAATATTTATTTGGTTCTCTATCAGATAATTCAAACTTTAGACCATTTGGTAAATTTTTTGACCATAGGTATTTATGATAAGATAGTAATATTTTACTATCTTTGTCTGGATCTGCGTTAGGTCTCACATCTTTCCTAAAGTCAAATGTGTTATCTATTAACATTATTCAAAGACTAAGTTATTTTTTAAGTAATTCGACTTCATCTCTAGCGTCGCTAGTCCTGTCTGCTTTTGGATCAAGTTGATCCATAATTAGTTGGAATGAAATTAATTCGATACCTTGATTTTTAATTACCTCCAGTTCGTATTCATCTTTTACTTTGTGATGAACGAATGTGTACATCCAATTAACTTTATGATTTACAAATGAATTTCTTATATTTTCAACTTTTGGTGAAAAATATTTTTGTTTTACCCAAACAGGAGCATCCTCGTCAATCTCAATCTTTGATCTTTTTAATGCTGTCCTTTTTAATCTGGTTCTTGGGTTGGTAGATATATAACCAATTGGTCTAAAAGAAATTTGACATTCTATGTGTCGATAATTTTGAGTGCCATCTTCATTTGATCTTAGCGCCAATATATCTATTTCATTATTTCCAGAACCTTTTGCTTTTGCTCCACGAATTGTAAAATATCCTTTTCTCCTAAACCATTCCTCTACTAATTTTTCGTGTATCTGTGCCATTAATCTAATAACCTACTAGAAGAATTCCTTTTAGCGATAATTTAATACGATTTGTTACATATATTGTTTCCAACCATATACATATTTTTTCAAAATCATTTGATCCTTTGTACAAATTACTAACTGCCAATACCAGGTAATCTACATTAACCATTACACTAACTTCAAATATATCTTTTAAGAATTGATTATTAGCGTATGCGCGACCTCTCTCAATTTCTAATACAATTTTATTTTCCTCATGCCATCCATCTACCTCAAATGCCTGTGCCGATTTACCTTGATGACCAAAAAGAACTGGGACTCTTATTTTGTTTGATTTTTTTTTATCTGTTTCTATTTTAAAATTTAAATCTTGAAAATCTTTTTCTACAATTTTTAAAATATCATCACTTTGTAATCTCTTATCTTTATCTTTAATGCCTTTGGAAATTGTTTCTTCATCTTTGATAGTATCAATTTCTTTAAAGTTTTTTTCAAAAACACCTATTACCTTTTCTAATTCCTGTGGGATAGGATCTGTTTTAGGAAAATATGACCAATTAATTGATTTTTTCATTGTTTAAATTTATCCTTGTTTTTCAATGAAGTCGAGAAACAGAGTTTGTGCTTAATTCGTTAAACTTACATTGAAGAATACATTGAAGTGTTTCAAAAAGTCTTTATTTTCTGTTAGTATTTAAATTATAGGGGGAAACAGAACGCCCCCTTTTCCTGATTACCAAAAATCTTTTAGATCTACTTCTAATTTTTCAGCAATTTTTTTTGAACAATCTTGTCCCTCAGATAAAAAGACTTCTTCGCCAGTCTCATTTTCGACAATGCTAATGTCGTATCTAATAACTGGATCAAAATCTAAACATAGATCTATTTGACGTTGCTCAATTACAAGTCTGTATTTTCCTAAATTTTTTATTTTTGTCTCAAGATTTGTATCCAATCCTATTGAACCAATTGTCTCAAACTGCTTGTCATCTAGCACCATAACTTTCCAACCATTATTTCTAAATATAGATTTAATATCTTTGAATAAATGTTTGTTAGACGTAGATGCATTAATTGTTTTAGTTGTATTATCTATTTGCTTCAAATAACTACTGGAATGTTTTGCACAACCAAATAAAAGAAAAACTAATATTACTGAAAAAAAGAATTTTTTCATAATTTAAGAATATCAAATTTACAATGAAGTGTAAGATCAAAAAACCAACTAAAAAGAAAATAGGTCGTTCTGACAACGAAGTTTACAACGAAGTAGTTTTAATAAGTGAGCAAATATGCTAATTTCTTGTCTATTGCCGGGCAGCAGAACGCCCCTATCAAACTTCATTTTAATTCGTATAAATATGCTTCTATTTGGGAACCGTCCTCTAAAATTATTTTTGAAATAATTCTTTTGTAACTATCACCTTCGAACTTATCAATTTTTTTTATATGACCTTCCAAATCTTTTGAATGAAATATCATTCCATAAATTTTTGAGCCTTTGGCATCTAATTTTAAAGCCGGATAGCCATAATCTGGGCCTGAACTTATATTTATAAGTTCTCCAAAAACGTAGCCTTTTTTCCAGCTACCTTTTAAATTATTTAAAAAATTTTCGTGTTGTTTTCCCTTTTGAAGAGTTCCGTAGACAAATAAATTGTCAATAACTTTCATTCTATTGTTAAAAATTAAAAAATATATTTATCAATCAAATAAATAACTATCCCGGTGGCTATTCCTAATAAAATCCAATGGTAATTGTTTTTCATCATGCTACAAATTTATTTAAATCAGGTTTAAAATAATTTGGTCCTTTCATAACCTTGCCTTTATCATTATAAATTGGCCGACCGTCCTCACCTAATTTACTCATATTTGAACTTTGCACTTCTTCAAAACATTTATCTAGATTTATTCCAAAAGCATGTCCTGCACCGTATGTGACGTACAAAATATCAGTTAAAGCATCTGCAACTTCTTTTATATCTTTTCTTTCCATCGCAATTCGTAATTCTTCAAGTTCCTCTTTTATTAAATCATATCTTAGTGTTGTGATTTTATCGTTAGGAAATTCAGCTTTTTGCTTTACTTCCTGGCCAAAAGTTTCCATAAATTTTTTAACTCTTTCAAAGTTACTCATTTCTTATCCTTTATAATTTATTATTTTTTAAATAAAGTGTATTATATCAAAGAATCAATAATGAAATACAGAACTGAATTTGATAGTATCGGAAAAATAAAGGTTCCTGGTGATAAGTTTTGGGGAGCATCCACAGAAAGGTCAAATAAATATTTTAATATTGGTGATTTTCTAGTTAGACCATTAGTTATCCACTCAATTGCAATAATTAAAAAAGCTGCTGCGATAGTTAACGCAAAAAATAAAGATTTAGAACCCAGAATAAGTAAGTACATAATTAAAGCAGCTGATGAAGTAATTAAAGGCAAACATGATAAACACTTTCCTCTTAAAGTTTGGCAGACTGGATCTGGTACTCAAACAAATATGAATGTAAATGAAGTAATCGCAAATAGAGCTATTCAAATGATGGGTGGTAAAATGGGTACCAAAAAACCAGTCCATCCAAATGATCATGTAAATAAATCCCAGTCAACTAATGATGTTTTTCCAACCGCAATGCATATTGCTATAGCTTTAAAAGCAAGAGAAAAACTTTTACCATCTTTAAAGATTTTAGAGAGAGAGTTGGCTAAAAAAACAAATGATTTTAAGAGAATAGTAAAAGTTGGAAGAACTCATTTGCAAGACGCAACACCTTTAACTTTGGGTCAAGAATTTTCAGGTTATCACTCTCAATTGAAGAAATGCATTGTTAGAATTGAGAATGCTTTAAAAGAAATTTATTTCTTAGCACAAGGAGGTACTGCTGTAGGCACAGGATTAAATACTCGTAAAAATTTTGACAAAAAAATTATTAGGGAAATATGCAAAATAACAAAGCTTCCTTTTAAACCCTCAAACAATAAATTTGCTGCATTAGCCGCACATGATGAAATTGTAAATTTTTCTGGTACACTTAATACAACAGCTGTTTGCTTAATGAAAATTGCAAATGACATTAGATTTCTTGGATCAGGACCACGAGCAGGATATGGAGAACTTATATTACCATCTAACGAGCCAGGTTCCTCTATTATGCCTGGAAAAATAAATCCTACACAATCAGAAGCAGTGACAATGGTTTGTGTAAAAGTCATCGGGAACCACAACGGTATTACTATGGCAGGTTCACATGGACATTTTGAATTAAATGTTTTTAAACCACTTATAATTCATAATATTTTACAATCTATTGAGATTATGAGTGACTCAGCAAAAACCTTTGCACTTTACTGTGTTAAGGGAATTAAAGCTGATAAAAAAAGAATTAAACATCTCTTGGACAATTCTTTAATGTTAGTAACTGCATTAGCTCCAAAGATTGGTTATGACAAAGCTGCAAAAATTGCTAATGCTGCTTATAAAAATGGCACTACTCTCAAGCATGAAGTTGTAAAATCAGGTCTTATAAATGAAAAAGAGTACGATAAAATTATGAGCCCTATAAAAATGACAAAACCTAAATAATTTATGATATTTCTAAGACAAATTTTTTTATCTTTGACAAATCAAATATATTTAAAAAATTATCATCAAATAATATATTCTCGAAGGTAGATTTAAAATACTTTAAGTCCTCTTTTGTAGCATCATAATCATTATTCATTCTAACATGATCAAAACTAATTTTGTTATTTAAAATATTTAAGTTTCCTTTCATGTCTAAGTAAAATGCTTCATTTTTTTTCTTATAACTCACATCAAATTTTTTTAAAAATTTCTTCTTATCAGGAGAATTTATAATGCAAATAAAATCAAGTACTGGAAATTCATCTAAAAGATTAATATTACTCGAACAATCAAAATTAGTTTCAGCAGTTATTAATTTTTTTGAAATATTTAATCTTCCATATGCTAATTTGGATTCGATATCTAAGTTATCAATTAAATTAGGTCTGAATGTTTTTGATTTATAATTGATTTTTTTTTCAAAATTTAATTTTTTTATTAATTTTTTGTAATCAAGGATTTTATTAATTTTTAAATTGTTTAAAATTTTTTTATCAAATTTTTTAATTTCTGATTCTAAACTAATTTTAAAAAAAGGTGATAGTGTGATATTTCCTTTGCTGTCAAATGATAATTTTTTATCTCGAAAAAAAAAACTACTAACTTTTATTGACTCATCATCGTAGAGAAAATCTATCTTATAATTTGATTTTAAAATACTTCCCTCTAAAATTCCGGAATAAGAGTCTCTCGTATTATTATCTAATAAATTTAGTGTGGCCGATATTCCTGTATCTACTAAATTAAAATTTATATTCCTTAAATTATCTAATAATTTTATTTTAAAATTTGTGTTAAAAACCTTTCCGTTTATAACATTTCTATAATAACCATAATTTGAAAGGCTGACATTGTTTAAATCGAGAATGATGTTATTGGTATCTGTAATTTTAATCTTTGAATCTTTAAAATATATTTTTGGGTAAGTACCGAAGATATTTTTACTTAATAAAGTTATTTTTTTTACATCAGTTTTTATAAAGCTGTTTAATAATTTTATTTTTCTTACTTCAAAATTATCATAATTATAAATGCTGATTAACTTAGGAAATATTAATAATTTTTCTACTTCTAACTTTGTTTCACTTGATAAATAATTTGCAATTAAATTATCTATTTGTAAATGAGGAGTCGGAAAGGATTTAAATTTAATCCTCCCTATTTTTTCTATATCTATTCCATAGTTATTGCTTAGATCTGAAAAAATAACATACTGTTTTTTTTTATAATCAAAAAGCTGAGGAATTGTTACAAACAAGACTGTTGCGACAAAAAAAATTGCAAAAAGGTATCTCAAGAAAAAAATAAATTTAAAAAATCTTGAAAATTTGTTGTTAATTATTTTATAAATTTTATTTATCATTTTTTTTATTTTTCCAAGTAGTATATAAATGAAAATTCAACTTATGAATGACATAGATAAATTAATTAGTGGTTTAAACAAAGAACAAAAAGACGCTGTCCATAGCACAGAGGGTCCTAACTTAATTGTTGCTGGAGCTGGTTCAGGTAAAACAAGAGTTCTTACCACAAGATTAATTCACATCATCAATCAAAAAAAAGCTTTTCCTAATCAAATTTTATGTGTGACTTTTACAAATAAAGCGGCAAAAGAGATGCAAAATAGAGTTATGAATCACATCAAAGGAAGTTCTAATGCAATTCCTTGGCTAGGCACTTTCCATTCGATAAGTGTTAAATTGTTGAGAAGACACGCTGAAGCTTTAGAATATAAAAGCAATTTTACAATTTTAGATACCGACGATCAGAAAAAACTTGTTAGAAATATTGTAAAGGCTGAAGATTTAGATGCAAAAAAATTTTCTCCTCAATTAATTATGTATCATATAGATCAATGGAAAAATAAAGGTCTTTTACCTAAAGATGTAAATTTAGAAGAATCAAATTCTATAATTAAATCAATTTTAAAAGTCTATAAAATTTATCAAGATAAAACTAAAGATTTAAACGCATTTGATTTTGGAGATCTTATTTTATTTTGTGTTAAGCTTTTAGAGGAAAATAAGGATATAAAAGAAATTTATCATAATACCTTTAAATATATTTTAGTTGATGAGTTTCAAGATACTAACTTTATTCAAAATAAATGGTTAAATTTATTGGTAAACCAGAATCAAAATATTTGTTGTGTAGGTGATGATGATCAATCTATTTATAGCTGGAGAGGAGCAGAAATTAAAAATTTTTTGACATTTAATAAAATATATAAGAATTGTAAAGTTTTTAAATTAGAACAAAACTATAGATCTACTAAAAATATTCTAGAAACTGCATCTAATTTAATTTCAAAAAATACGAATAGAGTAGGTAAAAAATTGTGGTCATCTGCAAATCAAGGTGAATTGGTAAAGTTGAACTGCTATAGAACTGGTAAAGAGGAAGCACAAGGTATAAGTGATATAATTGAGAATAAAATTAAAAAGAAATATTCTTTAAATGATGTTTCAATATTAGTCAGAGCAATTTACCAAACTAGAGAGTTTGAGGAACGATTTCTTCAAGTAGGTATAGGTTATCGAGTTTTAGGGGGTATCAAATTTTATGAAAGAGCTGAAATAAAAGATGCGGTTTCATATTTAAGAATAATAAATCAAAAATTCGATGATTTGGCCCTAGAAAGAGTTATTGGATCACCTAAAAGAGGTGTTGGAGAAAGCTCGCTTAGTCAAATTTATTCATTTGGAAAAGCTAATAAATTATGTCTAGAGGACTCAATAATAAAAATTATTGAAAATGGAAATTTTAAACCAAAAATTAAAACCACACTAAGTCAATTAATAAATATGATTCATAAGTGGCGAAAAGACTCATCAAAAATGAAACACTATGATTTGCTTAAGTTAGTATTAGACGAATCCGGGTATTCATCTATGTTAAAAAATAAAAAGGATTTAGAAAATGAAAATCGATTAGAAAATTTAAAAGAATTACTTAGAGCCATGCAAGACTATGACAATTTACAAAGTTTTCTTGAGCACGTAGCATTGGCTACCTCAATAGACCAAGAGTGGGAGGGTGCTAAAGTAAATCTTATGACAATGCATGCTGCTAAAGGTTTAGAGTTTGAAGTTGTATTTCTTCCAGGATGGGAGGAGGGGTTGTTTCCTCACCAAAAATCTTTAGAAGAGAAAGGTGACTTTGCTTTAGAAGAAGAAAGAAGATTAGCCTATGTAGGTATTACAAGAGCAAAAAAAGAGGCATACTTATCTTTTGCTATGAAAAGAGCTTATCATGGTGACTGGATGGATGCACTTCCTTCAAGATTTATTAATGAAATACCAGATGAAAGTGTGGAAAAAAACGAAACTGGAATTTCAGAAACTAGCGATTTTGATTTTAATCAAGATGATTCAATTGAATATGATGAAGAGTACAGAAGCCCTGGGTGGGATAGATATAGAAAAAATAAAATGCTTAAATGGAAAAAATAAAGAGATTAAAAAATACTTTTAAAAGAGAAAATATTGATGGGTATATAATTTCTAAAAATGATCAATTTTTTGAAGAGAATGTGTCTGACTTTAATGACAGACTAAATTTTATTTCTAACTTTTCAGGCTCCTATGGTTTTTCTCTCATTCTTAAAAATAATAGTTATTTATTCGTGGATGGTAGATATACCTTACAGGCAATTAAGCAAAGTGGAAGTTCATTTAAGATAGTTACTTTTCCAAATAAAATGCCTAGTGATATTCTTAAAAATAAAAAATTAACTATAGGATTTGACCCAAAACTTTTTACCAAACAGTTTTTAAATATCTTTTTTAAAAATAAGAATTGTAAATTTAAACCATTAAATAACAATTTAATTGACCAAATTTGGAAAAGAAAAATTAGAGAAAATACTTCAAAGTTTTATACCTTACCGAAAAACTCTTCTGGATTAAATTATAAGTCTAAAATTAGAAAAATTGCCAACTTGTTAAAAAAATCTAGTGCTGATTTTCAATTTATCACAGCGAGCGAAAATAGTGCTTGGGTTCTAAATATTAGAGGCAATGACTCAAAATATGTTCCAACACCGCATTGTTATATTTTAATTGACAAAAATGAAAATGTTCAAGTTTTTTGTAATTTAAAAAAAATAACTTCATCATTAAAAAAGAAATTCAGTCAAATC